>NZ_JADNHZ010000018.1 GCF_015554145.1 Collinsella aerofaciens | reverse complement strand
ATCATGCTTCACTCTCAAATCAACGCGCATAAAGAAAGCCTCCCATTTCTCATGTCCAAGAAATGGGAGGCAGTTCAACGCGCGCAGCGGGGCCTTTTACATGTCCGAGGACGCGCCCGGAGGGAAGCCCGGGACCGCCGACGGGAGTAATTTACTCAGCCGGGCAAATCTCCTTGAAGAGCTCGATGACGTCGTCGAGCGTCGCCTCGCGCGGGTTGCCCGGGAAGCAGGCGTCAGCCATGGCGTCCTTGGCCAGGACCTCGATCTCGTCGGCCTTCATGGCCTCGCAGACGTGCGGGATGTTCACGTCGGCGGAGAGCTGCTTGACGGCGGCGATGGCGGCGTCGGCGGCCTCGTCGGTGCTCATGCCCGTGGTGTCAACGCCCATGGCGACGGCAACCTTGGCCAGACGCTCGGCGCAAACCGGCTTGTTGAACTCCATGGCGATCGGCAGCAGCATGGCGCAAGCGACGCCGTGCGGGGTGTCGTAGTGAGCGGACAGGGTGTGAGCCATGGCGTGGTCGATGCCCAGGCCGACATTGGAGAAGCCCATGCCGGCGACATACTGGCCAAGAGCCATGCCCTCGCGGCCGGAGCCGGGCTGGCCGGACTTGGCCTCGGCGACGGAGTCGCGCAGGTTCTCGCTGATCAGCTTAATAGCCTCAAAGTGGAACATGTCGGAGAGCTCCCAAGCGCCCTTGGTGGTGTAGCCCTCGATGGCGTGGGTTAGAGCGTCCATGCCGGTGGAGGCGGTCAGGCCGGCGGGCATGGAAGCCATCATGTCGGGGTCGACGACGGCGACCTCGGGGGCGTCGTTGGTGTCGACGCACACGAACTTGCGGACCTTCTCGGGGTCGGTGATGACGTAGTTGATGGTCACCTCGGCAGCGGTACCGGCGGTCGTCGGCACAGCGATGGTAAACACGGCGTGGTTCTTAGTGGGAGCAACGCCCTCGAGGCTGCGGACATCGGCAAACTCGGGGTTGTTGATGATGATGCCGATAGCCTTGGCGGTGTCCATGGAGGAGCCGCCACCGATGGTCACGATAGCGTCAGCCTCGGCGGCCTTGAAGGCCTCGACGCCGTCCTTGACGTTCTGGATGGTGGGGTTGGGCTTAATCTCGGAGTAGAGGCTCCAAGCGATGCCAGCGGCGTCAAGCTCGTCGGTCACCTTAGCGGTAACGCCAAACTTGACCAGGTCGGGGTCGGAGCAGACGAAGATCTTCTTGTAGCCGCGACGCTGGAGCTCGCCGGGGATCTCCTTGATGGCGCCGGAACCATGATAAGAGATGGTGTTGAGAACGAAACGATTAGCCATTGATAGCCTCCTATCGTGTGCGGGGCACCCATTACGCCCCGCGCTATGAGTCCCATCCTAACGCTTTTGAAACAAAAAACACGCGAGAACATCAAAAGTGTTAAAGCGTTTCAACATATGATGAAAAATAATGCGGCAAAGGGACAACCCCTCTGCCGCATTCCTCTACTTTCGACAGCCCTCTTTCCAAGCCTCGGCCGCAACCTTCCAGCGAAAACGCAAGTCGCGCTCGCGGTCGATGAACATGATGGCAAACGCGATAAACAGCAGCACGCTCGCCACCGCAATGGAGTGCAGCCCCATGCGCTCAATACACCAGTTGCCCAGCACGGCGCCAAACACAAAGGTAAAGATCACGCCAAAGTACAGCAGGCCGTTTTCCAAAAAGCCGCGCTTGTGGGTGATGATGTAATCATCCACGTTTTGCAGCGCGTTGCGCAAGTTGCCGATGCACATGGTCGTGGCGATGCCGTGACCGTGGATCTTGCGGAAGCTCTCGACTTGCATACCGCAGGCAAACGAAGTGAGGCAGTTGGCGAGCAGGTTGAAATCGCCACCGGGAATAAAACTCACGCCCAACAAGATGACGGCTTCAAAGAACACCGTCACCTGACGCCAGTGAATCACACTGCCAAACCGCTCGTGAACCAGGTCGGCAAGCATAATGCCCACAGCAAACGAAACCACAGGGAAGAAGTAACGCCCCGCAAGTGCCCAATTGCCCTCCGAGATGCTCACACCCACCAGCAGTATGTTGCCCGTCTGCGCGTTAGCGAAAACATGATCGCGCCCAATGTACGAATAAACGTCCATAAAGCCACCGGCGAGCGCCAAGATGATGCCCAGCTCAATAGACTCCGATATCTGTTTGGCACGCTGCATCGTCGTGCATCCTCCTTGTTGACAACTCTCTCGTGCGTTGGCGGAAACATAGCCGCCGTTCATACTGTAACCCATTGACAACATGGCGTGCGCGCGAGACGAGTTCCCCAACACGCGGATACACAGTCTGGAAACAAACGGCGGGCGCGGCGCCGACACCCGCATCGACACGCCGATCCGCCAGCTCATGTACTCCACCAGTCTTTTTAGCCCCGTCCCAAAAAGACTGGTTACAATTACGTGCAGCATACAAACACCGGGAGGGATCGTGGCAAAAAAGCCTCAGCACGCTCAGAACAACCAGCGCAGTCAGCAGGGCAAACAGGGCCAGCAGCAAAAGCGTGGCGGCAAGGCCCAGGGCTCGCGCCCCGCGCATGCCCCGGCAGCGCTCGCCCGCCCCTGGCGACCGGGCCGCGACAAGTTCCTCCCCGTCGGCCGCGCCGACATGGATGCGCGTGGCTGGGACCAGTGCGACTTTGTCTACATCTGCGGCGATGCCTACGTGGACCATCCGAGCTTTGGCATGGCCATCATCAGCCGCGTGCTCGATGCGCATGGCTACAAGGTGGGTATCATCTGCCAGCCCGACTGGACCGACCCCGCCAGCATCACGGTGCTCGGCGAGCCTCGCCTGGGCTTTCTCGTCAGCGCCGGCAACATGGACTCCATGGTCAACCACTATTCGGTGACCAAGCACCGCCGCCACACCGATGCCTATACCCCCGGCGGCGAGGAGGGGCGCCGTCCCAACCGAGCCGTCACGGTCTACGGCAACCTCATCCGCCAGACGTTCAAGGACGCTCCCATCATCATCGGCGGCATCGAGGCAAGCCTGCGCCGCCTGGCCCACTACGACTACTGGCAGGACAAGCTCAAGCGCTCGGTACTGCTCGACTCGGGCGCCGACATCCTCATCTACGGCATGGGCGAGCATGCGATCGTCGAGATCGCCGACGCGCTCGACGCGGGACTGCCCGTCGACCAGATCACCTATATCAACGGTACCGTCTACCGCACGGGTTCGCTCGACGAGGTCTACGACTACGACCTGCTGCCCAGCTGGGACGACCTTGCCGCTGACAAGCTCAACTACGCGCGCAGCTTTAATGTGCAGCAGCAGAACATGGACCCCATCACCGGGCATCGTCTGGTAGAGCCCTACCCCAACAGCGTCTATGTGGTGCAGAACCCGCCGTCGGCGACGCTCACCACCGATGAGATGGACGAGGTGGCCGAGCTCCCCTACGCACGCGATTGGCATCCCGACTACGACGCGGCAGGCGGCGTGCCGGCCTTTGCCGAGATCAAGTTTTCCATTAGCTCCAACCGCGGCTGTTTTGGCGAGTGCTCGTTTTGCGCGCTCACCTTCCACCAGGGCCGCGTGCTACAGATGCGCAGCCACGATTCGATCATGCGCGAGGCCGAGCTGCTCACGCGCGATCCCGAGTTTAAGGGCTACATCAACGACGTGGGTGGACCGACGGCAAACTTTAGCCGCCCTGCCTGCGACAAACAGCTCAAGCATGGCGTGTGCAAGAACAAGCGCTGCCTGTGGCCGAGTGTGTGCAAGAACATGGTGGTCGACGAGAGCGGCTACACACAGTTGCTGCGCGATCTGCGCCAGCTGCCGGGCGTCAAGAAGGTCTTCGTCCGCAGCGGCATCCGCTTTGACTACACCATGGCCGACGCCTCGGACGAGTTTTTGCGCGAGCTGCTGGAGCACCATGTCTCGGGCCAGCTGCGCGTAGCGCCCGAACATGTGAGCGACGCGGTGCTCTCCGTAATGGGCAAGCCGAGCCGAGCCGTCTACGACGCGTTCTGCCGCAAATTTGAACGCTTGAACCGCGAATACGGACTCAAGCAGTACGTGGTGCCGTATCTGATCTCGAGCCATCCTGGCTCGACGATGAAGGAAGCCGTGGACCTGGCCGAGGCCGTACGCGACATGGGTTATATGCCCGAGCAGGTGCAGGACTTCTACCCCACCCCGTCCACCATGTCGACCTGCATGTACTACACCGGCGTGGACCCACGCACCATGCAGCCGATCTACGTGGCACGCGACCCGCACGAGAAGGCCATGCAACGCGCGCTCATCCAGTATCGCAAGCCCGAGAACTACAAGCTCGTACGCGAGGCGCTGGAAAAAGCCGGCCGTCGTGACCTGATCGGCTACACCAAACACTGTCTAATCCGCCCCGTGCCGCCGCGCCCGGGCGAGACATCTGCTGGCGGTGGGCATGGCACCGGCAAGAAGGGCGGCAAGCCGCACGGTGGTGCTGGCGGCAAGGGACCCAAAGGCAGCAAGGGGCACGGCGGCATGTCGCGCGCGCAAAACACTGCCGGGCGCAACCGTGCAGCTCAGGGGCGTCAGGGTGCCAACGGAGGCGGACGCCGCAACTAGGGCAGCGGTGCTGTCGCTATGCCCGTCTCGCATGCGTGGCGCAGTGAGCGCATCGTCTCCACGAGGATTATGCCAGCTATGGTGACCGTGATTATCACGTCGAGCGGTGTGTTCACAAACCAGAGCAACGTCATGAAATACGACCCGGCATTAAAGGCAAAGTGCAGCAGGATCGTGTAGCGGAGCTTTCCGGTCGTCACGAGCACCCAACCAAAGATGAGGCCGGCGGCACCCGCGTAGCAACCCTGTACCCAATTCATGTGCATAAAACCGAAGATCGCCGCCTGCAGCACAATCGCCGCGGCGATACCCCACGTGCTTGGGGCCGCCCAGGGCACCATGGCGCCACTCTGCGCGCTCACACGACGCCGGCACTTCCAAAGTGGGCGGCACTGCGGATTAAACGCTCGGAGCGAAAACTCAAAAATAATGCCGCGCACCAGCAGCTCTTCACAAAATGGGGCGCCGAGCACCGTGGTCAGGACGGCAAGAAGGTTGGTATCGCCCAAGCCTGTTTCCTCGACGAGCTCGCTATAGTCCGCCGCAACCTCGGGCAGCAGCGACAGCACGCCGTCGCATAGGTAGCTAATGACCACCTGCATGGATAGGCCGATCACGACAACGTATGCGATGCGCTTCCATGCAGTATTTGCTCCCCCGCCGAGCGGGCGTTCACCTTGCCGGCGCGCCATGAAGGAGCGGGGCCACAGATAGCGCCACCACAGCAGCGCCATCAAAAACGACGCCGTCTGAGCGGCGGCCTGAAACCATTGAATATCGAGATTGTCGATCGGGAAACCCGTCAGTGCCGACACGATGTCCAGCGCGGAGAACAAAACAATGCTCAGGGCAATATCGGCAGCGACGACACCAAAACAGGCAAGCGCCCAAACCAGCGCATTGAGCATGCCAACCTCCTCAAAACCCGGCAGTTTGGGACAGTCATTGTTGATGAGAATCGGGCGCAGTGCCAAAAGCCCCGTTGGGCGAAATGTCGAACGGGAAGGTGCCGCAGCGATTGAACGCAGCGATGAACATGCGGATGGCGTTGGACGGCGTGGTGCCCACGAGCTGGGTTGCCGCCGCGAAGGCCGCCTTTTCCTCGGGCAAGACCTTCGCGACAACCGGGGTCATGTGTTCTGCCATGGCGCTTCCTTTTTGAAACGACGGTGGTGCGGATAGATGCGGGCCACGCGGCTGGGCGACGGGCTGTGAAGGCAACCCGATTGGCCCGCATCTGGAGTTTGTTTTGCGGCATTGGTATTACTTGGTATTCCTAAGTATTACCCCGCTGATAGAATACCACACCCGACCCCATGGGAGCAGAGGAAAACGAATCATTTTGTTGCTGAGTTAGTATTTAGAGCGTGATGATGTCCGAGGTATCGAGGGCCTGAGCGTCGGCGACATCGTGCGAGGCAAGCAGCAGCATACGGCCGTCGAGCAAGTCGAGCACGACCTCGGCGCATGCGTCGCGCGCAGCGGTATCTAAACCGGTAAAGGGCTCGTCAAGAATCACCGCGCCGCCCGGGCACAGCAGGGTGCGAGCGATCTCGACGCGACGGCGCTGCCCGCCCGAGAGCTCGGCCACGCACGCATGCACGTCGATCCCCGGCACCAGCAGGCGCAACAAGGCAGCGGCACTCGAGGCATCCACGCGTGCATCGGCGCACACAAGCACGTTACCCAGCGCCGAGGCGTCCTCGACCAAGCGCGCATCCTGAAACACCATGGAGCACGGTGCGCATTCCCCCGCCGCCAGGGCAAGCAGCGTCGACTTGCCCACGCCCGAGGCGCCCATCACGCAGGCGCGCCCACCGGCAGACACATGAAGTACCAGTCCGTCGAGCGCCGGCGCCCAGGGCGCACGATCGCCCACAGCAAGCGCAAGCTCCGCTGAAGTGCCATCGCTCGCAGCCCCCGCACGCCCACGCAATCCATGCCCATGCGCCCGCACGGCCGCGCGCCACGCCACGGGCCCCGAAACCCGCAGCAGCCACACTAGCACGCGCTCACATGTCCACGATGCCGCCACGACCAACACGGTCCACGCCAGCAGATCTGCCGTCTCAATCAAAAGCTTTGCCTGATAGATGCGCTCACCCACGGTGCCCGTCGCCATGCCGATGAGCTCCGCCGCTACACCGGCCTTCCAGCTCATGCCGATGACCGCCTTCGCGCACGAAAGCACAAACGGCAGCACCTCACGCCAGGTGTGGGCGCAAAACAGTCGCCAGCCCCGCACGCCATGCAGGCGGAGCATCTGCTCCAGCGGCTTATCAACCTGCGCCAAGCCCTCGACCAGTGAGAAATATACGCCCGGCAGCGCCATCAAAAAAACCGCCGCGATGCTCACGCGCGCCGATCCCAGCCAGATAAGCAACAGGACCACCACGCAGGCGACCGGCGTCGCCTTTACAAACGACAGCGCCGGTGCCACCAGGCGGGCAAACGTCCGCGACCGCACCGAGGCTCCCGCCAGCACGCCGCCGCACACCGCGGCAAGCGCCAGCCCGCCCAGTATCCGCGCGCCCGAGCCCACCAAAATCGCCCAGGTACCGCCATCGCACGCCAGGCGCAGCAGCGATACCACGACAGCGCCCGGCCCCGGCAAAATCAGCGGCTGTGCCACAAGACCCGCCACCAGCACCCACACGGCAAGCCAAAAGGCGGCAACGGCACCTGCTGCCGCCACCGCCTTCATGCGCTCTGTCATTTGTCGAGCAAACGCACGCACGGGCTACTCCATGTAGTAGAAATCGTCAGCCGGGAGCTTGCCGCCAACGGCACTCGCGTCCGCATCGGCCAACACCTGCAGATACCCACCGAGCGCCGCCTTCATATCCTTCCCCGTCTGGCACACGAGCATGCACCCGGGAATCGCCTTTTCGGCAATCGCGACGTTATCCACGATGCCCGCATCGACCACGGCCTGGGCCCAGTCCGCCGGCGACGCGTTCACGGCCTCAACGCTCGCCGCGTGGCAGCTCAGGAATTCCGCCACGGCCTCGGGATGTTCCTCGGCAAACGTGCGGCGCACCACGGTCACGCCCGTCAGCAGGCGCGAACCCGTGTCACCTGCCAGCTCATCCCACACATCGGTCAGACTTACCGGAGCCGACAGCTTGCCTTCGCTCTTGGCGATGGCGGCGGTCTTGAACGGCTCGGGCAGCACGCCCACAGCAGACGGATCGGCAAGCAGGGCCGACAGCACCTCGGTGGGCTCGCTCTTAAACTCGAGCGTCACCTGGCCGGTCAGGCCCGCGCGCTCCAGCAGGTAGTTCATGACGTACTCCGGCGTGGTGCCCTTGCCCGTCATATAGACGGTATGGCCCGCCAGATCGCCAAACGAGGTCACACTCGCGTCGCCCGTCACAACGCTCAGCACGCCCAGCGTGTTGATGTCGATGACCCGCACCGCGCCCTCCGTCTTGTTGTAGAGCACGCTCGCCACGTTGGCGGGCACCAGGGCAATGTCGACATCGCCCTGAATGACCTTGGGCACGATCTCGTCGGCTGCGGCGCTGATCGCAAAGTCGAACTCGTTATCCGTCTCGCCGCTCGCCGCCTGGTCCATAAACCTCACCAGACCGATCGACGTCGGGCCCTTGAGCGACGCGACGTGCACCTCGACCGGCTCGGCAGCGGCACCGTCAGTGGCAGACCCGGCAGCCGAGCCCGCAGAAGACCCAACCCCCACGGCTCCGCTGCCGCAGCCCGCGAGTGCAAGCGACAGAGCGCCCGCGGCGAGCGCCGAGGCAAACCCCCGGCGCGACAGCTCAAAATCAAACGCGCGCATCGCTAGCACGTCCCCTCGTTAGGCATCGACCAGGCGTGATGGTCGGTATGCAGCAACTCCTCGGCCAGCGGTGAGAGCGGCTCGCCCAAAAACTCGCTATAGCACGCTTGGACATCGGGATTCTCGTGCGAGAAGCGAATGTCCGCAGCGGCATCCAGCCCCCAGAGCACCTGGCCACGCTCGGCCGCCAGTTCGCAGCCGTCGTGGATGGGCTGACCGCCGCCGCCGACGCAGCCGCCCGGGCATGCCTTGACCTCAACGAAGTCATAGCTCACACGGCCGTCGCGAATCGCGTCGAGCAGACGCGCGGCGTTGCCCAGCCCGTGTGCCACGGCGACGCGCACCTTGGTGCCATCGATATCGGCCACGGCTTCTTTCCAGCCGTCCAGGCCGCGCACATCGGTAAAGAAGTCGGCGTCGGGGTTCTTGCCCGTCACCAGGTAATATGCCGAGCGCACGGCGGCCTCCACCACGCCGCCCGTGGCACCAAAGATCACGCCCGCGCCCGTGCCAAAGCCCAGCGGCGTATCGAGCGGCTCCTCGACCAGCGTGTCCACGCTCACGTGGCTCGCGCGGATCATGCGCACCATCTCGCGCACCGTCAGCGCAACGTCCACGTCGGGCACACCGCCCTCGCCCACCATGCTCGGCAGCGCGCACTCGGCCTTCTTGGCCGTGCACGGCATAACGGACACCACGAACAGGCGCTCGGACCCCACGCCCAGCACCTTGGCGTAGTAGGTCTTGGCAATAGCGCCGAACATCTGCTGCGGCGACTTGGACGTGGACAGGCTGTCGACAAACTCCGGATAGCGCGCCTTCACAAAGCGCACCCAGCCCGGGCAGCAGCTCGTAAACATGGGCCAGCCGCGGCTGTCGCCCTCGCCCTTGGCGGCGGCGCCCAGGCGCTCGATCAGTTCGGATCCCTCCTCCATAATGGTGAGGTCGGCCGAGAAATCGGTGTCGAACACGTACTCAAAGCCCACGCGGCGCAGCGCGCAGGCCAGGCGCTCAACGGTGGCCTCCTCGCGAGATATGCCGAGTTCCTCGCCCCAGGCGCTGCGCACGGCCGGCGCGATCTGCACCAGCACGATCTTGTCGGGATTAGCGAGCGCGTCAAACACGGTCTCGGTATCGTCGCGCTCGCGCAGGGCGCCCGTCGGACAATGTGTAATGCACTGGCCGCACGCGACGCAATCGGTCTTGCCGATCGGTGCGCGCCCGCGGGTACCCACGGCGGTATGCGTGGCGCGGTTGGTCAGGGCCCAAATCCCTAGGCCCTGTACGCTCTCGCACACCTTGATGCAGCGCATGCATTTAATGCACTTGTCGTTTTCGCGGATGATGGGAAAATCGAAATCCCAGCCCTCGCCCGCCAAATGCCTTTGATACGGCAGATAGAAAATGCCCAGATCGTTGGCGATGGTCTGCAAGTTGCAGTTGCCGCTGCGCACGCAGCTCGTGCACTGCGAATCGTGCTGGGACAGCAGCAGCTGCACGTTGGTGCGACGCGCCTCGCGGGCCTTGGGGCTGTTGGTGTGGACCACCATGCCGTCGAGCACGTAGTTGTTGCAGGCGGCAACCAGCTGGTCGCAGCCCTCAACCTCGACCACGCATACGCGGCAGCCGCCGATCTCGTTTAGATCGCGCAGGTAGCACAGGGTGGGAATCTGGATGCTGACGGACTTGGCCGCATCCAGGATCGTGGTGTGCTCGGGAACCACGACCTCGCAATTATCGATAGTGAGCTTGACCATGTTATGCGCTCCATTTTCGGTGTTGTCGCTGACGGTGGTGTTGTTGGGCTCTACCATTCCAGGTTCCTCCCTCCGCGGAACGCGCCAAAGCCAAAGTGATCGCAACGCAGGCAGCGGCTCGCCTCCTGGCGCGCCTCCTGCTCGGTGAGACCCTGCTCGACCAGATCCCAATCGTGAATACGCTCGCCGGCCTCGCGCTCGCCCAGCTCGCAGCGGCCGCACTCATGCTTGCCCTTAAACTGGACGGTCGGCAGCTCGACCTCGAGCTTGATCTTGTGGTCAAAGCCCAGGTAGCGGTCGATATTTGCCGAAGCCACGCGGCCGGCGTTGATGGCACGGATGACGGTGGCGGGACCGGTCTGGCAGTCACCGCCGCTAAAGAGGCCATCGAAGTTGGGCACGGCGCCATCCGAATCGGTGACCACGCAGCCCCACTTACAAGCGATGCCCATGTCCTCAAACGGCTTGGAATCGATGTCCTGGCCAATGGCCACAAACACGCGCTCGCAGGGAATGACGCGCTCGGGCGTGGCGGCGGCACGCGGGGCCGGACGCCCACGACGGGGCTCGCCGATAATCTGCGGCTGCACGCGCAGGCCACTCACGCGACCTTCCTCGCCCGTCTTGATAGCGAGCGGGGCGGTCAACTCCAGCACCTCGCAGCCCTCGGCCTGGGCGCCGGCGATCTCGGCGTCCTGGGCCGTCATGTCGCAGATGCGACGGCGGTAGACGATGCTCACCTTTTCGGCACCGCAGCGCACGGCGGAGCGCGCCACGTCCATGGCCACGTTACCGCCGCCGATGACGCACACGCGCTGGCCGCTCAGGTCGGGCAGCTCGTCATCGCCGATGGCGCGCAGCATCTTGACGGCCGACTCCACGCCGGGAGCTTCTTCGCCCGGAAGGCCGAGCTTCTTATCGCTGTGGGCGCCAATGGCCAGGTAGACGGCATCGAACTCGTCGCGCAGGCGGGCAAGCTCCTCGCCGTTGACGGAGTGGTCGAGCTCCACGTCGATGCCGGCGCTCAAGATCCAGTCGATCTCGGCCTGCAGGCGCTCGCGCGGCAGACGATAGCTGGGGATGCCATAGCGCAGCATGCCGCCCAGGTGGTGGCGCTGCTCAAAGATGGTCACCTTATGACCCATCACGGCCAGGTAGTAGGCACAGGAAAGGCCGGCCGGGCCGCCGCCGATCACGGCGACGCGCTTACCGGTGTCGTCCACTACATGCGGCTTGTGGTCGTTGAGGTCGCTGTGCTCAACGGCAAAACGCTTGAGGGCGAGAATGTTCATGGGGTCGTCGACCATGCCACGGCGGCAATGCATCTCGCAGGGATGCTCGCACACCAAGCCGCAGACGAGCGGCAGTGGGTTGTTCTTGCGGATGACCTTGACGGCGTCGGCATACCGGCCGGCCTCGACCAGCGAAATGTACCCGGGAATGTCGACGTGCGCCGGGCAGCCCGAAACGCACGGGACGCGGGCCTCGCGGTCAAAGCCGCAGGAGTGCTCGCGGATGTGATGCTCAAAATCGTCGCGGAAGCCGCGAATGGCCGTGAGTGCCATGGCGCCAGCTTCGTAGCCGATGGCGCAGTCGCTCGAAAGGTAGATGGTGCGGGCCGTGCGCTCAATCAGGTTGAGCGTGGACTCATCGGCGCGCCCTTCGAGCACATCGGCGAGCAGGTCGCTCAGCGCGCTCAGCCCCACGCGGCAGGGCGTGCACTTGCCGCAGCTCTGGGTGGAGCACAGATTGACGAGCGCTGCCGTAAACTCAACGGGGCACGGGGCGAGCGAACTCACCGCCAGACGACGTCCGAGCGCATCGTGCAGGTCGTCCATGACGGCCTGAGCGTGGCTGCGTTCCATTACGTGCAGTCGAGCCATAAGATCCCCTCTCACATGGCAGCCCGGAGGCGAGGCCGGGCGAAGTTGCTACACGCACAACACTGACCTAAAAAGTTGTTAGGTCTCCACGCAGTTCGGCAGGCGGTATGAAATGTCACCCTCGGCGGTGAAATAGAACATTACCGCAGATAAATGCCATATTTGATAAAACGCGTTACCAAATGACAATGCCCCGCCCACGCAATCACGTGGACGGGGCATTGCTCCAGGTATGCGGCCAGCGACCCTGTTGCTTTTACTTAAGCTCGGGCCAGTAGCCCTTGTTGGCCTCGATCATGTCGTCGAGAACCTCCTTGGCGACCTTCATCGAAGGCACGGTCTTGTTCAGCGTAAAGGCCTTGAGCGCCTTCTCGTAAGAACCCTCGATCGTAGCCTCGACCACGAGCTTCTCGGAGTTCAGCTGCTGCATCATGAGGCCCTGCTGGAACAGAGGAATGTTGTCGCGGCTGATGACCTCGGGGCCATTCTTGCCAATGTAGGCAGGCAGCTCGACCATAGCGTCGTAGGGCATGTTGGGGATAGCGCCCTTGTTCTCGCAAATGACCAGGAAGCGCTGCTTGGTGTCGTTCTTCAGAGCGATAGCCAGATCGGCAATCCAGTCGCCGTGGCTGCCCGCATAGAACGTGCTCTCGTCGATCTCGCCCGTCTTCTCGTAGTGGTCGATGCCGTCGAAGAGGTTCTTCTCACGCGTCTCCTCAACCTCGTTAGCACGGGTGCGCTCGGGGTTGGAATGCTCGACGAACTCCTTCTGCTGCAGGTAGTAGTTCAGGTACGTGTTGGGCAGGTACTCCGGGAAGCACTCCATGATCTCGTACTCGCCCTTCCAGACGTAGTACCAGCTGCCCTTGGTGTGGCGGTTCTGCTCGGGGTGCTCGTCAGTGGCCTCCTCGGGCTTCTTTGCCATGAGCGAGCCCATGCCCTTGAGGTAGGAGTCGGGCAGCAGAATCTCATGCTCCTTGATGTACTCGCGCAGCTGCGGGAGCACCTCCTCGCCCTTGTGGCGAATCGAGGTGAACCAACCAAAGTGGTTGAGGCCAAAGTAATCGTACTCGACATCCTTCTTGTCGATATCGAGCGCGGCGCAAACCACGTCGATGATCGCGATCGGCATGTCGCAGATGTTGATGATGCGAGCGTTGGGACGCAGCACGCGGCAGCCCTCGGACACGATGGCGGCAGGGTTGGAGTAGTTGAGAATCCAGTAGTCCTTCTTGGCGTACTTCTCGACGTCATCGATCAGCTCGACCATGGGGAAGATGGTGCGCATGCCGTAGGCAAGGCCGCCGCAACCGCAGGTCTCCTGACCAACGCAGCCGTGACGCAGCGGAATCTTCTCGTCCTGCTCGCGCATGGCGTAGCCGCCCACGCGCATCTGGGCAAACACGAAGCTCGCGTCGGTAAAAGCCGTCTTTTTGTCGGTGGTCACCGTGAGCTTGATGTCCAGGCCAAGGTCCTCGTGCAAAATCCAGTCCACGAGCACGCCGATCTTGCGCTGGCGCTCCTCGTTGATGTCGTACAGACGAATCTCGTCAACGTCGAGCTCGTCCTTGCGCAGGGCAATGGACTTGACGATGCCGGGGGTAAAGGTGGATCCGCCACCACACAGAGTAATGATCATTGTTTACTGCTCCTTCTCAATTGCGTTCTCGACCTTGTCGCGCATCTCGGCGACCTTCATGCCAAAGATGATCTGGATATTGTTGCCGTTGCGGTTGATGCCGCTGTTGGGCACGTGGTTGATGAGGTTCTCATCGATGAGGTCCGGGTTCTTAACGTTCACGCGGAGACGCGTAAAGCAGTTCTCGAGCTCCTCGATGTTGTCCTTGCCGCCAAGACCTGCGACCAGGTCGGCAATGCCTGCATCGACGCCCTCTGCGGGAGCTGCGGCAACAGCGCCCTGCTTCACCGCAACAGACGCGGCGGCCTCGCCCTCGGCAACGGACTCGGCGAGCTCGGACTCCTCCTCGCGACCAGGCGTGTGGAGGTTGAGCTTCTTAATAAGGAAGGTGAAGAGGAAGAAGTACAGCGCGGCGTTGACGACTCCAAGCACCAGCATAACCGGCCAGTTGGTCTTGTCGGCACCGAGGACCAGGTTGGAAACCACGATGTTGATGATGCCGCCTGCAGTCGAAGCGGGCACGGAGAGAACCTTGAGCAGGACCAGGAAGATACCGGAAAGAACCGAGTGAACGACAAAGAGCACGGGAGCGGCAAAGACAAAGAGGAAGTCCATGGGCTCGGTGACACAGGAGAGCACGGCGGTGATGATCAGCGGGATGATAACGGCCTTGGTCTTATCCTTGTTCCCCTTGTAAGCGGTGAAGATAAAGGCGAGACCGATACCGATGTAGGGCCACAGGTTGTTGAAGGTGTAGCTGTTGAAGTAGGTGCTATCGGAGAAGGGCTGGCCCGTCATTGCCATCTCGGCGACACGGATGGGATAGGCGCCGGCGATAACCTGATCGCCCAGCGTCAGGGTGCCACCCACATCGGAGAACTGGAACGGGGTGTAGATGAGGTGGTGCAGACCGGTAGGAACGAGCAGCTTGTTGAGCATGCCGTAAATAAAGAGGCCGATGTTGCCGGATTCCTTAATAATGCCGGCGACGGAGGAGATGGCACCCTGAACCGGAGGCCAAACGATGCAGAAGCCAGCACCCATGATCCAGGAAATGATGATCATGATCAGGAACGGAAAACGAACGCCCGAGAACATCGAAAGGGCAATGGGGAACTGCTTGTTCGAGTACCTGTTGAACACGGCACCGGTGATGCAACCAAGAATGATGCCGCCAAACACGCCGGTGTCGAGCACCTGAATGCCCATAACGGTGCTCTGACCGGTTCCGGTAAGACCGAGCATGCCGCTCGCTTCGGCAAGAGAGCCGGTGGCGTTGAGCACGATGTTGTTAGCCTGCAGGAACAGGAAGAACGACATCAGGGCGATCAGCGAAGCATGGCCCTTGTTCTTCTTTGCCATGGCGCCGGCGATGCCCACGCAGAACAGAATCGAGAGGTTGTTGATGATAAACATCAGCGACTGATAGACAACGGCGCCCACAAGCTGGAACGGACCGGAGCCCAGTACGGGGATCAAGGCGCAAATGGTCTTGTTGGTCAGAATAATGCCCACGATGAGCAGAATGCCGGCAACCGAGAGATACATCATCGGCTGAACGATTGACTTCGCGAACACCTCCAACGGCGCTTTGAAATTAAACTTCTTTTTTGCGGTCATAGCGGTACTCCCCTTCCTTTTCCGCAAATTAAGACAGATGTGCCCTGGACAAGGCCATAAGCCCTGCCTCATATCAATCGATGTGTGGGCACGTTATGCCTAGAGACCAGGTTCTCCAAGCAGGTTAACAATGTGGTAAGCGAGATAACTCTTCTCGGCATTGGTAACGACAACGTTATAGGTAGACGACAAGTGGGCGGCTATGGCGTCCGCGCACGAGAATGCGCACGGGTACACCGTTTCATCGATTCGGAACAGCGCGTCACCATTGATTTGCCCGGCCGCAGGATCGAGCGCTCGCTGCGCGAAAAACTGCAGGTGACGAACGAAACGTTCGTAAGGCAGTGAGGTGTCATCGAGGGTCGTGGCATAGCGCTCGGAAACAATCGCGAGCACGTCGCGAACAAGCTGGACCGAGATGATGAGACGGTCGGAGCGTTGCGGCATGGTGGCGTTGACGATATGCAGCGTAATAAAACCCTGCTCTTCTTCGCTCATCTGGAAGCCCATATACTCCTTGACAATCTGCAGCGCACGGCCCGCAAGCGCATACTCCTTGCGATAGAACTGCTGGATCTCGAGCAGCAACGGATTCTCGCAGGAGACGCCCTTGCGCTCGCGCTCCAAAGCAAGGCTGATATGGTCTGCAAGAGCAATGAGAATCTTGTCGTTGACATCAACATTGAGCTCTCGACGGAGCATCTGAACAATGTCCTCGGCAATCACGAGGTTGACGGTGGGAATGGACTCCAAAAGATGTGCCAAGCGGTCAATCGTACGCGAATCCTGAGAAGTGCCCTCCTGCAGCGCATAGGTCTTTTCGACCGATGCTTCATCGATAGCGTCGCCGGCATGACGGCCAAAGCAGAGGCCTCGACCGATGACAATGAGCTCGGAGCCATCGTCCGAAGTGACCATTGCGACGTTATTGTTGAAAACTCGCTTGATAACCACGGTACCCACCACAAGAATTTACTCGGAAAGCCAGACGACAGGCTCTTTAACAGCAACAGGGCCGGAAGCATGCTCACGAAGAGTCGAGTTCTCCGAACGCTCGCATACAATAACGAAGACCGTGGGATCGAAGCCGGCGGCGCGGACCGCGTCAAAATCGACCTCAACGAGGGGCTGGCCCGCGTCGACATGGTCACCCTGGGCAACAAGCGCATGGAAGCCCTTGCCCTCAAGTTTAACAGTGTCGATTCCGATATGCAGCATCACCTGAGCAGAGCTGTCGTCGGACATGATGCCCAGTGCATGCTCGGTCGGGAACAGCGCCGCGACGGTACCGGAAACAGGAGCGCACACCGTTCCCTCTTGGGGAACCACGGCAACGCCATCGCCCACGGCACGGCTGCTAAAAGCGGGGTCATTGGTATTTTCTAGATGAACAAGCTCGCCGGAAACAGGAGCGAGGATTTCGAACTCGGAAGTTGCAGTCTTCTGCTCATCCGAACCGCCCATCAGGCGAGAAAAGAAACCCATGGTGGCATGTCCCTTCATAAATATAGCCCAACCAAAATCAAGCGAATGCGTCCATAGAGACACATCCGTTCAAAGACTTTGGTTAGACCCACGTCCGAGGGACTCGGTAACCTTCCGCATTTCTTTTTACGGGAGCTATTGTAGACAAGCCCAAAGCCAGAACAATCATTATGACCGGTGAGCGGTATTTTTTCTTCGATAAACGGTATTTAGGCAGCACTTGGGGACGTTCCTTTTCTGCCGGCACTCGGGGACACTCCTCACTCTGGTGCATTGGGGACAGGTTTGTTTGCACCAGGTTGGTGCAGATTAACCTGGCCCCATTGCACCAATTTCGTATGCGCTAGACAAAGAGCTCGCATTCCTTCCGCACGACGCAAACCTTGCTCAGCATCTGGGAAACAGCGGATAGCTTGTTGGGATCAAGCTTACGAGCGCCTCGCGGGCATACGGCAATGCAGCGCATGCAGGAGATGCACGCCTCGCCAGCTGCTCGTTTGGGGTCACCCTTGTCGATAGCACAAACGGGGCACGCCGCGGCGCATGCACCGCAGGAGACGCAATCCTCTGTTGCCTCAGGTGCCATGCGGTGACCTCTGGCTTGTTTATAAGGACGATTGCCGGGAATAGAGGGCTCGGATGTATCCTCAGCCAACAGCTTTTGCTGAATTTGCTGCGCAAACTCTGCGAGCTGCGCCGCATCCTGCGCATCCGGACGACCGGCAGCAAACTGTCGCGCAATGGAATGTTCTGCAATGGCTGCAACTGCCGCGATTACCCGGAATCCCGCATGCTTCGCAACGTCCTCCAGCTCCACGAGCGTGTCCTCAAACGCGCGGTTTCCGTAGACGCACACCAGAACGGCCCGCGCTCCGTTGCCGTGAACCATGTTCAGTCGGTCGACCGCCACGGCAGGGACTCTGCCGGCATACGCTGGCACGGAGATAACAGCCACGTCGTCCTTCGTCATCGAGACCTCGTGGAAATCCAACCCGCTATCGGTCAGATCGACGGTAACGGTCTTTTTGTCCAGCGCTCCAGCCACAAGGCCAGACACCTTCTGCGTTCCACCCGTCGGACTAAACACAATTTCGAATACGCTCATCTAGACACCCTCCCCCTACGCCTGGCAACGCGTCAAGCCGTTTTCACATCCAGCCAGAGTATACGGCACGTAGGGTCCCCGTTTTAATGCACCAAGCACCCCAATGCACCCACCCTACGCTGTCTGCCTCTCCGTTTTGTATAAATTACGGTACAGATTGTATATATTTACGGGATACCGCCGTGTTCTCCCGAGGTACCCCATCCTGGCCCGTGCAAAAAACGGAGTATTCTGCAACGTGACCGCGCCAGCACCGCCGCGGGTGGGCAAAACTGTAGGGCGCCGTATCA
This sequence comes from Collinsella aerofaciens, assembly GCF_015554145.1. Lineage (GTDB taxonomy): Bacteria > Actinomycetota > Coriobacteriia > Coriobacteriales > Coriobacteriaceae > Collinsella > Collinsella aerofaciens_AA. The sequence continues at coordinate 38,674 of NZ_JADNHZ010000018.1, read as the reverse complement.
TTTTAAGTCCCGACATGGCTAGAATAACGCGTCCCTGCTCCGGAAAACGGCGAAATCTGGCTCAAAACGCTCGCTAGGGATATCCGAAGACCACCGTTGGCGACGTCGAATCATATGCAGACAACTCGAACTACAGAATACTCCAAAAAATGCACGGCGCACCCCATGGGACCCATTGCCGCATGGCAGGAAACAGGCCCACGGCATCCTCTAGATGCATTCCCGAGGAAATCACATTTGAACTAGCGATCGGATACGGCAAACAAAAAGGGCCCCGAGCGTAGTTGCTCAGGGCCCTTGGTTCACCTCGCTCTAGTGGGCGATGCGTATGCTATTTGCGCTTGCCGCCGCCGTCACCGGGACGACGGGAGCTGCCGCCGCGCTTGCCGCCACGGCTGTTGCCATAGCTGCCACGGTTATCGCGACCGCCGGCGCGGCCGCCGCGGGAGCCGGCCTGGTTGCCGCCACGCCCGCCACGATAGCCGCCACGACGCTCCTCGCGGGTATCGTCGTAGTTGCGCCAGTCATCGCGACGATCGCGCGACTCGTTAGAACGGCCAGCGCCGCTGCGGCCGCCATTGCCGCGAGCACCCTCGCGACGCTCGCCGCCGCGGCTACCGCGCTCTTCAAAGCACTTGCCGCCACGGGACTCACCGCCACGGGCACCTCGCTCACCGCGACCCTCGCCGCCGCGACGCTTATCACGGCCACCGCGCTCGTCATCGCGACCGGAACGACGACGGTCGCCCGAGCCGCGCTTGCCGCCACGCGAGCCACGGCCCTCGTCCTCGCGCTCGACACGACGACGGCCACCGCGGTCCTCGTCCTCGCGGCGACGGCGATGCGCCTCGCCCTGGAACTGCTTGGCACGACGCTCGGCACGGTTACCGCGCGGGGCCTGCTCGACGGCGGCAGCACCGCCGCGCTCCTCGGCAGCCACCTCGCGGGCCACGCTCTCAACAGCCTCGTCCACGCGAGCCTGAACGCCCTCGCGCACGCGGGTCTTGCCGCCGCGCTTGGGACGGCTCGGACGCTCGCCGTCGCCGCGGCGCTCGTCGCGACCGCGGTTGGAACGACCAGCCACGTCGCCGTAATCGTCGCCGTTGCGCTTGCCGTCGCGACGCGCTTGCTCGAGTTTCTTCTTGCTCTTGGACTTGCCGCGCTTGGTCTTCTTCTTCACCTTAAAGGCGGCAGGATCGCGCTCGGGGTCAACGGCGGGCAGGTTGGGACCCACGTGCAGGTCGCCCGCTTCGTAAATATCGGCCGTCTTGTCCATGAGCTTCTCAATCTCGTAGAACTCGTCGACGTCCTGCTCGGTCACAAACGTAATGGCCCAGCCCAGCTCGCCGGCGCGGCCCGTACGGCCAATGCGGTGGATATAGTCGGTCGGCTCGGCCGGCACGTCGAAGTTCACGACGTAGCGCACGTCGCTAATGTCGATGCCGCGGGCGAGAACATCGGTTGCCACCAGCACGTCGACGGTGCCGTCGCGGAAGGCAGAAAGCGCGCGCTCGCGCTGGGCCTGGCTGCGGTTGCCGTGAATCGCGGCGGCCTTGATACCCTTGCGCTCAAGGCGACGGCAGCAGCTGTCGGCGCGGTGCTTGGTGCGCATAAAGACGATGGTGCGCTCCGGGCCCTCCTTTTTGAGGAACTCAGGCAGCAGGTTGTTCTTTGCCTCGATGGACACCGGGAACACAAACTGATCGACGGTGTCGGCGGTCGACGTGGCCGGCGCGATCTCCACGCGGGCCGGGTCGCTCACCAGGTCGGTGATCTCGCCCACGGCCTCCTCGTCGAGCGTCGCCGAGAACAGCAGCGTCTGGCGCTCGGCCGGCGTCTCGCGCACAATGCGGCGGACGGCGGGCAAAAAGCCCATGTCGAGCATGCGATCGGCCTCGTCGAGCACCAGCACCTTGACCTCGTCCAGGTGGCAGGCACCCTGCTCGATCAGATCGACCAGACGGCCCGGCGTGGCGACCAGGATGTCGCAACCGTACTTGAGGGCAGCGGTCTGGGGCTTGTAGCTCACGCCGCCCACGACGGTCACGGCAACATGGCCGGTGACGTCGGCGATTTTGCTCGCGACCTCGTCGATCTGCTGGGCAAGCTCGCGCGTAGGGGTGATGACGAGCATCACGGGGCCGCGGCCGTTGCCCTCGGGCTTCTTGGCACCGCGACGGCGGTTGCGGCCGCCGCGCTCACGCACGGGCTTGGGCGGAGCGATGTGCTCCAGGTTGTTCATGGTCGGCAGCAAAAAGGCAGCCGTCTTGCCGGTGCCGGTCTGAGCGGCGGCAAGCAGGTCGCGGCCTTCGAGCACCACGGGGATCGAGCCGGCCTGAACGGGCGTCGGCGCCGTGTAGCCCAGGTTCTCGATAGCACGAAGTATCTCGTCCGAAAGTCCCAGCTCGTCAAAGGCGGGCAGGTTCTCGGTAGCGGACTCGACGGCCTGGGCAGCATTGGCCTCATCGGCGGCATCGAAAGCAGCCTGGGTCATGGCCTCACGGGTCTCGTCCAGGATCTCGGCGTCGGTGACGTCGGATACAGAATTACGCATATGTTGTTGTTCCTTATCTGCACGCGCAATGGGCGCGGCATGCGGCCGCGCGGGCGTGCTTGGTAGTGCGCTAATACATACAAAAACGGGTGCGCACAGAGAGGACGTTGCTCAGCACGCTGGCGATCGCTTTGGCAGCCTTATCACGCGCCGTCCAGACGCAGCAGCTCTAAGCGATGGAGCAGATTCGCCGCTGGTTAGTATACCCGTGCATCGCATGCCCCCACGTAAACCACAGATGACGAGGTGGACGAGGCGGGCTCGAGGTGGGCCCGGCCGATTGTCTCAATCTGTAACATCTACAGGGCAAATCTTCCTCTACGTGTTACAGATTGAGACAAACGGTCGACACGGTTCACAAACGTCTCAATCTGTAACAGTTACCGAGTAAAATCGGTCCTAATTGTTATAGATCAAGACAGAGGGGGATTTCCGTCCAGTCCAAACCAAATCTCTCAGGCTTCCTGCAATTTTGAACATGTGGCCTATAATGTTGCTTTGGTTACGCTATATATTGCGCAGCCATTTAATACGTCGCCCACCGGGGGCCATTAATTCCTATCGCCATATTGGCTAGGAAGCAATCAAAGGAGGTATCCGTGGCAGCAGAGACGCCTTGCTCGGTCCTCTATAACGATATTCGCTCGTTCGGCGGTCTTAAACATCTCGAGATCGCCCGAATGCTCATCAATGGAAACTCTTATCTCGGCAGTACCCTGCTCGAGAAATGCTCTTCCAACCGCTCGTATCTCACCCGTTACATCGTCCATCGCAAGCCTGACCAGTGCGCGCCCGCCATCTACAGCGACTTTACCGTCACCACGCTCAACCTTTCCGCGGCAATCTGCAGCAAGCTCGGCGGCGGCGAGTCCGCCTATCAGGCAATCGCCGAGCACTATCGCGGTCCGGCCGCCAACGAAATGATGTCGGCTCTCGCCAGCTACAAGCTGGACAGCCGCCTATATGCAAATGCCCTCAATCGCATCGACAACTTTGACGGCAATGCCGTGCGCGAAAAAAGCACGCTCTTCTTGATGCTCTTTGTGGCAACGGGGGCGCTCGCCGATCCCGTTCAGGGCGTGGCCACCGTCGAGCGCTTTTGCGACAGCAAGACGGGCGGGCACTTTGGCACCACCGAAACTACCGTCGGACGTGGCTTTATGAGCAGCCTGGAGCAGCCGCACACCGTCGCTCCCAACCTCGGCCTGCTCAGAACCCATGCCGACAACTGCGCCGACATGCAAATCCATCCCCTCACACGCGATCCGCGCGGCACCGTGATTGGTTCTTTGCCCAAAACCTCGCCCAGCATCACCGATGTAGGCGCCGACGCCTCGCGCGAGCATCTTCGTATTTGGCTCGAGGGTGAGCACTGGTACGCCCAGGGCCTTGGATCGACCAACGGCACAGTGCTCGAATCGGGCGCGGGCGACGGCGATATTGTGATTGAGCCGCCGCGCGACCAACGCGAGCCCGGCAAAGTCTATCCCCCCGTGGAAATCGCCAACAGTGACAGGCTCCATCTGGGTCTCTACACGACATTCCTTGTCATTGTGGACTAGCACGGACGGCGATCGGAAGACGGTCGCCGTCCGTCTTTCGTCTTCTACCTTCTGCGTCGTAAACGACAATACTCAGCGGTACACGTGAGCAGTGCGGCTATCATGGTACTTTACCGATATCCGCACTGCTCACGTGTACGCGCGGCAACCCATGCCAGACAAAGGAACGCCATGGATACTACCAATAGCGCCTATGGCGACAAACTCATCCGTCTCGATACGTTCGACACCGCCGTGGCGGTCGACCCCAGCGCCGAGGACGACGCCAAGCGTCGGTTTATGACGCTTATTCTCCAGACGGCCCACCGCAACAACGGCAACATCGGGCACGTGCTGCGCGCGACCAACACGAGCGGCGAGGTCTTTGCCGTCAAGCTACTCAAGGACAACGCCATCCTTTCCGGCCAAGCCCCCGACCGCTCCGCCGAGCAATCGGCCGCGCACCTGGCCAACACCGCTGCGCTGTTCGAGGAGTACCGTCATCTGTGTACCGTCTCGCACCTGCGCGGATTTCCGCGCGTCTATGGCTACGGATCGTGCGAGGACGACCCGCTCATCCTCATGGAGTGGGTCGAGGGCACCTCACTCAAGCAGGCGCTGCCCCTGCTTCCGCACGACGCCTCGGGCGGGCTGACCACCCAGATGGTCGCCGCTGTCGGAAACGCCGTGCTTCGTGCGCTCTTGATGACCCAAGGCCTCGTGAATCCGGTCATCCATCGCGACCTGTCGCCTGCCAATATCATGTTCCGCACCACCAGCCGAACGCTCGAGCAGCAGATTGCTGATTGTTCCTTTGACCCCTGCCTCATCGACATGGGCTCCGCGACCATGGCTCTCGGCGACGACACGATCACCCGGCGCGCCGACATCTGGCGCTTTGCCACGCCCGCATACGCCGCGCCCGAGATGCTCACGCAGGATATCGAAGGCATCGCGGCCCTTCGCCGTTCGCCGGCAATCGACGTCTATGCGCTTTCGAGCATTCTGTACCAGCTCTACAGCGGTCGCAAACCGTTTGACTTTGAGTCGACGGACGCCGCTGCAACCGGCTCGTTCTATCTCGTAAAGACCAAGACCAAGCCGGCACCGCTCGAGCCGCGCTGCGAGGACGATGAAGCGCTCGTCCAGATCATCATGAAAGGCATCTCGGTCGAACAGGGCAATCGCCCCACCGAGCAGCAGATGCTCGAGGCGCTCTCGGCATACCTCCCCGCTGCAGAATCTGAGGACCGCGAGGGTGCAGGAGACGAGGCCGCAATTGATATCGATTCTGGCACGCACCTTAAGGTCGACGTCGCCGGCGAGCGCGCACGAGAGATCCTGGAGCAGGCCCGTCACGATGCCATGACCCGCCGCCGCTTTGTCATCGGCGGCGTCGTTGCAGCCGTTGCGGGGCTCGGCGTTATCGGGGCGGCAACCCATGGCTTTGGCATCCCCGACTACCTGGACGGCATCCGCGGTTCGCTTGACGACTACACCTGGGCTCAGCTGCAGGAGATTTCGCTCAAGATTAAGGCCGCCGAGACCCGTAGCGAGGCACGCGAGATTGCCAAGCGCTACCACCTGCTCGACGTTGACGGGCATATCCCCTATCCGTGCACCAAACGTGTGAAGCTCGCCAACGGGCTGGAGGTCGGCGCTCAGCTTGTGGGCATCCGTCACGATGAGCTTCTGGACGGGACGGGCAAGGCCGGGCTGACGTTTATGTTCGACGCGGGTATTGCCGAGCGCGATGCTGCGACTGAACCGCCGAGCGCCGGCTGGGCAGATTGCGAGCTGCGGGAATGGCTCGACGGCGACGGCCTTAAGCTGCTGCCCAACGAGTTGCGCGCGCTCATCAAATCTGTCAAAAAGGTCTCGAATAACGTTGGCGCCGCCAACAGTGCATCGTGTCTGAGCGAGCTGCCCGCAACCCTTTGGCTGCCCGCCATGGTCGAGCTGTGCGGTACGCAACCGCCCGATTCGTTTGCCGAGGGCTATCACTACCTGGCAGACATCTACAACGGCGAGGGCAAGGAGTATCAGCTCTTCCGCGAGCTCAAGGTGAGCCCGTATTCCACGAACGAGACGATGGTCCGCCAGTGGAAGGGCAAGGACACCTGCTGGTGGGAGCGCACGGTGAGCCCTGACACATCGGAGAGTGGAGGCACACTCTATTTGAATCGCGTGGGACACGACGGCGACGTCTTTACGTACGCAACGCCTGCGGACAAGCCAAATAAGCGAACCTGTGTGATCCCCGGGTTCTGTATCTAGGCGGCGGGCGTCTTGCCGTGACGGGACCCCTCCCCGGCAATTGTCTCGATCTGTAACACCAGCTCGGCAGATACAGGTCTAGATGTTACAGAACGAGACAAAACCCCAGCCCCGCGAGACAACATCTCAATCTGTAACAGTAAGGGGTTAAAACTTCTCTAGATGTTACAGATCGAGACATTGAGTTTCCTGCCAACTGTTTGTCTTGATCTGTAACAAATACTCGGTAAAACGGGGTCTAGATGTTACAGATCGAGACGTTAGTTTTCGGCTGAAATGTTTGTCTAAATCTGTAACAGTTACGGCTCAACGACTGGACCAGATGTTACAGATTGAGATGATTGGTTGGGACGGCCACCGATTGAGCAGCCACCCTCATCTGTAATGAAAAGTCATACATTCCAACCATTACTGGACACCCCCAGGGGGTATGGGTGTATAGTATCAGCAGGTTAACAATTCCAACAGCGAACCACAGAAAGGAGAAGCCATGGCTCAAGATAAGTTCGACGTGGGTGGCATGACATGCGCCGCCTGCCAGGCGCACGTGGATCGTGCCGTGAGCAAGCTCGACGGCGTCGAGAGCGTCGCGGTCAATCTGCTCGCCGGCTCTATGCTGGTGGACTACGACCCCGCGCAGATCACCCCCGACGACATCTGCACCGCCGTCGATCGCGCTGGCTACTCGGCCTCACCCGTCAGCACGGACACCGACGCCGCCCAAAGCGGCAGTACGCAAGCCAGGTCCGGCGCCGCCCATATGGAGTCGCCCACCAAAAAACTGGAGGCCGCCGCCTCTGCCATGCGCACTCGTCTCATCGTCTCGATCGTATTCCTCATCCCACTGTTCTACATAGGCATGGGGCACATGCTCGGCTGGCCGCTGCCCGGCGTCTTCACCGACCACACCCACAGTATGACGCTCGCCCTCACCGAGCTCGTCCTACTCATCCCCATCGTCTATGTCAACGACGCGTACTTTATCAACGGGTTTAAATCGCTCGCGCACGGCGCGCCCACCATGGACGCCCTTATTGCCGTGGGCGCCACCGCTTCCGTCGCCTGGTCGTTCTATGCCATGTTTATCATGGCCGACCAGCTGGCCGCCGGGCAAATCCACGAGGCCATGATGACGAGCATGGGCAACCTGTATTTTGAGAGTGCGGGCACGATCCTGTCGCTCGTCACCGTGGGCAAATACCTCGAGACACGCAGCAAATCCAAGACTGGCGGCGCCATCGAGGCGCTCATCGACCTGGCGCCCAAGAGCGCGACCGTCGTGGCAGAGGACGGCGCCGAGACCACCGTCGACGTCGACAGCATCCTTCCCGGCCAGGTCCTGCGCGTACGCCCCGGAGAGTCCATCCCCGTCGATGGCGTGGTGCTCGAGGGCAGCTCGGCCGTGGACGAGAGCGCGCTCACCGGCGAGTCCATCCCCGTGGAAAAGACCGCCGGCGACACTGTCAACGCGGCCACGGTCAACCGCACGGGCTCGTTTACCTTCCGCGCCACGCGTGTGGGCGCCGACACGTCGCTCGCCAAGATTATCCAGCTCGTCGAGGACGCCAACGCCACCAAGGCGCCCATCGCCCGCATGGCCGACAAGGTCGCCGGCGTGTTCGTGCCCGTGGTGTTTGTAATCTCGGTCGTGACCTTTGTAGTGTGGATGGCACTGACCGGCAGCATGAACGAGGCGCTCACCTCCGCCGTGGCCGTGCTGGTGATCAGCTGCCCGTGCGCACTGGGTCTGGCCACGCCCGTCGCCATTATGGTGGGTACCGGCAAGGGCGCCGAGATGGGCATTCTGTTCAAGAGTGCCGAGGCGCTGGAGAATCTGCGCAGTGTGGGCACCGTGGTGCTCGACAAGACGGGCACGGTCACCCGCGGCAAGCCTGCCGTGACCGATATCGTAGTAGCCACGCGCGCTGACGGCTCGCCCGCCATGAGCGAAAAGTCGCTGCTCAAGCTGGCCGCCGCGTTGGAGCGCTCGAGCGAGCACCCGCTGGCCGAGGCGATTATGGCCGAGTGCGAGGCACGCGGAATTGTCGCGCGCATGGTCGAGGACTTTGCCGCCGTGCCCGGTCGTGGCGTAACGGCGCGCGAGGGGCAGAATGTCATCGCCGCCGGCAACGTACGCCTGATGAACGAGTTGGGCGTTACCGTGCCCGCGGGTCTTACCGAGCAATTTGCCGCCGAGGGCAAAACACCGCTGTTCTTTGCCAAGAACAGCGAGCTTACCGGCACCATTGCCGTGGCTGACGAGGTCAAGGAGACGAGCGCCGGGGCCATTTCCGCGCTCCGCTCGCTTGGCGTCGACGTGCGCATGCTCACCGGCGACAACCGCGTGACGGCCGAAGCAATCGCCCGCCGCGTGGGACTCACCAGCGAACAGGTCATCGCCGACGTCCTCCCCGCCGACAAAGAACGCCACGTGCGCGAACTGCAGGATGCGGGCGGCAAGGTCGCCATGGTGGGCGACGGCATCAACGACTCCCCCGCCCTGGCGCGCGCCGACGTGGGCCTTGCGATCGGCACCGGCGCCGACATCGCCAAAGAAGGGGCAGATGTGGTGCTCATGCGTAGCGACCTCATGGATGTTGCGCGCGCCATCGAGCTTTCGCGCGCCACGATCCGCAACATCAAGCAGGACCTGTTCTGGGCGCTGTTCTACAACGGCATCGGCATTCCGCTGGCGGCGGGCGTGTTCTTCCCGCTCACCGGATGGCAGCTCTCGCCGATGTTCGGCGCCGCGGCCATGAGCCTGTCGAGCGTATGCGTCGTAAGCAATGCGCTGCGCCTGCGAACCTTTAAGCCTAAAGTGGCAAAATAGGCTCACTATTACGTCCATTTAGAACGGGTTTTCCAGGTGCCAGAGATTGACCTGAAAGAGGAGCGACGCGTACTTTGGTACGCGAGCGACGGCTTGAAGGTCAAGGTCGGGTGCCTGGGAAAGCCGACACAGCAGAGAGGAATACCCATGCGTTACACAATCAAGACTTCCGGCCTCATGTGCGGCCACTGCGACGCCACCGTCGAGACGGCGTTGCTCAACGTTGCCGGCGTGACCGACGCCGACGCCGATCACGAGACCCAGACCGTCCAGGTTGAGTGCGCCGACACCGTGACCGCCGAGCAGCTCGCTGCCGCCGTCGAGGGCGCCGGCGAGAAGTTCCACGCCCTGTCCGTGACCGCCGCGTAGCAGCTACCAGAAGCATTCGACCCCATCGACCAGAAACGAGGACCCGCCATGATGGCAGACCACAAATCGGTGACCCGCATGCTCAAGACGGCACGCGGCCAGATCGACGGCATCTTGCGGATGGTCGATGAGGACCGCTACTGCGTCGATATTTCCACGCAGCTCATGGCAACGCAGGCGCTCATTGCGCGCATCAACGCCGATGTGCTCAAGGCGCATATCGAGGGCTGCGTGACTTCGGCAATCGAATCGGGCGACGAAGACCTCAAAGCCGCCAAGCTCGCCGAGATCGAACGCGTCGTCGACAAGCTCTCCAAGTAATTGGGGCATTGGGGACGGACTGCTTTGCACCTTCTTGGTGCATCGGGGACAGGTATGTTTGCACCACCTTGGTGCAGATTGACCTGTCCCCCTTGCTCTAAATCGGGTATAAAGGCGTGCAGCATATCGAACGAAAGGCAATTTGCATGAATGACTTTATGAAGGGCCGCAATGGCGCCGATGAGCTCACCATCGTTATGGGCTTTGTCGGCATCGTCATCGCGATGATCGGATCGATAGCCCATATCCAGTGGCTCAGCTGGATTGCCATCGCCGTAATCGTGATTGGCGTGCTGCGCGGCCTGTCCAAAAACATCGACGCACGTCGCAAGGAAAACGCGGCCTTTGTCGCCGCGACCGCTAACGTCCCCGGCCTGGGCAAGTTCGTAGCGAGCTTGGGTAGCGGCGCCGCGGCTGCCAACGCCTCGCGCACGGCCGGTACCAGCAAGGAAGACTTTGAGCGTGCCAAGCGCACGGCCAAGAAGATGTGGAAGGGTCGCAAGACCACGGCATACCTCAAGTGCCCCAACTGCGGCCAGATGCTCTCCGTCCCCAAGGGCAAAGGCAAGATCCGCGTCACCTGCCCCAAGTGCCACGCCAAGATGGAAACCCGCTCCTAGCGCCCGCACGCGGGACAAATTAATCAGGTTTGTTTGTCCCAAATCTTAAGTATTTGTTCGATAAAAAAGCCGAGGCCTCGTGTTGAGACCTCGGCTTTTTGCATGCGGCAACGGAGCTGCCCCTTTGTCACATCTACGCCACACCGTCGCGGGCCAGCTCCTCAGCCAGCGCTTCGGCAGGCATGGCCATAATCGCGTCGAGCTCGGCGTCCACCTCGGGAATACGCTTCACCTTGAGCTTGCGTACCAGATCACCGCGACACATCACATGCGTCGGCTCACGCAGAGCGCACAGGTCATCGAGCGGATTCTTGCGCGTCACCAGGATATCGGCGGCCTTGCCGCACTCGATCGTACCGGTCTCGCCGCCCAGCCCCAGCAGCTCGGCGTTGACTTGCGTAGCCGTATGCAGCGCGAAGGCGTTGCTCACACCGACATACTTGGCAAAATAGGCAACCTCACGCCACATGTCGTACTGCGTCACGAACGGGCAGCTTGAGTCCGTGCCCAGGCCCACCTTAATGCCAGCTTCCAGTGCGGCACGGGCGCTCTCGATGATGCCCGAGCACACGATGTCGCCGTTCTTCTTTTGTGTATCGGTCGAATGGGTCTTTTCCGGGTCGAGCAATACAAACGGCAGCGCCGGGCTGATCGTGCAGGTCACGCTCGGCGCGCGTCCCTCGAGCTGTGTGCCCGCGGCGCCGCGATACAGCTCCAGGATCTCGGGCGTCATCGGGGCACCGTGCTCGATCGTGTCGACCCCGGCCTCAAGCGCGGCCTTCACGCCCTCGGTGCTCTCGACATGAGCCATAACCGGCAGACCCACCTCGTGCGCCGCCTTGCACGCCGCCGCGGCAACCTCCACCGGCATACGCAGCACGCCCGGCTCGCCCACCTCGGTCGCATCGAACACACCGCCCGTTACGAACAGCTTAATGACATCGGCACCGCGCGCATACAGATCGCGCACCTGCTCGGCTGCCTCGACGGGGCTGTTGGCCACCTGGGCGAACAAGCCCGCGCCATGGCCGCCCGGCACCGTGACGCCCGTTCCCGGCGCTACCAGGCGCGGACCCTGATACTTGCCGGCGTCGATAGCGTCGCGCACGGCAATGTCGGCAAACAACGGGTCGCCCGCGCCGCGCACCGTGGTCACGCCGCTTGCCAGCTGCTGCTGGGCACTGCCCTTGAGGATGCGGCGGACGATGGCACGGCCCACGGGATTATCGAGTTTCTTCATCAGCGCTCCCGCATCGCCGGCCGAGACAGGCTTGCCCGAACCGCACAGGTGCACGTGCATATTGATGAGACCGGGCATGAGATACGCACCACCCAGGTCGATAACCTCGGCACCTGCAGGCGCCTGTGCCACAGCACTCGGCCCCATCCAGGTGATGACGCCGCGCTCAACAGTCACGGCCATATCGGGTTGCGGCTCCATATGTTCCGAACCATCCAGAATGGTCGCATTGATAAACAACGTAGAACGATCGGCAGATGCCATATCGAGCTCCTCCCTCACGATTAACTTGAACATTTGTCCATTATCACCCAGCGCGACAGGGTTACTGCGGACATATCGGCTAACGGGAGGAAGAGAAGGGCGTGAGAACAAACAGGCCAGTGCAGCGATGCTTCTGTCGTTCCAGCAACATGTCTCGATCTGTAACAGATAGACCGTCTTTACCCTTCCAAATGTTACAGATCGAGATCTTTCGGCACCGCGTCCAACCTTTGTCTCGATCTGTAACAGTTAGGTCGAATTTTGGCCGTCAGATGTTACAGATCGAGATATTCTCCAGCACCGTCGTCAAACGTCTAAATCTGTAACAAGTAGACAGATTTTCGGCCTCTAGATGTTACAGATTGAGATCTTTTAGCGGTAGCCAACCTTTTGTCTTGATCTGTAACAGTTACGAGGCCAAACGATCCCTTGTTGTTACAGATTGAGACAAACTCGTCCGGAACAACCACATCCGCGTTAGTCGTACCCCTCAGTGCCCATACCACTGACGCTTCCATTGTTCAGCCAAATCGGCCCGCTGCGAAATACCCGCCAGCCTCATTTTTTCAGCCAGCTTCCCCGGGTTCTTGAGTTCATCAAACGTGAACCGAAGCACCTTGTACCCGAGCATTGTCAGATGAGATTCCCGCTGACGCTCTGCCACGAACGGGTCGACCGACTCCCGACCCTCGCCGTTCTGCAAGGTATACTTCCCCTTTCCGTCGAGCTCGCCAATCACGCACGTCCCGTCCTCGAGCCTCCAGAAATAATCGACCCGAAACACCTGGCTCGAATCGAGCGGATCGCGAAACTCCACCTGCAACTCCGGAACCGGAAAACCGTATGCAATAAAGAACGCTCGGAACCGAGACTCGCCACCGTTTTCGGACAGCCCGTCCGCATACGACGCGACCACCTGAGCCCTGCGATACCCGCGTCTGCCCTCGCAATCGGAGCGGAGACGCTCGCACAGGTCGTCGCGCGACATGCCCTTCGCCCGCAACGCAGAATCGGCGATCGCCAGACCATACGAAAACGGCGCACGCAGCAGACAATCCTCCACCGTGCGCCAAAACGGCGTCACTTGCACGCCGTCGACGCGCTCAAGCGCACCCGCCGCCTGCGGACGCAGCAGCCTATATCCCGTACTCAACGCCACCGAACAACCCGTCTTGACCAAGTAACGCGGCCCGAGCAGATCATTCGGCACCTCCAGACCCCATATCAGCGCGGCGTCATACCCCCAAAACGCCCAATCGGGGTGAAACTCCGCAAGCCCCTTGATGGTCCACCGCACCCGCTCCGGCGGCGTCAACGCATCCCATTCATGCTGAAAACAGAATAGGTGCGATTCGGGCTCCGCAATATCGTCTGTGCCCACATGGCGCCGCAGCCACATGAGCTCGGCATTGTCGTGCGTTGCGAGCAGCGCACCTTGCTCGGTCGCCTCCGTGAGTCGCGCGAGCATCCTATTCCGCGCCAACGTGTTGCGAGTCGTATGCTTGTGCTTGAAAACGGTATTAGACACTTCCATCACCACCACATCGGACAAATGGACCATCGTCACCGTTGCCTCCGCCGACAAATGTCTTGATCTGTAACAGGAAGACCGATTTTTGGCCTGTTGATGTTACAGATTGAGACATTCCCCCAGCCAGACGCCAAACGTCTCGATCTGTAACAGTAAACCGTTCTCCAGACCCCTAAACGTTACAGATTGAGACAAACCAGCGGCGCCCAAGCATTCGTCTCGATCCGTAACAGGTAGACCGGTTTTTTGTCCCCAAACGTTACAGATCGAGACATAAAGGCAGAAGGCGAGGCAGGCGACAACCGCCCATCCCCTACTCCCATTCTTGCTCGTAAATATTGAGCGACTTTACGTAACGCCCCTGGGCGCCCATGATGTCGCGGACCAGACGCAAGAAGAAGCTGATGCACGAGGTGTCAAAGCCGTCCTGCAGGTCCTCCGGATGCACCGCACCCGGCCCATCGACCGCCGTATCGCTCAGCCGCGCGATGTCATACAGGTAGAGCTGTCCCGCCGTAAGCCAGACATCATCGACGCAGGCGAGGCGCACCGCAATCGCGCCGTCACTCCAGTGCTCCTTCTGCACGATATGCGGATCGTAGACATCAAAGCGATGATCGGTGCGCGTGTCCTTCAGCACGACCATGCCGGACGCAGGATCCTTGTCCAAAATGCCAAAGCGCGAGAAATACTGCGTGTCGCGTACCTGCTCGAGCCGCTTGAGCGAGGCAGGCGAAAGCGATGCCGGCGGCTCGTCAACATATAGCTCGAGCAGCGTTTTGCCATGGCGATAGGGGCGCTCAAACAGCAGCCAATCGGTAAACGCCATGTTGTAGGCCATGATTTCGTTTTGCGAAGGCTCGGTGCAATAGCTGAGCCACGGGTCGACAATGATCTCGAACTGTTCGCGCGCCGGCTCCAGGAATTGAAACTTCCGCAGCATCCAAAAATGGGCCATGTCGGCAATATCGTTGCCGACGGCTTCAGCCAGCTCTGCTCGGTCAAAAGCGTGGTCAGTCATGGCATCCTCCTCAAACTGATGGACCTCAATTTGAGCTTACGAGGAGGGTGGGCAGCCACGACCAGCGCGGGCAAAATAGGCCTCCGGCTGCAAACCAGATGCTGACCAAACACTTGACGAAAAGCTTGACCGAAAATGCGCGCCGCAACAAAACCGCAGGTAAACATCGACGGCCAACCCGCCCTTTTGAGCCAGATGCCCGCAGCCACCACATAAACAACAGGTGACCACAGCCCAAGAAGTCGACAAATGAACACCCGCACGTCGACAAACGAGCAAACTGCTCGGAAATCCGCAAGGAGTGTCCCCAAATGCCGATGGAAAAGGAACGTCCCTAACTGCCGGCACTTAGGGACGTTCCTTTTGTGCCGGCAGTTAGGGACAGCCCTTGCCGATTCGATTGCTGAATATCTCCGTGACTACTTTACAGCTCCAGCGCCTCGGCGACTTCGGCTGCGCAGGCCAGGGCATCGGCCATGGCACTCACCACGAGCGAGCTGCCGTTGCGGGCATCACCCGCCACATACACCGGCGCGGCATCCGCGGCGACGCCCTCCGTGCGAGCCGCGAGATGCGAGCCCTCGGCAGCCATCACCGGCAGCGGACGACCAGCGGTGGCAACAGGTACGCTCACCGCATCGAACACACCGTACTCCGGACCCGTAAAGCCGCAGGCGATGAGCACCAGCTGCGCTGGCACCTCGTGCTCGGAGCCCGCGATGCGCTCGGGCTTTCCCGCCGACCAGTCCAGATCGACCACGCGCAGACCCGCAGCCGCACCCTTCTTGTCCAGCAGCACCTCGAGTGTATCCACGGCCCAGGCACGCATCTCGCCACCCATCGCAGCGATAGCCTCCTGCTGGCCGTAATCGGTCTTCTTAACGTTGGGCCACTGCGGCCAGGGGTTGCCTACCGCGCGCTTATCGGGCGCAGCCGGCAAGAACTCAAACTGGCGCACGCTGCGCGCGCCCTGACGCACCGCGGTACCCACGCAGTCGTTGCCGGTATCGCCACCGCCAATGACCACGACGTCCAGGCCGCGCGCGTCAATAGCAGGCTCGCCGCCATCGAGCACCGAGACGGTCGAAGCCGTCAGGTAGTCCACGGCGTACACCACGCCGGGCGCATCCACATTCGTAGCCGAAAGCCCACGCGGAGCACGAGCGCCGGCAGCCACCACGACGGCGTCAAAGTCGTCGAGCCTGGCGGTAACCTTGGGATCGCTCACGTCGGCACCAAGCTCAAACACAATGCCCAGCTCACGCATGAGCGCTACACGGCGCTCGACCACAGACTTCTCGAGCTTCATGTTGGGAATGCCGTACATGAGCAGACCGCCCGGGCGGTCGTCGCGCTCAAACACCGTCACGCGGGCGCCGCGACGCGCGAGCTCCCATGCAGCCACCAGACCAGCCGGTCCAGAACCAACCACGGCGACCGTGGGCGCATCCTCCCCTGCCGGCTCAAAGCGACGTGGGCCGCCGTTGGCCCACTCATGGTCGCTGATCGCACGCTCGTTATCGTGAATCGTCGTGGGTTGGCCGTCGACCGAGCCCAGGTTGCACGCGGCCTCGCACAGTGCCGGGCACACGCGGCCCGTGAACTCAGGCATGGGCGAGGTGAGCGACAGGCGCTCGGCAGCCTCATCCCAGCGGCCGCGGTACACCAGCTCGTTCCACTCGGGAATCAAGTTGTGCAGCGGGCAGCCGCTCGGACGTGCCTTGCCAAAGCTCGCGCCCATCTGGCAAAACGCCACGCCGCACATCATGCAGCGGCTCGCCTGGGCGCGACGTGCGTCGTCGTCGAGCTCCACGTACAGCGGATCGAAATCACGGCTGCGCTCCTCCACGGGGCGAAGCTCGTGGGTCACGCGATCGATATCAAGAAAAGCACCGGGCTTACCCATGGCACTTACGCCTCCTTCTTGGTCGAAGCAACAGAGCTGGCGTCCACGGACGCAGCACCCGCAGCACCGCCCGCAATATCGAAGCGAGCGACATCCGCGGCGCTCGCGCGACCGGTCACGATGTCAAACGCCAGCTCCTCTGCCTGCGCATGTGTCTTGCCGGCAGCCTCGCTCGCGGCGACAATCGCCAGCACACGCTCGTACTCGGTCGGAATGACCTTCACAAAGTGCTTGCTCATCGTCTCAAAGCTGTAGAGCAGCTTGATGCCGCGCGGGCTCTGCGTCGCGTCCACGTGCTCCTGGATGAGCTCGCGAATCTGCGCCAGCTCGCCGGCAGTCGGGGCCTTGAGCTCAACGCTCTCGTGGTTCACGCGGGCATCGAGCGTGCCGTACTGGTCAAAGACATAAGCCACGCCACCCGTCATGCCGGCAGCGAAGTTCTGCCCGACCTCGCCCAGGATGAGCGCCAGGCCACCCGTCATGTACTCGCAACCGTGGTTGCCGCAACCCTCGACCACCACGGTGGCACCGGAGTTGCGTACGCCAAAGCGCTGGCCGGCCAGGCCGTTGATGAAGCCACGGCCGCTCGTGGCGCCAAAGAACGCAACGTTGCCCACGATGATGTTTTCGTCGAACTTATAGGTCGCATGCGGGTTGGGGCGCACCGACACCTCGCCGCCCGAAAGGCCCTTGCCAAAGTAGTCGTTGGCGTCGCCGCACACGTTGAGCGTAATGCCGCGCGGCAGGAAGGCGCCAAAGCTCTGACCGGCCGATCCATCGCAATCGATGGTGATGGAGCCGACGGGCAGGCCCTCGGGATGTGCCTTGGTCACCGCGTTACCCAGGATGGTGCCCACGCAACGGTTGACGTTGGCGATATCAGCGCGGAAGCGAATCGGACGCAAGTGGGCACGGGCATCGGCCGTATAGGGCACGAACAGCGTGGAGTCGAGCGTCTTGTCGAGCTCGCTGTCCGCGGCCATCTGCGGCAGGAAGTGACGACCGTCGGCACCCGGGATATGGGCACCGAACTCGCAGGTCGCGCTCGCCAGCACGGGCGACAGATCGAGCAGGTTGGCCTTACGGTTGCCCGGGACCTCAATCTGGCGCAAGCACTCGGGATGGCCGACCATCTCGTCGACGGTGCGGAAGCCCAGGCTCGCCATGACCTCGCGCAGTTGCTCGGCAACAAAGAGCATAAAGTGCTCGACGTGCTCGGGCTTGCCGCGGAAGCCGCGACGCAGGCGGCAGTTTTGCGTGGCGATGCCGGCGGGGCAGGTATCCTGCTGGCAGTCGCGCTGCATGAGGCAGCCCATCGAGATGAGCGGCATGGTCGCAAAGCCAAACTCCTCGGCGCCCAGCAGGCAGGCGACGGCAACATCGGTGCCGTCCATGAGCTTGCCGTCGGCCTCGAGCACCACGCGCGAGCGCAGGCCGTTTTGCAGCAGCGTCTGCTGGGCCTCGGCAAGGCCAAGCTCCAGCGGCAGACCGGCGTGCCAGATCGAATCGCGAGCAGCGGCACCCGAGCCGCCATTGTGGCCGCTGATCAAGATCTTGTCGGCAGCGCCCTTGGCCACACCGGTGGCGATGGTGCCGACGCCGGCCTCGCTGACCAGCTTGACCGACACGCGTGCGCCAGGGTTGGCGTTCTTAAGGTCAAAGATGAGCTCGGCCAGGTCTTCGATGGAGTAAATGTCGTGATGCGGCGGAGGCGAGATCAGGCCGATGCCGGGCGTGGACTGACGGACCTCGGCAATCCAGGGGTAGACCTTCTTGCCGGGCAGGTGGCCACCCTCGCCGGGCTTGGCGCCCTGGGCCATCTTGATCTGAATCTCGAAGGCGCTGCACAGGTAGCGGCTCGTCACGCCAAAGCGCGCACTTGCCACCTGCTTGATCGCGGAGTTCTTGGAATCACCGTTAGCCAGCGGGGTCTCGCGACGCGGATCCTCACCGCCCTCGCCGGAGTTGGAACGGCCGTGCAGGCGGTTCATGGCGATGGCCATGCACTCGTGTGCTTCCTTGCTGATGGAGCCGTACGACATGGCGCCGGTGTTAAAGCGGCGGACGATGTTGAGCGCGGGCTCGACCTCGTCGAGCGAAACCGGCGTGCGGCCGCTGGCATCAAAGTCGAGCAAGTCGCGCAGACGCACGGCACGGCCGGTGCGGTGCAGGCGGGCGCTGTACTCCTTAAAGGTGTCGTAGCTGTCCTCACGGCAGGCGTTCTGCAGCAGGTAGACGGCCTGGGGGTCGATGAGGTGTTCCTCGCCGCCGAGCGGGCGCCACTTGGTCAGGCCCAGCGTGGGCAGCTGATCGGGAGCCGGGCTTTTAAGGATGGCGAGCGCAGCGTCATAGCGCTCGTTTTGCTCGCGCTCAACGTCCTCGACACCCATACCGCCCACACGGCTCACCGTGCCGGCGAAGTACGCGTTGACGAACTCCGGAGTAAAGCCGACGGCCTCGAAAATCTGCGCGGAGTGATAGCTCTGCACCGTGGAGATACCCATCTTGGACATGATGGAGACGATACCCGCCGTCGCGGCCTTGTTGTAGTTGTCGATGCCCTGCTCGGCCGTCACGTCCAGGTCGCCGCGTGCTGCCAAGTCGCGGATGCACGCATGCGCATTGTACGGATAGATGCCGCTTGCGGAGTAGCCCACCAGCGCCGCAAAGTCGTGCGGGGACACGGCATCGCCGCACTCCACCACGATGTCGGCAAAGGTACGCACGCCAGCGCGAATCAGGTGGTTGTGCACACAGCCCACGGCGAGCAGCGACGGCACGGGCACCTCGCCCGCAGCGGCACGATCGCTCAACACCACGATGTTCACGCCGTCGCGGACCGCAGCCTCAACGTCCTCTGCAAGCTGCTTGAGCGCAGCCTGCAGCGCGCCCTCGCCGGCGTCACGACGGTAGACGGCACGGAAACGGCGAGTCTTAAAGCCCACGCGGTCGATGGCGCAAATGCGGTCGAACTCCTCCTCGCTCAGCAGCGGACGCTCCAGGCGAACCAGCTGGCAGGCCGTACGGGAATCCTCGAGCAGGTTGCCGTGGTTGCCCAGGTAGAGCGTGGTCGAAGTCACCATGTGCTCGCGAAGGGCATCGATGGGCGGGTTCGTGACCTGAGCGAACAGCTGATAGAAATAGTCGAAGAACGAACGCGTCTTCTTGGACAGACAAGCCAGCGGCGCGTCGATGCCCATCGAGGCGAGCGGGGCCTTGCCCTGCTGGGCCATGGGACGCACGACCTCATCGACGTCATCCCAGTGGTAGCCGAGCTTGGCCATGCGCACAGCGGCGGGCACCTCGGCATCCTCGGCGGACGCGGGCGCGGCGGGCTCATCGAGCGCGTCGACGGTCAGCGTCTCCTCGGCAATCCAATCACGGTAGGGCTTTTCCTTGGCGTAACGGGCGCGCAGCTCGTCATTGTAGATGACGCGCCCGCGGGCAAAGTCGACCTCGAGCATCTGGCCCGGTCCCAAGCAGCCGCTCGTCAGGATGTTCTCGGGGCTCACCTCGATGGTGCCCACCTCGCTTGCCAGCATAAAGCGACCGTCGCGCGTCACGTAGTAACGAGCGGGGCGCAGGCCGTTGCGATCGAGGGCGGCGCCCAGCGTGCGACCGTCGGTAAAGGCGATGGCCGCCGGGCCGTCCCACGGCTCCATGAGCATGGACTGGTAGGCGTCGTAGGCGCGGCGTTCCTCGCTCAGATTGTCGTTGTGGTCCCACGGCTCGGGTAGCAGCATGGATGCGGCACGCGTGAGCGGACGGCCGTTCATGACCAAAAACTCGAGCACGTTGTCCAGAATCGCGGAGTCGGAACCCTCGCGGTTGATGATGGGCATCACACACTCAAGATCGTGCTGCAACACGGGGCTGTACAGGTTGGGTTCGCGGGCGCGAATCCAGTTGACGTTGCCCTTGAGGGTGTTGATCTCGCCGTTGTGGATGATAAAGCGGTTAGGGTGCGCACGCTCCCAGCTGGGCGTGGTGTTGGTGGAGTAGCGCGAGTGGACGAGCGCCACGGCCGTCTTGACGGCGGCGTCGTTGAGGTCGATGAAGAAGCGGCGCATCTGCGTGGCGACCAGCATGCCCTTGTACACGATGGTGCGCGAGCTCATGGAGCACACGTAGAAGATCTTGTCTCGCAGGGCAAACTCGGCATCGGCCTTCTTCTCGATAGTGCGACGGCATACGTACAGACGGCGCTCGAAGGCGTCACCCGCCGGCGTATCGTCGGGGCGGCCCAGAAAGGCTTGCAGAATGGTGGGCATGCAGGCGCGTGCCGTCTCGCCCAGGTCGTGCGGGTCGACGGGCACCTCGCGCCAAAAGAGCAGCGGCACGCCGGCCTCGGCGCAGCCCTCCTCAAACACGCGACGGGCATCCTCTACGCCCTTGTCGTCCTGCGGGAAGAACAGCATGGCCACGCCATAGTCGCCCTCTGCCGGCAGAATCTGGCCGCACTTTTGAGCCTCTTTGCGGAAAAAGTGATGCGGAACCTGGAACAGGATACCGGCACCGTCGCCGGTGTTCTTCTCGAGTCCCGTACCGCCGCGGTGCTCCAAGTTGACCAGAATGGACAGTGCATCGTCCAGAATCTGGTGATGGCGCTCACCGTTGATATCGGCAAGCGCGCCGATGCCACATGCATCGTGGTCGAATTCGGGGCGATAAAGGCCCTGCTGCTGAGCGGAATCTGCCTGCATCGCGATCCTCCCCTAGATATTTAGACAGTCAGTTGAATAGGCATAGTAGGAGCATCGCCGGCCCGTTGTGTTTCCCGCCCGTTTCGAAACAATCGCGTAACGCACGCCCCACGAGTGGACACCGCCGACCTCAAGGGCGACAACATAGGCCCCAAGTTCGGCCTGTTAGCTCACCACTTCAAACATCTCAATCTGTAACAGGAAGAGCGGATTTTGGCGCCTAGATGTTACAGATTGAGATTTTCTGCGGAGCGGTTTTGGTTTGTCTCGATCTGTAACACGAAGGGCCGGTTTTGGCGGCCAGCTGTTACAAATCGAGATTTTCCATAGGACCATTTCTTCCTGTCTCGATCTGTAACACCTAGGCCCAATTTCCATCCCTAGTTGTTACAGATCGAGACATTTCGGCAGCCCCCCCCTTCACCATCCCATTCAAATAGAACAATTTTGTTAGTCTTGGTTAACTTTTAAGCTTAAAACGGGTATCCTTTGCGGCGTCAAGCAAACGGCACGCACACCGTGCCAGATCAAGGAGGCCCCTATGGCGCACCAAGCAGACCAGCAGACGATGCAACTCGTCCTTATCCGTCACGGAGAGTCCGAGTGGAACAAGCTCAACCTGTTCACCGGCTGGACCGATGTCGAGCTCACCGACACGGGCCGCGAAGAGGCGGCGGCAGGCGGCCGCGCCCTCAAAGAAGCCGGTTTCGACTTTGACGTCTGCTACACTTCGCGTCTCAAGCGCGCGATCCACACCCTCAACATCGTGCTCGGCCAAATGGATCGCGAGTGGCTGCCCGTCATCAAATCCTGGAAGCTCAACGAGCGCCACTACGGTGCGTTGCAGGGTCTCAACAAGGCCGATGCCGCCGCGGAGCACGGCGACGAACAGGTGCTCATCTGGCGCCGCTCCTTCGATGTCTGCCCGCCGGCACTCGAGCCGGACGACGCGCGCGACCCCCACACCCAGGAGCAATACCGCGACGTCGCGCCCGATCAGCTGCCCTATACCGAGTGCCTCAAGGGCACGATCGCCCGCGCCTGGCCCTATTTCGAAGACGAGATTCGCCCCCAGATGCTCGCCGGCAAGCGCGTACTCATCGCCGCACACGGCAACTCCCTGCGCTCACTCGTCATGAAGCTCGAGCACCTCACGCCCGAGGAGATCCTCAAGGTCAACATCCCCACCGGCGTGCCGCTCGTCTACACCTTCGACACCGATTTCAACGTCCTCGACAAGCGCTACATCGGCGACCCGGCGACCATCGCCGCCAAGATCGACGCCGTGGCCAATCAGGGCAAAGCACACAAGTAGCCCCAACCCAAAACCGACGCGTGGCGCCGCACGGCCCAGATGCGACGTCACGCCGCCCATACACAGGAGCGCACCATGCTCAACCATCTCAAACAACACTTTGGTTCCCGGCGCACCGGCGGTCACGGAGGCCTAGACATTGCGCGGCATATCGGCCCCGGGCTGCTCGTGACCGTCGGCTTTATCGACCCGGGCAACTGGGCCTCCAATATGGCCGCGGGCTCGCAGTTTGGCTACGCGCTGCTGTGGATCGTCACGCTGTCCACGATTATGCTCATCGTGCTGCAGCACAACGCGGCTCACCTGGGTATCGCCACGGGCGCCTGCCTTGCCGAGGCCACGACACGTTACCTCCCCCGCTTCGTCGGGCGTACGGTGCTCGCCAGCGCCTATCTCGCGACCATCGCCACCGCCATGGCCGAAGTCCTGGGCGGCGCGATTGCCCTTCAAATGCTCTTTGGGCTGCCCGTGCGCGCGGGCTGCGTCATCGTGGCGGCAGTATCGATGGCGATGCTCATGACGAGCTCCTACAAGCGCGCCGAACGCTGGATCATCGCCTTCGTGGGTGTGGTGGGACTCTCGTTTTTAGCAGAGCTCGCGCTGGTCAAAGTCGACTGGCCGCAAGCAACCGCAAGCTGGATCACCCCCAGCATGCCTGCCGACTCGGCAACGATTATCGTGAGTGTCCTGGGTGCGGTCGTTATGCCCCACAACCTTTTTCTGCACTCCGAGGTCATCCAATCCATGCACTTCGAAGGCCAAGGCGAGCAGGTTATCGAAGAGCGTCTGCGCTACGAGCTCTTCGACACGCTCTTTTCGATGGGCGTGGGCTGGGCAATCAACTCGGCCATGGTCATCCTGGCCGCAACGACCTTCTTTGCGCACGGCATGGTCGTAGACGACCTCGCCGTCGCAGCGGCCACGCTCTCCCCCATTCTGGGCCCGGCAAGCTCGACCATCTTTGCCGTGGCGCTGCTGTTTGCGGGCCTCTCGAGTAGCGTGACGGCGGGCATGGCGGCGGGCACCATCACCGCGGGCATGTTCGACGAGGAATACGACATCCACGACCGGCATTCCTCGATCGGGGTGGCGGCCTGTTTCGTCGGCGCAGTGACGGCATGCCTGGTCGTCCCAAATCCTTTTGAAGGTCTCATCTGGAGTCAGGCACTGCTGTCGCTTCAACTGCCGATTACGGTCTTTGTGCTCATACGGCTCACCAGTTCACCCCGCATCATGGGCAAATACGCCAACTCGCGCCCACTCAACGCGCTGCTCGTAGGGATCGGTGCCATCGTGACGATTCTCGATGCCGTGTTGTTGACAGGAATGTAATGGGACGGGGCACCTACCCAGGCAAACGTCTCGATCTGTAACATCTAGACCCGCTTTTGATGTCTAGATGTTACAGATCGAGATCATTCCGAAGGACAGCTCCGTTTGTCTCAATCTGTAACAAGTGGACCCAATTTCCACCGTTAGATGTTACAGATTGAGATCTTCTTCCGGACGGTTTTGGTTTGTCTCGATCTGTAACAGGAAGACCCGTTTTGAGCCGTTAGACGTTACAGATCGAGACAAAAGGTCGGCCGGACTCACAACAGACAGGATCGGCCAACAGCAACCGTGATCCCTTGGGGACGGAGGAAAAGGGCCCCGGCCGAGAATTCGACCGAGGCCCTTGGACAGAGCTATGCGTTGATACAAGCCGTGTGTCTGCGAGCTACTCCTCGACGAGCTCAAACTGATCGGGACCGACGCCACACACCGGGCACACATAATCCTCGGGCAGCTCGGGCGTATCGACCTCAACCTCGTAACCGCAAACGACGCACACGAACTTATACGTCTTCTTCTCCTCAGCCATGATGTTCTCCTCTCAAACGCGACTGGTGATGTACTTCATTTATCAGTATAGATTCTCAATAATATAATGCAAGTATTTTTAAAACATTTCTAGCCTTGATACGAGGACGCCTTCGGAGGCGTCTTGCCCTTCAGGACCTTATGGTAGTAATCGTAGGTGAGCGGCGTCTCGTCACTCAAGCGCTCGGCATCCTCGACCTCGCCGATAAACAGTAGATGCGTGCCAACATCCACAGTGTCGATCAAATGGCAGCTAAACAGGGCCGCCGCGTGCTCGGGCACATAGGGCATGCCCAGAGCCGTCTCGCGGGTCTCGTATTTGGCAAACTTGTCATAATCGCTGCTGGTGCGGAACCCAAAGTTACCGATGTAGAGCATATCGGCGGTCTGATCGATCACGGTCAGCGCGAACGCTTTGGCCGAAGCGATGACGCCCGAGGTGACGTTGTCCTTGTTCACGGCAACCGAAATGCGCGGCGGCATGGACGTCACCTGCACCGCAGTGTTGATGACGCAGCCGGCGCGCAGCCCGTCTGCCGCGGCGCTCACCACGTACAGACCGCTCGGCATGGTAAAGAACGCAGTTTTGTCCATAACAATCACTCCCCTAACGCGGGTTGGAACCTCATGGATGTATGTACCCACAAAAAAGGCGGCGCCCACAACGGACACCACCTTTGAGACATATGTGTCAAAACAGTATAAGCAAGATGAGACGCCCGCAGTTGCGGTGAAATAAGGACTGAATAGCCCCTCAAACAGGCAAAACAGTCCGTATTCCACCGCAACTTATACAGAACGCCTAGCGATTGCGTTCCTTGAGGGCGCGGTCGATCTCGCGCTGAACGTCGCGCTTGGCCATGTCTTCGCGCTTGTCGTAGAGCTTCTTACCACGGCCTAGACCCAGCAGCAGCTTTACGCGGCCGTCGGTATTAAAGTAGAGCTCCAACGGCACCAACGCATAGCCGCGGTTGCGCAGCTTGCCGTCGAGAAAATCAATCTCCTTGCGATGCAGCAGCAGACGGCGCCGGCGATCGGGATCACGATTCCACACACCGCCGTGACTGTAAGGGTGAATATGCAGGCCCACGAGCCAGCACTCGCCGCCACGAATCAGCGCAAAGGTGTCAGTGATCTGGCAGGCGCGCTCGCGAATCGACTTGACCTCGGTGCCGCTCAGTTCAATACCGCATTCGAACGTCTCGTCGATAAAATACTCGTGATGTGCCGAGCGATTCTTGGAGATAAGCTTGCGCTCGCGCTTACTGGGCATCGCCGGCCTCCTTGGCGCCATCGGAACCCTTGCCCGCAGCGTCGCGCTTTGCCTTGCGCTCAGCATTGAGCTCGGCGTCGCTCTCGCGCACCAGTTTGATAATCGCTGCGCAGGCCTCCTCGCCCACCAGGTCGCGAGCACGCACCGTCAGGCGCGTCGCCTCCTGCTTGTCGCCGTCGCTCGCAGCATCGGTCGCACACATGATCAGGCAAATGGCAATCTCGGCCGAAGGCGAGGTCGGCACGCCCTGCAGGGCGAGCTCACCCATCACGTGCTCGTCGCTCTCCTCGGCGGCATCGGGATAGGCAGTATGAATCTTGTTGAGCAGGCGCGTCGTATGCGCATCGCCAGGCGCTAAGCGTAGTGCCAAACGCGCACAACCCACGGCGGCCGAGACATTCTCGGTCTCGGGCTCCAAGAAGTACTGCCCCAAGTTGGCATAAGCGCGTGCGGCGCACTTACCGTCGCTCGCGCGCTCCAGCACCGAGAACGAGAGCGATGCCCACTCCTGCTTGTCCTCGAGCGCGCGGAACAGCTCGGCCAAGTCCAAGCGATAGTTGCAGTTCATGGGATCCCAACGCACGGCCTGCATCAGGGCATTCCGAGCACTCACATAATCCTGCTGGCGAATGTAGGCATACGCCATGTCGGAATACAGGCGATCAAAGGGCACCTCGACCTGCACCAGCTCGCGCGGATCCTTTTCCACGCGGCGGTAGGCCAGACGCTCAAACTTGCTGTCGAAGCTAAAGTACTGGCGCTTCTCCTCCGTCTTGCATTCAGCGTCGATATACTCCTCGGCAAGCTCCACCAGACGCTCCAGCAGCGGCGTCGCCGTAGCCAGGTCGCCCTGCGCCAGATAGTTCTCGGCATACGTGATATCTTCCAAGCTGATAGGCAGGTCCATGACAACTCCTCGGTCCGGGCGGCAGACTCAACGCGCGCCTTAAATATCGGTCAATACACAAAACCCGGGTCTCTTACGAGGCCCGGGCGTTCAATTTTGGTAGCCCGTACCAGATTCGAACTGGTGATCTCCGCCTTGAGAGGGCGGCGTCCTAAACCGCTAGACGAACGGGCCATATGTAGCAAATGCAATGGCTGGGATGGAGGGAGTCGAACCCCCATTGACGGAACCAGAATCCGTTGTCCTGCCATTAGACGACATCCCAATGACTGCATCGCTGCGCTCGGCTGTGCCTTTGCGCAAGAAAGAAATATACGGGAAGTCCCGCCGTGACGCAAGCCCTAATTTTGACTTTTTTGAAATTCAGTCAAATACGGCCGACACGTGAAGGACCTGTGAAGCACCAGCGACACGTACGGCGCCAAAGCCCGTAAAACATCCCACATCTACCGCTGGTAGATTACAACAATGCAGCACTCACGGCTGATGGCACAATCAAACCGTCATCATTACACGGATATCGAGGCGCCATGGACGAAGAGCTTGATTACCTATGGGAGACCCTGGGCCTCGAGATCACTGCTGACCTTTGGCCCGAACGGGACAAAATCCATCCCACTCTGCGCCCCGCCATCACGGTGATGCAGGCAAAATACCGCCGTGCATCCTTTTTGATCATGCGGATGTCATGGCACGCGGGACTCCCCGACCTTAAGCGAATCCAGGCAAGCCTCGTCGAGCTGTCCGGTATGCCGACCGTCATATCCGAGGCGCACCTGGAGCAGCGCCAGCGCGAGCGACTGCAACAGCAGCGGATCCCCTTTATCTGCCCCGGTGTTCAGGCATATCTGCCCTTTATGGACGAGGAGTACTGGAGCGGCAAGCCCAACAAGCACGTAAAGGTCTACGATCCGCACGAATGGGCACAGCTCGAGGATTGAGCCGAGCGAGCCCGCCGATGGAAAACACGTCCCACCCTGAGCACTCAAAACGGGTCGCACTTTCCGCAGCCGCTACAGCAGCGCCTCGGTCCAAGCTGCTTCCCTAAAGCCGGGAATCGCAAAGTCGTCGCCCACCAACAGCGGACGCTTAACCAGCATGCCGTCGGTCGCCAGCAGCTCGTAGCACTCCCGATCCGTCATGCCCGCATCTAGACGCGCCTTCAGGCCCAGCTCTCGATATTTCATGCCCGACGAATTAAAGAAGCGCCGCACCGGCAGTCCCGAACGAGCAATCCAGGTCGCAAGCTCATCAGCCGTGGGATTGTCCAAAACGATATCGCGGTCGATATACTCTACCCCGTGTTCGTCCAGCCATGCCTTGGCCTTCTTACAGGTCGAGCACTTGGGATATTCAACAAACAGTACGGTCATGGAAATCCTCCGAATTTAGATCGGCCAACGCAGGCACACGCCACACGAGGCGCCTTCGCATGATGGGCCAATTGTAGCCCACGGGTCACACGCTAAACGAACCGTACCCCGAATCCGCGTTTGATGAACGGCAGCAGCTCCATTGCCTCGGGCGTGATATGACCCGCAACGTTCATGCGCTCGTCACCGGGAAGATCGACCCGCGCAATCTCAAGCTCGCCTTCGTAGCGCCCATAGCCGCTATTGCTCACAGCGATCGACCCCGTCTTTCGTGACAGGCCGGCACCGGCATCCATCGGCACGGAATCCGGCTTAAGCGTCGTACGCGACTCCTGAGACCTAAAGATGAGGGTGCTCGAATCGGGTCGGTCGTGATGAATCTGCCCACGTACATAGGCATAACCGGGCTCAAGCTCGCATTGCAGGTCCACGTATCCGGCGGAAACATGAGCAAACTGCGTCCAGCCCGCATCGGAAAGATCGGGGTCGCCGACCAACACAATGTCGCAATCGGCGCCATGTGCAAGCTCAAGCATATTGAGAGCAACCTTTGACGCGCGACCGCGCTGCGCCTCGACCGTCGGCAGTCCCTCGAATACCGGCCCGCGAACGTTGGCATCACCCGGCACAAAAGCCATGATTTCGAATCCAAGCGCCGCAAGACGAAGATTCACCCGAGCAATGTCCTCCAGAGCTAAACCGGTATAAGGCTTGGGGTAAAAATTGTGACAGGCGGCAAAACGAGTCACATCGGCACCGGCCTCACGCCACGATGCGATTTCATCAGAACTCACCGTCGATGCATTGACCACAATGCAAAATACACCGGACAGCTCCGCGACCCGCCGGGCGCTAAAGCCATAGTCCAAACGAAGGTATTCCAACCCCAGATCGCGCAGGTCCTCGATGCGCTCAAGCCCGAGCAAATCGCACGTGCGCGGCCCCACATCGGCAATGAGCGCAATGCCGCGGGCGGAAAGCAGCGACAGCACATGACGGACCTTATCGGTATACGCCGCTCCCCCATCCTCGGGAATATGCAGCGAGGTGAACGCATAGCGCGCACCCGCCGCGGCACCGTGTTCAATCGTCCGCTCAATATCCTGCAGAGGGCTGGAAAGATAAATCGAAATACCCGTTTTCACGCTTCAACACTCCTTTAAAAAAGGCCGGCGGAGCAGTTAGCCCCGCCGGCACAACCATAGCATCAAGAAATCTGCCGCGCGCCGCGAGCCCTGAGCAACACGGCTCGCGATATCAAACTACTCGCCAAAGAACTCGTTGATCTTCTGCTCGTCGACGCCAAAGAACCACGTCAGGACAAAGCCGGCGGCATAGGCAAGCAGCATAGCGGCAACGTAACCGAGCTGCTGGCCAGGAACGACGATCAGCAGGCCAAACAAACCGGAAACGCCCTGAGAAACCGTGCCGATGTGAAGCAGCGCCGCGAGCGCGCCGCCAAATCCGGCACCCAGGCAGGCCGTCACAAACGGACGAACGAGCGGCAGCGTAACGGCATACATCAGAGGCTCGCCCACACCGAGGATTCCAACGGGAATGGACTCTGCGACGTACTTCTTGAGCTTGGCGTTCTTGGTCTTAAAGTACAGCGCCAGACCGGCACCGACCTGGCCGCCGCCAGCCATCATAAGGATGGGAAGCAGGTAATTGATGCCCTTGGTAGCGCCGTCGGGATCGTTGAGCATAGCGTGGATCGGCGTGAGCGCCTGATGCAGGCCGACGGAAACCAGCGGCAAGAAGCCTGCCGACAGGATATAGCCGCCCAGGACGCCCAGCTTCTCGAAGATAAAGGTAAGGACGCTAAAGATCGCCGTCGTCAGCCATGCGCCAACCGGCTGGATGACGAGCATCAGAGCAAAGGCGCCGATGATGAGCACCAGCAGCGGGGACAAGAACGTGTCGAGTGCGTTGGGCATAACCTTGCGAATCTGACGCTCCATCCAGGCAAAAAATGCGCCAGCGATAAGAGCCGCGATCATGCCGCCCGCTGCGGGGTTGTACTGCGCATTGGTGAGCGGCAGCAGAATGGCAGTGGCAGGATCGGCCGCGCCAGGCGCAAGCAGGGGCATGGCACTGTTGGCGATACACATCATGCCGGCGATGCCGCCCAGCGCAGCGGAGCCACCAAACTCACGTGCCGCGTTATAGCCCACCAAGATGGGCAGATAGGCAAACAGGGCCCAGCCCATGGAACGAATGCCCTGGTACCACCACTCGCCTGCAAGCGCGCCTGCCGTCGAGACGTTAATGACGTTGCAGATGCCGTTGATGAGGCCAGCCGCAATGATGCCGGGAAGCAGGGCGACGAAGACATTGGAAATCTTCTTGAGGAAGGCCTGAACCGGCTTGGACTCGTACTTGGCCTTCTGCGCGGCCTTGTTTGTGGCCGCAGCGTCAACCACGCTCTCGTCAGCAACGCCTTTCGCAAGGCCGGTGAGCTTGGAGAACTCCTCGAGCACCTTATTCACCTTGCCCGGCCCCAGCACGATCTGCATCGTGTCGTCCTCGACCAAGCCCATCACGCCGTCGAGTGCCTTAATACCCTCCGTGTCGACGCTGCCCGTGTCTTTGACGGTCACGCGCAGGCGCGTCATGCACGCCGCGTTTGCGAGCACGTTGTCTTTACCGCCCAAAAGGTCCAGCAGCTTTTGAGCCAGCTCTTTGTTCGTCATAACTCCTCCTTGTATTGGGTATCTCGTCTGGATGTCATATCAGCTCACGCCGCGCACCTATTGGGCATCGGCATTGCTCTTCTCATGGCCACTCACCGCAGCACGGACATGGCCTCGCGCTCGCTCAAGAGCTACCGCAGCCTGCTCGGCATCGCAGTCCAGCAGTACCGAGACAATAGCGGTTTTTACGTGGCCGCCGGCATCTGCAAGCGCCTGAATAGCGCGCTCGCGCGTGCAGCCGGTCGCCTCCATCACGATGTTCTGGCCGCGCACCACCAACTTCTCGTTCGTCTGCTGCACATCGACCATCAGGTTTTGGTATACCTTGCCGATCTTGACCATGGCACCGGTCGAAATCATGTTGAGAATGAGCTTTTGAACCGTTCCCGCTTTGAGCCTCGTTGAGCCGGTCAGTACCTCGGGACCGGGCACGGGTTCAATGGCAAGATCTGCGCTCTCCCCGATCTTCGACCCTTGGTTGCAGGCAATTGCAATGGTCTTGCACCCAGTTGCCTTGGCGTACATAAGGCCGCCCACCACATAGGGAGTACGACCGCTTGCCGCCAGGCCAACGACAAGATCCTTGTCCGAGAGTCCACGCCCCCGCAGGTCGCTCGCGCCAAGCTCCTCGCTGTCTTCGGCACCTTCGACAGCCTTGATAAACGCCGTCTCGCCTCCGGCAATGAGCCCGACAATCAGATCGGGTGACACGCCAAACGTGGGCGGACACTCCGAAGCGTCGAGTACGCCCAGACGACCGCTGGTGCCTGCGCCCATGTAAAAGACGCGCCCGCCGCGCTCGAGTGCCTCAGCACCCCAGTCGATTGCTGTGGCAACCTGGGGCAGCACTTTTGTGACCGACTGGACGGCACGAAGATCCTCATCGTTCATCGTCGTGACGATCTGCAGCGACGTCATCGTATCGAGGTCCATAGACCTTTGATTGCGCTGTTCGGTCGTGAATTTTGTTAAATCGAGCATTTCATTCACCTCATCTTTCCTGTTTCTCGATGTAGTTTTGCTTAATGACATGCGTCGCCCGCTCGTAGTCGCTGGCAACGTAAGCGGCGTACAGGGCATCGACAACCATAAGCTGGGCCATACGCGAAGCCATGGCACCGCTGCGGACCAAGGGCTCACTCGCAGCGACGCCGAGCACGGCATCGGCCATGGTGGCAAGCTTGGATGATCCATCTACTTTGGTCACGGCCACAACGGGACAGTTGTGACGTTGGGCCTCGGCGGTGCAGTCCAGCACCTCTTGCGTCAAGCCCGAGTAGCTAAAGGCGATTGCCATATCGCCCTCATGCATGTTCTTGGCACACAAGAGCTGATCATGCCAGTCGTCGTACAGATGGCACTCTTTGTCGACACGCATGAGCTTTTGCGCCAGATCGTGCGCGACCAAACGAGAGGCACCGATACCGAACAGATTGACTGCGCGTGCCCGCTTAAGATAGGCCGCACATCGCTCCAAGACGGTGTAATCGAGCGTTCGCGCCGTCGCTTCGATCGTGCGCACGTTGCTTTTCATCACCTTCCCCACGATACGTTCAACGCTGTCATCCATGGAGATGTCCTCGAGGGCAACGTCTTTCTTGTCACCCAAGAGCGCCAGCTCGGCAATCAGTTCGCGCTGGAACTCCTTGTAGCCCGCAAAACCCAAGCGCTTGCAAAAGCGCAAAATGCTCGAGGGCGAGGAGAACGTGGCATCGGCAAGACCGCGGACGGACAGCCCGACCACCTCGTGCGGATGAGCGCTTACATATGCGATGACATTGCGTTCCGCCGGGCTCGCGCTGAGCTCACGCTCGCGAAGCCGCAAAAGCAATCCGTTTGCCATCTCAAACACCTCCGTTGAGAAGAATTAAAGACCAACGAACGATTCGTACCGGATACAAACAGCTTTTGCGGTACATTGTGCCGCATCGTGGCGCACAAAGGGAGAGCGTTCTACCGCTCGCCCCTCAAATCCGACCGCTCGGAAATACGCGCGACACAAAATAATTCAACAAGGTCGCATTATCAGAAACGGGTTTGTTACCGGCTAGCGCCTCGCATGGGCGCCGATCGGCCGAGTCGCATAGCGCACCAACGCCGCTGCCAGCAATACCAACAGCATGGCGGTGACATAGCCCGCAGCATCGAATCCTAAATCGATAACGTCGAAATGCCTGCCGGGAACAAAGATCTTATGTACCTGATCGCCAACGGAGCAGACGGCGCAAAAGAGCAACACGGGCACGCAACGGGAGCATACGCTCCACGGACGCCCGGAAAAGCAAACCACGACCACCGAGGCGAACAATCCGACGAAGAAAAACTCTACGGTATGGGCAACGCGACGGACGTTCGCGCCCACCCACATGCGAATGGAAGCAAGTCGGCCAGACCGTACATTCGAGGCAGCCGAATCGGTGCCCCCGGTCATCCCGTTCTCGGTCTGAGCTTCACCCGTGGCATCGGCAGCCTGTACGCCCGTAGCCTGACCCTCCACCACACGCGCGGTGGACTCGCTCAGCAACGACGTCTGCACCGCGTTTTGCTCCGTCAGCACCCAGATGCCCGCCAGCGTTGCAGCGAACAGAGCGATCGCGGTCCATCCGATTATTTGTTTTACGCGTGCCAAGGGCCTACCTCCTTTTTTGAATATCAGCGAGTGTAGCCCCAAATGACATCGTCACCGTATCAAAATTTGAATCGCAACAGGAAGCGCCAAAGCAACGCAAACCCCTACCCCGCCTCGCGCATCCAGCGATCGAACGTCCCCACGCACACGCCCAGGCACTTTGCTGCCTGGCTGCGGGTAATATCGCCTGCCTCATAGCTATCGCGTACCAGCTCAAACTGAGGAGGGCACGGCTTGCGAGGTCGACCGAAACGGACCCCTCGCGCCCGCGCCGCTGCAATCCCCTCCGCCTGGCGCCGATGAATATTCTCGCGCTCCACCTGCGCCACGTAGCTCAGTAGTTGTAGCACAATATCGGCAATCAGGGTATTGGTCACATCCGGCGCGCCGCTGGCCCTGGCGCGCGTGTCAAGCAATGGCATGTCCAACACCACAATGGCAACTCCGAGCTCCTTGGTAATGCGTCGCCATTCCTCAAGAATCTCGGAGTAATTACGACCAAGTCGGTCGATAGAAAGCACCACCAGCACGTCCCCGTCTCCCAGGACGTGCAGCAGCTCGCGATAGCGCGGTCGATCGAAGTCCTTGCCGCTCGCATGGTCGGCATAAATATTCGCCGAGCCCACGCCATAGGCGCCCAGCGCATCCAGCTGCCGATTCAGATTCTGATCGCGCGAACTCACCCGCGCATAACCGTACACCGTCGCCATCTCATCCCCGCTTTCTTGTAAACCTACCAAAAAGGGACAGGTTTATTTTGGTAGGTTTTACCTCTCCAATAGCAGGCAAGCGGGCGGCCGAGCAGACGGCAAGATAGCCACGATTCAAATGCGGAGGGCGGTCCCGAAAGGCCGCTCTCCGCCCCCACACCATGAGTCGGAATTTGGCTAATGGATAAGCTTAAAGTCCAAGTGCCCACGCGTGGTATTGACGCGCGAGACCTCGATGATCACACGCTGCCCCAGTTCATAGCGGGTCCCCGTGTCGGCACCTGTGAGCGTGAGCGCGTCCTCGTCAAACTCGAACCACTCGTTGCCCAGGCTCTTGATCGAAACCAAGCCTTCGACCTGTGTCAGGTCCAAGCGTACGAACAGGCCCATACTGCTGGCCCATGAGACCGCTCCGGCATAGCGCTCGCCCAGGCGATCCTCATAGTACTGGGCAATCTTGATCTTTTGCGTCGCATGGCTGGCGGCATCGGCCGCACGCTCCGCATCGCTGCACGCACGGCAAATCTGCGGCAGAATGCGCGGCAGCGACTCGCGCCCCTTGCCGATCAGCCGCGGCGTACGGACCAAGGCGTCCTTGCCGCCGAGCTGCTCATAGGCCAACTGCAGTTTGAGCACGCGGTGCACCACCAGATCGGGATAGCGACGGATGGGACTCGTAAAGTGACAGTAGCACGACGCGGCGAGCGCAAAGTGGCCCTCGTTGCGCGGCTTGTACAGCGCACGCTGCATGCTGCGCAGAAGCAGCGTGTTGACGAGCGGTGCGTTTGCCGTACCGGCGGCAGCATCAACTGCAGCCTGCAGCTCATCGGGACTCCCCAGGGCGATACCGGCAGCACGGCGATCGTCGATGATGCCCAGCTGCGCCAGCGCAACGGCGGCACCGTGCAGGCTATCGGGGCTCGGATCCTCATGCACGCGATAGCAGGCCTCGATATCACGGTCTGCCAGCCACTCTGCAACGCACTCGTTGGCGAGCAGCATGGCTTCCTCGATAAGCGACGTGGCACACGAACGCTCGCGCGCCACAATCTGCACGGGTACTCCGTCCTCATCCAATAGAGCGCGAATCTCGGCCGTGTCAAAATCGACTGAGCCGCGGGCGCGACGAATACGACGGCGAAGTTCGGCGAGTTCGTTGGCGGCGACAAGGAAATTACCGAGGTCGACGTTGCAGCCGCGGGCGGCCTTCTCGCACGCAAGACCGCGCTCAAGCGCCTCCTCGCGCGAGGCCTCAGCAGCCGCAACATCCTCGGCCGCACCCTCCAGCACCCCATACTCCACCGCGCCGGCACGCACCAGCAGCGCCTCGGCGCCGTCATAGTCCATACGCACACGCGAGCGAATCACGCTGGGGTACGGATCGTAATGCCGCACGCGACCCTGCGCATCGAGCTCAATGTCAACGGTAAACGCAAGACGGTCCTCGTCAGGGCGAAGCGAGC
Source organism: Collinsella aerofaciens (assembly GCF_015554145.1). Classification (GTDB taxonomy): domain Bacteria; phylum Actinomycetota; class Coriobacteriia; order Coriobacteriales; family Coriobacteriaceae; genus Collinsella; species Collinsella aerofaciens_AA. The sequence continues at coordinate 3,271 of NZ_JADNHZ010000018.1, read as the reverse complement.
ACAGGTCACAGGACAGGCGTTCGGGCAGCATGGGAAGCACGCGATCGGCCAGATACACCGATGTCGTGCGATGGCGAGCCTCAAGATCGATATGTCCGTCCCAAGCCACATAGTGAGAAACGTCAGCGATATGCACACCTAGTCTGTAGCCACCCTCGGGCGTGCGCTCAAGCGAAACGGCATCGTCAAAGTCGCGCGCGTCGACCGGGTCGATCGTGATGACAAAACGGTCGCGCAGATCGCGGCGGAGCGGGTCCTTAAGCGCCGCGGACACATCGAGCGAAAGCCCCTCGGCCTCGTCCAGCGCGGCCTCGGGATAGCTATCGGTATAGCCGTAACGCGCCATAACGTATTGAACGCCCAAATCGGGCGCGTCATCTCCGCCAATGCGGCGTTCGATCGTCACGGTGCCCGATTCCAGGCGCGTCGGGTAGGTCAAAATGCGCGCGACAACGGCATCACCCGGGTGGACGCCCAGACGATCCGCCGAGGTATCCTCGGGCAGAATGAAGAAGTCGGCCTTCAGGCGCGAATCGAGCGGCTCGATCACACCGAGCGGTCCAGCGGTCTGGTACGTACCCACCACGCTTATGGCTGCGCGCTCAACCACGCCTTCGATCACGGCGCGCCGCTCACCGTGCGGGCTGTTCTTAATGCTCACGGCAACGGTATCGCCATCCATGATCTCACGCTTACCGCGGCCCATAACCTTGTAGTCGCCGCTCTCGGTTATGACATAGGCGCCATGCTCATGGAGCTGCACGCGCCCGGTCAGGCTCGGACGGCGTTCGCTGCGCACCGGCCCACGCTTATTGCGGGCACCGCGCTTATGCTTGTTATTGCGCCCCATGGCGCCTCCTTGCTATCGATGACGAACTCCAAAGAGTCTACCCAAATGATTCGCTTTCCTGCCGTCCCCTAGGGATCAAAAAACGGGCCGCCCCATAAGAGACGACCCGTTGGAAGGGATGAATTCCAGGCATGCCTACACGCGCAGGTAGCGGCGCATGGCTATGGCAGAACCAAAGAGACCGATAATCACACCGACCAGAATCAGCGCAGCATAGGTCACCAGGTAGTACTGCATCGGCAGGGCAAACGACATCCAGCCGATGCTCTCCTGCAGACGCGGAATCATCAGATTGCGCAGCAGCTCCAGAACGCCGATGGAAAGCAGCGAGCCCAAAATAGCCTGCAGTACGCCCTCGGTGATAAACGGGCCGCGAATGAAGCCGTTGCTGGCGCCGACCAGACGCATAATCGCAATCTCACGACGACGCGCCGTGATGGACAGGCGAATCGTGTTGTTGATGAAGATGAATGCGATAAAGGTCAGAAGGCCAACGAGCACCACGGCGGCGATGCGGATGTAGTTGGTCACCTGGAACAGGCGGCTCACTTCCTCCTGGCCGTACAGCACGCTCGCGTTGACGTCGCCGTCATCCGCGATCTTCTGGAAATCGGTATCCTTCTTGAGCTTCACTGCCGTGCTCTCGACCTTGGACGGATCGTCCATCTCAATTGCAAACGAAGCCGGCAGCGGATTCTGGCCATCGAGCGCGCTCATGGTGGCGTCGGCGTTGCCCGACATCTTGCTCGTATACTCGGCCAGCGCGTCGTCCTTGTCCTTATAGGTCACGGACTTGACGTTATTCCACGTCTTAAGCTCGGCCTCAAAAGCCTGAACATCGGCCTGATCGGCGTCATCACTAATGAACGCGTTGATGACAACCTGATCCTCGACGGTGCCGATCACGGAGTTCAGCATCGCGGAGCCCATGATGAACAGGCCGATGATAAACAGCGAAAGGAAGATCGTGATAACGGCGCCGAGCGAGGTAGTCCAGTTACGGAAGAAGTGGCTGATTGCCTCTTTGAAGGAGTAGCCCACGTTAGTTGGTGCCATAGTTGCCGTAACCTCCCCTCTCCTGGTCGCGGATAACGTGGCCGCCCTCGAGGGCGATCACGCGACGGTGCATGCTATCGACCATCTCGCGGTCGTGCGTGGCGACGATCACGGTGGTGCCGGTGCGGTTAATACGCTCGAGCAGCTTCATGATGCCCAGTGAGATCGCCGGGTCGAGGTTACCCGTGGGCTCGTCGCAGATCAGCAGCGGCGGACGGTTGACCATAGCGCGGGCGACGGCAACGCGCTGCTGCTCGCCACCGGAAAGCTGGTCGGGTAGCGAGTCCATCTGATCGGCCAGACCGACCAGACGCAGCACCTCGGGCACCTGGCTGCGAATGACGCCCTTGGGCTTGCCGATGCACTGCAGGGCAAACGCCACGTTTTCGTAGGCGGTTTTTTGCGGCAGGAGCTTAAAGTCCTGGAACACGGCGCCAATCTGGCGGCGCAGGAACGGGACCTTGCGGTTCTTGATCTTCATGAGGTCCTGACCGGCAACCAGGATGCGACCGCTCGTCGGCTTGACGTCGCGGTTGAGCGTCGACAGCAGCGTGGTCTTACCCGAGCCGGAGTGACCGACCAGGAAGACGAACTCGCCCGGATAGATCTCGATGTTGATGTCGTCGAGTGCAGGCTTGTTGGGCTGTGCCGGATAGATCTTGGTGACATGCTCCATAAGGATGACGGGCTCGACACCGGCCTGCTTGGCCATCTTCTTGCGGCTGGCCTGCGGATCGATGGGCGCAAACACCGACGTAAAATCGGGGTTGTTGAGCGCGTTATCGAGGCTTGCGACCTCGGCTGCCTGATCGCTCTCGACCACCGGGGCAGCAGGCTGCGTAGGATCGGGAATAGCGGCAAAGAGGCCAGACTGCGCAGGCTGAGGAGCCGGTGTCGCAGGAGCCATGGGGTCGGGAATGCCGGCCATGCTAGGCTGCGGCGCGGCGGCGCCAGCCTGAGGCTGCTCCACGCGAGCGGTCACAGCCTGAACGGGCTCAAAACCCGCCGTGCCGGAAAGCGCAACATCGCTGGTGGGATTGTAGGCAAAGGGATCGGATGCCGGCTGTGCCTGATCTGCCGGCTGAGCGGGGGCCTGAGCAACAGGCTGGCCCTCTGAATCCGGAGTGGCGAAACGACTGCCCTGGACGCCTGTCTGCGTCTTGGGGGCATCATCGCCCGCACCGGAGGTACGGAAGTGGTTACCCACTGGTGCTCCTTATCGTCGTGCGTTTAAACTACATGAGCGCTTTACATTTTAGCAGCATTAGCTTTGCTGCACATAAGAAGCACCTTGATTCTCATCTTCATTGCAACAGGCTCAGGACTCAGCGCAACGCGTTGCGCTGAGTCCTGAGGCGCGAATCC
>NZ_JADNHZ010000017.1:22687-60973 GCF_015554145.1 Collinsella aerofaciens | reverse complement strand
GAATCCGGCGCATCCGCGTTGGCGCGATTGGCGAAAATACGTTGGTGAAAATGGTGAAAAATATATTGACGCTAACAATCCACTCCGGCCAGCGGTAGTGGCCGCCCCGGTCCGAGTGGATCGTCGTGCGCGCCCCCGCCGGCCTCGCCGCGCAGGCCTTGAGCAGGCTCGAGTTCGCGAGGCGCTTGTCGGGGTGCAGCCCGATCGACCAGGCGACGGGCATCCCGTCGAAGCAGTCGATGACCGGGCTCAGGTAGACCTTCTCGCCGCCCGGGAGCCTGAACTCGGTGATGTCGGTGAGCCACAGCCGGTTGGGCTCGTCGGCGTGGAAATTCCTGTTCACGAGGTTCTCCGGCGCCTTGGAGACCTCGCCGGCGTAGGAGCTGTAGCCCCGGGCGCGCCTCTTGTTGTAGACGACCTCGAGGCCCTCTTCGCGCATCACGCGGGCCACGCGCTTCTCGCTGGCGCGGACGCCCTCGCGGCGCAGGCGCGCCCAGACGGTGCGGTACCCCCAGCACCCCGAGCCCTCGCGGAAGATGCGCACCACGCGGCCGCGTATGTCGGCGTCGCGGTCGCGCGGCGCGGCGACGCGGGGCCTCCAGTACTCATAGGAGCTCTTCGATATCCTCAAGAAACCTGTGATCGAGCGGAGGGGCAGGGCGGTCGCCCGCCTCAATCTCTCGCCGAGCTCGCACTTGCTCCTGTTCGAGATCGAAGCCGGGTCCCACCCTTCCGCTTTTAGGTCGGCCAACACCGCCCTGAGCAGCAGGTTCTCTATCTGGTCCTCGTTGAGCCCGGCGAGCGGGCCGGTCGCCGGCGGGGCGTAGATCGACTTGTCGGGGCCCAAGCTGGCCTCCTTCCGTGGCGGTTTCCTCGCCCCGATTCTACAGCGCGCCCCGGTGTAGCTGTGCGGGAGGTGCCCCGTCGCCCACTTCTTGGCCGCGCCCACCGAGACCCCCGCGAACTTCGCGGCGGCGGTCGGCCCCATGCCGTCCTCCGTCGCCAGGAGGAAGAGCTCGACCTTCTCCCTGCTGTACATGCGAACCTCCAGTCCGGACCGCCCCGCGGTCCAACTTTCTGTCCGCACCCCCGTCCTTACCCGCGCGGTTCGATTTTATCACGCAGAGACTTGAGGTTCTCCAGTGCCGCGTTAAGCGTCTCGTCTCGTTTGGCAAAGTGGAAACGAATCAGATGGTTGACGGGCTCGCGGAAGAAGCTCGAGCCGGGCACGGCGCCCACGCCCACCTTGGAGGCCAAATCCTCGCAGAAGTCGAGGTCGCTGTTATAGCCAAACTCCGAGATATCCATCATCACGTAGTAGGCGCCCTGCGGCACGTTGTGCGTGAGTCCGATGCTGTCGAGTCCCTGACAGAATAGGTCGCGCTTGGCGGTGTAGAGGTCGAGGACCTCCTGGTAATAGCTGTCGTCGAAGTTGAGGGCGGTGACGACGGCCTCTTGCAGGGGAGCGGCGGCGCCCACGGTGAGGAAGTCGTGAACCTTTTTGATGCGCTCGGTGATTTCGGCAGGAGCGATGGTGTAGCCCAGGCGCCAGCCGGTGATGGAGTAGGTCTTGGATAGCGAGCTGCAGCTGATGGTGCGCTCAAACATGCCGGGCAGCGTGGCCATGTACACGTGCTCGTGGGGCGCGTAGACGATGTGCTCGTAGACCTCGTCGGTGATGCAGTAGGCGTCATACTTTTTGCACAGGTCGGCGATAAGGGTGAGCTCCTCGCGGGTAAAGACCTTGCCGCAGGGGTTGGACGGGTTGCATAGAACGATCGCCTTGGGATCGTTGTCGCGGAAGGCCGCCTCCAGGACCTCACGGTCAAAGTCAAAGGTGGGCGGGTTGAGCGGCACGTAGATAGGCTCCGCACCCGAAAGGATCGTGTCGGCGCCGTAGTTCTCGTAGAATGGCGAGAAGATGACGACCTTGTCGCCGGGGTTTGTGACCGTCATCATGGCGGCCATCATGGCCTCGGTGGAGCCGCAGGTGACCACGATGTTCTCGTTGGGGTTGATCGGCATGCCCATAAAGTGCTCCTGCTTGGCGGCAAGCGCCTCGCGCATGGCCTGGGAGCCCCAGGTGATGGAGTACTGGTGGTAAAGCGGCTTGGGGTCGGTGGCAATGGTGCTGAGGCTATCGAGCAGCTGCGCCGGGGGATCGAAATCGGGGAAGCCCTGCGACAGGTTGACGGCACCATACTTGTTGGAGATGCGCGTCATGCGGCGGATGACCGAATCGGTAAACGCCGCCGTGCGGTTGGAGAGTTCTTTCATGCCTATCCTTTCGAGCATTGGGTGGAGCAAGTTTACTCCTATGGAACCGGTGGGATTTGCTCGAAACGGGCTCGAAAAACTCTTTTCAAAATTCTTGAAAATTGGGGCTTGCATCGCGTGGCGTTCCTTGCAATAATAGTCGAGCGCGAAGCGCACAGGACACGGTGGGTGTAGCTCAGTTGGCTAGAGCGACGGGTTGTGGTCCCGTAGGTCGAGGGTTCGAGTCCCTTTACCCACCCCAGTTCTTGCTTCGTGTCGATATCGGGTCGTTAGCTCAGTTGGTAGAGCAGGGGACTCTTAATCCCAAGGTCCAGGGTTCGACCCCCTGACGGCCCACCACACGATATCTCCTCTAAAGTCCGCCACCACGGACTTTAGCTTTGGGTCGTTAGCTCAGTTGGTAGAGCAGGGGACTCTTAATCCCAAGGTCCAGGGTTCGACCCCCTGACGGCCCACCAAAGATTGTTAAGACGGTCAGCGTCGGTTGGCCGTCTTTTTTATTAACCTCGCATGGGGCCGAACCCGTAAGGGCACAGACGCTTTACAAGTCGAGCCTGCCCTGGGGGTCGGTGAATCCGTCTGTACCCTCCTTGAGCTTTTTCTCGTCTGCTTTCACGCGACGTTCGAGCTTCTTTGTATCTTCGGCAGGCGGTAGGTTCTCGGGTACAATTCCGCGGTCGATGAGGCTGCCACGCACGCTTGTGTTGTTCTCGACGTGCTCTTGCTTGATCTGGTCCAGACCGTACAGGTCGTGTTCCTCGGCGTTGAAGGCCGTCATCGAGTTCGTAAGGTCCTTTGCTTTGATGAGGACATCGGCTAACCTGTCCGCCAATGCCGCGCTCTTGGGTATGCCGAGCTGCTGCTTCATTTCCGCCGTGCTTCTGCCGCCGAATAACGCTTCATCGCCCTTCGACTTGATGATCGCGAATCCTTTGGAGTCCACGCCGCGTTTGAATGCAATACCCGAGAGCTGTTTCTCTGAATCGGATAGCGAGTGGCGCGCCTGTAAGCGCTGAATCTCTGCGAAGCGCTGCTCTATGAGCTCTTGGCGGCGCGTCTGCACGGCAAAGTATGCCTGGGCGAGCGCGATCTCTGGCTTGTTTGAATCTCCGTTTTGGGCGATTAAATAGCATGCATAGCGCGTAAGCTTGTAGTCTTTAACCGCGCGAGCGGCGACACCGGCAGTTATCATTTTCGTGGTGTCACGAAAATGGGAATCAACTGGAGTTTTATTTGTTTCGCACGAGACTTTTGCCCTCTTAACAACTTCGGCAAAGTTCTCCCATCGAGTGTACCCCATGGGTTCCATTAAATCGCGTGCGAGCCAATACTCAACGCCGTCTTCCACATTGGCATAGCTATCAAGTTTGACACGCCACTTCTCGATATCTCTACTGTCCATATCTCCTCCTCGCTGATCTATTGTCTATGCGCGCTTTGCCCGCTCTGTACTCAGAATAAGGATACGCTGCCGTGCGGACACGAATGAGCCCCGTGCCACTTCGAGGTCACGGGGCCCATAGATATCGATTAGTTGTGCTCTGCTCTAGATAGGTGTCCAGTTTAATTCGATCGATAGTGCGAACCCAGGCTTTCGGTCCGCTTGCGCATGGCTTTGACCATCTCCGTTGCCAGCTGATTCTGCGATTGCAGGCGGGCGAGGGCTGCGATCTCGCTGTCATTGGCATGCGGCTTGCTCAGCGCCGTTGCCTCGTCTTTCAGGCTTTCAAGCTGTTGCAGGGCCTTGGATAGACCTGCTTCGGTCCTGTTGATCATGCAATAGGTGCTCATCGTGTGCTTAAGGCTGTGTGTCAGGCGTTCGGCATCTGTTGTGGCAATGCCATACTGAGGGAGGGCGATATCCATCGGAGCGGCCGCCTCGGGAGCGTCCAGCGCTGCTCGAGCTGCCGAGGCGCCCGCGATGCGCCCGAATACGATGCCATTGGCACTCGACAAGCCGCCGATGCGGTCGGCGCCGTGCATGCCGCCTGTTGCCTCACCGCAGGCGTAGAGGCCCTCAACGCCCGTGTACGCGGTCTTGTCGATTTTGATACCGCCGTTGGCGGCGTGGGCATACATCGCCACGCGCATCTCGTCGGTCGGCGCGATGCCGTGCTCGTCTTGTAGCCAGGTGGCAAAGGTCTGCACAAACTCGGGGACGTCCTCGCGGGGGAAGTCGTAGTGGAGCGCCAGGCCTTCGGCTCCCGCTTGGTCGATGGCTAGGTCGATAGCGCGAGAATCCAGACGCGAAGTGAAGGGACCATATCCGGAGCGTTGCTCGAGCAGATCGTCGAGCTTATCGTCGGCAATACCTGCCGGCTGGTCGAACTTGACGTAGCGCCAGGTCTTCTCGTTAAATACAAGGTTTCGCTTGGGCTCGATGAAGCCGGGCATCATCTGCATGAACTCTATATTAGTAAGGGACGCACCGTGCGCCAGCGCGATGGCCTGTGATGAGCTGAGCACATCAGCCGACGTAAGGCTGCGCTCGAACAGGCCACCCGTGCCGCCCGCAGCGATGATAGTGGCCTTAGCTGCCATAGGCACGAGATGCTCGTTTGTCCGGTCGTAGAGCGTGGCGCCGACAATCTTTCCGTCCGTATCTTCATCAAGGTTGATAAGCTCGCGACGGGGGAGCAGGCGAATGCCGAGTGACTCGATTCGGGTCGTCAGAGCGTCCTCAAGGGGCTTGCGGGTGAGGCCGCGCCACATGCGCGTCTTGTGGTCAAAGCAGGGGATAAATTGCTTTTGCTGGGCGCTCTCAGCGCTTTGCGGACGCTGGAGCTCAACGCCTAGGTCTTGCTCGAGCCATTCAATTGCCTGGGGAATGCCGTGGACAAACGTCTGGACAAGCTCGGGGTCGGCGACGCCGCCACCAACGGTCTGAATGGTGTCGATGAGGTCCTGCTCATCGTCTTCGTCGACGGGTCCGATAAGCCCCAGGCCCCAGGTTCCGGGGAAGAAGCTCGATCCACTCATAGTCTTTCCGGCGCTTGCCACAGTGACGGTTGCACCCGTGCGTGCCGCTTCGATGGCGGCGCAAAGGCCCGCAATGCCAGATCCAATTACCAGTACGTCAGTCGATTCCATCGGATTCCTTTCTCGTCCGGCGCATTGTCGCACGGGTGATCGGCAATGGGGCCGCAAAGACTCGGCAAATCGGTAAAGGGCAAATATGGCAGGTGGGCGTCATGGACGTTCTGACGCTCCGTCTCATCACATCTCGTATTTCGCCCCAACTGATATATTGGCATTAGCTACCCTGCGACAGCGCAAACAAAAAGAGCCGCTACCTCGAAAGGTAGCGGCTCCAAAGCTCAACTATTTGAGCATCGCGCGGGCGCGATTAGGCCTTGAGGGCCTCCTCGACGGCGACAGCGCAGGCGACGGTGGCACCGACCATGGGGTTGTTGCCCATGCCGATGAGACCCATCATGTCAACGTGCGCAGGCACGGAGGAAGAACCGGCGAACTGGGCGTCGGAGTGCATGCGGCCCATGGTGTCGGTCATGCCGTAAGAGGCAGGGCCGGCGCCCATGTTGTCCGGGTGCAGAGTACGGCCGGTGCCGCCACCAGAAGCGACGGAGAAGTACTTCTTGCCAGCCTCGAGGCGCTCCTTCTTGTAGGTGCCAGCGACGGGGTGCTGGAAGCGCGTGGGGTTGGTGGAGTTGCCGGTGATCGAGATGTCGACGTTCTCGTGCCACATGATGGCAACGCCCTCGCGGACGTCGTCGGAGCCGTAGCAGTTAACGGCAGCGCGGGGACCATCGGAGTAGGGGATGGTCTCGACGACCTTGAGCTCGCCCGTGTAGTAGTCGAACTGGGTCTTCACATAGGTGAAGCCGTTGATGCGGGCGATGATCTGGGCGGCGTCCTTGCCCAGACCGTTAAGGATAACGCGCAGCGGCTTCTTGCGAGCCTTGTTGGCGTTCAGAGCCAGGCCGATAGCGCCCTCAGCGGCAGCGAAGGACTCGTGGCCAGCCAGGAAGGCGAAGCACTCGGTGTCGTCGGAGAGCAGCATAGCGCCCAGGTTGCCGTGGCCCAGACCGACCTTGCGGTCCTCGGCGACGGAGCCGGGAACGGTGAAGGCCTGGATGCCCTCGCCGATGATGGCGGCAGCCTCAGAAGCGGTCTTGGCGCCACGCTTGACAGCGAGAGCGCAACCGAGGGTGTAGGCCCACTCGGCGTTCTGGAAGGCGATGGACTGGGTGTTGTTGACGATCTCACGCGGGTTGAAGCCCTTGTCGGTGCAGATCTGCAGAGCTTCCTCGAGGGAGGCGATGCCGTTGTCGGCGAGGCACTTGTTGATCTTGTCAGCGCGGCGCTCGTAACCTTCGAACGTAACAGTCATAGTTATTTCCCTCCCTTTCTACTCGTGAACCGGGAACACGCTGGCGACGGAGTGGGTCTCCTCGTCGGTGCGCGGGTCGATGTACTTGGCAGCGTTCTCCCACTGACCATAGTGGCCCATAGCGCCAGCGATGGCCTCCTCGGGGGTCTTGCCGGCCTTGACGGCGTCGGTGAACTTGCCGAGGTTCAGGAACTCGAATGCGATGATCTCGTTCTTGTCGTTGAGAGCCATGCGGGTGACGTAGCCCTGAGCGAGCTCGAGGTAACGAGCGCCCTTGGCCTTGGTGCCGAACATGGTGCCGACCTGAGAGCGAAGGCCCTTGCCGAGGTCGTCGAGGGAGGCGCCCACGGGCAGGCCGCCCTCGGAGAACGCGGTCTGGCTGCGGCCGTAAACGATCTGCAGGAAGATCTCGCGCATGGCAACGTTGATGGCGTCGCAGACGAGGTCGGTGTTGAGGGCCTCGAGGATGGTCTTGCCGGGAAGGATCTCGGAAGCCATGGCGGCAGAGTGGGTCATGCCCGAGCAGCCGATGGTCTCAACGAGGGCCTCCTCGATGATGCCGTCCTTGACGTTCAGCGTGAGCTTGCAGGCGCCCTGCTGAGGTGCGCACCAACCCACACCGTGCGTAAGACCGGAGATGTCGGAAATCTCCTTAGCCTGGACCCACTTGCCCTCCTCGGGGATGGGTGCGGGGCCGTGGTATGCACCCTTGGCAACGGGGCACATGTTCTCCACTTCCTGTGAGTACTGCATGCCTCTCCTCTCTATCGTGTTGGCGTCCCGTCTGGGGGTCGTGGCTGGCGATTGCCGGGCGACCCTTCGAAAGGGACATGACATGCAGCCCCTATAATACCGCGAAATGCACGGAATATTCGGCGAACGGCTCAGTTTTCGTAGCGAGAAGCCCGGAAGTTTTAATTGAAACGGTTTAACTATATGTTCTGTGGTCGCGAACTTCCGTAGAGGGGGTTTGTCTTGGGCAAGCTTTTGGTCAGCTCTTGTATGCGTTGCGGGTTCTGACCTGTTGCAACGGTGCCGTTCGCCGCCCGTTTACTGCCTTTGGCCGCGCGAGTGTATTGTTTTGCGCGAATGTTTTGATGGCACGCTTCAATCGTGCTGTATTGGATGGCAATCAGATCCCGGCGAAGGGAGCGCCATGCAGCGCGTTTGGAGAACGGTTACCGGCTTTTACCATGTCTGTGCCCGCGGTGTGGGCAAGCAGCTCATCTTTGAGGGCGATGAAGACCGGTGGGAGTTTTTGGAGCTGATGCGCGAGTGCTGCCGCGAGGCGGGCGTGACGGTTATCGCCTGGTGCCTTATGGGCAATCACGTGCATCTGGTGCTTGCAGATTACGAGGACGCGATGAGCGCGGCGATGCACCGGCTGCTTTTGACGTACGCGCGGCGGTTCAATAAACGCACGGGGCGCACGGGTCATCTGTTCCAGAACCGTTTTGACCGGCGCTCGCTCGATACCGACCGTTATCTAATGGCTGCCATTCGCTATGTTCACGCTAATCCGCAGGAGGCGGGTATCGCCCTGATCGAGCGTTATCCCTGGAGCAGCTTTGCCGAGTATCTGAGAGCGTATGACAACGATGCGACGAGGGGATTTTCGGATCCTTCTTGTGTGCTCGAGCTCTTTGAGTCTGCCAAGGGGTTTCTGGATTATTCTCTGTCGATGCCCGATGGTTCCGATCCGGTGATTCACGATATGGATGAGACAGAGTGGGAGCGGCGTGCGTTTGCCGACAAGATGGCGAAGCGCCTGGGTGTGCCGCTCAACGAACTCAAGACCGTAGCACCCTCGCGGCGAGACGGAATCGTTTTCGCCCTGCACGATGGCGGCTACACGGTGCGCGAGATCGAACGGTATACGGGAATCAGCAAGAGTACCGTCTCTCGTATCGTGCGCGCTTATGCGCGGGTGAATGCTCAGGCTGAGGGCTCGGAATAGAAAATGGCCGAACCACTCTTGTCAAGCGATTCGGCCAACAAAATTCTTAAGATTTGGGACAAATACTACTGATTATTTTGTCCCGTGAGCATGCCGTCGAGGGTGCGCCAGGCGAGCTCGGCGCATTTGACGCGGGCGGGCATGTGCGAGATGTCTTGGAGCTGGGCGGCTTCGTCCAGGTCTTCCAGGTCCTCCTCGGAGAGCTGCTCGCCGCGGATCATGGCGAGGAAGAGCTCTGCCAGGCGGCGAGCTTCCTCGACGGTCTCGCCGGTGATGAGGTCGGCCATGATGTCGGCACTGGCCTGGCTGATGGCGCAACCGTGGCCGGTAAAGGAGGCCTCCTCGATCACGTTGTTCTCGACGCGTAGCTGCAAGGTGAGCTCGTCTCCGCAGCTGGGGTTGATGCCGTCGTGCTCGTGCGTGGGGGCGTCCATCTCGTACTTGTAGTCGGGGTGCGAGTTGTGCTCCATAAATGTGGTGGAGGTGTACAGATTACCCATTGAACGTGCTCCAAACGTGATGCAGGCCGGCGATGAACTTGTCGATGTCGGCCTTGTCGTTGTAGAAGGCCACGCTGGCGCGGCAGCAGGCAAGGTTCTCGACGCCCAGCCAGGTGAGCAGCGGCTGCGCGCAGTGGTGGCCGGCGCGGATACAGACGCCGTCCATGTCCATGATGCTCGCGACGTCGTGCGGGTGGATGCCCTTGACGTTAAAGCTCACGACGCCATGGTGGTTATCCCAATAGATGGAGCCGATGATCTGGACAAAGTCGAGCTGCATGAGTTCGCCCATCAGATAGTGGACGAGTGCCTGCTCGCGGGCCTGGATGTTCTCGTAACCCACCGTGTTGACCAGGTAGTCGAGTGCTGCACCCGTGGCGAAGATACCGGCGGCGTCCTGCGTACCCGCCTCGAACTTCTCGGGGACAGGAGCCCAGACGGCGTCCTGCTCGGTGACCGAATCGATCATCTCGCCGCCGGTGAGCATGGGCGGCATGGCGTTGAGCAGGTCCATCTTGCCCCACAGCACGCCGATGCCCATGGGGCCCATGGCCTTGTGCGCGCTAAAGGCAAAGAAGTCGGCGCCCAGGTCGGCCACATCGACCGGCATGTGCGGCAGCGACTGCGCGCCGTCGACGACCAGATAGCCGCCGTACTTGTGCACGAGCTTGCCGAGATTCTTGACCGGGTTCTCGACGCCCAGCACGTTGGAGACCTGTCCCACGGCCAGGATCTTGGTCTTGGGACCCACCTTGGCAAGAACCTCCTCGGTGGTGAGCTGGCCGGTCTTGGTGGGGTAGAGGTAGACGAGCTTGGCGCCGGTCTCGCGGCAGACCTGCTGCCAAGGAATCAGGTTGGAGTGGTGCTCCATGATGGTGATGACGACCTCGTCGCCGGGCTCCAGCACCGTGGGCGCAAAGCTCTTGGCGACCAGGTTGAGCGACTCGCTGGTGTTGCGGGTGAAGATGATCTCGTTGGCCTGGGAAGCGCCGATGAGATCGGCGATCTGCTGGCGCACCTTCGCGATAGCGTCGGTGGCCTCGACGGATAGCGAGTACAGGCCGCGCAGCGGGTTGGCGTTCATGCGCTGGTAGAAGTCGCGCTCGGCGTCGAGCACGCAGGCGGGGCGCTGCGCGGTGGCAGCGCTATCGAGAAAGGCGATCTCGGGGTGCTGCTGGAACAGCGGGAACTGGCCCTTGTAGGGGTTATTCTCGATGTCCACGGTGGGCCAGCCGCGCGAAGCCTCGTCGCTGGCGTCGAGCATCATGGGCTCGGGGGCGGTGCAGGTATCGCATTTAACGTGCTCGGTGTCGATCATGCGAGCTCCTCCTCAAAGTTGTCGATCAGGTTGTTGCCCAGGCGGACGACGGCGGCGCGGGTGCGCTCATCGGTGGCGGAAAGCGCGGCGTCCTCCAGCTTGGCGCGGATGAACAGGTCCTCGGCGGCGTTTTGGTCAAGGCCGCGGCAGGCGAGGTAGAACAGCTGCTCGTCGCGGACGTGGCCGATGGTGGCGCCGTGGTTGCCGGCGACGTCGTCCTCGTCGCACAGGATGACGGGGACAGTCTTGTTGTCGACGCCCTTGTTGGCCAGCAACACGGTTTCGCGTTCGGTGCCGGTTGCGCCCTTGCAGCCGTGCACGAGGTCGATGGTGCCGCGGTAGACCTTCTTGGACGTGCCGGTCAGCACGCCGTTGGCGTCGATCTCGCACTCGGTCTTGCGGCCGCGATGGCGCAGCTCGTAGTTAAAGTCGCGCACCTGTTCGCGGGCACCCAGGTAATCGGTGTCGATCGTCACCTTGGCGGTGTCGCCCAGCAGGTCGCCGGCAAGGCCGGTGGCGCTGGCACCGGCACCCAGGACGGTGTGCTGCACGTTGACGCGTGCGCCCTCGTCCAGGAACAGGCCGGTGTCGTCGAGTGCGATCCAGCTGTCGTCGAGCGTCTGCGTGCAGGTCACGTTGACGGTGGCGTACTCGTGGGCGCACACGCGCAGCGCAGAACCCACGACGCCCTCGCCGGCAACGGGGGAGTCCAGGGCGATCTGCAGGTCGAGCGTCGACTGGGGACGGGCGACGACGTCGATGGCGGCGATGGCGGCCGCAGCGTCGACGCCACTCACGCGCACGGTAACCGTGGCGTGCTGGTATGCGGGCACATCGATGACGATGCGCTTGGTGGTGTGGTCGGCCAGGTAGGTGTAGGCGGCTTCGCCCATGCCGGTCTCGAAGGCCTCGGCAGGGGAGAGCTCTTCCTCGAGCTTGATGGCGCCGGCCTGGTAGACAGAGGTGGCGGGCACGTCGAGCTCGGTCTCGGGCGTGATGCGGGCGCGGTCGGCGGCGTCGCCGGGGGCAGCGGCACGGCGCTCGGGGAAGCGCTCGGCCATGGCTTCCATGGCGGCGTCGAAGGCGTCGGCCGAGCCGGCAAACTGCTCGTCCAGGCCTTCGACCTCAACGGCCTCGGCGGGAGCGGTGGCAAGCTCGTCGGAAAGCTCGAGCTTGGTCTGGTTCATCTTGAGCCAGCCCCAAGTGGCAGCAGGCATCGCATTAACTTGCTCGAGCGTGGTAGCAGCGGTGTTGGTTTCCTGTTTCATTATCCGATCGCTCCTTCCATCTCGAGCTTGATCAGGTTGTTCATCTCGACGGCGTACTCCAGCGGCAGCTCTTTGGAGACCGGGTTGGCAAAGCCGTTGACGATCATGGTGCGGGCCTCTTCCTCCGAGATACCGCGGCTCATCAGGTAGAACACCTTGTCGTCGCCGATGCGGCCGATGGTGGCCTCGTGGCCGATATCGACGTTCTTGGCGCGGATGTCCATGGCGGGGATGGTATCGGAGCGGCTCTGGTCGTCGAGCATCAGTGACTGGCAGCTCACGGTTGCCTTGGAACCCTCGGCCTTGGGCGTGGCCACGATGGAGCTGCGGAAGGTCTGGATGCCGCCGCTCTTGGAGATGCCCTTGGTTTCGACGGTCGCCGAGGTCTCGGGCGCGTTGAGCACGACTTTGCAGCCGGTATCGAGGTTCTGGCCGGCGCCGGCAAAGGTGATGCCGGTAAAGCTCGAGCGGGCGCGGCGGCCGTTGAGCACGCTCATGGGGTAGAGGTAGCCCACGTGGCTGCCGAAGGAGCCGCTGATCCACTCGATGTCGCCGTCCTCGTCCACGCGCGCACGCTTGGTGTTGAGGTTGTACATGTTCTTGGACCAGTTCTCGATAGTCGAGTAGCGCAGGTGCGCGCGCTTGCCCACAAAGAGCTCCACGGCGCCGGCGTGGAGGTTGGCCACGTTGTACTTGGGCGCGGAGCAACCCTCAATGAAGTGCAGGTCGGCATCGTCCTCGACGATGATGAGCGTGTGCTCAAACTGGCCGGCGCCCTTGGCGTTGAGGCGGAAGTAGCTCTGCAGCGGAAAGTCGAGCTTAGTGCCCTTGGGCACGTAGACAAACGAGCCGCCCGACCACACGGCACCGTGCAGGGCCGCAAACTTGTGGTCGGTGGGCGGGATGAGCGTCATGAACTTCTCGTGGATGAGCGGCTCCCACTGCGGATCGTGCAGGGCCTCCTCGATGCCGGAGTAGACGATGCCCATCTTGGACGCGGTGTCCTGCATGTTGTGGTAGACGAGTTCGGAGTCGTACTGCGCGCCGACGCCTGCCAGGTAGCTGCGCTCGGCCTCGGGGATGCCCAGGCGCTCAAAGGTGTTCTTGATGTCGTCGGGCACCGACTCCCAGTCGTGCTTTTGGTCGGTGTTGGGCTTGACGTAGGTGACGATGTTGTCCATGTCCAAGCCCTCGATGGAGGGGCCCCACGTCGGATCCGGGAAGCGGTTGAAGATCTCGAGGGACTTTAAGCGCAGGTCGAGCATCCACTGCGGCTCGTCCTTCTTGGCGCTGATCTCGCGCACGATGTCGGGCGTGATGCCGGCGTCGAGGCGCTCGAATCCCTCCTCGCCATAGGTGAAGTCGTAGAGGCTGCGGTCGATGTCCGCGACCTCGGTGCGGTTCTTGGTCATTGCGTCGCCCCTTTACGCCTGCTGCTCGGCAGCGGCGGCCTCGGCCTGGGTGCGCTGCTCAGCTGCCTCGCGCTCGAAGGTTTCAAAGCCGTTCTTGTCGATCCAGGGGATGAGCGAGGCGTCGTCCTCGCGCACGATGTGGCCCTTGACCATAACGTGGACGCGGTCGACATCAAGGTGCTCCAGGATGCGCGTGTTGTGCGTGATGATGAGCATGGAGCCGTCGCAGCTCTTGCGGTAGGCGTCCATGCCGTGGCTGACGGTGGACAGGGCGTCGACGTCCAGGCCCGAGTCGGTCTCGTCCAGGATGGCGAGCTTGGGCTGCAGCAGCAGAAGCTGGAGCATCTCGACCTTCTTCTTCTCGCCGCCCGAGAAGCCCACGCCCAGCTCGCGGTTGAGGTAGGCGGTATCCATGTTGAGCTCGGCCGCGAGCTCTTTGACGCGACGGCGGAACTCCTTGCCCTTCATCTCCAGACCGGGGCGGCCGGCGATGCTGGCGCGCAAAAAGCTCGACAGCGGCACGCCTGGGATCTCGACCGGGGCCTGGAAGCTCAGAAACAGGCCGGCGCGCGAACGCTTGTCGGTGGTGAGCTCGGTGATGTCCTGGCCGTCAAAGACGATACGTCCGTCGTTGACCGTGTAGACGGGGTCGCCCATGACCAGGTGGCCGAGGGTAGACTTGCCGGCGCCGTTGGGTCCCATCAGAACGTGGGTCTCGCCGGCGGCGACGTTGAGGTTTACGTTGTGGAGGATGGTCTTCTCGTCCACGGAGGCGGTCAGACCTTCGATGGAAAGCAGCGGATTTGCGCTCATGCTGTCCCTCTCTGTATATGGTGTACTCATAGGTGTGCTAAACCCTAGGAATCTTCTCGGAATAAAGTTACTATGGGTTCGGCGTTAGTCAAGGGAAAACCCGACTAATCCACTCGACTTTTTAGATGAGGGACATAATAATCAGGTTTGTTTGCTCCGCTTGCATAGGATTTGGGACAAACAAGCCTGGTTTTGTCCCAGTAACGATGGTAGGGTAGGTATGCTCATTTCTTCTAAGGGCCGCTATGCCCTCCGACTGATGATCTATATCGCGGCGCTCGGTGACGCCGAGGGCAAGATTGCTCTGCGCGAGGTTGCCGACCGCGAGCACATTTCGCAGAAGTATCTGGAACAGCTGGTTCGTCCGCTTATGAAGGCTGGCCTGCTTAAGAGCGTGCGCGGCAAGGGCGGCGGCTACATGATGGCCAAGGATCCCTCCGAGGTGCGTGCTGGCGACATCCTGCGCGCCGTCGAGGGCAGCACGGCTCCGGTGGCGTGCGATGGCATCGACAACAGCTGCGCCCGCAGCGATTTGTGCTCGACCGTCAAGTTCTGGCGCGGTTTGGACGACGTGATCGAAAAGTACGTCGACGGCGTGACGTTGGCCGACCTTGCTGCCGTCCCCGAGATTGACTTTGACATTAAGCTGTAGGTTGAGCGCAATTCCTTAAGATTTCGCGGAGGGTTGTTGCCGTTTACCGAGGGGTTGTTGTGCAACAACGGGCGAGCTGCAATACTTATTTTTATCTTTGCAAACTGCACTTTAACTACACCAATGCAGGGAGGATCTTATGCAGCCCAAGCATTCTGCTATTGTCGCGGGCCTGACGCTGGCGCTTTCGTTTGGCGCCGTTTCCGCGCCGGCACCCGCCGCTGCCGAGGAGCCCACGCCGGGCGTTGCCTCGAATGCGACCGATATCGATAAGGGTCTCTATACCCAGCAGTCCTTCTCGGGCGTGCTGAGGTCGGTTCAGGGCGTTTCGTTTGTCAACGTGACTCCCGAGATGAAGTACTTCACCAAGTACGAGAGCCATGGCAACTATAACCAGGGCTTTTCGTATGGTGACGGTTACAACGCGCTGGGCTATTACCAGTTCGACCGTCGTTGGTCGCTCATTCCGTTTATGAAGCAGGTCTACAACTACAGCCCCGAAAAATACAGCATGCTCAAGGATGCGATTGATCGCGGCAGCGAGATTTCCAACACGAGCAATGCCATGTACGAGAACGGCCAGCTCACCGAGTTGGGCCATATCGCGCAGGATGCCTTCCAAGGTGCGTATAACACCGATCCTGTTGAGTTCTCAGCACTTCAAGATGCCTATGCGTACAACTCGTACTATGCGGTGACCGAGGCGTGGCTCAAGAGCGGCCTGGGTATTGATATTTCAGGCCGCGCCGATTGCGTCAAGGGCATGGTGTGGAGCATCACCAACATGTGCGGCACCGGTGGCTGCAGGGACTTTTTCCGCTGGGCGAATCTTTCCAACGATATGTCCGACCGCGAGTTTGTGACGGCGCTTTCCAATAGTGTGGTCAACAATGTCGCCACTAAGTTTTCGAGTCAGCCCCAGTATCATGAGGGCTGGAAGAATCGTTATAAGAATGAGCTGAAGGACTGCTTGGCTTATATCGCCGAGGACGAGGCAGCCGCTGCGACGCCCGTGCAGCCCGAGCCTACGCCGGCGCCCTCGCCGACACCTGATTCGAATGACGACTCGAGTGACGATGCCAACGATGACAGGATGGATGCGCCCTCGACCGATGCTGACGGTAATGGCTCTGCTGGTGGCACTACCAACGACGGCTCTACCCCGAACGGCTCCAATTTGAACGGCTCTGCTGCGGGCGATTCGCCTTCAAGCTCTGCCAGCAATACGGACAGCGACGCTTCTGGTTCGACTGGCGCTGACACCTCTAACTCATCTACCGGCTCGAGCGATTCGTCCGTTGACACCGGCTCTAACAACGGCTCCGGCTCTGACGCAGCCCCTGATTCCGATGCTTCCAAGGACGACTCGAATAAGGCGCCGGACGCTCCCGTTGCTTCGCCGGACAAGAAGCCTTCTTTCTCCGTGCAGCTTGGTTCTACGCTGGGCTCTTCGCTGATGGCTGGCGTCAATAATGGCTCGACTCAGAACAAGGACAACTCTGATCAGGCTTCCACGGAAAAGACCGAAGCCGTAAAGGGCGACTCCAAGGATAAGGCTTCCGAGAAGATCGAATCCGATAAGGGTTCTAGCTCTGAGGAGAAGGGCGACGAGTCCGAACAGAAGAAGGACGAGGGTAAGAAGTCTGAATCTGAGGGGAAGGACAAAAACAAGGACAAGACCGAGGACGGAAAGCGGCAGGGCGAGGACAACAGTAAGGGCAACACCGACAAACAGAACCAGGAGCAAAATGACTCCAAGACGGTGACCACTACAACCACCACTACAACGACTAAGACTTCGGGCGGTAATATGCCCAAGACGGGCGACCTTATCGTTATGGCGAGCCTTGCCAGCGCGAGCTTGGCCACACTGGGCGCTACGTCTATCGTAAGTGGTAAGCATAAGCTCGATCAGCAGAAGAAGGCTTCTGGGGAGGACGGCTCGGAGGAGTAGCCTCTCGGTTGCCAGATAACTAAAGGTTCGGGACGGGGTCCGGTGCGAATGCGTCGGGCCCCGTTTTGTTGTGCAACGATTAGTTGTGCCCCCTCATACCTCTTGTTGCTACCGTTGCCCGATATGTTTGCGCGGCGACATCGGTACGCGCGAGGCGGTCATTACAATTGGCATCGTGTTGCGATTTAGGGGGAACGTTTTGGTGTCTGAACAGGCAAATAATGGTTGTGCTGACGGCTTTGGCGTGCGTTTGATCGGCTGTGCCGACGATGCGGCTTTGCCCATTGGCGTGCACGACTATGCGGAGGCTCTTGGTTGCTGCATGCTGGTTGACAAGACCATGTTTATTGCCGATGTGTTGGACTGCGACGCGTCCGTTGTGGTGTGCTGTCGACCCGAGGGTTTTGGCAAGAGCATGAACTTATCGATGCTCAGGGCTTTTCTGGAGCGTCCAGCGGTCGGTCGCTCTGGTCAGCGTTTGTTTGCCGATGCTCAGATTTGGGATGCGGACGGCGGGCGCTATCGGGATGAGCATGCTTGCTATCCGGTGATATCGCTGGACTTTTCTGGCGCTGCGAGGCGTGGCCCCGCTGTTGCCAGCGTCGTGCGCGATGCCCTTTCGGGCGAGTGCGCTCGCTGGTTGGCGCTCTTGGAGGCTCCGGATTTAGCTCGAGATAAGGTGCGTCACATCGAACGCGTCGCGCGTGGCGTGGCGAGCGCGGACGAGGTTGACTCGGTGCTCGGTGTGCTCATTGAGCTGCTGGAGATGGCCTGCGATGAACAGGTTGTATTGCTCGTTGATGGGTACGATGCGGCGTGGTTGGGCCGTGCGAGCGCGAGGGACGCTTCCGACGCCGATCCGGCAGGGCTATTCGATCGCGTGCTGTTCGACGCCATTGCCACTGCGCGCGATTCGTTGCGGCTGACGTGTTTGATGGGGGAGCGTCCCAGTCCTGTCGAAGCGGCGCTTTCTTCGCGCAGTTGCTCGTATTGTCTGTCGACGCCGCTTTCGACGTGGTGTGACCGTTGGTTCGGCTTTTCGGATGCCGAGGTCGAGGCTCTTTTGAATCATGCTGGACGCGAGGAATACCTGGATGATGCGCGTGAATGGCTCGAGGGATATCGGTTTGGTAGGGCCTATTGCTCGAGTCCAGAGCGTGTGATCGGTTTTCTGGGCCGAGGCTGCACGGCGCCTGTGCGTGCCGATCTGTATGGATATGCCGATTGCCTGAGTAGGGTAGTTGCCGGGTGGAATCTCGAGCGTCTTTCGGACTTGTTCGATTTGCTCGAGGCCCATGGGTGCGCTGAGGTCCCGCTTTGTTTGGGCACTGCAGAGCCAGATGTCTCGCCTGACGATGGCATGTGGACAGCGCTATATCTGTCCGGTTTTCTCACGACGGATATGACTGAGGAGCCAGAGCATGGCGATCGCCTCCGTGCTTTGCGATTGCCCAATAACGAGCTTCGCCAGGCCTTGCGTCTAGTGATTATTGAGTGGTTTGAGTGCGCTGCAGAAGACAATCGAGACGTCGATGCGTTTCGCGACGGGCTGTGCCATGGGAACGAGGATACCGTGAGGCGGGCGCTAAGCCGCATCTTGGGAGATGCGGGAATCGGTGCGACCGACCCAGATACACCGCTGCCATATCACCTACTCTTGCAAGGACTCTGCTTTGGATTGCCGGGCTATGCCAATCCTGCTTCGAGGCGAAAGTGTGGCGCGGATCGCTGGGACATCCAGGTTTTTCCTACGGGCGCCGTGTTCGACATAGCCGATACGATCGGTATGCTCGATGAACGTCCGCTGATAACGATCAACATGATGTATGACCCCGGTGTGGATGCGCTGGGCCTGGAATTGCTGGCCGTGCAGGCGCTGCTCGACATAGAGCGCGACGGCATCGACGAAATCCGTGTGCCGCGACCCGGCGTGGGTCGCATGCGCTGGGGATTCGGGTTTGACGGGCAGCGTGTGGCAGCGGTGTGCCAGCGGCTTTAAGCGCCGGGGTGTTTCCGGCTTCCGTTACTCGGTGTCCTTCAGGGGCGGCATGGGCTTCCAGTTGGGATCCTTAACGATCTTGCGGGCGTCCTTCATGCCACGGCGCAGCGCCGGAATACCGGTCTTAAAGCACTTGTCAACGGCGGCCAGGCGAATGAATTCCTTGCAGAAGGTCGCGGCGTTGCCCAGACGGAACAGCACGGGGTGGTAGTCGCCGTAGATCTGCATGTAGCGTGCCAGATAACCGCGGTTGCGCATGATGTAGTAGCGGTTGGTGTCGCTCGTAGAGTTGAGCTGGCGCTTGCCGGCGATGTCCCAGTTAGAGACGGCGCGGGCGCGCTTGAGCACCACGTCGGCAACAACGGCGGCGGGGAAGTGCTGGCTGGCCACGTAGCCATAGCAGGCATCGTCGCCGTAGATAAAGAAGCGCGCATCGGGCAGGCCGATCTTGTCGACCACGCGGCGCGAGAACATGCCGCCCTCAAAGCACAGCTGGTTCATGGCGCGGTAGCCCTCGGGGCCCAAGTCCCACTTGGCGACAGGGTTGGGAATGCCGAGCGAAAGGATGAGTTGGTATTGCCAAAAGAAGGCGCCGCCGTCAAAGTCCAGGCGCGAACCCTGGATAACATCGTAGCGGTCGGTCCACTTGGCAAGACGCTCGATGCCTTCGGGGATGACGAGCACGTCGTCGTCCATCACCCAGAACCACTGGGCGCCCAGGTCGTAGGCGCATTTGGTGCCGGCGGAGAAGCCACCTGCACCGCCGCCGTTTTCGAGCTGCGGGGCGTAGATGACGCGGTCGGTGCCGCCCTGCGCGTCGGGCTGCTCGGTGTCGATGCCCCACAGGTTGGCCAGGCGCTCGTTAAATGCGGCGCACATGGCCTCGGTCTCGCGCGAATTCTCGTTATCGACAATCACGATGCGCCAGGGCGTTGCCGTGAGCTCGGTCATGGAGTCGAACAAGTTGGCCAGAAGTTCCTGGCGCTTGTACGTAACGACAACGATGGCGAGCTTATCGATGGGAGCGGGAAGGGTGGAAGGCATGGGGCAATATATCCTTTCACGCGCGGCGGGCGAGCGCTGCGCGGAAGCTATCGAATACGTCCTTGGGACTGTCCTATTGTAAAGGCTCGGCGCACCTTGACGGCAAGCTTTGAATAAAACGCAGGAACCTGCCACGGGTGTAGCGGCTTTGACGTCTGACGGCAGCGTGTCTA
This sequence comes from Collinsella aerofaciens, assembly GCF_015554145.1. Classification (GTDB taxonomy): domain Bacteria; phylum Actinomycetota; class Coriobacteriia; order Coriobacteriales; family Coriobacteriaceae; genus Collinsella; species Collinsella aerofaciens_AA. The sequence goes on along the minus strand of NZ_JADNHZ010000017.1, from coordinate 41,255 downwards.
TTGCCGCTTGAGCTTGCGAACGATAAGGCTTCTAGCTGCATCGATGATGAGGAGCGCCAGAGCAAAGACGATGCTAATGACGGTACCCGTGATGATACATATAGCTGCCGGGCTGTTTTGGCTGACCAGCATGTTTGCGAGCAACGTATTGAAGACGGGACGCCACAGGCTACTGGTGAGCGACTGCATCACATAGAAACCGAGCGTGGCGGTCGATAAGGTGACGATGACACCCGCAGTCCGCGGATTGCCTGAGGCACTGCGTCGGGTTGCCGAAAAGAGCAAGGAGGCGGCAGCGAGGGCAAACGAGATCAGCGAGGTCGACTTGTAGGAGAGGACTGCCATCGCCGTGAGGTTGCCGGTGAAGGAGAGTGCTCCTTCCAGGATGGTGGCGAGCGCCAAAATCGCAGCGAGCGACCGCATGCCCAAGGCGCCCGCCCTGTCCGAATCCATGACATCGGTAACGTCGCGGAGCAGACCGCCGATCAAAAACGCGATTACGTACGTGGCAGCGCTCATGAGCTTCTGGAGCCAAGAAAACTCGCCGGCGCTTGTCGTACTCATGGCGGCTATATACCCGTTAACAACAAATGCGAGGATGCCAACGGCGATGACCGTCGTCGTGTAGCTCTTCTGCGAGAGTCGACTCTTAGCCAGTCCAAACCATGGCGCCATGAAGACCGTGGCGGCATAGACCCAGATAAACTCAAGGCCTAGCGTGTACCAGTAGTGCGTGTTGAGGGTAACATCGGGAATGGGGGAGACGACCGTGGACCACGCGAGCGCCACGAGGCAATAAAACGTAGTGGGCATAACGACCTTGCCCAGGCGCTGCGTCGTCCGTTGCATTTGCGACTTTCACGTTGCTCCACCGTCCCAAGCACGCGCGGCAGAAGCGATGAGAAAATAGCCCGAGATCATAAAGAAGACCTCGTTGGCCCAGCAGCCCAGCAGGTTAATAAAACCGAGCACGCCGGAATAGGGGAAGGCGGCAAGCGGCGCGTATTCCGGCAAGCCGACACAGGTTGCCTGGAAGGTCCACTGAAAGGTGTGGAACACCGCGATACCGGCGACTGCGACCAGGCGCAAGGCCTCGATGGATATGTTGCGTGCGGCTTTGGGCTGCATGACGTCCTTTCGTATCGGTTTGCCTCTGCGAGCTCCATAGATTATATAAACGCCCGCTGGCGCGCTGACCCTTTGATACCATGAAACGACAGGTATTTCCTAAGGAGCACATTTGTCTACTAACGTCTCTGGCAGCCCTGTTCTGTCGCTGCTTATTCCCATTTACAATGTTCAGCGCTACCTGCGCGAGTGTCTCGATTCCGCCCTGGCACAGACGCTCAAGGATATTGAGATCATCTGCATTAACGACGGGTCGACCGACAACTCGCCGGTGATTATCCGCGAGTATATGGAGCGCGATGGGCGCGTCAAGATGATCGACAAGGCCAACAGCGGCTACGGCGACTCGATGAACCACGGCCTGGAGATGGCGCGTGGCAAGTACGTTGGCATCTTGGAGTCCGATGACTTTATGGCGCCCGACGCACTCGAAAAGCTTGTCTCGGCCGCCGATACCAATAATGCCGACTTTGCAAAGGCGAACTTTGATTTCTACTGGTCTAAGCCCGAGGAGCGCCGTTCGCTGCACGAGATGTTTAGACCTCAGGATTGCGGCAAGCCGGTGAACCCGAGCGATACGACGCAGTTCTTTAAGCAAAAGCCGTCGATTTGGTCGGCCGTGTACCGTCGCGATTTTCTTGAGCACAACGGTATCAAGTTCCTGCCGACTCCGGGGGCATCCTTTCAGGACACGTCATTTGCCTTTAAGGTGATCGCGTGTGCCGATAAAGCTGTTTATCTGCATGATGCCGTGTTGTCGTATCGCCAGGACAACGAGAATTCCTCGGTCAATTCTTCGGCTAAGGTCTTTTGCGTCAATACCGAGTATGCCGAGATTGAGCGTTGGATTCGAGAGGATTATGCTCGCAATCACACAAGCGATGACGTCGAGCGTATGCTCAAGTTCAATCAGCTCATTAAGTACGATTCGTACATGTGGAACTACGTGCGCCTGGCGCCTAAGTTCTATAAGGAGTTCCTGGTTCAGATGGCTAAGGAATTTCAGGCGGCCTTGGACGCGGGGGAGTTTTCGCTTGACGACCTCAAGCCGTGGAAGCGCGCGAATCTCGCTGCCATCCTCAAAGATCCTGAGGGCTGGGTTGACGAGCATCCGAGTTTTGCGACGGATGGTGCCTTGGGGCGCGCTAAGTATTACGCCTCGGTTGGAGGCCCTGGCGTGGTCGCCGCCTTCCTCATCGAATCGCTGAGGGGGTAGGTCGGCATGGGAGAGGCCTCGTGTCCTAAAGCTACCATTGTCGTCCCCGTTTACAACTCCGTGCGCTCCATTCAGCGATGCCTCGATTCGTTGTTGGCCCAGTCCGAGCGCTCGATTCAGGTTGTCTGCGTCAACGACGGTTCGACTGATGATTCGTTGAACGTGTTGCGCCAGATCGCGCAGGCCGACGATCGCGTGCTGGTGATTGACCAGGAAAACGCGGGCGTCTCGTGTGCTCGAAATGCCGGTATCGATGCCGCCGAGGGCGAGACCGTCTTTTTTGTGGACGCCGACGATTGCATCGATGCCCAGACGGTCGAGCGCGTGCTGCATGCCATGGAGTCTGCAGATGCCGAGGCCGCCGTTTTTGGCGGCGTCTGTGAACCTGCCGATGCTGCCCCCAAACGCGTCCAGCAACTCATGAGCCCCAAAGCCGGTACCTTCGGCGCCCTTGATCCCCAACTGCTGTTCCATTCGAATGCGCAGCCCTATGCCTGCCGTGCGGCTTTTTCGCGCGAGCTGCTCAATCGCGAAGGCATTCGCTTCGCCCCCGGTTTGGCTTTGGGCGAGGACGTCGTCTTCCAATTTGCGGCTTATGCGCTTGCCCGCAGGACCGTCGTCACGCCTGACAAGTTCTACCACTACGTGATGGAGAGCGAATCGGCGACGCACGAGTTCAACAGTGCCGAGGCGCGCGCCAAAAAGCTTGACGCCCACATGAAGATGCTCGAGGAGGTCTTGGAAGACTGGGCGGCCTATGGTCTTTTGGACCTGTGTCCCGGCGAGCTGATAACTTGGTTTTTGGACCTAATTGTGTTCGATCTGGCGCGCTTGGATGCCGATGACTTCCATCGCGTGGCGGCTCGCGTCAACATGGACCTCACGACGTTTTTGGGAACGGAGTGGGCGGATATGCCTGCTAAGGGTGCCGTTCGCCGTGTTGCCCACAAGCTCGTTGCGGCGACCTCGGGCGTTTCGATGGCAGACGCCACGCTGTTCTATCTTTCGACTCGCGGTCTCAAAGCCTGCCTGGAGCGCTTTCTATAATTCCAAGCGCTGCCGCCCGCCGCAACTCGGCTGCTAAAATAACCCTGTTACACGCTATTCAACGGGAGGTTCTCTTGCAGAACTCTGATACCCCTAAAGTTTCGCTGCTTGTCCCCATTTGCAATGTCGAGCGCTATCTGCGCGTGTGCCTCGATTCCGCCGTGGCGCAGACGCTCAATGACATCGAGATCATCTGCATCAACGACGGCTCCACCGATAGCTCGCCGGATATCATCCGCGAGTACATGGAGCACGACCCCCGTGTAAAGATGATCGACAAGGCCAACAGCGGCTACGGCGACTCGATGAACCGTGGCCTGGAGATGGCGCGCGGTGAGTACGTGGGCATCCTTGAGTCCGACGACTTTATGTTTGAGGACTCGCTCCAAAAACTGGTTGCCAAGGCAGATGCCGAGCACGCCGATGTGGTTAAAGGTGATTTCTATCTGTATTGGTCCACGCCCAGCGAGCGCCGTGAGCTGTTTGGGATTATCGACGAGCATATGACGGGCGCCGCGTATCGCCCCGTCGATCGCCCGGGCATCTTCTACCGCAAACCTTCCATTTGGTCGGCTATCTATCGGCGCGAGTTCCTCAACGACAATCAGATTCGGTTCCTTCCCACGCCGGGTGCCTCGTATCAGGACGCAGGCTTTAACTTTAAGGTTTGGGCTTGTGCCGAGCGTGCCGCGTTTATTGCGGACCCCGTTTTGTGCTATCGCCAGGATAACGAGAAGAGCTCCGTTAATTCGCCTAATAAGGTGTTTTGCGTGTGCGACGAATATGCCGAGATGCAACTTTTTTTGGACGAGCGTCCCGAGCTCAAGGCTCAGCTCCAGGGCATTTTAATGCGCATGAAGGTCGATTCGTACCGTTGGAATGATGAGCGTCTGGTCGACGAACTGCGTGAGCAGTTTTGGAAGAAGGCATCTCCCGAGCTCAAGGCCGATTGGGATGCCGGTCGCTTTGACCTGTCGCTCTTCGACCCGCGCGGCGAGACCGACTTGCGACTGATGGTCAAGTCGCCCCGTGCCTATATCGATTCGCGCTTTGACTTTAAGAAGCCGGGCAAGCTCAATACGTTTATGCATTACTTTAAGATTGGCGGCCTGCCGCTGGTCTGGCGCGTACTGACGTATCAGCGCACCTACGGTGACAACCCGCATCCCGATGATGTGCCGGCCGCACAGTAGGAGCGAGTGACTATGGCTACCCCCAAGATTTCCGTCGTCGTTCCCATCTATAACGTGGAGGAGTGCCTGGCATGGTGCCTGGACTCCCTGCTTGCGCAGGATATGCCCGATTGGGAAGGCGTGCTGGTCAACGATGGCTCGCCGGATGGGTCGCGCGACATTGCGGTTGCATATTGCAAAAAGGATACGCGCTTTACGCTGGTCGATAAGCCCAACGGTGGTTTGTCGAGTGCGCGTAATGCAGGCATCGCCGCGTCCACGGCGTCTATCGTTGCGTTCTTGGATTCCGATGACCGGTTTACGCCCGATGCATGCCGCGTGATCGTCGATGCCTTTGAGCGCCAGGACTGCGACGTTTTGACCTTTGGCGCGAATCCGTATCCGCTGGAGGCGGGGTATCCGTGGCTTAACTATGTGCTGAGTCCGCGCGATGTGTCGTTTGAAGGTTATAACTCTGACCTGCTGTTTAAGGAATCATCTCGCCCCTTTGCATGGCGCACCGCCTGCAAACGTGAGTTTTTGCTGGGCAACGGGATCGTGTTCGACGAAACCGTCAAGTATGGCGAGGACCAGGTCTTCGATTTTGCCGTGTACGGTCGCTCGCGCAAGACCGCACTTATCTCGAACAAGCTGTACGACTACCGTGTGGCGCGCAAGGGCTCGCTCATGGACACCATGCGCTACGACGACGAGACGCGCCTGCTGGAGCACGTGAAGATTTACTCCGCGGTGCTGGCTGACTGGCAGCGCGACGGTCTCGATGCTCAGCATGCCGATGACCTGTCGTACTTCCTGTGCGATCTGGTGCTGTACGATGCGCTCAGGTTGCTGGGTTCGGACTGCGGCAAGGTGTTTGCTGCCGTTGCCACGGCGCTTGCCGGTTCTGCCGTGGGTAGCGATGCCGCGCTCGCACAATGCGCTCCTTCTGTTGCTGCTATGGTGCGTGCGGCGCTTACCAGCAAGGCCCCCAATGCACGTGAGTGCAAAAAGCTCATGTTCGATTACGACGTCTTGAGGTTTGGGCGCCTTGGTGCCTGCAAGCGCATGGCAGCGAACGCCCTGGGAAAGCGAGAAGTGTAGATGAGTATCAAGCGTTTGGCACTTTGCCGCAGTCAGGGCCGACTGTTTGTGTTGCTTCGTTTTGCCGGTCAGGATGTCGCCGCGCTTATTGAGCGGGAGGGTTCTCAAGCGTTTGCTCATGCGGCGACGGGCGGTTCTTGTGTGCCGTCGCTGGTGCTCCCGGTTGATCATGGCCGCGTGCTTGCGTTTTGTCCTTCCGTTGCCGATTATGAGCGCGAGCTCGTTGTCTTGGTGCTTCCCTTTTTGGACGGCTCTACGATTGACGTCACATTTGCATCCGGTGGCCAAAGGCTGGGCTCCATTTGCCTCGATAGCCGCGTGGCCAAGCTGGAATCCAAGATTAACTACAAAGCAAAGCCTGCACTGTGCGCTCTTATCCGCGATGCGCAGCGTGGCGAACACTGCGGCCTCTACGAGATCGATGCCATTCGCTATTTGCCGGCAGACGCCGGCGCGGTGTGGCGCTATGAGGTTACCTGGGCGGGAGACCCCCAGTGCGCACCTGAGCTCCAGATCTTCGATACGCGTATGAACGCCATCGATGTTACCGTGCATGTGTTCGAATCGCAGGTCGATGTGCCGCAGCAGAACGGATGCCGCGTCAATAAAACGTATCTGAGCGTTGAGATGCCTCAGGATATACGGGATTTTGACGCGATTGCGAGCGATCCCACAGAGCAGATCCAGAGCGGGTTTTGCGCCATGGATGGTCGCCTGTACAACGGCATGGTCGACGACAGCTGGAACCGCATGAAGGACGCGCGTGCAGACGACGCAGCTTATCGACGTTGGTTTGAGCAGCATCGCGCAAAGTCGGGCGATTTGGCGTGCCAGCGTGTCGCTTCGGTGGCCTTTGCCTATAGGCCGCTCGTGAGCATTGTGGTGCCGTGCTACAAAACCGATCGGCTCTACCTGCGCGAGCTGCTGGACTCGGTGCTAGCCCAGAGCTATGACAACTGGGAATTGCTGCTGATGGATGCCTCGCCCGAATGGGACGCGGTGTCTAATCTTGCGGCCGACGCCAATGACGAGCGCGTTCGCCGCATCGAGTTGTCCGGCAACGGCGGCATTGTGGTCAACACCAACGCTGGTATTGAACAAGCGACGGGCGACTACATCGCGTTCTTGGACCATGACGACATTCTGGAACCGGACGCGTTATTCCACTATGTTGCCGCGCTGAACAAGGCTGCCGAGGGCGAGCGTCCCCAGGTCCTGTTCTGCGACGAGGACATGTTCCAGAAAACGGGGGAGTGGGGCCAGCCGGTCTTTAAGACGCGGCTCAACGTCGACCTGCTCTATAGCCATAACTGCGTTACGCATTTCCTGATGGTGGAGAAGGCGCTCATCGATCACATTGGCATGTCGCCAGAAGACGTCGCGGGCGCCCAGGATTACGACCTTACGCTTCGCTGCCTTGCGGCGGGCGCGCGGTTTGAGCATGTTGCGCACGTGCTGTATCACTGGCGCGTGCACCCGGGTTCGACCGCAGATGGCTCTGCCGATAGCAAGCCGTATGCCATCGAGGCCGGTCGCCTTGCGCTGCAGCGCCACTTTGACGCCCTGGGCGTTCGCGGCGAGGTCGAGGAGACCGAGACGCCGTTCGTCTACCGCATGCGTTATGCACTGCCGGAACCTGCGCCGCTCGTGAGCATTGTGATTCCTACCAAGGACCACGTTGAGACGCTTGACGCCTGCGTGATGTCGATTGCCGAGAAGGCAACGTATGTTAACTACGAGATTGTCCTAGTGGAGAACAACAGCGAAGATCCGGAGACGTTTGCGTATTACGAGGCCCTGCCGGAGCGCGTGGCTGCAGCGTCTGACGATAAGGGCGCTGCGCGCGTTGTGTACTGGCCGGGAGAGTTCAACTACTCCAAGATTATCAACTTTGGCGTTGAGCATGCCAAGGGTGATTACCTTCTGTTGCTGAACAATGATACTGAGGTCATAAGCCCCGACTTTATCGAAGAGATGATGGGCTATCTGCAGCGTCCCGATGCGGGCGTGGTGGGCGCCAAACTCTACTTTGCCGACCATCTGGTGCAACACGCTGGCATATTGGTTGGTGTGCGTGGCGCACTTGCCCATGCCAACCAGGATTTCTCGGCAAAGCGCGAGGGCTATCTTGCCCGCGCCGTACGTCCGGGTAACTTTAGCGCCGTAACAGGTGCCTGTCAGATGGTGCGACGCGACGTATTTGAGCAGGTCGGCGGCTACAACGAGGAATTTGCCGTCGGTTTTAACGACGCTGACTTTTGCCTGCGCGTGCGGGAAGCTGGCTACCGCACCATCTTTACGCCCTATGCCGAGCTGTACCACTACGAGTTCACCTCGCGCGGCAGGGAAGAGGCCAACGAGGAAAAGCTGCGACGTTGGAAACGCGAACAGGCACTGTTCATGCAGCGCTGGCCGGAGTTCTTCTTGACGGGTGATCCGTGGCTGGGGCCGAACCTATCTGCCGTGAGTGAGTATTTCTCGCTTTAGACAATGGTTTAACTGCTGTCGAGAGCCGCTAAGGCCACTAAGGGCTATGCCTATTTGGTGCAACTGGTCGGTTACTCCATTTGGCAGCGCGCCAACTTGCATCTGCTGTATGGAAGAACGTCGATTCTGGTGTTCGGGCGAAGGCGCTACGCGATGAAATTCTCCACCAGCGCAACCATTGAGTCCTTTTCGCTTGGGTCGGAGAGGGCGACCATGAGCGTCATCGCCGCCAGCGCGTTGCCCTCCACGCGGAGTCTCTCTCTCCGTCTCGGAGAACTCCGTTTTTATCGAGGAAGTGAATGAAGAGCGCCGCCGCAGAGCGCTTGTTGCCATCCAAGAATGGATGGTCCTTCACTACGAGGTAGAGAAGGTTGGCGGCCTTTGCTTGAACGGAGGGATATAAGTCTTGGTCGCCAAAGCCCTGATAGAGGGTGCTGATGATTCCGGCAAACTGGTTGTCCCGCTCTCGTCCGAACAGGGTGGATGACGAATAGAACGGTAGGCTGCGGACGACTTCGAGGGCTTCGGTATAACCGAGCATCCAGTTGGACTCGTTGCCCTGGGGCGCCTGAAGCCTCCCCGTATCGTATTCATCGAGCAGGGTAAGGCTCGGAAGGTACCTCTGCAGCACCTCGGCCGCGCCGGAGAGCTCCGGCGTGCTTGATCGCTCGAGGACTTTGAAGACCGTTCCAAGCGCCTCGAGCCTTTTTTGGTTGATGGAGTAGCCCTGCAGGAGGTGCTGCTTTAGTACGCCATTTGCCCACCGGCGGAAGTATACGCCCTGCTGAGACTTCACGCGGTAGCCAACCGAGATGACCATGTCGAGGTTGTAGTGCTCGACCTGTCGTTTGACCGTCCTCGTGCCCTCGTTTTGAACTAGTGCAAAAAATGCACTAGTTGGAATGTCGCAAAGCTCTTCTTTGGATGCTGATTTTAGATGCTTGCGAATCGTTGTGACGTCGCGTCCAAACAATGCCGCCATCTGCTGTTGGGTCAGCCAGACCGTGTCGCCGTCGACGCGCACGTCCAAGTGGACGGTGCGGTCGGGGTCCTCGTACAAGGCGAGCTGCTGGCTTGCGGTGGAATTGTCCATGATGTATGCCCCTTCGGTTTAGTCGACATGCCATGACCAGCACGCCGGAGGCCGAGTGGTTTCAACATGCCGGTATTACGTAGCTTCAACCGGCATCCCGCCGGTCAGTCGGCGTCGCGTGCGCCGGCTAAGCCAGGGTCGGGGCAGCGGGGATCCGCGGCGCCGGCGCTTCGTACCATTGGGGGCCTCCGAAGCGACTTTTACCCTGTCTTGTTCTGGTAAATATAGTGTAACATAAAACACGAACATGCGTACGTATTTTTGTATTACATTTAGTTGGATGCGGAGCGCGTCGTCCTCTGCCTTACTTTCCGAAGCCCGCGGCAATCCAGGCCGCGGTTCGACGAGTCAGGGGGTGGTCATATGGACAGGATCATCCTTCTCCTACTGCCCTTGTCCTTCCCGGTCATCCTGAGCAAGTGGCGGGCTCTAGGCCCGTAATATGACGGCAGCCGCGGCTGACGAGATGGCCGTTTCGCCGCGCGGAGCCAACACTCTGGAAATAAAAGTCACAGCCGCGTTTCTACATCCATTTTGTCGTGCCGATGATTCCGGGTCACAGCTCCGCTCCTTTATGAAGTGGTTGCCTTTGTCGAGAATGCCACATCGTGCAGCACGCGGTCGACATGCATACTAAGTGGTGAAGTTCGCAAACAGAGTGCAACCCCATGCAGCTAAACCGTCTGTGTGTTACAATGATAAACAGATAATCTGTCTAAACATGTAACGGAGCGGGCAATGCAGCTACTTAAGCTTTCCTTAGACCACCTGAATCTGTTCGAAGGCGGAACACTGTCCCTCGATTTCTACTGTGAGGATAGGGTCCCTGCGGACGATCAGTCTGCGCACGCCGTAAGAAAGCCCTTATATACGAACAAACTTCTTGCTATTGCTGGTATTAACGCAACCGGAAAGTCTACTCTGCTAAACCTTATTGAACTGACTTGCCGCGCAATGAAAGGGGAATCTGTCAACGGAGGGGGCCTTCCCTCGAGCATGCCGTCACTTTTCCATGGCACTTCGACACTGCGCTGTGCGTTTGTTCATGAGGACAAGTTCTTTTATTTGAAGACGGAGCTGGTGCCTCAGAAAACGGAAGTGCGGGGGAATGCCCTGCGCATCGGAGAAGAGCTGATCGGGTCCATGCCGTTGTCAAAGCTTGCTAAGGGGGCAATGCGTGATTGGGACGAGATAGAGAGTCGGGTTTCGCTGCTGGCATCGCGCGATCGTTTACCTGAGTCCTGGTACCTTCTTCTTTCTGACGATAGGTCGATTTGCGCGCCGGTTCTTGCACAAGAGTGCGGCAGGCGGGGTGACGTCCTCGTTCTCCGTGACGGCGAGCTTCCTGATTTTGAAAACGGTGGAGAAAAGACCGACCGCGTTCTTCGCGTTTTCGATCCGAAGATCGAGCACCTGGAAGTGAAGGATGGTGGTCGGTCATTTGTCCTGCATTTCGAAGGGAATCAAGATCCCATGTATCTAAGTCTCGATGGCCTTAAAGAGGTGCTGTCATCGGGAACCCTGAAGGGCCTTGCTCTTATTCAGCGCGCCCTTGTTGTTTTGGAGAGAGGTGGATATTTCCTTGTTGACGAGGTTGAGAACCACCTCAATAGCCAGCTGGTAAACGTCGTTCTCGATTTGTTCGCCTCCGACTCGACGAACCCCCGGGGCGCCGTCATGGTGTTCACGACCCATTATTCTCAGTTGCTTGATCACGTGAGACGTAAGGACAACGTGTATTTTCTTGCTCGTGCCACCTCGGGGCTGGCTGAGGCGGTCAAGTACTCTGACCGTGTTAAGAGGATCGAAAACAAGAAAAGCGAAGTGTTCAACTCGAACTTTGTTCGAGGAACGGCCCCGCGGTACTTCGATGTGAAGAGGCTCAAGGAGCTTGTGGCGGAGGCGGTCCTGCATGAGTAGCTTTGCCGACGAAATCAAGGGTCGTCTTCTTATCGTGTCGTGTGAGGGAACGGCGGAAGAGGTGGCCATCAGGCTGTTGCTTGACGCGAGGAGGCTTCTCTTCGGCGGGGACGATATCGTGGCGATCACGCGAAAGCGCAGCGCGAAATCGATACAGGAAGAGTACCTGAATTACGAATACGATAGAGATGTGTGCATCGTGAGGGTGCATGACTCTAAGAAGGAGAACTTTAAGCTCGGAAGATTGTATGCCGGACGTTTTACCGTTATCGATATTTACACGCGGCCAGAGATTGAGGCGCTCGTTATTGCCCGGGAAGGCGAATGGGAGAAATGGCGGCGAAGCAAGAAGAAGCCGAGCGATTATTGCATTCAGAATCTAGGGTTTGCTCATCTAAAAGAACGCGAGTTTCTGGAGGCCTACTGGGATGTCGCATCGCTTGAGAGGGCGGCTAAGGACTATAAGCGCCTTCGGGTTGTAAAGGGGAATGAGTACTGCATTGCCGACATGCTTGCTGGTTAGCGTAGGGTGATGGCACGGCCGGCCTCCTTGCCACCGAGGCCGCCCCCGCAACCAATAACCCGCTTCTGGCCGACCAGTACGCCCTCACGCAGGCGAACATTGCGTACGCGTGGCAGACCGCCAAGACCGAGGGCACCGTCATCGTCGCTGTTCTGGATACCGGTGCCCGCCTCACCCACGAGGAACTGGTGGCCAGCTTGCTCACCGACTCCGCGTGGGGCACCTACAACAACAAAGCCCTCAAGACGAACGCCGTCAACAGCGGCGACCCCATGGGACATGGCGCACACGTGTGCGGCATCGTGGCAGCCATCGCCAACAACGGCTTGGGCGTGGCCGGTACCAGCAGAAACGCTAAGGTCCAGCCCATCGGTGTTCAACGACGACACGCGCAAGCGGTGACGTTCCTCCCTTGTGCTAAAATGAACAAAGAGAAACGGTGAAATGCCGTGGGAGGGGCCGATCAGTCGGCTCCTCCCTTTTTAATATAAATTGAACATTGTCAAACGGCAAAATGGCCCTGCCCCGCGGAGCTACCGCGGACGGCAGGGCCCGTCTATCTTCACCCGGTGGCGGCGCCGTTGAGGGCGTGTCTGCTCGACGCACGTTCGGCACTCTAATATCCGCGGGTCGGAACCGCATCTCGTTGCTACGGCTGGGGGCCTCCGGCGACTTCGCAGTCTGTGATCGGGCCTGGCGGCTGCCCGTCGCCCATAAAAAGCACTGGAGTGGCCTCACAACGGCCTCGAGCGCGGCGCGCCCCGGGGTCAGACTCCTATCTGCGGAGTGAGGTCACGAGGCCATCCTCGCTATCGCCCACACCCAGCAGGCCATCTCCCACGCCGTCGCGCAGTTCGCCACGCAGGGCCTCTTGCCCGCCGCGGACATCGCCTCGCGCCTCTCCTACAGGCGACGTGACCTGTGTCAAGTTTTTGGGCACGAAAGTTTCGGGGATCACGCAGCCATTGGCATATGCGACGAGCACGGCATCGAACACTCGATGTCGAGGAGGGGTGCTCACCTGACAATTCAAGGACGGAGGGCTTCTTCGGCAGGCTGAAGGCTGAGTTCTTCTACGGAAGGGGCTGGAACGATGTTAGCATGGGGGAGTTCATGGAGATGCTGGACGCCTAGCTGGTCTGGTACCGCGACGGGCGCCGCAAGAGCGATCTGGGCTACATGAGCCCGATACAGTACCGAAGAAACCTAGGTTTTGTAGCGTAGGAACACGGTCCAGGATTTCCACTGCACCCCCCATCTTCGTGTACGAGGTGTATCGCGAGCTGCATGGCGGGGAGTAGTCGAAGTATGGGTTTCGGTGATGTACGGTGCGTGCAGGATTTGGAGGACTAGGCATGCCAAAGCGCTCCCTCTCTGTGAGGAGGCTCACATTCCAGAAGAAATACGACCGCTCGGGGAACCCCGAACAATTCTCGCCAGCAGACCTAGATGGCAAGAACCTTCTTGACCTCTTTGATGCCTGGAGGAAGGAGCCCAACGCCATACCGCTGATGGAGCCCGGATCCGACGACTGCGTGGTCGTGAAGAAGGTCTCTCGACCAGACAAATACTCGCTATTCATCGATACGAACTCCGGCAAGCGCGGAGAAGAAGGCGACCTCTATAGGCCAGATAGCTCGCGACCAGCCCAACACATCAACGAGGAGGATGCCGCGACGGGACATACCCGAGTCCTTCTCTACGTGCCAGAGCGAGGACGAAACGCACTTCTCTTTTCCGAGCACTGTCTGCGTGGAACAGCCGGTAAAAGACTGCTCGACCTCTTTAGCCGCTGGCTCGCAAAGCAGTGCCCCTCCATCAAGCTCAAAAGTGAATGTGTATGCGAGGGAACCGATTGGCTTGAGCATATCAAAGCCGTCAAGAGCATTGAGGTTCGCGCACATCGCCTCCCGAAGAAGGCGTATGACGCCCTCGGCACGACAGTAGGTTCTTTCAATCTGGAATTCAAGCCAGATACAAGGCGCAGCTTTCCAATTCAGAAGTGCTTACAGCTTCGTGAAGCCAAGGATGAGGCCAATATCCTCGATACCGTGTTTGGCATCCCCGAACTTGATGGCGAGGGCGAGAGCAAGCTGTTGGCCACCGTTGTTGGAAACGATGACCGAACCAAGAAGATCGACTTCGATAAAGAGGTGCTGCCCCACTTCCTGCGCACGCTCAGCGAGAATGGAGACCCCGAGATCAGCGACGATGAGTTCATACAGCGCTGCTTTTTCCACGCTGACGAGATACTCAAGCGCATCGGTGAGTAGCCTATGAATATGTTTGGGCGGTATCTCGAAACGATCTGTTACAGAAGGTCAGACGGTAAGCAACGAGTTGACTTTGGACGGGCATTTGTTCAGCTTGGCGCTCCTTTGATCGTGGCATTTATCTTGGCTCTTATTGGTGTGGAAGTAGACGAGGGTTCCAACGCGATTTCGTTCATCTCCATTATCGCGGCCCTGATGTGCACGGTCGCCGCTCTTCTGTTCGAGGCAAGAACGTCCATCATGAGGCGGGACAAGACAACCGTCGAAAATGATGAACGCTCTGCGGACGAGTTGTTCTACCTTTGCATATGGCTGATTTTCGTTGGCATAGTCGGAACGATTGCGTTTTTGCTCCCAGACTTTAAATACCCGTTCAGTTTTCCCTGGTGGGTACATAGGGCATACAGCTTTGTATGCTTTGCCATCATCTTGCACTTCTTCATTGTTGTGGCAGTCTTTGCGACGAGGTTTATTCGCATTTACGAACGCGTCGTTGAACACAAGGAATAACGCACTAAACCGCATTTGGGCACCGGTTTGTGACCGGCTTGGAGGGTGAGCAGGATGGCGCGGTTGAGATTCACTTCGCCGAGATCGACCTCGAACTGGTGCGCGCCGGGTACACCCGCGCCGTCGAACTGCTGGCTGCCGAGGACCGAGACGCGGCCAATCTGCTTGAGAAGGCGGCGCCCCTTCGAGCTCACGTACCTGGGCTTCCCCCGCGAGCGCCGCAAATGGATACGCACCGACAACGTCCAGGAGCGCGCCGGCGCCGAGATTGAGCGGCGCACCAAGGCGGTGTCGGTCTTCCCGTCCGCCGAGTAGCCGGTCAGGCTCGTCCGGGCCGTGTGATCGACCAGAACGGCGCGTGGCCGCACGCGCGGAACTTCATGGATGCCCGTGGCCTGCGGAAGGGCTACGAGTCGCCCGGGTTGGCGGCGGCGGGGGAAGGGGCCGTCGAGCGCGTCCTGACGCTCGCGGAGGCGGCCTTCATGGACAAGCCCGGTAAGGTCGCGTAGGATATCAGCCGACGACGGCCCTGGAGGGGCTTACACCACTTTTCGTGACGCAACTTGCCCTCCAGGTGTAATTGGCTAAATTGTTAGTATGTAGGACACGTTAGCGACTCTTAAAAGTTACGCGGCTGATGGGGGAGAGTTTGGGACGATCAAAAGGGCGCAATTCAAAGGTTGAGCTTCTGCGCATCATCTCGATGTGGTTCATAGTGGCTCATCATTTCGTGATTCATAATGCTGAGCCTATTTCCGTTTTCCCCGGGACCGTTGCACGCATGGTGCTGCATGGCGTGTTGTACCCTTCGGGGCGTATTGCCGTTGCCGTGTTTTTTATCATTACGGTGTGGTACCTGGCCGACGCGCAACTGACACTTAAGGGTCAGCTACGAAGGGCTTGGACCCTGCTGGGGCAAATGCTTTTTTACAGTGTGCCACTCGTCCTGTACTTCGGCGTGTTTAAGGCGGGGGATGGTCTGCAAGCTGAAGAGCTGATGACTGCCGTCTTTGCTCCGCTCGCCTCGCTGTGGTGGTTTCCTACGGTGTATATTCTGCTGATTCTTGTGGCGCCCTATCTGTTTGACGGGCTGCGTGCCTTGACGAGACGGCGGCTGGGCGAGCTCTGTATACTGCTGGTCATTACTTATGGGGTCTTGCCCGTTGTGCCGTATTCGACAATTGGCGGCTTTGTTTCCTCCCTGACGGGTCAGACGGTCGTGATCGCGTGCGTGACGTGCTGGTTTAAGTGGCATTATCGCGGTGGGGCGGGTGCGAGGGTTTTGGTGCTGCCCGCTCTTTCGTACGTTGCTGTGTACGTTTGCTACTTTGTGGCTCAAAAGGACGTGCTCCTTTTGAGCGCTTTCGCTTCCGGCGTGTACGGATCGGTGGTGACTAATCCTGCAAGCCTCTTGTCTCTTGCGATCGCACTTCCGGTGTGCTTGTTTGTCTTTAACGCTCAACCTGCGCATTGGCCTGTTGTCAATTACTTGGCCACGTTGTCGTTTGGCGTGTACCTTGCCACGGACAGCGCGTACATGCAGGAGCTGCTGTGGAAGAACTTGCTTGTGTTCTCCCACTGCCACCCAGCGTGGGGGCTGCTGTCCGTAATGCTTGTGGTGACCGGCGTATATGTTGCCGCGTCCTGCGTCGAGGCGATTCGACAGGTTCTGTATCGGGCGTTTTTCAAGCATCCGGGTAGGGTGTTTGATGTTTTGTGGGACAAGATTATAGGGGTTTCATTGCTAAGGTAGGCCATTGTTGGGACAAGTCCTAAGCGGTGTGTTAATTCGAAATCGCGATTCTCCTACGCTGCCTTCCTCAGCTTGGTTCCGATAATGGGGCAAGGGTGAAATTGGGTTAACAGTAGGTCAAGTAATTCAGTTAGAATTTTTCGAGCTCTATTTTGTTTTGGTTATAGTTTACTTTTTAGATTTACGTTAATTTGTTGGGAGTGCATATATGAATAAGGTTCGTTGCGCTGTTGCTAATTTGGTTACCGCTGTTCTGGTTTCCTCTTCATTTCTTGCTCCCGTTTCGTCGGCCTATGCACTTGAGTTTTCCTCGCTCTCTAACAATGAAGCCGAGACCTCTAGCTCCTCTTCATTTTCGGATTTCGTTTCCGAGGATACTGAGAAGACCGCCGAAGCCGACTCTTGTAATTCGGAAGTCGAATCGGCCGCTCAGTCGGCTCAATCTTCCGATTCCTCTTCTATCGATGCCTCTTTCCAATACTTGTACATTGCGCAGCCCTCTCTTTCTTTGGGTGCTATGCAAGAGGCGGCGTTCGCAACTGCATCTGACTCTGATGTTTTAACCTCTGCGTCCCTATCATTTGTCAGCAATTCTGGCGAAGAGCACTCCGTTGAAGCTTCGGCTTTCTCTGGGAATGCTGCGGGCTTTACATTCGGACAAGATTTGTTGGTAGCGCGGTATTTTTTAACCGGTATTACGTATCAGGTGAAGGATTCGAACGCAATCTATTCAGTGGACCTCTCGTCTGAGGATTACAGCTTTGACGTAGTCAATTCGTCTTCTTCATCTGATTACGTTGACAATTCCGATGATATGTCGGTCTACTATGCCGATGAGAACGGCAATCCTGTCGAGGCTTTCTCTATTGAAGAGGCGCTTTCCGGTTCTGAAAATGATGGCGGCATTGCGGCTTATAGCGTCGATTCCCGTTCAGCTCGTAAAAACGTTCGTGTGATTGCACTTGATGCCGGTCACGGTGGATCCGATCCTGGCGCTCAGGGCAATGGGAAGAGTGAAGCCGACCTAACTTGGAAGATTGTTAGCGCGTGTAAGACCAAGCTTGAGAATTACGGATTTAAGGTGATTCTCGCTCGTGAGCAGTCGGGCAGTTACGGAAGCAACGACTTCCTTTACCGCGTTCAGCGTTGCGTCAATCAGGGCGCCCAGGCCTATATCAGTTTCCATATCAATTCAGGTTCGTCCGCAGCTCATGGTGCCGAGGTATATTCGCCTACCGTGAACGGGGCTGACTATACCCAGGTTTCATACGAACTGGCCCAGAAGGTTCAGAACAATCTTGTAGCTCTCGGACTTACAAACCGTGGTGTCTTTCAGATGCAGGTGGGCGATGAATTTGCTGTTATTCGTTGTGCTCGTGAAGCTGGAATCCCCGGTATTTTGATTGAACACGGATTTATCTCCAATTGGGGCGATGCGAACAAGTACTTTAGTGATGCCGGGTGTAAACGTCTTGGAGAAGCTGATGCGGATGCCATCATCGCGCAGTTCCCCAAATCTTCTTGGCTTGATTATTCGTCTGTTTTCGATGCCGACTACTATCTCAATAAGTATCCAGATGTTAACGAATGGGCAAACGGAAGCAAAGATAAGGCCCTGGATCACTTCATCAACTACGGCATGTCGGAGGGCCGCCGCGGCTCCGAGGCGTTCGACGTGCAGAGCTACTACAATGAGTACCCCGATCTCCGCGCCGCCTTTGGCACCGACCTCGCCAGCTACTACTCGCACTACCTTATGTGCGGCAAGAAGGAGGGGCGCCACGCTACCGGCTGCTCGAAGCTCAAGGGCCTCGTAACCAGGGCGGGCGGCGTGGACTACGCTCCCGTCTACGACCCCGAGTACTACCTCTCCCGCAACGGCGACGTAGAGAAGGCCTTCACCAAGTCGACCTACGGCGGCGTGACTATGGTCGACGACTCGGCCGTCCTGCGGCACTTCATCAACTACGGCATGTCGGAGGGCCGCCGCGGCTCCGAGGCGTTCGACGTGCAGAGCTACTACAATGAGTACCCCGATCTCCGCGCCGCCTTTGGCACCGACCTCGCCAGCTACTACTCGCACTACCTTATGTGCGGCAAGAAGGAGGGGCGCCACGCTACCGGCTGCTCGAAGCTCAAGGGCCTCGTAACCAGGGCGGGCGGCGTGGACTACGCTCCCGTCTACGACCCCGAGTACTACCTCTCCCGCAACGGCGACGTAGAGAAGGCCTTCACCAAGTCGACCTACGGCGGCGTGACTATGGTCGACGACTCGGCCGTCCTGCGGCACTTCATCAACTACGGCATGTCGGAGGGCCGCCGCGGCTCCGAGGCGTTCGACGTTT
>NZ_JADNHZ010000017.1:0-22589 GCF_015554145.1 Collinsella aerofaciens | reverse complement strand
GACGACTCGGCCGTCCTGCGGCACTTCATCAACTACGGCATGTCGGAGGGCCGCCGCGGCTCCGAGGCGTTCGACGTTTATAGTTATAAAATGAGATATCTCGATCTTAGGAAGGCTTACGGAAGTGATTTAAAAGGGTATTATTTCCACTATCTCGAATATGGGATGAAAGAGCATCGTAATGGTTCGAGCATGACTGGATTTGAGGGCTATATAATGTCCCCGTCTTTCACTTCTTACGAGGATGCTGCCGCTCATTACAGCAGGACTGTTGGGAAGCAAACCTATCCAACAAGCGTGTATGAAAGCAAAGGCAGCGCCTCTATTGATGAGTTTTGTAAGATTCTTTACGAAGAGGCCTCATTTGAGGGAGTATGTCCTGAAGTTTTATATGCTCAAGTCATGAAAGAGACGGGCTATTTAAGATTCGGAAATTTGGTCCAGGCAAATCAGTGCAATTTTGGAGGCGTTGGAGCCACCGGCCCTGGAAATCCCGGATATACTTTTTCTTCCGTTAGAGAAGGGCTTAGGGTTCAGGTGCAGCATTTAAAAGCGTACGCAACGACTGAACCTTTGAATAATCCGTGTATTGACCCACGCTTTAATCTAGTTTCCCGTGGGTGTGCTCCCAAGACGACGGACCTAAATGGACGTTGGGCCGTTCCCGGTAAAGGTTACGGCGAAGGTTTAAATGCAATCGTCCATGATGTTTTGTGCGTGTAATGGGTCTACATGAGTAATCGTCTTTCTCCGTACTACCTGTAGCGCTTCAGTACCGCTATCCAAAAACGTGAATATTGCCCTTCAGTACCACCCGCGGCGCGCTTGAGTACCGCTCGCATCCGCGCCTTACCGGTCCGCCGCCTATACGCTCGAGACGCCATACCGGTAGTCGGGAGAACGGAACGGATCATGGCAAGAAGGATACCGGCGAGGGGTGTGTTCAGGCTGAGATCGTCGAGCCTGTCGTTTAACGCGATTGCCGCCGCGCTGCACGCGTCGAAGGCCAGCATCTCCGTCGTGCTCAGGGCCGCGTCCGAGCACGACGTCGCCTGGGAGGAAGCAGAACGAATGAGCGTCGGGGAGATGTACGCCCGTCTGTTCCCTGAGCGTGAGCAGCCGGGGCCGGTGTACCCGGTCCCGGCTTGGGACGCAGCCCACTCCGAGTTCGCGAAGATTTGCGTCACGTTCAGGTTTCTGCACGGCGAGTACCGCAAGGATGTGCCGCGCGTGCAAGGCGGCCATGTCCTACGACAGCTTTTGCAAGCGGTACAGGCAGCCCCGGTCAGCGGAAACGTCGTGAATAGGGTCGGTCGCAATGCGGGCAGGAACGCGGAGGTCGACTGGCCCGGTCTGACATGCCCCCGTCGACCTGGCGAGTATCTGGGTAATGGTTTTACGAGTAATCCCGTGACCGTCAAGTAGCAAAAGGACGGAGCGTGAGCTCCGTCCTTTTGCTTATGGGGCGGTTGGCAGGACGGTCTGCTACCATAAACTATAGCTTTTGCTAATAGATTGGAAGCTTTTATACCAAGATCCAAGCTCGTTCTGGCTTTTCGAGAGCAAGATAGAGATGACGAGAGAGTAAGAAAGAATTAATGGCTGAAGCACTGAGAATAGCAATCTTTTCTGCTCAATATCTGCCCCACATTGGTGGTGTTGAGTCCTATACCAGAAACCTCGCAGTTACGCTCGTTGGCATGGGCCATAAGCCGGTCGTGGTCACGTGCAATTGCGATTCCCTGCCGTCTCGAGAGGTAACAGACGATGGTATTGAGGTTGTAAGGCTGCCGTGTTATCCATTGCTTGGTGGCAGGTTCCCTGTCTCGCGTTTTGGAAGAGCTTATCGGAGCATGCTGAGGGCTCTTGATGGCGAGCACTTCGATGGCGTCCTAGTTAATACGAGGTTTTATCCTCATTCAATCTGTGGGCTTCGGTTCGCCAGGCGCCAGCATCTCACCCCTATCGTTCTTGACCATGGGTCGCAGTATCTCACATTCGGAAACGCAGTATTGGATGTGTTCGTTCGTGCCTATGAACACATAATTACTTCGATTGATAAGCGGTTTCATCCGGTGTTTTGCGGTGTTTCTAAGAAAAGCCTGGATTGGCTTCGACAATTTGGTATTTCTGGCATTGATATCCTGCCTAACGCGATTGACGTTGACGCTTACTGCTCCAATGCCTCAAACCGAGATTTTCGTGCCGAATTGGGCGTCGGGACGGATTCGGTCCTTGCCTGTTTTGTTGGAAGGTTGATTCCCGAGAAGGGTATCGACTCCCTTCTCGCGGCCATGAAGCAGCTGAATGAAACGCCCGTAAAGCTAGTGGTTGCTGGTGATGGTCCCCTGCGTGAGTTGATGGAATCTGCTCCAGATAATGTCTCCTATGTTGGTCCTTTGCGTCCAGCGGATGTGTCATCTTTGCTTCAGGCTGCAGACGTGCTGTGTCTTCCTACGAGATCAGAGGGTTTTTGTACGACCCTTCTCGAGTCTTCGGCGTGCGGTACCCCGGCAATCATTCCCTTGGTGGGCGGAGTTGACGAAGTTTTCGGCGAGGAAGATTGCGGGTTTTTGCTGGATGGCTGTGCTCCCGGCCAAATTGCCGAAGCAATACGAGCGGCGTGCGTATCGAAAGTGGAGACGCGGCGAAAGGGACAGATGGCCCAGAGTAGAGTTCGAAAGTATTGTACGTGGGGCAATACTGCAGAGAGGCTCGTTGAACTTCTTGGCGCGTAGCAATTGCGTTGGTGTTGCTTTTCCGTTGACTGGGGTTTACCACGGTTTTGTTGCCTCATTCGGATATTGTTCTCTACAGAAGTAGGAGAATGGGAAGGTATAGTGATGCACGATATTCTTATTGTGACCTCAAGGAATATTGTCACCTCGGGCGGCGAGTTTAGCCTGATTAAAAATAGAGCAAATGCGCTAAAGAATGGCTGGGGCATTGAGTCTGATGTTGCGGCTCTTTGCAATGTTCGTTTGGGTGTTTCCGAGGGTGGTGAAGCTTTTGGATCCGGCGTTTATGTTCGACGGGATTTTATGAATCCCATGCAGCTGCTGTCGGGATATGAAGAGCTAATTACCACTGCTGAAAAAATGGTCTTAAGTGGCTCCTACAAGGCGATTATCCTCTCTGGCGTGGGGCTGTTTCGCTATGTCGACCGGATGAAGCGCGCTGCCGAGGCGTCGGGGGCTTTTGTATGTGCTGATGTTCATGGTTATTACGGCGACGGCTCCCTTCTTGCGCGCGACGAGCCTTTCTTCCTCGGTTCATTTCACCGTGCCGCTGCCTTTGTTGAGAGATATGAACAGCGACACTATTTGCGAAAGTTCGACCGAATCTTCTGCGTTTCCCGGGCATATCGAAGCTTCCTTTGTCGAGAGTGCGGCTGTACAGCGGGCCAGTTCTACATCGTTCCGTGTGCGACTGGGTCGACGCCAAGCTTTGGTCTTGCAGAGGAGCTTAAGTATCGAGAGGACTATAGACGGAAGTACAGCGTAGCGGATGATGAGTGGCTGCTCGTTTACTCAGGCGGTGCTTCTTCGTGGCAATGCCTTCCGCAAACTGCTCGACTATATCGTGAGATATTGAAGAGGCATGGGGCAAAGCTTCTTGTGTTGTCTGGGGACGTTGCCTCTGCACGTGTCGCAACCGGTGATTGTGACGGCATTGAATTTGATAGCTTCAAGCCCTCCGACCTCCCTAGCGTGTTCTGTGCTGCTGATTTCTTTGTTATGTTGAGAGAGGACGTTCCAACGAACCACTATGCTTATCCAAACAAGTTCTTGGAATATGTTGCCGCCCACAGGCCTGTAATCGCTACACCTTACGTTTACGACATTGCCGAAGAGATTAATAGAGATGGTGTTGGACTTCTGTATAACGGGGATGTTGATGATCTCGTTTTGAAAATGGACAATGCGGTGTGCGACAGGGATTCATGTGATCGCTTGGTGCAAGAGGTTTCTTTTGCAAATTCCCTCATCCCGTTTGCCAGGGATCTGGGAAGTGTTGGGTCCAGTTACTAAATGTGAGCGGGTCGTCTATGCTTATAACGGTGTTTACCCCGACTTATAATCGCGCATATATTCTTCCCAAGCTATTCGAAAGCCTCAAAAGGCAATCCTTTCGAGATTTTGAATGGATAATTGTTGATGATGGAAGCACGGATGGAACGCGAGAGCTCGTCGAGGCGATGCGGAAGGATTGTCGGGCGAAATTTCCTATCCGCTACATTTATCAGGTCAATAGTGGTAAGCACGTTGCCTGGAATAGGGGGCTTGATGAGGCTGAGGGAGTCTTGTTTTTCCCCGTCGATAGCGACGATTATTTAACTGATGACGCCTTGGCGCGTATTGGTGAGAACTGTGAAACCGTTATTTCTAACGAGCGCCTGATGGCCTTGTCGGGAGTTCGTATTTTTCCTGGTAACAAGCTTACGGGAGGAATTCTTCAAGACAATGTGGGCTCGTACATTGATTATTCGTCAATTGATCGCCGGTCGAAGGGGATCACGGGCGACCTTGCCGAAGCCTTTGTGACGGAACGGTTGAGGAAGTACCGATTCCCGGTCTTTGAAGATGAGCGGTTTGTTCCTGAAGCAGTTGTCTTTAATAGATTCAGCAACGATGGCTATCTAATTCGTGGGTACGCCTTCCCTCTCTATGTGTGCGAATACCTTGCCGATGGCTACACTAAGAATACTGATCGGCTTCTCATTACGAATTGGAAGGGATATCGCCTGTACGTTTCAGAGTTGATGCATAGCAAAGTCGGAATAAAGGCAAAAGCCATTCCGTTTTGTGGATTCATGTACCGATCGTTATTGAGACTGCTTGGTTTGTGCAAATAGTTTTGAGTGAAGTATGGAGTGCAGCATGAGCTCTTTATCAAAGAAAACGGTCCTGTTGGTATTTGGAACAAGGCCTGAGGCTATTAAAATGTGTCCTCTTGTAAAGGAGTTGAAAAACCGAGCTGGCCTTAATGCGAAGGTGTGCGTTACCGGCCAGCATCGCCAGATGCTCGACGTGGTCCTTGAGGAGTTTGGGGTTGTGCCCGACTACGATTTGCACATTATGAAGCAAGGGCAGACTTTGTTTGACGTTACCACCGCAGTTCTTAATGGCTTGGACGGCGTGCTGGATCAGCTCGAGCCCGACGTTGTGCTCGTTCACGGCGATACGACGACGTCCTTTGCCGCTGCACTCGCATGCTTCTACAAGGGCATTCCCGTGGGTCATGTTGAGGCAGGTCTTCGAACGTACGACATTCATTCACCATACCCCGAGGAGTTTAATCGGCAAGCGACCGGCATTCTTGCTGCATGGCACTTTGCACCAACTGACGCCGCCCGCAACAATTTGCTTTCTGAGCATCGGGATCCTGATCGCATTTATGTGACGGGAAATACTGGTATTGATGCGCTTCGTACGACTGTGCGAGATTGCTACTCGCATCCCGAGCTTGATTGGGTTGGTGGTAAGCGTCTTATCTTGATCACGGCTCATCGTCGTGAAAATCTTGGCGAACCCATGCATCATATGTTTAGGGCGATTCGCAGGGTTGTTGAAAAGCACGATGACGTGCGGGCTGTGTATCCCGTTCATCTGAATCCCATTGTTCGCAAGGCGGCCCACGAGGAGCTGGACGGCTGTAATCGCATTCATCTAATTGATCCTCTTGACGTGGTTGACTTTCACAATTTCATGGCCCGTTCCTACTTGATTCTTACCGATTCGGGCGGCATTCAGGAAGAGGCCCCGGGCTTGGGCAAGCCGGTTTTGGTGATGCGAGATACGACCGAGCGCCCCGAGGGCGTTGCGGCAGGCACCCTTAAGCTTGTTGGTACAAGTGAAGAGGCTATTTACTCAACATGTTGTGACCTCTTGGAGGATGAGGAGATATATTCCCGCATGGCTCATGCCAGCAACCCGTATGGTGATGGTCATGCGAGCGAGCGAATTGCCGATGTTCTGGAGAAGGAGCTGCAAGGTCTTGGGGGAGCATCGATCCGGTAGATGAGTGAGGTTAAGCAACTCTCCCTTAAACAGAATATGTTGTGGAACTCGTTCGGTTCCATTGTTAACCTTGGGTGCCAATGGCTTATTACGATCCTGATTGTTCGCCTTGGTTCTGGTTACGAGGCATCCGGCGTTTTCTCTTTGGCAATGTCCATCTACAACATCTTTGCCCCTATCGCTCAGTATCGCATGTATACGTACCAGGTCTCAGATGTTAAGAATGAGAATACGACGGGTGAATACCTGGCGTTTCGGTTTTTCACTTGTGGCGTCGCGCTTGCTTTGTGCACTGGCTATTCGCTGTTTACATGCGAATCGGGAGCGATTGCGGCTATTCTGCTCTATGCCGTCTACAAGTCTATTTCCTTGTTTGTAGACGTCTTTCACGCGTGCGATCAGCGCCATCATCGAATGGATTATATTGGTAAGTCACTATCTTTTCAGGGGGTTCTATCTCTTATTGCCTTTACCGTAGCGTTTAGCTTAAGTGAATCGCTCGAGGCGGCGATAGTTGCAATGACCGTTGTTGTGGCCCTCGTTGGTGCTGCCTATGATTTGCCAAGGACTCTTCAATTTGGCCCATTGGCTCCAAGAATCTCGTTCAAAAAGTGCCTTCGACTTGCCTTGAGGTGTCTCCCCATCGTTCTTGCGTCCATTGCCGCGGCGTCAGCATCTTCGATTCCAAGGCAATATCTTGTTGGTGTTCAAGGGGAGGCTGCTCTTGGCATTTATGCTGCTGCAGCTGCTCCTGTTGCGCTTATTCAGACGGGTGCCTCCTATATCTACAATCCTCTTCTAGGCTATTTTTCGGAGAGTTTTGCTGTTAGGGACAAGAAAGGCTTCAATGCCCTATTGACAAAGGTGACAGCCGGAATTGTTGTTCTGGGGCTGGTGTGCGCTATTGGAGTAATGGTTTTAGGTGAACCAGTTCTAGTTCTTGTGTACGGAAAAAAAATGTCGGGCTTTTCATATCTACTTCCTCCGCTTGTGTCGCTCGCAATGCTTACGGGGTATATGTGGTTTATAAACGATTTGCTAATGGCTATTAGAAACTTCCGGGGTGCCTTTGTTGGGAATGTTGCTGCTCTAATTTCCTCTCTCTGCGCCTTACCTTTAATTGCTCTGTATTCGATGGATGGTGTTACATATGTCTGTCTCATTTCTGCTCTCTGTGGAATAGTTTTCATGGCAACCGCGTTAGTTATTCAGTTAAAAGGCTACTGGAAATAGTACGTGATGCCTGAATCACGTTTCGGAAGATAAAAGGTAGGGTGGATGGATAAGCATCAGCGCTTGCTGGTTATTATTCCAGCGTATAATGAAGAAGAATCACTCGAGGCGACGGTTGACGAGTTGGCGGGTGTCGCTCCAAGTGTTGACTATCTCGTAGTAAACGACGGCTCCAAGGATTCAACTGAGCGGATTTGTCGCGATCGTGGGTACAACTACGTAACACTGCCAGTTAATTCTGGCCTCACCGTTGGATTTCAGACGGGCATGAAATACGCGCTCCGCAACGGCTACGATTATGCCCTTCAGTTTGATGCGGACGGCCAGCATATACCTGAGTACATTGATGAAATGCTCGAGACCGCTATTAATGAAAACGCCGATATCGTAATTGGCTCACGCTTCCTCCACGTGAAAAAGGAAGTTTCCGCTCGAATGATTGGTTCACGCCTTATTACAGTCATGATTAAGCTGACTACGGGAAAGCGCGTAGCTGACCCTACCTCGGGAATGAGGATGTTTAGCAAGGAAATGATTAAGCGCTTCGCGCAGGACGACTCGCTCAACCCTGAGCCCGAGAGCATTTCGCTTCTTATAAAAAAGGGGGCGAAGGTGAGCGAGGTCCAAGTTGAGATGCGTGAACGCCAGGCGGGGGAGAGCTACCTTAATATCTCCAAGTCGATTGCTTACATGGCGCGAGCTTGCATCTCCATTCTTTTCGTTCAGTGGTTCAGGTGATTATATGTCTGGCATTTTAAGGATCGTACTCATTCTGGGTGCATTTGCCATCTTGTTCGTGATTGTGAAGAAGCTACGCAAGGCTCAGATACAGGTTCTCGACTCCGTGTTCTGGTTGTTCTTTGCTTTGAGCTTTGTCGTGTTTGCAGCCGTTCCCCAGATTGCCTTCTGGCTCGCAGGGGCCCTTGGCTTCGAAAGCCCGTCGAACTTCGTATTCCTCTATGTAATTGCGCTGCTTCTTTATCGAGAGTTCTCCAACACAGTAAAGATTGCAGAGCTCAGACGCCGCGTGAACGCACTTGTTGAAGATTTCGCTCTCAAGTAGCATGCCGGCAGTCTTCGAGAGCTTCGAACCCAGGGACATCATCGTCACCGGCGGCTGCGGCTTCATCGGGTCAAACTTCGTGCATTACGTGGTCAAGAACCACCTGGAGGTCCACGTGACCGTGCTCGACAAGCTTACCTGCGCCGGCAACCGCGAGAGCATCGCGGGGCTTCCCGCCGACCGCGTGGAGCTCGTGGTGGGCGACATCTGCGCCGGTTGCCGGCCTCGCAGGCTTCGTCAGCCTGCGAGGCCATGATTACGTTGACGAGCGACTCGGGCATCACCCTGATCAGCTCGGCCATGTTCACCATGTCGTCGTCGAATCTGGACATCTGGGCGACGTCGCCAGCGATCTCGTGTATCTTGTCCATATGTGGTTATTGCCTTTCTTCGAATCCTGACTTCAGCAATCAAGATTTTAGGCGATAACCGCTTCCTTCTTTCTACGGGGGCCGCGGCCATCGAGAGAACAGGTGCGAACTTACGCAAAAACGCCGGTGCACACCATCGTGTTGGCACCGGCGTTTTTGCGCGCCAATAATCAGCAAGCTAAATACCGTGGAGTCTTCCTTGGCCAGACAGCCTGTTTTCTGGGAACCGCGTCGCAATCACATCAACCAAGTTCTTCCACCCCAGCACCGCGAGCGCAATAAAATATGGAGAATAGAGAAACAAATACCTGGCCCTGCACTCAAATAGCATCAAAAACACGCTGAGCAAGAACACCGAACACAAAACCACATACTCCGTCTTTGTTCTAGGGAACTTGAGCCAGTTTAGACACATGCCGACTAGGACAAACATCATGCAAAGCTGGGCAAAAACCTGGAACAGTGTGAAAGAGCCGTCTTCTCCAAAGAACTTTGACAGCGTGTTGCCAGAATGAGGTATATTCAAAAAGAAGTTGCCTTCAGCGGCCCACGCAAAAGTACCGTCCGAATAGTTCGAAATAGTCTTCTGGACCATCAATCTCGAAACGCCCTGGGGACCCAGAGACTCCACCCTCTCAGCCCACTTTTCGAAATTTGCATGCGATCTATCCTGTTGGCTTCCAAATGAGCTGGAATAGGAAACATCGTCTTCATGGTAGCACCCATAAGTCTCGTCATTAAATCCCATCATCAAGAAATGGGCCATCGAAAAGGATTTATCGGTGTCAATCACCGGACCCGTCTCCCTTGCGAGTGAGTTAGCGCCAAACGATAGAGCAAGAGCACATATAATCGCAGTGAATTGGAAAAAGAGCGATTTGATTTGAGCGCAATCCGACTGCCTATCAATGACAATCCTTCGATGACTTATCGCACATGCAGCCTCTACTAGCACAATTGAGACAACAACGAAGATGGCCGTAGGCTTAATAAAGTATCCGACCACGCCGAAAAAGAGCATGCCGAATGTGCGTAACGGGCTCCGACCAGCATTGTTGTACAGAAACAAGACTAGCGCGGGGCAGATAGTTCCATACGTATCCGAATAAGGAACCGCAATCCAAGGAGAGAAGCTCAAATACAAACAACCGAACGCAAGCGTATAGTACCCAGGACCAAAACCCACCAGCCTCGCCACAACAAGGGAGGTCAGAACAACAGCCAAAGTTACACACGCTGCTCCCACCACATCAAGCATGAGGTATACGTTTTGAAATCCAACATACTGGCAAAAGTTGCCCACAGTCTTGAAGATGAAAAGCAAAAACAGCTGGTTGGGATAGCGTGAGAAATAATCCAGCGTGGCTCCCTCATCGGACAATCCCGACATCAGCACGCCGACATCCCACCCTGTCTCAAAATAAATGCTATTGATTAGGCAGATTTGGAGCACGAAAACTACCACGGCCAATGAAATGCTCACACGTCTAAACATTCGAAGATCAAGGAAGCCCTCGTTCACCTTAGGGCGCCTCTTAGTCAATGCCACAGAGGCGGCGATCCCCACTATCAATACCACAGCCAGACAAGGTAAAGAAAGGGATGCCTCTTCTCCTTTGCAGGCATAAGGCAGGCGTGGGGCAAGGAAAACAACGGCAAGCAGGGCAAGCGAGAAATACGCCAAAGCGACACATCTGCCAAAACGCAAAAACCACGGAATCTTAGTGACTCCACGTGCCGCGGGACAAGATTCGACCACGTTATCCCCTTAGGTTTCGTCGGTTGATTTCATACGTTCTCTTTTCGATTAGATAGCGCGGACGACCCTTAGTCTCAAGATACGCCTTGCCGACATACTCGCCGATAACACCGAGGCTAAGGAGTTGCATGCCACCCAAAAACAAGATGACACAAATAGTACTTGTCCACCCCGAAACCGTCGCCCCAGAGAAATAAGAGAGGACCGCCCAAAAGGTCCCCAATAGGCCAACGAGGCCAATTGCAGCTCCCGCCGCGCTAATCAGGTGGACAGGCTTAATCGAAAGGCTCGTTATCCCGTCAACAGCAAGAGCGATCATCTTTCGTAGAGGATAGTGACTCTCGCCCGCAACGCGAGCTGCGCGCGAGTACTCAACGGTTGAACTGGGAAGCCCGATCAACGGAACCATCCCGCGCAAGAACAGATTTGACTCTCCATACTCCGACAACCCATCCAGAGCGGCAAGGCTCAAGAGCCTATAATCCGCATGGTTGAAGACGGTATCTACCCCCATCTCTTTCATCATGCCGTAGAAAGCCTCCGCAGTCATCCTTTTAAAGAGCGTATCGGTAGACCTGTCGTTTCTAACGCCATATACGACGTCACTGCCGTCCAGGTACTTTTCAATCATTTTAGATACGGCCGAGATATCGTCTTGCCCGTCGCAATCCAAAGAAATGGAGACGTCGCAATACTTATGCGCCTCCATAAGCCCCGCAAGAAGGGCATTCTGATGACCTCGATTTCTTGCCAGTGATATTCCCCTGAAATGAGCATTGTCGTTTGAGAGTCTTTCAATGATGGTCCACGTGCTATCACTCGACCCATCGTCTACGAACAGAATGCTACTTTTGTCACTTATGATTTCGGCCGAAATCAATCCGCTGAGCTCAGACAAAAATGTCTCAGAAGTTTCCGGCAAGACAGCTTCCTCGTTGTAACAAGGAATGACCATCCACAGAATCGGCTTCGGGGACGGAGCCTGATTATCATCGCATCGCACGCACTTGCCTTTCACGGACAAAACGTTCAACGAGAGGAGATTATACTCCACCTCACGGCGCAGCCCCGGTGCCAGACTCGTCATCTCCTGCCGAATCAGTCGCCGTATCAGCCGTCCGTTCTTGGGTGGTGACAGCTTCAGTTGCTACTTGCTTATCTTCAGCGTGGACAACGCTTGGCGTTAGCGAGGGCGCCATGAACAATGAGCAATGATCGATCTTGATCGACGTTGGCTTGGTTTTGAAAGCCCGTCAAATTTAGTATTTCTTTATGTAATTGGCCTGTTGCTGTTTCGTGAATTTTTATTACGGTAAAAATCGCCGAATTGAAACGCCGTGTGAATTCTTTCGTTGAAGAGCTTGCGCTCATGAAGTGATTGGACGATTAAGAAGATGCGTAGCGGTGCAGGTGAGTTTGGAGCGGGTGTCATGGATATCAAATACAAAATAGCCAGGATATCCTTTGGCATCAAAAGATATCATGACGATTCCGGGATTTTGGGCCGTGCGGAGTATGAGCTCAAAATAAGTAACAACGATAAGAAAGTTTCCAGGAGGCGTTTGGATAGAATCTCTTTTGTTTAAGCTGCACATCCAAGGCCCCTCAAGAGATGGAGCTTGGTTTGCTGTAGAAAGTAAGAATCCTACTTGCACTGCTTGATGATGCAAAAGGGGATGGCGAGGTCGTTTCGTTTATGTCAGGAGCGATGGGTTTTCGGAACTATTATTGGCTCGGCCTCCTCAGAATGGTACAAGGGAGGTAATGGTGAGATTTCTACGGATAGCACCATTGCCTCTCTGATTATTTGGTTTGCCGCTTCATGTGTAATTCTCATCTTATTTATTGCGTCTAGGGCATGCTCTGCAAGGCACCGTTCAAAATTGCATGGGATGTTGCTAATCTCGGAACAAGAACTTGAGAATGAGCAAATAGCCAAAAGGATTCACTGTATCATCAGATGATGAGACGTTGATTGAGCCCAGGCATGCTGCATTGATACTAACTAGCGCAGAATAGCAAGTGAGGGGAAATCTCTGAAACTGCCCTTAGCTCCGCTTAAGGTTTGGAGGATAAAGAAAGATGACTATTGGGAAGGCCGATCTAAGTAAGGCGGATATTGGGGTAATTGCCGTATTGTTCTTCGGCGTTTTATCTGCTGCGTCGCTGGCCTTTATCAAGCTACGTCCTTCCGCGGCTTTTGTCTATGCCCTGGCTGCGTTTGTCGGAGCCGTATTTATTGCTTATTCGTATCATTTCTTTCTTAGGACTCCGAAACAGACTAAATATGGCGTTTCTTCTCCTAAGATGTTCGCGTGTATCATTGGGCTCAGCGCTATAGGTGCCATTCTTCTTGAGGTGTTCACGCTTTGGGGGGCGCCGTTGTCTACTCCATTAGAGTTATCAGATTGGAGCAAGCGACGTATTCTAATCTTTTTCGTCGCTATTGCGGGCTTCATAATCGTGCATGTCTCCAATTCGTGCGCCGCGGTTCCCAAGATCGGGCCTTCAGGGCATTCGCATCAAAGGTCTATTGGCGAACTGTTTGCCTACACTATTCCGGGTGTCACGCTGATGACCCTCATTGTCGCAACAATTGGCTTGGTGCCTAGTTACTTTGTCTCTAAGATAATCGGTGGAGTTGCGGGTCGTTTAGCTTATCTGTTGATTTGCTTGTTCTTTGTCGGCGTTGCTGCGTTCTTTTATTTCTGGAAGAAGGGGAGGGTCGAGCTTTTTTTTCTCAGCTCTTGCCTGCTATTGGGATCTTTCTTGGTTTTCATCGCTCCCCCGGTAACCGCGATTTCTTGGGATGACGAGATTCACTACGACAGGGCGCTCGGTTTGTCATACCTAGGACATTCGGAGTATTCATATGCGGATCAACTGCTAGTTACCAAGCCCTGGGCCGCTGTGAATTTAGACCATAAATTGCTCTACGAGTCGGTGGATGAGGTCGCTGAAGCGGGTGCTTCTGCTGAACAGTCGGGCGAATATATGGAGCAGGCAAGTTTTGCATCGCCCATATCGAAAAGCAGCCTCACTACGGTCTCCACAATCGGGTATGTTCCATCGGCAATCGGTCTGTGGTTAGCTCGCGTATTCCATGTTCCAATTTTGGTGAGCGTCATGTTTGGTAAGATGGGCAACCTTATTTCATATGCAGTAGTTGTCGCTTTCGCCATCCGTATTATCCCTACTAAAAAGTTGTCCATGATGATCATTGGTCTTCTTCCGACGAGTATTTTTCTCGCTTCAAATTACTCGTATGATCCTGTTGTGACGTCATTTCTCATGCTTGCAGCTGCTTTGGTAGTGAGAGAAATTAGTCGTCCGGTCGAGCGACTTACAATCAAAAACCTGCTAAAAATCGTCACGGCGTTATTCCTAGGGCTTGCTCCAAAGGCAATTTACTTTCCGGTCATTGGTCTGCTGCTTCTTATGCCTCGAGCCAAGTTTTCCTCGCGTACCGCTTACAAACGCTATATCGGTTTTGTAGTCGCCTTCGGGCTAGTAATGGTTTTATCATTTGTGTTGCCAATGCTATTTAGCGCTGATGCGCAAGCAGGGGATGCCCGCGGGGGATCTGATGTTAGTGCGTCAGGTCAAATCGCGTATATTCTCTCTCATCCGTTGGATTATGCATACACGCTCATCAACTTTATATTGGGTTATATTTCCCCTGTAAATTCCGATATGTACTCGCTTTCATTCTCTTATATGGGCGTTTCTCTTCCGGCTGTGTTGCAATGGAGCTCAGCCTTGCCCTTTACGGTTCTCATCGTTGGATCCTTAATTGATAGTCCAAAAACGAAGACTTTTGGATTGAGCCTGTGTGGTAGATTCTGGGGTTTTACTATAGTCGCATCATCGATTGCTCTTGTTTGCACGGCATTATATGTGAGCTTTACATCGGTTGGATCGAATACCATTGCAGGCTGTCAAGCACGATACCTTACTCCGCTGTTGCCATACGCTGCCTTGCTTGCCCCTTCTTTTTCTATAAGCGGCATGCAAATCAGTAATTCAGGCAAATCGATAAAGGAAGAAAGCACGACAAGAATAACTATGCTGCTCCTCACGTCAATCGTGGTCCTTTTCACCGCAGCATGTTCGTATTATTTCATAGTACTCTGGTAGTCTCCTGGCCTGTTAACAGGGTTAATTATCTAATATTATCCAGGCGTCCCGAATTGAAAAACGGGACGCCTTTTGCGTATGTGATGGGTTAGCTTTATGAGTGGTAACCCGCTGCGGTACCGCAGTCTGCATACATTGTGAGACTGCGGTAGATCTCACAAGTGGTAATAGCGATTTCCAGGTTCTCCCACGGTGAAATTGGGGTTCATGTATGGATCGCCTTCGACATAGTAGTTTGCCCAGCGATAATTCATGTACGCGACCTCTTTGTGGAAGCGAATCTGCTTGTCCGTGTTGTTTTCAACGCCTCTGGAAATTGACTCGTAATGATATAGCTCGACTTCGGGCGTGTATACAATCAGATCGTTAATCTCGCGAAGCTTTAGGCAAAAGTCAACATCATTAAATGCGACTTGAAGCTCTTCGGTGAAACCTCCGACTTTTTCGTATTCACTTCGTTTGGTCATAATGCAAGCCGCCGTGACGGCACTGAAGTCTTGCTGCGCGTCGTTGAGTGCAAAATAGCCCCAGTTGTCTTTCGGCATGCTTTGGCAGAGATGTCCTGCTACGCCTCCTGTGACGCATAGGCCAGCGTGTTGAATGGTGTTGTCGGGATAGTAGAGTTTTGCACCAACTGCGCCAACATCCTCGCGTGCGCAAATGCCAAGCATAGTTTCAATCCAAGTGGGCGTAATCACTTCAGTGTCGTTATTCAGCAGCAAGAGATAATTTCCCTTGGCATGGGACACTCCAAAGTTCATGAGGCTGGAAAAGTTAAATTCGTGCTCCCAGGTAACAAGGCGAACGATATCAGGGTACTCGGCTTGTAACTTATCGTAATACTCGAACGTCGCATTTTCCGTGCTGTTATTTTCGATTATCACAAGCTCGTAATTGTCGTACGTGGATTTCTCGACAATTGACGTAATGCAGTTATCGAGGATATCAGTGTGATCTTTGGTCGGAATGATGATCGAAACGAGCGGATGGGAATCTGGCACGGCGTAGGTTACTTTATATGTAAAGGGACGACGCGCTTGTTCAACTTTTGCATTGAGCCCAAGTCTGTCGAGGTGGTTCTGAACTGCCTTAATACCCGCAATGGTGGCATAAGGTTTGCTGTCGGCATTTGCCGCGGTTGACGTTTCGCTTAGGCGCCAGTGATATAGGACTTTTGCAACATGGTGGACGTTCCTTGCCTTTTCCACGGCTCGGAGAGTTAAATTGTGATCCTGGGCTCCATCGAACTCTTTCGTATTCGGTTCCAGAGTGTCAAGAAGGGACTTGCGGATGGTAAGCATGTGGCATATATAGTTATTATTTCTGAGTAAATCGATATTGAAATCCGGTTTAAAGAACGGCTGTGCCAGCTTTCCATCGGGCATCAGTTTGTCTTCATCGCAATAAAGAAGATCAACTTTATCATTGTTTTCAATTGCCTCGGCATACGAGAACAACAAATCCGGTTCAAGGATGTCGTCATGGTCAAAGAAGCTGATGAAATCGCCCGAAGCAGCGGCTACTCCTGCATTTGTGTTTTCGGAAATGCCCTTATTTTCGGCAAGGTTAATTGATTTAATTTTGTTGTCGCGGGCTGTCTCCTGCTCAATACGAGCCTTTAGTTCCTGATTGTCTGGACTTGCATTAACTAGGATGAGCTCCCAGTTTGCATAAGACTGACTCTTAACGGATTCTGCCATATCGTTAAAAAACGGAATAGGCGTGTTGTAAAGAGGGACAATAATGCTGAACTTCGGAGCGCTGGTAAAGGCAATTTTTCTTTGCTTTTCCAATGCTCCGATGGTTGCCTTATGCTCCGTGAACCATTCGGGGTATTCAGGATCAAACTGTGCATGGGTAAAAAGGAAGTTGGTTTCTTCTAGAAGTAAGCCAAGTTTATCGGGCGTGAGACAGTCGAATGAGCTGAATGAAGGATGATTTTGATCGTCAATAATAAAGTAGTAACGATCGAACGCTTTTGGCATTCGGATCGAGAGCTGTGTTTCAAGCTGTTTTTTCTCAGCAGTGAATCCAACGCTTGTTACATTTGAGCCGAAATCGACGGTAGTCAAATTGACTTCGTTGAGGGTTCGATCGAGGCAGCGAACCTTGATTTGCGAGTCACTACGGTACGGTGTTCTTACCGTACACCTAAGGATATATTCGTTTGAATCTTCGATACACTGCCAAAAATCAATTGTTGCCATGTCAAACTCTGAAACGTCATCATAGTTTCTAAGTTTGCTGCACATGTTGGGTTTTATTTTGTAGTTAAGACGAGACTCCCATTTTATGTTCTTGCAATTGAGTGAAAGGGAGTCGCTGCTCAGGGTGCGACCGTCTTGGCCGATTTCGCTAAACTCAATTTTGATTGCGCGAGCATCGGGATCGGGGATTACAAGGACGTATGAGTTCGAATCACAGCTATTGTCCCGGAATTTTAGGAGGGATAAAGGCAAGCAGCGGTTATCGTCTGTAGCCGCCTGGACTGTTACGCTGGAGCCTTTATGGATGCCTTCAATCTTAAGCTGCTGGTAGATTTTCCAGTTTCCTCTGCATACTCCGTTTGTTTCGACTCGCATTGTTTGCCTTTCGTTTGTTGGACACTGCTCATTGTACTTTTTCATTTGTTGCCTCGCTAGAAATGCAGAAAGAGTTGCGTGTTTCTGCTGTCCGATTTAAATAAGAAGAAGGGGAGGTTGCTGCCGGTGCGTATAATTTAATCAACTATGCATCTGTAATCAGCGGCTTTTGCTCAACGATTGTCAATCGAGAGGATTTTTATGAAAGGCATCATCCTCGCCGGCGGGTCCGGCACGCGCCTGTACCCGCTCACGCTCGTGACCTCCAAGCAGCTGCTGCCGGTCTACGACAAGCCCATGATCTACTACCCGCTGTCCACCCTCATGCTGGCCGGCATCCGGGACATCCTGGTCATCTCCACCCCGACGGACCTGCCCAACTTCGAGCGCCTGCTCGGGGACGGCTCGCGCTACGGCGTGAACCTCTCCTACGCCGAGCAGCCCTCGCCGGACGGCCTGGCGCAGGCCTTCACCATCGGCGAGGACTTCATCGCCGGCGAGCCGTGCGCCCTGGTGCTCGGCGACAACATCTTCTACGGCAACGGCCTGTCGCGCCACCTGACGCGCGCCGTGCAGAACGCAGAGTCGGGGAGGGCCACGGTCTTCGGCTACCACGTGGACGACCCCGAGCGCTTCGGCGTCGTCGAGTTCGACGGCGAGGGGAGGGCCGTCTCCATCGAGGAGAAGCCCGCCGAGCCCAAGAGCTCCTACGCCGTCACCGGCCTGTACTTCTACCCGGGCGACGTGGCCGCCAAGGCGCATGAGGTCGAGCCGTCGGCCCGCGGCGAGCTGGAGATCACCACGCTCAACCAGATGTACCTGGAGGAGGGGACGCTGTCCGTGGTGACCCTCGGCCGCGGCTACGCGTGGCTGGACACCGGCACCATGGAGAGCCTCCACGAGGCGGCGGAGTTCGTCCGCGCCGTGGAGCACTCCCAGGACCTGCCGGTGTCCGTCCCCGAGGAGATCGCCTGGGAGAACGGCTGGATCACGACCGCCGAGCTGGAGGAGGCGGCCAAGGCCTACGGCAAGTCGGTCTACGGGCAGCACCTGAAGAAGGTCGCCGCCGGCGAGATCGTCAACAGCCCGCGCGAGTACTAGCGCAAGCTTGTTTTCTTTAGGGGTCACCGTTTATCTGGTGGCCCCTTTCGTTATGATTACGTTGACCATAAAGACAATATGATTGGGAGTGGATGTGTTAAGCGTCTACTTTGGCGATATGCCAGAAGCGATTTACAACACAGCGACATATTTCAAAAACTCTTACCGGTCTTCTTGGATTACGGATCCCTATGCAGTCTCGATAATTAAAGATGTCGATCGATCGGTTGTTGTCTCCGAAAACGTCATCGAAAGCCCTGTGCTTGGATCCATCTCCCCACTCCAGCTTTCTGGTGGCGTGAAAACGCTGCTGCTTATGAGATTTGATCGTAAGCATATTTTTAACGCTTCTACCTGTGGTGACAACTGTGCCAAGTGGATTCTCGACATGGCGAAAGACCGCAAGCTCGTTGTGAATCTCTATCATGTGATGGACTTTGGTCGCGAGGATTTTAAAATTAAAGTCGTGAATAGCGGCCGAATCGTTCACAGCATGGCCGATTTGATTCACGAGTCGATTCCGTATCTGTAGGTGCTGCTTATGAACGGTTCGCATCTCGTTAAGATTTCCCGCCGCAGGGGAACCAAGTACACATTTACCATTAAACGGAACATTACTATTGTGCGTGGGGATAGTGGCACGGGTAAGACGACACTGTTTAACATGGTCGCAGACTACATGCGAACGGGCGAGCAGTCGGGTGTTTCCTTGCAATGCGATTGTCCCTGTGTCGCCCTGACCGATTATGATTGGCGAAACCAGCTTTCGTCCGTTCATGACTCGATTGTATTTGTCGATGAGGGCTTAAAAGAGATTCATTCTGATGAGTTTGCCCATCATGTGCTGTATTCCTCGAATTATTTCGTGCTGATCTCAAGGGCTGATTTCCCCAATCTTCCGTATAGCGTGGATGAGATTTACAAGATTAAGACGAGCGGAAAATACCATTCTTTCGTCCCTGTTT
Source organism: Collinsella aerofaciens (assembly GCF_015554145.1). Lineage (GTDB taxonomy): Bacteria > Actinomycetota > Coriobacteriia > Coriobacteriales > Coriobacteriaceae > Collinsella > Collinsella aerofaciens_AA. The sequence goes on along the minus strand of NZ_JADNHZ010000017.1, from coordinate 3,358 downwards.
ATCAAGATCGCGGGAATCATCGTTATGCTATTTCCCGGTCGGCGCCAAAACAGGACTTTTCTATCCTTCTATGCGAGGACAGTAAGTCTGGTTTCCAGTTCTTTGAACGGCATTTCGCTGACAGTGAGCTTACCTGTACTTCGGCCATGACGAACAGCGCGATTTTGGGCTGGTTGGATCAGCATCTCGACGATCGCGTGTTTGTTGTCGCGGACGGGGCGGCATTTGGGTGCTATGCGGACCGCGTCCTTAAGCTGCAAGACATTCACCGCGATACTGTTACGGTTTGTCTTCCCGAATCATTCGAGTGGCTTCTACTGAGCTCCGGCGTAATTTCAGGGCTAGATGCCAAAGCAGTTCTGCAAGAGCCGGAAGCGTTTGCAGACAGTGAGAAGTTTAAAAGCTGGGAGGACTTCTTCTATAAGTACTTACGCGATAAAACTGGGAATTCGGTCTTCCGGTACGACAAAGACTGCATTCCGGAGGCGTTTTGTAGGGGAAGTAATTCTGCGAAGGTTATGGCTCTTATCGCGTGCCGAAATGTCCGATAGTTTTGTTGAATAGTGTCGCGGCATCACTTCCTGCGGCATACTAAAGAAGCTGTACATGCTTCAGATTGGATTTTCATGTCTGAGATTTTTGAACCTAAGAACATCATCGTCACGGGCGGCTGCGGCTTCATCGGCAGCAACTTCGTGCACTACGTGGTCAACAACCACCCCGGGGTGCACGTGACCGTCCTGGACAAGCTGACCTACGCCGGCAACCCCGAGAACATCGCGGGGCTGCCGACGGACCGCGTGGAGCTCGTCGTCGGCGACATCTGCGACGCTGGGCTGCTCGATGAATTGGTCCCCGGCCACGACGCGATCGTCCACTACGCCGCCGAGAGCCACAACGACAACTCCATCGCCGACCCTGAGCCGTTCCTGCGCACCAACGTGGAGGGCACCTTCCGCCTGCTGGAGGCCGTCCGCAAGCACGGCGTCCGCTACCACCACGTCTCCACCGACGAGGTCTACGGCGACCTGGCGCTCGACGACCCGGCGAAGTTCACTGAGGAGACGCCCTATAAGCCGTCCTCTCCGTACAGCTCGACCAAGGCTTCCTCCGACATGCTCGTCCGAGCGTGGACCCGCACCTACGGGCTTCGCACCACGATCTCCAACTGCTCCAACAACTACGGCCCCTACCAGCACGTGGAGAAGTTCATCCCCAGGCAGATCACCAACATCGTCGACGGCGTGCGCCCCAAGCTCTACGGCCGCGGCGAGAACGTCCGCGACTGGATCCACACCGAGGACCACTCCAGCGCCGTCTGGGACATCCTCACGAAGGGGCGCATGGGGGAGACCTACCTCATCGGAGCCGACGGGGAGAGGAACAACATCACCGTACTGCGCATGATCCTCGAGGCCATGGGAAAGGACCCCGAGGACTTCGACTGGGTCGCCGACCGCCCCGGCCACGACCGCCGCTACGCCATCGACTCCACCAAGCTCCAGCGCGAGCTGGGCTGGAGGCCGGCGCACACCGACTTCGCCGGGGGCCTGAAGCAGACCATCGACTGGTACGTCGCCAACGAGTCCTGGTGGCGCCCCGCCAAGGAGGCCACCGAGGCCCGCTACCGCGCGCAGGGCCAGTAAGACTGCATTCCGGCGAACCGCACCGCGGGGCGCCCGCGCGGGGATGCAGGGCATGGGGATGATCCTGCGTCCCCGCGCGGGCGCCCCCGGTTATACAACCTCTTCGATAGGAGCTTTTCCCACATGGCAGACATCGCATTCGAGAAGGACCTCTCCGTCGCCGAGACCGGCATCGAGGGCCTCAAGGTCGTCGACCTCGCCGTCCACGGCGACTCGCGCGGCTGGTTCAAGGAGAACTGGCAGCGCGCCAAGATGACCGCCCTGGGCATCCCGGACCTCAGGGTCGTCCAGAACAACATCTCCTACAACGACAGCCGCGGCGTCACCCGCGGCATCCACGCCGAGCCCTGGGACAAGTTCATCTCCGTGGCGCGCGGCAGCGTCTTCGGCGCCTGGGTGGACCTGCGCGAGGGCAGCGAGACCTACGGGAAGGTGTTCACCTGCACGCTTGACCCGTCCAAGGCCATCTACGTCCCGCGCGGCGTGGGCAACTCCTTCCAGGCCCTGGAGGACGGCACCGCCTACACCTACCTGGTGGACGCCCACTGGTCCCTCGAGCTCAAGAAGACCTACACCTTCGTGAACCTCGCCGACCCCGAGCTCGCCATCGAGTGGCCGATCCCGCTCGATGAGGCCACCGTCTCCGAGGCCGACCTCAACCACCCGATGCTCAGGGACGTCGTCCCAATGGCGCCCAAGAGGACGCTCGTCACCGGCTGCAACGGCCAGCTGGGCCATGCTGTGCGCAGGCTGGCGGAGGAGCGCGGCGTCGCCAAGGACTTCGACTTCTGCGACATCGACACCTTCGATATGTCAGACCCGGACGCCTACACACAGTACGACTGGTCGCTCTACGGCACCGTGATCAACTGCGGCGCCTACACCGCCGTGGATAGGGCGGAGACCGCCGAGGGCCGCGCGACCGCCTGGAAGGCCAACGCGACCGGCCCCGCCCTCCTCGCCCGCACATGCTCTGATCACGGGATCACCCTCGTCCACGTGTCCAGCGACTACGTCTTCGACGGCACCGCCGAGGTGCATGACGAGGACGAGCCCCTCAGCCCGCTGTCCGTCTACGGCCAGACCAAGGCCGCCGGCGACATCGCCGTGGCCGGGTGCCCGCGCCACTACATCATGCGCTCCAGCTGGGTCATCGGCGAGGGCCGCAACTTCGTCAAGACGATGAAGGGCCTGTCCGACCGCGTCGCCGACCCCGAGGACGGGCTCGAGCAGGTCACGGTCGTTGACGACCAGCTGGGCCGCCTGACCTTCACGCGCGACATGGCCGAGGCCATCTTCCACGTGCTGGGGACGCACGCCCCCTACGGCACCTACGACTGCACCGGCTCCGGCACCGTCAAGTCCTGGGCCGATATCGCCCGCGCCGTCTTCGAGGCCGCCAACGGCAACGGGGACAGGGTCGTGCCGGTATCGACCGCCGACTACTACGCGAGCGCCGAGGGCCCCGTCGCCCCGCGCCCGGTCCACTCCGCGCTCGACCTGTCCAAGCTCGAGGCTGCCGGCTTCCACATGCCCGACTGGGAGGAAGAGCTGGGGGAGTACATCAAGACGCTCTAGCCGCTATTAACTTTTCGAGAGTAAAAGCCGCCGTTCTTTAACGGCGGCTTTTCTTGTTCAAGACTTTAGTCTGCTGGCCGCGCAGCGGCCAGCTTTAAACCACCCGCTATGCGGGTGGAGACAAACGGCTTTAC
>NZ_JADNHZ010000016.1 GCF_015554145.1 Collinsella aerofaciens | reverse complement strand
CGAGCAGCCCGATGCGGAGGCCGACACGGCCATCCGGTCGTCGAGGGCGGTCGCGAGGCGGTAGGGGCCGTCGTCGATCACCCTACCCAATGCTGCTGTTTTGTATTCAGCATTCAGCTCGTACTTAGCGCTCCATTTGCTGTTTGATTCTTTTGAGACGTTAGATTCCGCCGTTAGTTCAACTTTGGCGCTACCAGTCTTCCATTCCTTCAGACTTATCGCATGCGCAATGATTCCATTCTGAATCCCCGAGATGCTCGGCGGGAAGGACTGGTTGTCGGCATCGATGGAAAAGCCCTCTTCCTTGGCATCCAAGTGCTGCTGAATGCGGCCGGCGTACTTCTCTGCCCATTCATTGGCTTTGCCATTTCGCACAAAGTAATTGTTGGACAGGTCGGTCGAGCGGTAGGCGTAGTCGGCCTTCTGGTAGTTTGCCGTGTGGTCGGAGTGGGCGATTGCCATGAGCTCGTCGGTCAGGCCAAAGTACAGATGGCGCTGGTCCAGGTCCCCGTACCAGTTGTTGCTGGTGTCGTCCCAGGTTAGGTCCATCTGGCACCATTTGCCGTCGATCTTTACGGCGTTCCAGGTGTGGCCGTTACCGGTGATGCGGCCGTTGGCGATGCCCGCTGCGTCAAGGAGCTTGGAGTAGATGCGCTGGTAGCTCTCGCAGGTACCCTGGTGGCGCGTGAGGCCGCTTTCGGCCGAGCACCAGTTGAGGCTGTGGTCGTACTCCAGCTGGTCGAGCGTCCAGTCGTGGAGCCACAGCGCCATGTCGTATTTCGAGCCGTCTGTCTCTTGCCTGCACTGGGCCACGGCATTGTTGACGATCTGCGTGACGCTCGGGCGGGCGGCGTCGTTTACGGTCACCTCCGTCGTGGTGCGCAGGTAGTAGATCCCCTTGTCGTTTTGGGGGTCGTTTCTGCCGTTGTCCATAAAGTAGAAGTGGATGCGGTACGTGCCCGACGCCGTGAAGTCGAAGGTGAAGTCGTGGCCCGCGGTGCCCAGGCTGCAGTAGCCGGCCCATGCCGGGCGCGACGGGTCGCAGACGCTTTCCTGGCTGCCGCCGTCCCAATAGGTGGGCACGTCCATGCGCGCCTTGGCTTGGGACGAGCCGTTGGCTTGGGTTACGTGGAAGGTCGTCGCGGTGCCCGCGGGGGCGTCGTTCCACGAGACGGTGAAGGTGACGCCGTTTTGGGTTGCCGTGGCGGAGTGGGCGTAGGTGGTTTGTGCCGTGGCGGAGATCGCCTCGGGCGTGGGGCTGGTTTGGGCTTGCAGGGATGGGGTGGGGGTGTCGGTTGCGGCGGCGGTGCCGGGCGTGGCGGCGGTGCCGTTAGCGCTTTCCGTGTTGGCTGCGCTGGTGCCGGTGGATGTTGCGGTGCCGTTCTCTACGGTATCTGCTATCGCGCTTGCGTTGGTGCCGTCTTCGGCCTTGCCTGCGTCGCTGTTCGTGGCGTCGGCTTGCGCCTGCTGCCCGGCGGTTTCTTGAGGCTGCATAGCTTCTGCGATGGCTGCCATAGGCATCGTCGCGCCGACCATGGACGTGCACGCGATTGCGCAGAGCAGGTAGTAAAGGGGTCGTTTCATTGCGGAGCCTCTCGGTGAGCAGCCAATAGGGTCCGAAGGCAGCTCCAGGCCGGCACTCCGCACATATTTTGTTGGGGATTATTTTACGGGAACCCCAGTCAACATCAGCGAACTTTCTGGAGGATGTTGGGGGGAGGCTTGTTTTAGTCCCCGACGGCGCTCTGACCCGAGCTGGGTTGACTATACGCGATGCGGCAGATTCAACATGAGGCCTTCTTCCGCTTCTTCGAGACTCGCCACTGAGGCCTTTCAGGAAAAGTCAGCGAGGCTGCTGCCTAGTTTATTGCGGCTTACGACCGGGCAATAAGCGGGCGTCTCAACATGTTGGTCAAGCAAAATCTTTTGTTAATTTCGAACAGGTATTCGATGTGGATGACTTTGTACCGGGCGAAAGCGATTGAGTCTAATTATGTTTTCATGCAGGTCAAGGGCGCTGTCTACAAGGGGATGAGCTGACTCGTAATTTCGCGTGAATAAGTTCCGCATTATTTTAGCTGCGTTTACCTGTTAAAACACAACATCTTGTGCTCATCATCAAAAAAGAAAACAGGATATGGAACTGGCGAAGGGCTACAATTGAAACAACGAGAAGCGTCGTTTCCCCATTACAACCTAATTGTTCGGAAGGAGTCGGATGGAATAGTTGTCAAAATCGAGGCCATATTGATGGTCCATTAAATTTCTTTAGGGGTGTGTGCGCTTATTGGTCAACAGCAGTATGCGCCCCCGTTTGTTCAAATCATTTCCAAATAGCTTTTCTTCAAGAACCTGACACTTGCGTGGCGGGGTTGGTTAGTTTGTAAAAAATGCGAAGGATGGCTTTTGGATTCTTGGAGGTGCGTAATTATTGGCCAATAACTATCTAGATGATTTGCTTGGAAAAATCTCTGCTTACGATCTGTTCAATGTGCTCTTACCGGGTGCACTCGTAACATATTCCGTCAGTCAGATGCCGTTGGGCAGTTGTATCGACTGCTCTAACTGGCTGGCACTATTTGTGATGAGTTATGTTCTCGGTCTTATTGCGTCGCGGATTGGCTCTCTTTGCATTGAACCTTTGGTCCGCAAACTACAACCGACCGGAAAGCGGGACTATTCTGCCTTTGCATATGCTCAGAAACGCGATCCAAAGGTCGAGCAGCTCTTAATGATTTCAAATATGTATCGCAGCCTGGCGGGGGCCGGTGTCCTGCTCGTAATTATTCTGCTTGCATCATTGTTGCCGGAATCTCATCGGCTTCCAGCGGCGCTGTGCTCTTTTATCGCCTTATTTGTTGCCTCCTGGATCAAGCAGGAACGGTATGTAGAAAAACGAATCAACTTCAATCTTGAGGAGTGTGATAACCATGAGCGAGATTAAGTCTCCATCCGTTGATAACGGCGACATGTTTTATATCAATCACAATACTGATAACTTCAGCATGATTGACTGTAATATTACCGATGAGCGTAAGTCGGAAATCCTTGATGAGGTCAAAAACCTTGCAGGGAAAAAGGGCGTCGTTCGTTTTATCAGTACGCATCCGGACCAAGATCATATTCAGGGTATTGAGTATCTTGATGAGCTCGGGCTTATTAAGAATTTCTATTACGTTGACAATAATGTCTCCAAGTCCACGGAGACTGAGAGTTTCAAAAAGTATAAAGATCTGAAGGAGTCGTCGTGCGCTTACAAAATATACAAGGGGTGTAAGCGCAAATGGATGAACGTTTCTGATGGTGAGCGCGGTTCTGCTGGGATTAGCGTCCTCTGGCCCGATGTGAATAATGAGACCTTTCGGGATGCTTTGCGGGATGCCGAAAGCTCTGATAAACCCAATAATATTAGTCCTGCGATTGTCTACTCTCTTGATGAAGGGGTCCGTGCGCTTTGGCTTGGTGACATGGAGAATGACTACATGGAGGCGATCGAAGATGACATTGCGCTTTCGCCTGTGGACATTCTTTTTGCGCCGCATCATGGACGGAAGTCCGGTCGCGTCCCTAAGACATGGCTGGATAAGTTGGAGCCTCGGTTGATTGTTGTAGGAGAAGCCCCGTCAGACGAGCTTGATTATTACTCGAATTGCAACACTTTGACACAGAACAGCGCTGGCGATATTTTATTCTGTTGCGAGACCGGTAAGACTCATGTCTATGTTGGAGCTCCTTCTTATAGCGTCAATTTCTTGGGTGAAGACCCTAATGCTCCGCGAGTGAAGGGTGCGCTGCATTATTTGGGCTCTTTTGATTGCGGTGACCGTTAGTCCTGCTGTCGTCTCGTTCATTCGTGGCCTGCCCACGCTTTTACCCGACAGGCCTAGATGTGTCCTTTCATCTCATTGAGATGGTGTAGGATATTGTCCTGTGATACAAAAGCTCTACGGGAGCTTTAAGGGTGACGCTTTCGACAAGAGAGTGTTGCCCTTTTTTCATGAGTGTAATGATGTGTATTTAGGCGTTTTGTTAATAGGGTTACGCGGGATGCCCTGGAATGCCTCGGCGGTTGAGCTTAGATTTGAGGCACCGTAAAAGACGTTACCGTGCGGGGAATGTTATGTGCTGTCAACGATGTCGCTCTCTCGCACCGTGAACATGCGGAAAACGGCAAGAGCCAGCTGGCGTAGATACCCGTCCCGTACGCTAAAGACGCTTCCAATGAATCACCCTGCTCGCCGGGTAGATCATGGTGGGTCAACGGTCCTGCTGTGTGCGCTTCGTTTTTTGTCCGCGCCAGTGCTTACACTTTTGAAAAAACGGCACGAGGGCTTCTGTCACATATCTCATGCTGTAGACACATCGGCAAGTTCAGAGTTGAAGGCGAGGTGATTATGAAAGGTAGAAATCAGCACATTACGAAGCGTTCGGATGGCAATTGGCAGGTTAAGGGCGAAGGGGCATGTCGCGCTTCTTTCGTTACGACAACGCAGAGCGAGGCAATAAAGCTCGGTCGACGCTTCTGCTCCAATCAAGAGTCGGAGTTGATCATCCATCGTCGTGACGGCAGAATCCGCGCAAGGGATTCCCATGGCCACGACCCCTTCCCACCGAGGGGATAAGGGGTCGGCTCCATGCCGACAACGGCCCGTTATATCGCGTCCGTTGTCGCTAAATGACTTCTTCATTGTGGCGAAATACGAGCTTGGGGCTATTTTACCTGAATTGGTTGTTTGGTCTCTTCAAAGGGTTGATTTGGGGGATTCGTGGTATTGGATTGACGGACCCCGAGTTCTCCCTTAAAGTAATCGTTGTGATGAGGCCTTGCGACGGTACGTCCGGCTTGGTCCGTGGGAACCGCCGAAAGGCGGTTTTCGCGTTTAAGGGGTCCTAATGGATAAACCATTTAAATCTATTGATGAGCAGATTGCTATTCTTGAAAGCCGTGGACTCGAATGCGATAACAATACTCGTTTAGTTTTGGAGCGCGAGGGATACTATCCGGTTATTAACGGTTACAAGGATTTATTTCTCGACCAGCGCGGAGATTCTTGCCACGAGCTATTCGTAAAAGGTACGAAGTTTTCTGATATATATCGTTTATTCGAATTTGACCGTTCATTGCGTCTGCTCATGTTTGAGTACTTTAACAAGGCGGAAGCGATTCTTAAAACTGTCTGTTCTTATCGTTTCGCAATGGCCCATAAAGATAGCCCGGAAGCATACCTGGATAGAAGATCTTACCGTGCTGATGCTGGTTATCGAAAAAAGATCGACACGCTCATTTGTGATTTCGAGAAGGTGCTATGTAGGTCTCAAAAATGGAAAAGCGATTATAAAAGGGACTATATTCGGCATTATGAGAATAATCACGATAATACGCCGGTATGGATTCTTATGAATTATTTGATGCTTGGTCAGGCATTCAAGTTCTACGAGTTTCAGCCAGAAAGCATGAGAAATTCCATTGCCAAGTCGTTTTCCGATCTCTATTCTGAGACCCATGAAGTCGATAAGCGCATCAGCCCACGTAGGCTAAGACTTGCATATGATCACATTAAAGATTTTCGAAATATCTGTGCGCATGACGAGCGTCTATTCTGCGCCAGGGTATCTCCGTCTCACGATGTCAATCTAGTAGGGGTTTTAAGCGATCTTGAGCTAGTGCTGACTGAGGATGACTATAAGATTTTACGCCGAAATATACTGCTTGATGCACTTAAGTTGAGCGACGAGCTCAGCAACGATGCCAGCGCAAAAGTGCTTTTCGCTATGGGCGTTAACGATTTGCCGAGCGTGTTTCCTAAGGAAATATTGGGGTCGTAATCGACGCGAGCGATGAATTTACCCTACAAGTTGGATGCGCATGAGATCGCGCAGAGCAGGTAGTAAAGGGGTCGTTTCATAGCGGAGCCTCTCGGTGAGCAGCCAATAGGGTCCGAAGGCAGCTCCAGGCCGGCACTCCGCACATATTTTGTTGGGGTTTATTTTACGGGAACACCAGTCAACATCAGCGAGCTTTCTGGGGAATGTTGGGGAGGGGACGGATGGTGGGCCCGCTTTGGTCCCCGGCGGCGCTCTGACCCGTGCTGGGTTGACTATACGCGATGCGGCAGCTTCAACATGAGGCCGTCTTGCGCCTCTTCGAGACTTGTTACCGAGACCTTCCAGGAAAAGCCAGTGAGGCTGCTGCTCAGGTCAAGCTCTGCATGGGCGTATTCTTCGATTTTGTAGTCTGGGTTTTTCGCCGGGTTTCTTAATTGAAGGCATTTGATCCGGGGAGCGTAAAACAACAGTTTCAAATATTGTCGCTTCCTGTTCAATTTTGTCTATCTACAATTAATCGCAAGCGTATGACTTGAGGAGATTGTTTACAGGTGGAATCGGTCACTATTCTTTGGATTGTCTTTTATGTCTTTACCGGTTTGGTGAGCGTTCAGCTTGTCCGCTTTGCTGGGCCCTTGGCGATTGGAGGGCAATACACCGTCGAAGAACTGTACCCCTCCGATGAGTCGGGCAGGTTGAACGTTGCCTACCGAATTCTCGCTCCAACAATTTGTTGCCAGCTCCCCGTGTTTATTGTGGCTGCGATTTGCGATGCGTTTTCAGTTCCAGGTCCTTCGCTGCGATACATGCCCACCCTTTTCTATTGGTTGTTTCTTGGGGTAATCAAGCATGCAAGGGGTAAATTGCGGTACCGGACCCTTCCTTTCTCATTCGAGGCGTTCATGTCTCTTTTGCTGTCCGTCGCATTCGATCACTTTGTTATCGATGGCTATCTCGGAGGACTGGGGCTAGATGTGCTTGATACTTCGAGTATTGCCTTTGAGTTTGAGCTGGCATTATTTGGTGTTGTGACCTTTTGGATTTCCACCTTTTTTAAGCGTTATCAAATTAAGCGTAGCCGTGTGCGCTCATATGTCATTCCGTCATATGTTGTTCCGTCGTACTCCGTATTTAATTACTCTTCAATTGATACGGGCGAAGCCAGGCTATTCGCATACGAGCGTGAATATGGTGATCTTTTACCTCAGCGTTTTTCGAATGATCTCCTGTTGAGAAGTGTTTTCTTCGCAATTATGGCTATAGAGGATGGGAATCGTCCTGAGTTCATCCGAACGATCGAGCGTATGGCCGCTCATTTCCATTTGGCAAATACTACGGGGATAATGCAGCAGAAGAGCGAGACTCCTCTGTCTGATAGGGATAGCGTTAAACTCGCAATTCCCTATATTGAGAGCATGTGGGACCAGTTCCTTGTTGAATTCGGTCGTTCTGCTGAGGGATCCGGGGGAGACGGTCTGCGACTTTTCATGGGCTATTACACCTACGACTACTTGATGTTGTCGCGGACTATCCGCAATCACTTTGCGCCATTTTATGGGGACTATTGTGGAACGAGATTACTTAATGCTAATCACGTATTTTGCGATGTTCTGGAATTTGAGGAAAGGCAACGTTACGGATTGCTTCCAAAGACGGTTTCTGCGACTGGATCGATATGCGCCACTGAGCTTGGATGGCTTTCTGGAGAGTACTGTTATTGGTCCGATTACAATACGGTTGAATCCTGCCTGAATGAAAATGATGCCAATGGCGTTAAGCTGGTCAGCAAAAATGACGTGAATAAAACTCAGATAACCGAGATGACCTCAAGGCTTAAGGAGCAAGGTGTTTCCGTTCTTGAGGTCAAGTATGTGGCCGGCGCTTCGGCGACCATCGTGTGCATCGGCGATTCGTCTAAGATTCCGAGTACTACCGGTAGTGACTGGATGTTTGTTGGCTAGTTGAATCATCTTTGCCTTTCACAAGCATAGGTTAACGACTAGAATACACTTAATTGCGGTGGAAGCCTTCGGGCGACACCTGAAGAGGGTTGATGCGTCGGCCCTCTTTTTTATTTAGATGTAAGATTCGGCTTGGCAAAACAAGGATCCCATTTGGGGAAAAGCAAATATCCGGCGGTTTTATGCTTCGGGACGCGCGGTTTAAGCGTGTTTTTCGGAAGTGCGAGGAAAAACCGAAAACCGCCGAGCACACCCCAATTTTTGGCAACAAAACCGCAGATCGCCGGACCTCGAAACCGGGGCCTGGTCGACAGATCTCGGATTTTCATCGCACTTCCGGAATCATTCACCGGAAGTATGCGGCTAATTTCGGAACCTTCGAGCACACCGCCCTTTTCATGAACAGAAGCCGCAGGTAGAAGCGTTGTCGCAATGCGGCGTGGTCGGCATGTCAAGAATTTGCCGCATACTTCTGGATTGAGTGCTCATTTAGCACTCTCGATGTCTCCACATCCCCTAAAAAAGTTCTTAAAACAGCCTTAAAGGCGCCTCAGCTCGCGTTGACAGCGTAAAATACGCATGTTTGACTATGAACAAAGTGGATTTTAGGGGAGGGGTGCGCCATGGAGGTGCTGGTTGTTGGCAACACCGCATATGTTGACGATGACTTTTGCGCCAAGGCATTCCCTGGGGACCACGTTAAGGTTGTAGCCGCGCAGGAAGCGCGCCGCGATGAGTCGTCGCCCCATGCCTCGTGGAAAGAGCTGCTCCAGCACTTGGAGCAGGCCTACGAGTTCGACCGCGCGGTCTACCTGTCTAATTACCTAACCCCGCATACCGATACCGTGGGCGATATCGAGCTGCTGCGCTCGGTCTTTCGTGCGTGCGCGGGTCGCCGGATCCAGCTGTTGTATATAGCAGGTCCCGCGGGTGCCGAGGGTGCCGCCGATGCCGCGGGGCGAACGGGCAAGGGCATTATCGCGCACGCAGCCAACGACCTGTGCCGCTACTACGCTGCTCGCGAGGGCGTTCAGACTAAGATCCTGCGCGTGCCGTTCCTGTATACCGCGTCTGCCGCGCTGGAGGACCCGTTTTTGGTGCCGATGCTCGACGAATGCTCAACCGGATCGGCCGCTCTGCAGGGCGCGCAGGATGCGGCGTTTCCTCTGCTGTGTGCCGAGGAGCTTGCGGTGCTGGTACGCCGTATCTTCGACAGCTGGAATGGTAACTTTGAGACGCTCGACGTAGCCGATACCTTCCATCACACGGTGGGTGAGGTGGGCGAGGCCCTTCAGGCACTGTTCCCAGGGCTCTCAGTTGCCTATGGCGATTCTGCCGGCTACGCCCTGCCCGCCAGCGACGTCGCTCGCGTGCGCTATGGCTGGTTTCAGCGCTACGACTTGCTGCGCGACCTCTCGACCATTCAGGCTCGCTGGGATGCTGGCCGTGCAAAGAAGGTCAACCCCTTGCGCGCGGCCATCGACCGCATTCAAATGCGCACGCTGCCTGTCAAATGCCTGGAGACGGCAGCCGCCTGGGTGCTCTTTGAAGTGCTGGAGCGCGTGTTCTCCCAATCGACCCAGCTCAACGTGCTCGATTATCGCCTGCTCTACGTGGTGCTGATCGGCACGCTGTATGGCTTGGACTTTGGCCTGGTTGCGGCGCTGCTGGCGTCGGTGGGTTTGGCTGCGAGTTACTTTACTTTGTACGGCTATACCTTCCAGGGCCTGTTCTACGAGCCGTCCAACTGGCTGCCGTTTATCGCGTACTTTGTTGTGGGTGCCGTGTGCGGCTATGTGCAGCTGCGCAACAGCGAAGCCATTAGGGCGGAGCGCGATCAAAACGAGCTCGTGCGCAACCGCAATACGTTCCTTACGCAGCTCTACCACGACGCGATCGAGGACAAGCGCGCGTACAGGCGCCAGATCGTGGGTCGCCACGACAGCTTTGGCAAGATCTTTGCCGTAACGCAGGAGCTTGACGTCTTCAACCCACGCGACATCTATCGCAAGTGCTGCGAGCTTCTGGGCGAGATCCTCGAGAACGATTCGGTGGCGATCTACCATGTTTCGGGCGGGGCATTTGCACGCCTGATGGCAGCAAGTCCCGCGATTGCCGAAGATGCCGCACGCTCGCTTACGCTTGAGCAGCTTGCGCCCCTTTTAGGCGACGGGGGTCGTTCGAGCCTGTGGGTGAACCGCGAGCTGACGCCGGGGCTTCCCATGTTTGGATACACGATCGAGCGTGACGGGGCGCCCGCCGTGTTGATCTTTGTGCGCTGTGCGGCCCAGAACCAAATGACGCTCTATTACCAAAACCTGTTCCGCATCTTGTGCGGCCTGGTCGAAAGCGCGCTGGGCCGTGCCTTTGACTATGAGGCGGTGGCACAGGATAAACGCTGCGTTGACGGCACTTGCGTGCTCAAGCAGGCTGCCTTTGGTCAAGAGCTCGCGGCCGAGCAGGCGCTGGCAGATGGCAAGATGGGCAGCTTTTTGCTCCTGCGCGTGGTACCGGGCATGGAGCCTGTCGGCGAGCTGGTGGGCGCAATTGGGTCGGCAATCCGCGAGAGCGATGCGGCGGGCCTGGTCGATGGTGACATGCTCTACCTGCTTATGCGCCAGGCAAAGGCGTGCGATCTGCCCATTATCCGCGAGCGCCTGAGCGCAAAGCAGATTGCGGTGGAGCCCGTTGACGGCGAGGACATCGTGGCGCTGCTGCAGCACATCTCTTACACCGGTGACGGTGAGGGGGGTGCCGCTTGATCTCGCTTGTCGTTGCTGCCGTCTTGCTGCTGATTCATGCGCTGGTTTGCCTGATGCTGTGGACGCTCATGAAGTTGGGCCTGCTGCCGGTGCGCGGGCACATGCTGGCTGTAATAGTGCTGGTGCCGCTGTGGGGCCCGTTGCTGGTGGTTCTGCTATCGGTCCGCAGCGCGGTGTTTGGCGAGGGGCTGAAAGAGTCTGCGCTGGAGTCGCTGCGCTTCAACGACGACCTGCATCGCAGCATCCTAGTGCACGAACGTGATGCCGATGCAGGCGTAGTGCCGCTCGAGGAGGCGCTCATCGTCAACGACCCGGCAGAACGGCGCCGCCTAATGCTCTCCATGCTCACCGAGGAGCCCAACGCGTACCTGGCGCAGCTGCAGGCGGCTAAGCTTAATGACGACGTTGAGGTGGCTCACTATGCCGCGACGGCGGTGGCGCAGATCTCCAAGGAGTCCGACCTTAAACTGCAGCAGCTGGAGCGTGCCTTTAAGACGGACCCGAGCGCGCAAAACCTCAACGAATACTGCGATTTTCTTGGTGAATACTTGGGCTCGGGCTTGGCCGAGGGGCGTGTGGCTCAGATTCAGCGCCAACAGTACGCGCGCTTGCTTGCGCGTCGCTGCGAGCGCGAGGACACCCTTGAGCTTCGCATTCGATACGTGACGGCGCTGGCCGATGTCGGACAGATCGACGAGGCGCAGGCCGTGATCGACCAGCTGGTGCTCGATGTGCCCGAGGAGCAGGAGGTTTGGATGCTTTGTCTGCGCCTTGCGGTGATGCGCCGCGACGGTGACGAGGTCCACCGCGTGATCGATGCGATTGACAAACAGCATGTATACTTGAGCGCCGCCAACCGCGAGGAACTAGCGTTTTGGCGCAACGGAGAGGAGGCCCGATGAGCGTGGTACAGCATATCCGCGACCGTGCGGGCCATTTTCGCTGGATGGGGCTGCTTGTGGTGTGGGCGGTCTTTATTGCCATGGCGGCCGTGCTGCTGGTGGAGCGCGCCGGCGTACAGTACAGTGCGGGCCAGCATAAGCTGGGGATGCTTGCCGCCAACGATGCGGTGCCGGCCTCCTCGGCAATATTTGGCCAAAAGCCCACGTGCCTGGTCATTACCGATTCCGATCAAGCTGGCGTCGAGGACGTAAAGGAGCAGTTCGACCAGATTCTGCTCGACATGAAGATCGCGCACCGTGACGTGGACCTTGCCCTGGACGGCGCAGATGCCATTCCCTCGCTGACCTCCTACGATCGCGTGATTTTGCTCATGCCGTCGCTCGATGGGCTCGGTACGCACCTGAGCGACATTATGAGTTGGGTGAGTGCCGGCGGTTCGCTTATGCTCGCCATGCCTCCGGATAACTCGGGCTATCTGCAAGTGATTGCTCCCAAGCTTGGCATTGAATCTGCCGGATATGACTATGTAAAAGCCGAAAGCATTGTGCCGAGCGAGGACTTTATGCTGGGCGGGGGAGAGCGCTACGAGCTCTCGGACCCCTTTGATTCGTCGCTTTCGGTTTCGCTGCGCGAGACGGCTCGTGTGTGGGCTAAGACCGGCGATGCGGGCGCCCCGCTCATTTGGTCGAATGACTGCGGTAGTGGTCGCACCGTGGTGTGCAATATCGGTATCTATGACAAGGTCATGCGCGGTTTTTACGCCGCGGCGATCAGCCTGCTGGGCGATGCCACGGCCTACCCCGTCATCAACAGCGCCGTCTTCTATCTGGACGACTTTCCCAGCCCCGTGCCCTCGGGCGACGGCACCTATATCAAGCGCGACTACGGGCTTTCTATCGCCGACTTTTATGCCAAGGTCTGGTGGCCCGATCTGCAAAAGCTCGCGCAAAAATATGGCGTTCGCTTTACCGGCGTGATGATCGAAAACTACGAGGACGCGGTCAACCAGACCGAGCCCGCGCGCCAGGCCGATACCACGCAGTTCCGCTACTTTGGCGGCATGCTGCTGCAGATGGGCGGAGAGCTGGGTTTCCACGGCTACAACCATCAGCCGCTGGCGCTCTGGGATACCGACTATCGCACACTGTACGACTACAAGACGTGGAAGAACAAGGAGGCGCTCGTCGCATCGCTCGACGAGCTTATAGCCTTCCAGGACGAGGTGCTGCCCAACGCGCACGGCTCGGTATATGTGCCACCGTCGAATATCCTTTCGGCCCGTGCGCGCAAGCTTATCGGTACTGACGTTCCGCGCATTAAGACCATCGCCAGTACGTATTTTGAGGATGGCACCGACTTGCCCTATGTGCAGGAGTTTGGCGTGGCGAGCGATGGCATTGTGGAGCAGCCACGTATTGTCTCGGGCGGCATGGTCAACGATTCCTATATGCGTCTGGCAGCCGTGTCCGAGCTCAACATGCACTACGTGAGCACGCACTTTATGCATCCGGACGACCTTTTGGACCCCGATCGCGGCGCTAAGGAGGGCTGGGAGGTCTACAAGGGCGGCCTGACCGACTACCTGGACTGGCTTTCCAAGTCTGCGCCCGACCTGCGTCGCCAGACCGGCTCGGAATGCTCGGGCGCCATCCAGCGCTTTTCGTCCGTGACGGTGAGCGTGGATACAAGTGCGGATGCCTGGACGCTCAGCCTGGGCGATTTCCACGACGAGGCGTGGCTCATGTTCCGCGCCAACAACGGCGACCCGGGTGCAGTCACGGGTGGCGAGATTACGCATCTGACGGGCGACCTGTACCTGGTCAAAGCCACGGACAAGACGGTGACCATTGCACGCAAGGAGGGTGGCGACAAATGAGAATCTGCTTGGTACTCGAGGGTTGCTACCCCTATGTGCACGGCGGCGTGTCCACCTGGATGCACGGCTACATACAGGCCATGCCCGAGCACGAGTTTGTGCTGTGGGTGATCGGCGCGCATGCTGCCGACCGCGGCAAGTTTGTCTACGAGCTGCCCGGCAACGTGGTCGAGGTGCACGAGGTGTTTCTGGACGACGCCCTGCGGCTTTCGGGCGAGCAAGAAGAGGCCGACTTTAACGCCCGCGAGCGCGAGGCGCTGCGCCGCCTGGTGTCGCTCTCCAATCCGGACTGGGACGTGCTATTCGATATCTTCCAGCGCCGTCGCGTGCATCCGCTCTCGTTTTTGCAGAGTCGCGCCTTTATGGATATCTTTCGCGACGTGTGCCTGGCCGAGTACCCATACACGCCCTTTGCTGATGCATTCCACACCATGCGCTCCATGCTGCTGCCCGTGCTCTACCTTCTGGGCGGCGAGGTGCCGGTGGCCGATGTGTACCACGCCATCTCGACCGGCTACGGCGGCCTGCTCGCCTGCCTGGGCTCAAGCGTTCACCAGGCTCCGGTGCTGCTGACCGAGCACGGCATTTATACCCGCGAGCGCGAGGAGGAGATCATTCGTGCCGACTGGGTGGTGCCGTCGTTTAAGGACCGCTGGATTCGCTTTTTCTACCTGCTTTCGGAGGAGATCTACCGCCGCGCCTTCCGCGTGACGAGCTTGTTCCATAACGCTCGCAAGACGCAGATCGATATGGGCTGCGATGCGGACAAATGCATGGTTATTCCCAACGGCATCCAGTTTGACCGCTTTAAGGACATTCCCTTAAAGCCCGATGACGGCTGGGTGGACATTGGCGCGGTGGTGCGCCTGGCGCCCATCAAGGACGTCAAGACCATGATCTATGCCTTCTTTGAGCTGCACGAGCGCCTGCCCCGCGTGCGCCTGCACATCATGGGTGGCGTGGATGACGAGGAGTACGGTGCCGAGTGTCACGCGCTGGTCGATGCCCTGGGCGTGCGCGACTTGATCTTTACCGGCCGCGTCAACGTGGTTGAGTACATGGAAAAGCTCGACTTTACCATTTTGACGAGCATCTCCGAGGGCCAGCCGCTCAGCGTGCTGGAGTCGCTTGCAGCGCGCCGTCCCTGCGTGACGACCGAGGTGGGCTGCTGCCGCGAGCTGCTCGAAGGCGCCCCGGGCGATGACTTTGGCGTGGCAGGTTTTGTGACGCCGCCCATGTATCGCAAGGGCTTGGCCGATGCCATGGAGCGCATGTGCACAAGCCGCGCCCGTCGCATTGAGATGGGGGAGCGTGGCCAGCGTCGCGTTGCCACGTACTTTTTGCACGAGCAGATGCTCGCCAACTATCGCGCGCTGTACGACGAGACGGCGCGCGCGTTTGACCTGCCCAGAGAGGGGGAGTAGCCGTTGGCCGGAATTGGTTTTGAGCTCAAGCGCCTGTTTAGGCGCAAGGGCCTGTTTGCCACGATGCGCGCTTACGGCTACGCCGGCATCGTATGCACGGGCCCCATGCTGCTGGGTGTGCTGCTCCAGGTGGGTATCTTGGTGCTGTGCGGTCTGTGGGGTGTGGGCCGTGCCAACCAGGATCTGCTGGTGTGCATGGTGACCTATACACTGCTGGCCTCGCTTGCGCTCACGAGCTTTTTCTCCATGCCGGTCACGCGCTTTTTGGCTGATATGTTGTTTGCCGAGCGCGAGGATGAGATACTGCCTTCGTTTTGGGGCTCCAATGCTGTCATGCTCGTTGCGGGCACGGTGCTCTACGGCGTTTTTTTGCTGTTCTCGGGGGCCACGCTGCTGCAGGGGCTGCTGTGCCTGTGGCTCTTCAACATCATGATCGTCAACTGGAACGGCATGAGCTACCTCACGGCCATCAAAGATTACCGCGGTATCCTGTGCAGCTTTGCGGCTGCCATTGGTGTGGCGTGCCTGTGCGCCCTGGCCGCGCTGGCACTGGGGCTGCCGCCGGTCGAGGGCCTGTTGGCGTCAATCGCCCTAGGCTACGGCGTCATGCTCGCCTGGGATGTGGTACTGCTGTACCGGTATTTTCCACGGAGTGACCGGAGTCCCTGGCTCTTTTTGCAATGGCTCGATCAGTTTATGCCGCTGGCGCTCACGGGCCTGTTTACCAACCTGGGGCTCTTTGCGCACCTGGTGATTATTTGGGCGGGACCCATCGGCGTGCAGGTCAAGGGCTTGTTTTATGGCGCGCCCTACCACGACGTGCCGGCGCTTATCGCGTTTTTGACCATCCTGGTCACGACCGTCAACTTTGTGGTGTCGGTCGAGGTCAACTTCTATCCGCGGTACCGCAACTACTACAGTTTGTTTAACGACGGTGGCGTGGTGGGCGACATTGTGGTGGCCGAGGAGGAAATGCTTGCCACGCTCAACCGAGAACTGCGGTTTTGTGCGCTCAAGCAGCTGTTTGTGACCGCAGCGGTCATTTCGCTCGAGACCACAGTGCTCTCGGCCCTGCCGCTGGGCTTTAACAACCTTATGCACGGGTATTTCCGTACATTGTGCGTGGGCTACGGCCTGTATGCCGTGGGCAACACGATTCTGCTGATCTTGCTGTACTTTACCGACTACAAGGGGGCCGTGCTGGCCTCGGGCCTGTTTGCCGGTGTGGCTGGGCTGGCGACCGCCGTGTCGTTGCTTTTGCCGCAGCAGTTTTACGGCTTTGGCTTTTTGTTGGGCGCGGCGGTGTTTTTTATCGTGGCGCTGCTGCGGCTCGATACCTATACCGCCAACTTGCCGTATCGTATCCTGAGCCAGCAGCCCATGGTGGCGACCGACAAAATGGGTCGCTTTACACAGCTGGGCCGCATGCTCGACCGTGCCGTGCAACGCTACGAGGAAGATCGCCAAAACGGCGAGCCGCATGGCGCGTTTGAGCGCATGGTGGTCCGCGTGTATCGCAACCATTGGGGAGGTTCTGATGATCGATAAGTTGATGTCTCGCCGCTGTCTGATCGAGGCGGCTGCCGGCGCGCTGCTGCTTTCGGGCTGCTCATCTCAGGACGAATCCTCGACAAATAAGGTAAAAAAGCAGGACAAGATTAAAAAGGCCGAGGCCTCCGTCCAGTCCAAGCATCTGCGCGATAAGGACGAGCTGTACGAGGTCTATGATGACTCGGGCATTGTGACCATGTATCTGACGGTCTCTCGCGGCAACAGCTCCGAGAACACGGACCATAGCTGGGCCGAGATCAACACGTACTCGGTGTATGACTATGCCGACATGGGCGTGACGCGCTATCAGGTTATGGGTCTGCTGCAGGCGGGCGACGAAGACGGCCCGGTGGCCGGCGAGGTTGGCTATGGCGAGGAAGCGCCCAATGCCACCGTGCAGGTGCGCGGCCAGACGTCGAGCTCCTACACGCAAAAGAATTACAAGGTGGAGCTCAAAAAAGGCAAGGGCACCTGGCGCCAACAGCGCGCGATTGCGCTCAACAAGCACATGGGCGAGGGTATGCGTTTTCGCAACAAGATGGCCTACGACCTTATCCGCGGGATTCCCCAGATGATGGGCCTGCGCACGCAGTTTGTGCATCTGTGGGTGTGCGACCAGACCGAAAAGTCCAACGATACCTTTGAGGATTACGGCCTGTATACGCAGGTGGAACAGCTCAACAAGACCGCGCTCAAGGCACATGGCCTGGATAAGAACGGGCATCTGTACAAGGTGAACAGCTTCGATTTCCATCGCTATGAGGAAACTATTAAGCTTGCCGACGACCCCGACTACAACCAGGCAAACTTTGAGGGCATGCTCGAGATCAAGGGCGATTCGGACCACACCAAGCTCATCGAGATGCTCGACGCGCTCAACGACGAATCGCAAAAGATCGACGACGTGCTCGATACCTACTTTGATACCGAGAACCTGGTCTATTGGCTGGCGTTTCAGATTCTGACGGGCAACTGCGATACGCAGAACCGTAACTGCTATCTGTACAGCCCGCTCAACTCAAATACCTGGTACTTTTTAGATTGGGATAACGACGGCATGCTGCGTAAGCTGGAGCTTTCTCTTACTGGGTTTTCGGACTACGCGAGCTGGGAGCGCGGTGCAAGCAACTACTGGGGCAACGTGCTGTTTAACCGCGCGTTGCGCAGCAAGTCGTTCCGCAGCGAACTCGACCGTGCCGTCAAGGACTTGCGTTCGTATTTGACCGAGACTCGCCTGACCAAGATGATCAAACATTATCGCGAGGTGACTGAATCGCTGGTCTTTGCTTCGCCTGATATCGACCATCTGCCTGTCACCAAGGACCAATACGAGCAGATCGCCGCGGCGATTCCCTCCGAGATCGAGGAGAACTATAAGAGCTTTCGCGAGAGTTTTAAAAAGCCCATGCCGTTCTACATCGGCGTGCCGCAGATCGATAACGGTAAGCTGCGCATTAACTGGGATGCGTCCTACGACTTTAAGGCGCGTGACATTCGCTATACCGTGGAGCTGGCGCGCGACTATGCCATAAGCGACGTGCTTTTTAAGGCCGAGGACGTGCTGCTGCCCGAAGTGACCTGCGATGCGCCCGATGCCGGCCAGTATTTTGTGCGCGTGCGCGCCACCAACTCAGACGGCTATACGCAAGATGCGTTTGACTATTATGTGACCGACGACGGCAAGCACTATGGCATGAAGTGTTTTTACGTGCAAGACGGCGGTAAGGTCGTGGAGGACACGTATGAGGAGGGCTAGCGCGCTGCTTGAGCGCTTGGCGGCTCCGCCCGTGCGTGCCACGCAGGAGCGTTACCGCCACGAGCTCAAATATCTCATTAACGAGGGCGAGCACGCCGCGCTTGCCTGCCGCATGGCGCCGGTGTTTAAGCTGGACAAGCATGCGCGGGCGGGTGGTTACACCATTCGCAGCCTGTACTTTGACGACTACTGCAACTCGGCCTACGAGGAAAAAGACGCCGGTATTCTCATGCGCAAAAAGTATCGCGTGCGCATCTATAACGGCAGCGACAAGGTGATTAAGCTCGAGCGCAAAAAGAAGTACGGCAGCTGGATCTACAAGGAGGACGCGCCGCTCACGCGTGGCGAGTTTGAGCAGATTCTGGCCGGTGACTACGACTTTTTGCTGAGGAGCCCCTATCCGCTCTGTCGCGAGTTCTACATCGAGTGCATCTGCAACATGATGCGCCCGCGGACCATCGTGGACTACGAGCGCGAGCCGTGGGTGATGGACGAGGGCACCGTGCGCATTACCTTTGATAGCAACGTGCGTGCGGCGGTGGGGAGCTTTGACATCTTTGACGCGACGTTGCCCGCGTTGCCCGTACTGGAGCCCGGCAAGCTGGTGATGGAGGTCAAGTTTACCGAGTTTTGCCCGCAGCTGGTACGCGATATGGTGCCGCCAGGTGCGGCCGAACTCACGGCGGTCTCTAAGTACTGCCTGTGTTATGACAAGACCGCCTACCTGCGCGGATTTAATTACTGGGAATCGGATTTTGAGAACCGAGGGGATATTTAGACCATGAGCACCAGGGACTTTTTTAAGAACTCCGTCTTGGAGGCGTTTGGTCAGGTCGACCCTGCCAAGATCGGCTTGTCACTGCTCGTGGCGCTCGCCATGGGCATCCTGATCTATTACGTGTACAAGCGCTTTTTTACCGGCGTGGTGTATTCGCGCAGTTTTGCCGTAACGCTCGTGGGCATATGCGTGCTCACCTGCATGGTCACGCTCGCGATCTCGACGAATGTGGTCATCTCGCTCGGTATGGTCGGTGCTCTGTCTATCGTCCGCTACCGCACGGCGGTCAAGGACCCGCTCGACCTGTTGTATCTGTTTTGGGCCATTACCACGGGCATTACGGCGGGCGCCGGCATGTATGCGCTCGTAGGACTCACGGCAGTGGTGATCGTGGTGATGATCGCCGGCTTTGCGAGCCACCAGGACAAGGCGCGCGTGTACATGATGGTCATCCACTACACGGGTCAGACCACCGGCGACGATATCGTGCGCGCATTTGGGCGCACCAAGTTCACCGTCAAGTCTAAGACCATGCGCGGCGACAAGGTCGAGATGGCCGTCGAGGTGTTCTCGGACGGCGTTGACATGCCCTATGCGGACGCCATTCGCGCGCTCGACGGCGTGGATGACCTCACGCTCATCCAGTACAACGGCGAGTACCACGGCTAACTATGTTCCGGCGTTTTAACAAACGCCGGACCGCTCGACGCTGCTTGCGCTGACGTTTTCTCGACCTGGGTGGGCTGGTCTTGGTTTGGTTTTATGTAAGGGATGGTGCCGTGTGGACGTGCAACAGCTAGAAGAGTCCTGGGCTGCAAGGGCCGGCGCGCGTGAGGCGCGTCTTGTTGCGGCCTCGCACGTGCCGGCGGCGCTGTCGCTGCTGGGGATTGTGCGTCCCAGCGATCACCTGGTCGTGTTTGCCGATGACTTTGCCGATGCGTTTGCGCGCGGCTTTGATGCCTGCGACGTTGTGCTCGTGGGGGAGCCGTCGGTTGCGGCGTTTGCCGCCGCGTCCGAGGGTTTTGCCACCGCGTTTGATGCCGAGGTGCCGCACCTGTGGTGGTTTGTGAATTCAATCGGCGGCTTTGGCCTGCGTGTTCCCGATTTGCGCGCGCTGGGTTGGGCGGCGCGTGAGGCTCATGCGCTGCTGGTTGTGGACAACACCGTGGCGTCGGCTTTTGGCTGCGATCCGCTGCGGCTGGGTGCTGCGCTGTCGCTCGAGGCGCTCGATCGCGTGTGTGCCGGCGAAGCTCCGCGCAAGCTCGTCGCCGTCTCGGTGGCGCGCTCGCAGCTCAAGCGCCATCGTGTGGATGCAGCTGCCGAGTGCACGCATGCCCTGCTTGAGGGCTGCGGCTTGGCCAAGCTTGATTTGACTGCTGACGAGGCCGACGTGCTGGAGCGCGGGCTGGACTCGCTCGATGCTCGCATGCAGGCTCACTTCGACCGCGCCCGTGCACTGGCCGAGTATCTGGCTGCCAACGAGATGGTGCGCAACGTGCGCTATCCAGGGCTGGGTTCGCATCCCGATCATGCGGTTGCAACGGGAATCCTCGAGCACGGCTTTGGCCCGGCAGTTGAGTTTGACCTTATCGAGCGAAGTGCGGGTGAGCTGTTCGACACATTGCCGGGGGAGTTCCGCACGTCGCCCGCCGGCGGCGCAACGACACGCCTTTCGGCCCCACGCGGCAAGCAGGGGGGAACCATCCGCCTCTTCGCCGGTACCGACGATCCCCTGGTTGTAGCGTCCACCCTAGACAACGCCCTTCGCAAGTTAGCTACTCTTTGATGGTGGCAATGAGGTCGCTGGCTTTGGTGGCGATGACGTTGTTGATGTCGGCCTGCAGCTCCTCGTAGACCGCTATGGCTCGCTCGCCGGCGGGGGTGAGCGTGGATCCGCGGGCTCCGTCTCGCTCGATGAGCTTGCAACCCAGCTGGCCTTCGGCTTCGTTCACGATGCGCCAGGCCTTGGAATACGCCATGCCCATGCTCTTGGCGGCACGGTTGAGCGAGTGCTCGCGGGCGATACCCTGCAGCAGCAAGACGCAGCCGTGGCCGAAGACGCCTGGCAATTCCTTGTCGCACGCTTGAATGACCAACTTTGCCGTCGTCTTGTACTCCATGTGCTCCACGTCTCCCCGCTAAAGTGTTTGCTGGGCAAACGCAAAGCCTGCGTCAAACCCTCGTGTGCTCTTCTTAAATCATGCATTGTAGCAGTCAAAGTGCGTTAAGATACTTCCCCAGTATTGGGCGCCCAAGGTTGGGCTGGGTCCTACGAGGCCTGCAGCCGACCGGTCGCATGGAAAAAGGAGAAACATGGCTACGTTCTTTCCCGGTGAGTCCCACACGTTTTCGGAGTATCTGCTGGTCCCTGGTTACTCGTCCTCGCAGTGCATCCCCAACAACGTCTCTCTTAAGACGCCGCTAACCCGCTTTAAGCGCGGTGAGAAGCCGGCAATCACCCTGAACATCCCCATGGTTTCCGCCATCATGCAGTCCGTCTCGGGCGTCGACATGGGTGTCGCGCTCGCTACCGAGGGTGGCCTGTCCTTCATTTACGGTTCCCAGAGCGCCGAGTCCGAGGCCGCTATGGTAAAGGCCGTCAAGGATCACAAGGCCGGCTTCGTTCAGTCCGATTCCACGCTTACCCCCGACATGACCATGGAGCAGGTCATCGATCTCAAGGAGAAGACCGGTCACTCCACTATGCCGGTTACCGACGATGGCACCCCCAAGGGCAAGCTCCTGGGTATCGTCACCAGCCGTGACTATCGTCCCAGCCGCGATGACCACCAGAAGAAGGTCTCCGAGTTCATGACCCCGCGTGAGCAGCTCATCGTGGGCGACAAGAACATCAGCCTCAAGGTTGCCAACGACGTCATCTGGGATAACAAGCTCAACGCTCTGCCTATCGTCGACGACAATGATCACCTTATGGGCATCGTCTTCCGCAAGGACTACGACAGCCACAAGACCAACCCCAACGAGCTGCTCGATAACGACAAGCGCTACATGGTCGGCGCCGGTATCAACACCCGCGACTATGCCGAGCGCGTGCCGCTGCTCATCGAGGCTGGTGCCGATGTCCTGTGCATCGACTCTTCCGAGGGCTTCAGCGAATGGCAGAAGCGCACCATCGAGTGGATCCGCGCCAACTACGGCGAGGACGTCAAGGTCGGTGCCGGCAACGTCGTCGACGCTGAGGGCTTCCGCTTCCTGGCCGACTGCGGTGCCGACTTCATCAAGGTCGGTATCGGCGGCGGTTCCATCTGCATTACCCGTGAGACCAAGGGTATCGGTCGTGGCCAGGCCACCGCGCTGATTGACGTCTGCCGCGCTCGCGACGAGTACTACGAGGAGACTGGCGTCTACGTGCCCGTGTGCTCCGACGGCGGTATCGTCTACGACTACCACATGACGCTCGCCCTTGCCATGGGTGCCGACTTTATGATGCTGGGCCGTTACTTCGCCCGCTTTGACGAGAGCCCGACCGAGCGCGTCAACGTCAACGGTCAGTACATGAAGGAGTACTGGGGCGAGGGTTCTGCGCGTGCCCGCAACTGGCAGCGCTACGACCTGGGCGGCGCCGCGAAGCTCAGCTTCGTCGAGGGCGTCGACTCCTACGTTCCCTACGCCGGCTCCCTCAAGGACGGTGTGGGCGGCACGCTCTACAAGGTCAAGTCCACGATGTGCAACTGCGGCGCCCTCTCGATCCCCGAGCTCCAGGAAAAGGCACGCCTGACCCTGGTCAGCTCCACCTCCATCGTCGAAGGCGGAGCCCACGACGTTGTAGTGAAAGACTCCCAGCAGAGTGTCACCTACCGCTAAGCGGCTTTCCCAAGCACCGCACCTTGCCGTTCAAACCGTCGCTCGCGTACCAAAGTACGCTTCGCTCCTCTTTCACGGCAATCTGCGGCACTTGGAAAACCCGATCATGCTTGGGCGGGTAACAAATAGCGGTTGATTCACAACCACGTTATTAAGATAAAGCGAGATGCCTGCAAGTCGCAGGCATCTCGCTTGTTGTATTTGCTATCATCAGTCAAGTTAACCTTAGGGTCGGGCGGCTTAGCTTTGTTCGCTACAAGTTCCGCACGCAAAGAAGAGCACTTAATGTGCTCTTCGTCTTGCGCAGGACTGTCCGCAGTAGCGAATAAAGCTAAGCCGACCGACCCCATTAAAGATTAAAGGAGCTGATATGTGCGATTGCACAGATCATAAGGATGAGATCCCTGCCTACGACGCGCAGGCCATTGAGTCCAAGTGGATGAAGGCCTGGGAGGACTCCAACCTCTTTGCCGTCGACACCGACGCCAGCAAGCCCAAGAAGTACGTGCTCGAGATGTTCCCGTATCCGTCGGGCGACCTGCACATGGGCCACGCGCGCAACTATACCATCGGCGATGCCATGGCCCGTCAGGCCCGCATGCGCGGCTACGATGTGCTGCACCCCATCGGCTTTGACGCCTTTGGCCTGCCTGCCGAGAACGCCGCCATCAAGCACAACACGCAGGCTGCCGCCTGGACGTATAAGAACATGGACCAGGCTCTCGCCACGATGAAGCGCATGGGCTTCTCCTACGATCTGGATCGCATGGTCAAGACCTGCAGCCCCGATTATTACCGTTGGGGTCAGTGGATCTTTGAGAAGTTGTGGGAAAAGGGCCTGGTTTACCGCAAGAAGAACCCGGTCAACTGGTGCCCCACCTGCAAGACCGTTCTGGCCAACGAACAGGTCACCGAGGGCAAGTGCTGGCGCTGCGGCACCGAGCCCGAGAAGCGCGACCTGGAGCAGTGGTACTTCAAGATCACCGATTACTCCCAGGAACTGCTCGACGACCTGGAGAAGCTCCCCGGCTGGCCCGAGCGCGTCAAGCAGATGCAGACCAACTGGATCGGTCGTTCCGAGGGCGCCGAGGTCGACTTTACCCTGTGCGACCAGGATGGCGAGCCCATCGAGGGCGACGAGGGTAAGATCACCGTCTTCACCACGCGAGCCGACACGCTCTTTGGTGTCTCCTTCTTTGTCCTGGCCCCCGAGTACGCTCGTCTGCACGAGCTCGTCGAGGGCACGGAGTACGAGGAGGCCGTGACCAAGATTGTCGAGGACTCCAAGCATATCTCCGCCGTCGAGCGTGCCCAGGGCACTCTCGAGAAGCACGGTGCCTTTACGGGCCGCTATGTGGTAAACCCCGTCAACGGCGAGAAGGTCCCCGTGTGGGTTGCCGATTATGTCGTTGCCGACTACGGCACCGGCGCCGTCATGGCCGTTCCCTGCGGCGACCAGCGCGATTTTGAGTTTGCCCGCAAGTACGACCTGCCGATCGTGCCGATCATCCTGGACGATGACGACCGCGCAGCCGTCGAGGCTAACGGTGAGACCATCGATACCTTCCATGCCGAGACCGTCGACTGGGATTGCGCCCACGCTGCCGAGGGCACGCTCGTCCAGTCCGGTAAGTACACCGGCATGCGCGGCGGCAAGCACTCCGAGGGCGAGGCTGCGATCGTGGCCGACCTCGAGGCCATGGGCTGCGGTCGTCGCAAGGTCGAGTTCCGTCTGCGCGACTGGCTCATTGCCCGTCAGCGCTATTGGGGCAACCCCATCCCGGCCATCCACTGCGAGCACTGCGGCATCGTACCCGTGCCCGAGGACCAGCTGCCGGTGACGCTGCCCGAGAATCTTGACCTGGGCGCCGGCGAGACCCTCGCCGAGTGCAAGGAGTTCTACGAGACCACCTGCCCGGTCTGTGGCCGCCCGGCCAAGCGCGAGACCGATACCATGGACACTTTCACCTGCTCCAGCTGGTATTACCTGCGCTATACCGATCCGCACAACACCGAGCTGCCCTTCTCCCGTGAGGCCGCCGACCGTTGGATGCCCGTCGATAACTACATCGGCGGCATCGAGCACGCCATTTTGCACCTGCTCTACAGCCGCTTCTTTACCAAGGCGCTGCGCGACCTGGGCCTGCTGAGCGTTGACGAGCCCTTCACCAACCTGCTGTGCCAGGGCATGGTCAAGGACGAGAACGGCGACACCATGTCCAAGTCCAAGGGCAACGTCGTGCCCCCGAGCTCGGTTATCGAGCCCTACGGCGCCGACACCATGCGTCTGGCGATCCTGTTTATCGCCCCGCCCGAGAAGGACTTCGACTGGGATCCCAAGGCCGTCGAGGGCGCCAACCGCTTTATCAAGCGCGCCTGGCGTATCGTGTGGCAGCTCGTCCAGTCGGGTGACGCCAGCGTGGCCTTCGACAAGTCCGTGCTCGACGAGACCGCGATGAAGCTCTACCGCGAGCGTCACCGCACCATCGCCAAGTGCACCGAGGACTTCGACCGCGGCCAGTTCAACACCGCGATCTCAGCCGTCATGGAGCTCGTCAACGCGGCGAGCGCCTACCTTAACGCCACCGAGGGCGCTGACCGCGACAAGGCCCTGTGCTACGGCGTGGCCAAGGACATTGTGAGCGTCCTGGCGCCCATCTGCCCGTTCTGGGCCGACGAGCTGTGGCACGAGGCGCTCGGCTGCGAGGGCAACGCCTACACCGCCGCCTGGCCCGAGTTTGACCTGGCCGAGTCCATCGAGGATACGGTGCAGATCGTCGTCCAGGTGCTCGGCAAGGTCCGCGGCCGCATCGACGTGCCCCGCGATGCTTCCAATGAGGAAATGCAGACTGCCGCCGAGGCCGCCGTCGCCAAGTGGCTCGAGGGCAAGACGGTCGTCAAGGCCATCTGCGTGCCTGGCAAGCTGGTCAATCTTGTGGTCAAGTAAGCACTGCGAGCATAACTGACGCATAAAAGACGAGGGGCGATCCGATGGGGTCGTCCCTCGTTTTGCGTTGTATGGCCCGCTTGGCTTGTGCCGAGCGTCACCCTCTACGGAATGTGCACCAGGTCCCTAAAGTAGACGTTGCCCGTCTGCTCTTCGAACATCCAGATGTTGAGGTAGATGTCGTTGAGGTCGTTGTTCACGTCAAAGTCCGGATCGTCGAAGGTGCCTACAAAGGTGAGCATCGCGGTCGTTTCTTCGCCTGCGGCGACAGGCTGGCGCATGCGCACGTCGCGGACGACACCGTTGACGTAGGCATAAGCATCGACATCGCCAAACATCATGTCGACATCGGTGCTGTTTGTCACCGTAAAGACTAATACGGCGTCGCCGTAGCCATCCGTGTCCTTGCCCACGCAGGTAACATGGACGTTTTCGTCTGCCTCAAGGTCAATGGGGAACTGTTCTTGAGGGTCGGGACCTAAGCCCTGGGGGTCGACTATATCTTCGTCTATTTTGTCGAAGCGCTCCGAAGGTGTCGTTTTCTCGATTGCTTTGGAGCTGCCGAGATCCGGCTCGCATGGTCCGGTGTTGCCGTCGATGTTGCTGCAGCCCATCAGAGCGAACGAGCAGGCAGTGACGACGAGCGCGGTCGCGCAGAGGGTGCCTAGGCGTTCCATGGTGTCTCCTTGCCGTAGAGATACTGGAAGATGTGCGGTCAATGCGTGCGGCAGGCTTTCTCGTTACAGAATGCCTCTCAGCTCTAGTCTGGCCTATGTGCGCCTGGGGATGGAATGCCCATAGGGCCCGATTCGGTCGTTGCGCTGGGACGCATGGCCCGTTTTGGGGCTTTTGGGGAGCACCGCACAGGAGCCCTCGTCTAATTGTCCTATTCTTGTGGAGAAGCTGTGGGCGCGCTGACCTGCGAATTTCTTTGACGCTTGCACGTTTTCGCAGGTATTGGTATAGTTTGTTTGCAAATGAAGTTGTAATTGAAAGAAGTGGGGTTTCGGCCCCGCTTCTTTTTTGTATGGATGGAGGTGCCGCAATGGTCAAGACCAAGACCGAGCAGGCGATCATCGACGCGCTCGAGGCCGTCGCTCCCCAGCACGATGTCGATATTGTCGACGTTGAGCTCGTGGGCGCCACCAAGGCCCCCTGCGTGCGTGTGCGTATCGAGGGTGCCGAGGGTCAGAGCCTGTCGCTCAACGACGTCACGGCCAATACCAAGTGGGTCGGCGACGTGATCGAGGAGCTCGACCCCATTTCTTCGAGCTATACGCTCGAGGTGTCGAGCCCGGGCATGGCGCGCCCGCTGCGCCGTCCGCGCGACTTTGCCCGCTTTGTGGGCGAGGACTGCGAGCTCACCTCCACCGCCACCGAGGGCCGTCGCAAGTACTCCGGCAAGATTGCCGCCGCGACCGAGACGAACGTGACCCTCGAGCTCGAGGACGGCGAGTCCGTCACCCTCGATTTCTCTGATGTTAAAAAGTGCAAGTTGAAGCCCACCTATGACTTCAAGCCCGCGAAGGAAGGAAACTAACATGGCAGCATCCGACATGATGTCCGCCCTGATGGAGCTTTGCCAGGAGAGGCACATCGACCAGCTCTACCTGATCGACCGCCTGGAGCAGTCGCTCGCCAAGAGCTATGCCGAGATCCTGCATCTTGAGTGGGGCGCCAAGGTGACCATCGACCGCACCACCGGCAAGATCTACGTCTACCGCCTGGAGCCGATCGACGATTCCATGGACGAGGAGGGCAACTTCACCGAGTTCGAGGAGATCGACGTCACCCCCAAGAACACGAGCCGCATCGCCGCCCAGCACGCCAAGGCCGAGATCAACGCCATCGTGCGCAACTCCGCCCGCGAGCAGATCTACGAGGAGTTCTCCGGCCGTATCGGTGACCTCATCAGCGGTACCGTGCTGCAGTCCACGCCCGACTTCACGATCGTCAAGATCCGCGATGGCGTCGAGGCCGAGCTGCCGCATTTTGACCAGCGTCGTTACGAGAACGAGCGCAACGAGCGTCCGATGGGCGAGCGCTATCTGCACAACCAGCACATCAAGGCCGTGATCATCGACGTCCGCGACCCCAACTCCAACCTGCAGCCGGTTCGCGGCGAGCACAGCCGTCCGCCGATCGTCATCTCCCGCACCCATCCCGAGCTCATGCGTCGTCTGTTTGAGCAGGAGGTGCCCGAGATCTATGAGGGCACCGTCCAGATCAAGTCGATCGCCCGCGAGCCCGGCCAGCGCTCCAAGGTCGCCGTCCACTCGCTCGACGATCGCCTGGATCCCGTGGGCGCCTGCGTCGGTCCCAAGGGCAGCCGTGTTCGTGCCGTCGTAGGCGAGCTTCGCGGCGAGCGCGTCGACGTCATCCTGTGGGATGCCGATCCGGCCGTCTACGTCGCCAACGCCCTGTCGCCCGCCAAGGTCACCCGCGTCCTCATCGACGAGGAGAAGGCCTACGCCGGCGTTATCGTGCCCGACGACCAGCTTTCGCTCGCCATCGGCAAGGAGGGCCAGAACGCCCGCCTCGCCGCCCGTCTGACCGGCTGGCACATCGACATCAAGTCTGAGACCCTTGCCGCCGACATCCTCAAGAACGTCCCCGTTCACGAGGAGCCCGCCGCCGACTTGATCGGTGACGAGGAGGACGACGACGTCCGTCGCTGCGAGTACGTGTCCGAGGACGGCATCCAGTGCCGCAACCAGGCCCGTCCCGGCTCCCGTTTCTGCGGTGTCCACGACACCGACGCCTTCGATGATGCGGAGGACCTGATCTAGCGCGCGGTCGCGCCGGGCGGGTCCCGGCGCATCTCCCACGCTCGTTCAGTCTCTAGGCACCCAAGGTGCCAGAAAGGGTAGGTGAAGTCATATGGCAAAAGTCCGTGTGTCCACCCTGGCCAAAGAGTTCGGCATGACCTCCAAGGAACTGATGGGTCATCTCGCCGAAATGAAGATTCCCGCTAAGTCCGCTTCCTCCGCTCTGGAGGACGCTTACGTCGCCATGGTCCGCAAGCAGCTCGCCTCGGTGATCGAGGCCCGCGCCAAGGAAGTCGAGGCCGCCAAGCAGGCCGAGGAGGAGGCAGCCGCCGCCGAGGAGGCAGCGCGCGCTGCCGAGGCCGAGCGTGAGCGCATCGCCGCCGAGAAGGCACGCGAGGAGGAGCGCCGCCAGTTCGCCGCCGCCCAGGCTGCCGAGGAGGCCGCCCGCGCCGAGGCCGAGGCCAAGAAGAAGGCCGAGCAGGAGCGCCTTGCCCGCGAGAAGGAGGAGGCCGCCCGCGAGGCCCAGCGCCGCGCCGTCCCCGCTTCCGACTCCGGTTCGCGCTTCCGTTCGCTGCTTGACCAGATCGCCGCACAGGAGACCGTGCTCAAGGAGAAGAAGGACGCCGAGGAGAAGGCCAAGGCCGAGCGTGCCGCCGAGCGCGGCAACCGTCGTGGCGGCAACAACGACCGTCGCGGTGGTCGTCGTAACGACCGCAACGCCTCCGACAACAACTCCGAGCGTAACGCCTCCGAGAGCCGTCCGCACAGCCATCGCACCAACGCCAGCAACAACGTCGCTGCTGGCATGGACTTCCCCAACCCCGATAAGCAGGGCAAGGGCAAGAAGCGCAAGGGCGGTCACGGCAACGATGAGGACCACTACAGCCGCATGGCGCGTGAGGCCGAGGAGTACAGCCGCGAGAAGGTGCTCGAGGAGGCCCGCGCCGCCGTCGAGGAGGCCTCTCGCGAGTCCACCGGTCGCCGCAAGAAGCGCAAGGAGAAGCGCGAGCGCGAGGCTGCTAAGGCTCAGGAGGAGCGCAAGATTGAGGAGGCGCTGGCCCAGGGCGTGAACCCCGAGGAGCTCGACGCCATCAAGGTCTCCCAGGGCGTTACCGTCCAGGAGCTCGCCGAGGCGCTCGACGTTCCGGCCAACGACATCATCAAGCGCCTGTTCCTGCTGGGCACGCCGCTCACGATGACGCAGTCCATGTCCGACGACCTCGTCGAGCTCGTTGCCGACGACCTGGGCCGTCAGATCAAGATCATCACCCCCGAGGAGGAGAACACCTTCTCGTTCTACGACGATCCCGCCGACCTTAAGCCCCGCGCCCCGGTCGTCACCGTCATGGGTCACGTCGACCACGGCAAGACGAGCCTGCTCGACGCCATCCGTCACACCGGTGTCGCTGCCGGCGAGGCGGGCGGCATTACCCAGGCCATCGGCGCTTCGCAGGTCATGATCAACGACCGCAAGATCACCTTCATCGATACCCCTGGTCACGCGACCTTTACGGCTATGCGTGCCCGCGGCGCCAAGGTGACCGACATCGTCATCCTGATCGTGGCTGCCGACGACGGCGTCATGCCTCAGACCATCGAGTCGATCAACCACGCCAAGGCCGCCGGCGTACCCATCGTCGTCGCCGTCAACAAGATCGATAAGCCGGGCGCCAACCCCGACCGCGTGCGCCAGGAGCTCACCGAGTACGGCATCATTCCCGAGGAGTGGGGCGGACAGAACATGTTCGTCAATATCTCGGCCAAGCAGAAGATCGGTATCGATGACCTGCTCGAGACCGTGCTGCTCCAGGCCGACGTGCTCGAGCTCAAGGCCAACCCGGACACCTTTGCCTCCGGCAACGTTCTCGAGGCCAAGCTCGACAAGGGCCGCGGCTCGGTTGCCACGGTTCTCGTGACCCGCGGTACCCTGCACGTGGGCGATACGCTGGTCGCCGGCCTTACCTACGGCCGCGTCCGCGCCATGCTCGATCCCAAGGGCAACGCCGTCACCGAGGCCGGTCCCTCCGACGCCGTCGAGATCTTGGGCCTGCAGTCCGTGCCCAACGCCGGTGACGAGTTCCGCGTGTTCGAGGACGAGCGCGAGGCTCGCGCCTTGGCCGATGAGCGCTCGCTCAAGGCCCGTATCGAGGAGCAGAGCCGCGTGAAGCACGTCACGCTCGAGAACCTCTTCGAGACCATCGCCGACGCCGAGGTCAAGGAGCTCAACCTGATCATCAAGGCCGACGTCCAGGGTTCCATCGAGGCCCTTCAGGACTCGCTCGACAAGATGGATCAGTCCGAGGTCCGCATCAACACGATCCACTCCGCTGTCGGTGCCATCAACGAGACCGACGTCGTCCTGGCCGACGCCTCCAACGCCATCATCATCGGCTTTGGCGTGCGTCCCGACGGCAAGGCCCGCTCCGCCGCCGAGCGCGAGGGCGTCGAGATCCGTTGCTACGACGTTATCTACAAGTGCCTCGAGGAGCTCGACGCTGCCCGCATCGGCATGCTCAAGCCCACCGAGGTCGAGGTCTCCACGGGTACCGCGACCGTCCTGGACACCTTCAAGGTGCCCAAAGTCGGCATCGCCGCCGGTGTCCGCGTCGAGGAGGGCGAGATCGCCGCGACCGATTCCGTGCGCCTGGTGCGTGACGGCATTGTGGTCTTCAACGGCAAGATTGCCTCGATGCGCCACTACAAGGACGAGGCCAAGAGCCTCAAGAGCGGTTCCGAGGGCGGCATTGGCCTGGAGAACTTCCAGGACATCAAGCCCGGCGACCAGATCGAGGGTTATCGCATCGACCAGGTTGCCCGTACCGAGTAGGGGGTAGCGCTATGAAGCAAACGCAGGCAACCCGCCGTTTGGGCGAGCAGCTTCGCGAGAAGCTTGGTTATATCCTGCTCTTTGAGGTTTCCGATCCGCGTCTCGACCTGGTCACCCTGACTGCGGTCGAGGTCGCGGTGGACCGTTCGTTCGCGCGCGTGTACGTGTCGTGCGATGCGAGCCGCTACGATGAGGTCATGGAGGCACTCGCCAGCGCCAAGGGCCGTATTCGCAGTCTGTTGGCTCGCTCGCTCGATTGGCGCGTCACGCCCGAGCTCGATTTTCGCATCGATCGCTCGACCGATGAGGCCGAGCGCATCACGCGTGCGCTGGAGAACGTTCCGGCCACGCTTGCGATCGAAAAGGACGAGGACGGCTACCCAATTGTGGATGCCGCCCAGGAGGCAGCTTTAGATGACTAATTCCGCCGACCTCGCCTCGTGCGAGTCTGCAGATATTAAACGACGCATCCTCGAGCTCATCGAGGATGCGTCCTCCATTGCGATCTCGGGTCACACCTCTCCCGACGGCGATGCCCTGGGCTCCGTGTTGGGCCTGGGCCTTTCGCTTATGAAGGTGTTCCCCGACAAGGACATCGCCCTGCTGCTGGCAGACGATGATCCCGTTCCGCGCATCTACCGATTTATGGAGGGCTCCGATCTGCTGGTGCCGGCATCTGCCTACACCGGCAACCCGGACCTGTTCATCTCGGTGGACGTGCCGGTCGTCGAGCGCCTCAATAATTCCGCCGAGGTGCTGCGTCGTTCGGCCCACGTGGCGTGCTTTGACCATCATCCGGCACGCGAGGAGTTTGCCGAGGTCAGCCTTAGGTGTGTCAATGCCGCTGCTTGCGCCATGATTATCGACCGCTTTTTGGCCGATTGCGGCATTACCGCAAGCGATAGCATCGCCACCTGCCTGCTGTGCGGCCTGGTCACCGATACCGGTCGTTTTCAGTATCAGAATGCCGATGCCGCAGCCTTTCATGCCGCCTCGCGTCTGGTGGCGCACGGTGCCGATCCGGCGCGCGTCGCGCTCGAGGTCTATCAGAGCATGCGTGTCGAGTTCTTGCACCTCAAGTCCATCGTCATGGGTCGCATCAAGACGGTCGCGCGCGGGCGCGTGGCATATAGCTACGCGTACGAGAGTGACCTCAAGGAATGCGGCGTCACCTCGGATGAGTGCGACGGCCTGGTCGATGTGGTGCGCTCGGTGATGGGCGTCGAGGTCTGCCTGTTCCTTAAGGGCATCGGGGGCGATACTAAGGTGCGCGGCAACCTGCGCTCCAAGGGCGATCTTGATGTTTCCGAGATTGCGGCCAACTTTGGCGGAGGTGGGCACCACGCTGCCGCCGGCTTTACCAACGCCGGAACGATTTCCGAGACGCTCACCGCGGCACTTCCCATGCTGGCCGAGCTGGTAGGGGAGGATCCCGCTTCGGTGACCGTCGAGCTCTAACTTTTTGGATGGTACATGGCTCGTCGTACACCTTCTCAACTCAATATGCTGCTCGCCGTCGATAAGCCGGTGGGCTGCACGTCCCACGACGTGGTTTCGCAATGCCGACGCGC
Organism: Collinsella aerofaciens; assembly: GCF_015554145.1. Taxonomy (GTDB): domain Bacteria; phylum Actinomycetota; class Coriobacteriia; order Coriobacteriales; family Coriobacteriaceae; genus Collinsella; species Collinsella aerofaciens_AA. Next base: position 29,125 of record NZ_JADNHZ010000016.1, on the reverse strand, counting down.
CCTCCATGAGCGGCGCGTCGGTCATGCCGGAACGCTCGACCCCATGGCATCGGGTGTCATGGTGGTGGGCGTAGGCCAGGCAACGCGTCTGCTGGGCATGCTCACGCTCGATACCAAAAGCTACGTCGCCGACATTTCGTTTGGCGTCGAGACCAATACCGATGATGCGGAGGGCGAGGCCGTCCGCACAGTGCCCATTGCCGCCGACTTGCGCGATCCGGCCTATGCCCGCGAGCGCCTGTGCGCCATGCTGGGCCCTCAGATGCAGGTGCCGCCGGCGTTTTCGGCCATTTCGGTCAACGGCGTGCGCGCCTATAAGTCTGCGCGCGAGGGCAATGCCGTGTCGCTGCCCCCGCGTCCGGTCGAGGTGTACTCCGCTAACCTGATTGCCGTGAGCGGCGAGGGCGAAGCGTGCGTTTGGACCGTGGCGTTTTCGGTGAGTAAGGGCACCTATATCCGTGCGCTCGCTCGCGACCTGGGTCGTGCCTGCGACAACGCGGCGCATATTTCTGCATTGCGCCGTACGGCCTCCGGTGTTGTTTCCATCGGTGCCTGTCATGCGGTCGAGGAACTTTCTGCCGAGTCCGCTGCCGGCTTTGCCCTGGATCCCATTGCGGCACTGGGCGCCACGCGCGTCGACTTGCCGGGTGATCTTGCCGACGATCTGCTGTGCGGACGTCGTATTCCTATTGAGCGCGCGCTTGCGAGCTTCGATGCGTCGAAGGCGCCGTTTGCGCTGGTGCTCGATGGCGGGCTCAAGGCGCTTGCCCGTATCGAGGGCGGCCGCTTTGTTATGGAGCATGTCTTTCCGCAGGCGATCGGCGGTGTTCGATGATGCTGGCCTCCCACGAGCTCGCGCGTATTTTTTTCGCGGGCGAGTCGGATGAGGCCCGCATCGTCGCCGCCGATGCATTTGATGATTGCGCGTGCCTGGGTGCCGCGTCGATCGCCATCGGCGTGTTCGACGGCGTGCATCGGGGGCATCGCGAATTGATCGACGCGGTCGTTCGCGATGCGCGTGACCATGGCTGCAAGGCGGTCGTGGTCACCTTCGATCCCGACCCGGACGTGGTGGTGAGCCCTACGCCCGCGCAAAAATTGATGACGACGGCTGACCGTCTGCATGCCCTGGCTCTCACCGGGGTCGATGCAGTCGTGGCCGTTCCCTTTACGCCCGCGGTGGCGGCACTCGACCACGTAGGCTTTCTTAAGCTGCTGTCGCGCGTCGTCGATATCCGCTCGATTCGCGTGGGTAGCGACTTTAGGTTGGGCCGCGGCGGTGCCTCGGGCGTTGCCGAGATGCAGGCATGGGGAGCCGAGCGCGGCGTTGACGTCTATGGCCACGAGCTGCTGTGCGTCGATGGGCAGACGATCTGCGCCACCCGTATTCGCCAGGAGCTGCGCCGGGGTCATGTTGAGCTTGCCGCCGAGCTGCTCGGCCGCCCGTATATGCTGCGAGGTATTGTTGCCGGCGGTCGTCACCAGGGCTCCGACATGGGTTTTCCCACGGCAAATATTCAGGTGCCCGAGGGCATTCAGGTGCCTGCCGATGGCGTCTACGAGGGCTTGGTGCTGGTCGACGATACCGTATGGCCTGCCGCCGTCAACGTGGGCCTGCCGCCGACGTATGCCGACGATGCCGCCTCGGCTCATCTCGAGGCCAACTTGATCGGGTATGCAGGCGACCTGTACGGCGCCTCGGTTTCGCTGGCGTTTACACGTTGGCTGCGCCCGTCGCGCGTGTTCGATTCGCTGGACGAGCTTATCGCGACCGTCGAGGGTAATATTGACGATATCCGTCATCATTTGGGTGAGCAGGGGGTGAGCATCCGTGATTAGCGATGAGGAAAAAGACCAGGTGCGCGCTGCGTCCGACCTGGTTGCCATCGTGCAGGAAACGGTTGAGCTCAAGCCCCGCGGCCATGAGTTTTGGGGTTGCTGCCCCTTTCATGGCGAAAAGACCCCGTCGTTTCACATTATCCCCGCCACGCAGGTGTGGCACTGCTTTGGCTGTGGCGAGGGCGGCGACGTCTTCACCTACATCATGAAGCGCGAGAACCTGAGCTTCCCTGAGTCGATTCGCTACCTGGCCGACCGTGCCGGCATTGAGCTGCACGATACCGGCGCCTATCGCGAGCGCGGCACCAAGCGTGCCCGCATCTACGACCTGTGCGCCGAGACCGCCCAGTTCTACCACACCATGCTCATGCGCGGTAAGGACAGCCGTCCGCGCGAGTATTTCGCCAGCCGCGGTATGGGCGGCGACGTCTGCCGCCGCTACTGCCTGGGTTTTGCGCCGGGTCGCAACGCGCTGGTGTCGCATCTGTCGCAGGCAGGCTTTACCCCGCAGGAAATGATCGATGCCAACGTGGCCGTGAGCCGTGGGCGCGGGCAGCTTGCCGACCGTTTTTACGACCGCGTGATGTTTCCCATCTTTGATGAGCAGGGTCATAACATCGCCTTTGGCGGGCGCATTATGGGCGACGGCCAGCCTAAGTACCTCAACACCGCCGAGACGAGCGTGTTCCATAAAAAGCGAAACCTCTACGGCTTTAACTGGGCTAAGGAGTTTATCGTCGCGCAGGATACCGCCATCGTGGTGGAGGGATATACCGACTGTATCGCCTGCTGGGAGGCGGGGATCAAAAACGTCGTCGCCACGCTGGGTACGGCGTTGACGGAACATCATGTAAAGACGCTCACCCGTTTTGCCAAGCGCATTGTATATATGTTCGATGGCGACGCTGCCGGTCAAAAGGCCGCGCGCCGCGCGATTCAGTTTATCGAGCAGGATTCGATGGACCTGCGCTGCGTGGTGCTTCCCGACGGCAACGACCCCATGGAGTTCATCACCGCGCATGGTGGCGAGGCGTTGCAGGCGCGTATCGACGCCGCCGAGCCCCTCATGGACTTTGTGTACCGCTCAGTGCAGGAGTCGAGCGACATTTCCACGCCGGGCGGTCGTGCCAAGGCGCTCGAGGATGCGCTGACGCTCATCTATCCGCTGCGCAATAGCTACATGATCGATACGTACTTTATCCAGATTGCCGACCTGCTGGGGTTGGACTTGGAGACGGTGCGTTCGAGCTCGGGCCGTGTGTTTCGCGATGTTGCCAAGCGCGAGGACGCCGAGCGTCGTCGCGAGCAGAACTACGAGCGCCAGCGGGCGCAAACCGAGCGTGCAGGCAGCGCGGGCGTTCGGGCATCAGGTTCGCAGGGGGTGTCTCGCGGTGTCTGGGCGTCGGGGGTGACGCCGCCGGTGTCCGCACCGGTCGAGGAAGAGCCGTATGATTATGTGCCGCTTGAGGCCTACGGGGCCGCGCCGGCCGAGGTCGTCGACGATATGCCGCCTATCGATGTGCCGGCTGGTATGGATGGCGCGGCGCCGGCCGCCGATGCTTCTGGCGCGTCCGCGCCGACGATGCCAATCGTGCTGACCGACCTGGAGCGAAAGTCTTTGGCGGGGGAGCGCGAGCTGCTGACGATGCTCACGAGCTATCCCGACCTGCTCCGCACGTATGCCGACCGCATCTGCTCGATCGAGTGGGTAGATCCGCGCCACGAGTCCATCGCATGGGCCGTGCTCGCGACGCCGCCGGGCACCGACCCCACGGCGTGTATGGATGCGGCGCGCGCGGTGTGTCCCGAGGCAGCGTCGCTTGTCAGCGCCGGACGCATTTCGTCGACGAGTAAGCATCCCACCGAGACGAACATCGTGTTTATGCTTGATACCCTTGAGCTCTACACCATCAAGCGCCGCATGCGCGCCGCGCAGGCAAAGCTTCGTCAGGACCGGTCGCTCGACGATGAGGCGCGCCGTGTGCTGACGATGCAGGCGATGCAAGATTCTCAGCGCCAGCGCGAGCTCCAAAAGTCGATCGGCGGCGTGGCTGACCCGTTCCGTTTGATCGGTTTGGAGACAACGGGTGCCGATCAGGCCTAGATGTTGTGGTCAACCAGCGTATTTGCGCCTATATCCTGTCTGATTTTTGGGTATAGACGTCAATGTGTGTGCTAAAGTAATGAGTCCTGTGGACTATGAAGGGAGAATCTGTGCCAAAAAAGAGTGAGAGCACGGGTACTGGGCTGGAATCCTACGTTGCAAAGCTCATGGGCAACGGCTCAAACAGGACTTCGGTAACCGAGGACGAGATTCAGGTCGCCCTGAAGGATATCGATGTGTCTGACGAGCAGCTCAACGCGGTGTATTCCGCGCTGCGCAACAGCGGCATCCAGATTATCTCCGCGAGCGGAAACGACGACGCCCCCATGGACGTCGACGATGACGATAACGATAGCGATACCGATGATTTCGATGACGACGAGCACGATTCCGGCTCGCTCGACGATCACGAGCTTAAGATGGCCCGTCAGGCCGACGCCGAGATGGGTTCTTCCAAGAGCAAGAAGAAGCGCACCGTGCGAACGTCCCGTTCGCGTTCGCGCGTGCGCGGCATCGATGCCTCCACGGTGATGCTGACCGGCGACCCGGTTCGTATGTACCTTAAGGAGATCGGTAAGGTCGACCTGCTGACCGCTTCCGAAGAGGTCGATCTGGCCATGAAGATCGAGGCCGGCCTTGACGCCACCGAGAAGCTCGAGGCTGCCGAGGCGGGCGAGATCGAGCTCACCCGCGTCGAGATGCGTCGCCTGACCCGTATCGAGAACGTGGGTCTCGAGGCCAAGCAGGCGCTCATCAGCGCCAACCTGCGCCTGGTCGTCTCCATCGCCAAGCGCTATGTCGGTCGCGGCATGCTGTTCCTGGACCTGATCCAGGAGGGCAACCTCGGTCTGATTCGCGCCGTCGAGAAGTTCGACTACCAGAAGGGCTTTAAGTTCTCCACGTACGCCACATGGTGGATCCGTCAGGCCATCACGCGTGCTATCGCCGACCAGGCCCGTACCATCCGTATTCCCGTGCACATGGTCGAGACCATCAACAAGCTCGTCCGCGTGCAGCGCCAGCTTCTTCAGGACCTGGGTCGCGACCCGACCCCCGAGGAGATCGGTGCCGAGATGGACATGAGTGCCGACCGCGTCCGCGAGATCCAGAAGATCTCGCAGGAGCCCGTGTCGCTCGAGACCCCCATCGGCGAGGAAGAGGATTCCCAGCTGGGCGACTTCATCGAGGACTCCCAGGCTATCGTTCCGCCCGATGCCGCCAGCTTCTCCATGCTGCAGGAGCAGCTCACCCAGGTGCTCGACTCGCTTGCCGATCGTGAGCGCAAGGTTATCGAGCTACGTTTTGGCCTTGTCGACGGACATCCCCGTACGCTCGAGGAAGTCGGCCGCGAGTTTGGCGTCACGCGCGAGCGCATCCGCCAGATCGAGTCCAAGACTCTGGCCAAGCTCCGCCATCCCAGCCGTTCCAGCAAGCTTAAGGACTACATCGAGTCTTAACCTCGCAAGCAAGAAGCGCCCTCAAGCACATCCGCTTGGGGGCGCTTTCATGTAGTCATTGGGGACGTCCCCAATGACTAGGTCGGAAAAATTCTCAAAAAAGTTCTTGCCCTAAGCTGATTCGTCCGTATAATAAACTTCGTTGCTTGAGAGCACGCACCTATTCCTCGGTAGCTCAATGGTAGAGCACGCGGCTGTTAACCGCGCTGTTGTAGGTTCGAGTCCTACCCGGGGAGCCAGGTTGTAAAACCCGTCGCTTATGCGGCGGGTTTTTTCATGCCGCGATCTCCTAGCGCGAACGTTGCCATATCAACATTTCGTGTCGAGGATGTAATCCCGCGGCCCACCACCTCAACACGGCGCGGTCGTTGTAGAATATTGCAATGATTGCTCCCACGAGATGGTGCCGCGAGCACCAGATAAGGAGATTCTTGTGTCTGAGACCATTAACGGCAGCCTGAGCGTCTCGAACGACGTTATTGCCGATATTGCCGGTTATGCCGCGATGACGTGCTACGGCGTCGTCGGTATGGCCGAACAGCTCCAGGGCGCCGAGAGCGTGCGCCTGCTTGCCGGTCAGCGCCTCCGCAAGGGCGTGCTTGTCTCCGCCGACGAGAACGGCCTTACGGTCGATCTTCACGTCGTGCTCGAGAGCGGCGTCAACATGAAGTCCGTCTGCCACAATCTTTCGAGCTCCGTTGCCTTCACCCTGCAGGAGATCGCCCAGATCGATCCCGCCAGCCTTAAGATCGGCATCCACATCGACGCGCTCAAGAGCCGTCTGAACTAGCATCCGAAAACGGAGATTCAAATACCCATGATTGCAAAGACCATTCGCACCTGTTTTCCGATCGCTGCGGCTGCCGTTTCCGACAAGGCCGAGGAGATCAACAAGCTCAACGTCTTCCCCGTACCCGACGGCGACACCGGCACCAACATGTCGCTCACGCTCGCCTCGGTGACCAAGGAGCTTTCCGCCCTTCCCGCCGATGCCGATATGGAGGCCATCGCCGGCGCCATCACCCACGGCTCCCTGATGGGCGCCCGCGGCAACTCCGGCGTCATCACCTCGCAGATCCTGCGCGGTGTTGCCGAGGGTCTCGTTTCTGCCGATGAGCCCATCACGTCCGCCAACATCGCCTTCGCTTTCCGCCGCGCCGTCAAGGTCGCCTTCCAGGCCGTCCGCAAGCCCATCGAGGGCACGATTCTCACGGTCCTGCGCGATGTCTCGACCAAGGCCGACGAGTGCGAAAAGAAGAAGTTCTCGGCCGAGGACGCGCTCGACGCCATCGTCGTCGAGGCCTACCAGTCCGTCGCCCGCACGCCCGACCTGCTGCCCGTTCTGAAGGAGAACGGCGTGGTCGACTCCGGCGCCTTTGGCTTTGCCATCTTCCTGGAGAACTTTGTCGCCGCCGCGCTTGGCCGCAGCACCGTTGTCGAGGATTTCTCCGCCACGTTTGATTCCGCTGGCTCTGCCCGCGACGCGGCCCTCGGTCGCGTTGAGATTGAGGCCAACGACGATTGGGAGGGCTCGGAGTTCCGCTACTGCAACGAGTTCCTCTTTAAGGCCGACGCCCCGTTTGACGAGGACGAGTGCCTTAAGTTCCTGGGCTCCATGGGCGACTGCGAGCTGCTCGTGGGTGCCTACCCCGACTACAAGATCCACGTGCACTCCAACACCCCCAACCTGGTGCTCGAGCACATGCTGCAGCTTGGTCAGATCTACGAGGTCTTTATCCACAACATGGAGATGGAGGCCCACGACCGTACCGCCAAGATTCACGAGGACCAGGAAAAGGCCGCCGAGCCCGCCAAGGCGCTGGGCTTTGTCGCTGTTGCCGCCGGCTCCGGTGAGGCCGATATCCTCAAGTCCCTCGGCGTCGACGTGATCGTCTCGGGTGGCCAGACCATGAACCCCTCGACCGCCGACCTGCTGGGCGCGGTGGACCAGGTCAACGCGACCTCGGTCATTATCCTGCCCAATAACGGCAACATCCGCATGGCTGCCGAGGCCGCCGCTTCTGCTTGCACCGACAAGAAGGTCGCCGTCGTTCCCACCAAGACCGTCCCGCAGGCGTTCTCCGCACTGTTCGCGGTCCTGCCCGATTCCGAGCTCGAGGACGCCGTTGCCGCTATGGTCGACGCCATCAGCGAAGTTCGCGATGGCGAGGTTACCCGTGCCGTGCGCGATTCCAGTGCCTCTGACGGCTCTCCGATTCACTCCGGTGACGTCATGGGTATCATTGCCGGTTCCATCGACGTGGTCGGCTCCGATGTTAAGCAGGTCACGCTCGACTGCATCAACCGCATGCAGGAGGAAGAGGAGGGCGATGCGCTGACGATTCTGGCCGGCGAGGAGCTGTCCGATGAGGCCTTCCAGGAGATCGTCGACGCCATCGAGGAGGCTCAGCCCGACTTGGAGATCGACGCTCATCGTGGCGAGCAGCCGCTCTATCCCGTGATCTTCTCGATCGAGTAGGCATCTGCCCATGTCCGAGCTGTGCTCCGTGCCGCGCGTCTCGGAGCGCTTTGCCCAGAGCAATGCGCTCGACGAGGATATCGCGCGACTCAAATATGTTTCGGGTAAACGTGAGGAGGCCCTTCGCCGTCTGGGAATTCGGACGGTGGGGGACCTCCTTCTCCATATCCCTCACCGATATCTCGACTTTACGCGCTCCTGGTCCATTGAGATGGCGCCCATCGGTACCGTGTGCACGATTGTCGCCACGGTCGATCGTATCGTTCAAAAGCAGCCCCGTCCGCGTATGCAGGTGACCGAGGTCTCGCTGGTGGACGAGACGGGGGTGCTGCAAGTCGCCTTTTTCCGTCAGCCCTGGATTGCCCAGCAATTTAAGCAGGGCGACCGCCTGGCCGTGATGGGTAAGGTCGAGTTTGCCTACGGCTTTAAGCAGATGGCCTCTCCGCATTTCGAAAAGCTCGAGGAAGGACGTGCCGCGGGTACTATCCTGCCGGTCCATTACGTGAGCGATGGCGTGAGCCAGGCATGGATGCGCCGCATCGTTAGCGGTGCGCTCGAGGTTGTCGGCAATCCCTTCGACCCGATTCCCGCCCGCTTACGCGCCAAGCGCCGCCTGATGAGCAATGCCCGCGCGCTGCGCTCAATTCACTTTCCCTCGAGCATGGCCGAGCGCGATATCGCGCGCCGCCGCCTTGCCTATGAGGAGTGCCTCTGCCTTCAGCTGGCGCTGCGCCTGCGCAACGACGGCGGCTTGGTCGAAGTCGCTCCCTACGCCCATACCGCGGGCGAGCACCTGGCGGCGCTCAGGGAAGCCCTACCGTTTTCGCTGAGCGACGAGCAGGAGGGCGCGTTCCAAGACATCCTGAACGATATGCGTGATGGCGGGCGCGTGATGAACCGCCTGCTTCTGGGCGACGTCGGTACCGGCAAGACGGCCGTCGCCGCCTGCGCGCTGGCTGTCGCGGCCGATTCGGGCACCCAGTCCTGCGTTATGGCGCCAACGGGCGTGCTGGCGCGCCAATATGCCGATAAGACCGGTCCCTTGCTCTCGCAGGCTGGTATGTCCTGGGCGCTCCTGACGGGTGCCACGCCGGCGGCCGAGCGCGAGCAGATCCATGCGCAGTTGGAATCGGGCGAGCTTGACGTCCTCTTTGGCACTCACGCGGTCCTTTCGGATGACGTGGCGTTTAAGCATCTTTCGCTTGTCGTCATCGACGAGCAGCACCGCTTTGGTGTGGGTCAGCGCAATGCCCTGCGTGCCAAGGGCCCGGGTGCCGATCTGCTTGTTATGACGGCGACACCGATTCCGCGCACGTTGGCGCTCTCGGTCTACGGCGACCTGGACACGAGCATCATCCGCCATCGGCCTGTTCCGGGGGCGGGCGTTACGACGCGTGTGCTCACCGAGTCGAGCCGCGACCTTGCCTACGGCGCCATTCGCGAGGCGCGCGAAAAGGGCCAGCAGGCCTACGTGATTTGCCCGCTCGTGGAGCCGAGTGACTCGGCCGATGAGCTGGAAGACGTGCCCGGTATCGCCCGCGACGACGAGGGCCGCGTGACCGTCCCCGTGCCGCTGCACGATACGGCAACCGAGCTCGAACGACTGCGTCTGGCCCTGCCGGGACTTACCATCGAGCGCCTTCACGGCCGCATGCCGGCGGGGGAGAAGGACCGGGTCATCGATGCCTTTAAGCGTGGCGAGATTGATGTGCTCGTCTCGACCACGGTGGTCGAGGTGGGCGTCGACGTGCCCAACGCCACCGTCATGGTCATCGAGAACGGCGAGCGCTTTGGATTGGCGGCCCTGCACCAACTGCGCGGTCGCGTGGGCCGTGGCAGCGTGTCGGGCACCTGCCTGGTCATGACGCACTCCAAGGGCAATGGCGGCGCATCGGCGGCGCAAGACCGTCTCCAGTCGCTCGAAAAGACCTCGGACGGCTTTACGCTCGCCCAGATGGACCTGCGCCTGCGCCACGAGGGCGAAATCCTGGGCTACCGTCAGCACGGCGGCGTGACCTTGCGCTTTGTGGACCTGGACGCCGACGAGGATCTTATCGAATGGGCCCATTTGGACGCGGTCGAGCTCTTGCGGTATGCTTGCAACCTTGACTCCGTGGCGACGCGCCCCTTGCGCGACGCGGTCGCCACACGCTATCGACATATCTTTAAGGAGGTCAGCGGAGGATGAGAATCATCGGCGGTGAATGGCGCGGCCGCAAGATCGAAGAGCCGCGTGGGCGCGATGTCACCCGTCCCACGACCGATCGCGTGCGCGAGGCATGTGCTTCCATGGTCATGTCGGCGTTCGACTTCGATTTGGACGAGGTCCGCGTGCTGGATGCCTTTGGCGGCTCCGGCGCCCTGGGAATCGAGATGCTCTCGCGTGGCGCCCGCTCGCTCACCACGTTCGAGATCGATCGCAATGCCGCTCGTCTGATCACCAAGAATATCGAGTCGCTGTGCCGCGACCGCTCGCGCTGGCGCGTCGTTACCGGCGATGTGCTGGCGAGCGCTTCGCGCGGCCGCGTGCCAGGTGGTCCTTTTGATCTGGTCCTGCTCGATCCACCGTATGCCTTTGGCGCCGAGCCGGTCGAGGAGCTGCTGCAAAATTTTTCCCAGCAGGGACTGCTGACGCCCGGGGCCTTTGCCCTGTTTGAGCATGCCGCAACCGATGCGGGCGCTCATCCAGCTGGTTTTGAGACTGTACGAGAGAAGCGCTACGGCATTACCTCGGTTGACTTGCTGCACTGGGTGACCGAGGACGAGAGCGACCATGCTGACGAGAACGAAAATGACGAGGATGCGCCTTCGGAGGACACCCATGAATGACACCATCAACCGCGTGATCGTCCCGGGCACCTTCGATCCCATCACCTTTGGCCATATTGACGTGATCCGCCGAGCCCGCCGCATCTTTCCCAGCGTGATCGTCGCCGTGGCCGAATCGCAGGGTAAAAACGGCGTGGGCACCACCTTTATGCTCGACGAGCGCGTGGCGCTGGCCCGCGAGGCCCTCGGCGATTTGGACGGCGTCGAGGTGCTGCCCTTCACCGGCCTGCTGGTCGACTTTGCACGTGAGCAGGGGGCAGGTGCCGTCGTTAAGGGTCTGCGCGCCATGACCGACTTTGAATACGAGCTGCAGCAGGCCGACCTCAACTATCGCCTGGATTGCGAGCTGGAGTCCATCTTTGTCATGAGTGCTCCGCAGTACGGGTACATCTCGAGCTCGGTGGTGCGCCAGATCGCTTCGCTTGGCAGCGATGTATCGACGTTTGTGCCGCCCAACGTGGTCGCAGCGCTCAAACATCGCTTTTCGTGACGTTTTTTATTGCCTGGTGGCATGTGGTAAACTAACACGATGATATGTTACCTATGAAAGGAGACCGGATGCCGGGCGAGAATTTTCCTGGCGACAGGATCGTGAGTCTTGTCGACGAGCTCGAGGGGCTCATCGAAGAGGCTAAGACGCCGTTCGGCAAGAACGCCCAGATGAAGGTTATCGACGCCGACGTCTTCTTTAACATCCTCGATGAGATCCGCATGAGCTATCCCGAGGAGTGGCAGAAGTCCCGCCGTATCCTCAAAGAGCGCGAGGAGCTTATGGCCTCCGCCGCCGCTCAGGCCGATTCCATCATTGCCGATGCTCAGCAGCAGGCGCTCACCATTGCCGGTGAGCAGGAAATTGTCCGCTTGGCACAGCAGCAGGCCGACGACATCCGCGACCGTGCCCAGCAGTACGAGCGCGAGACGCGCTATGCCGCCGAGGATTACGCCGAGCAGGTCTTTACGCACCTCGAGGAGAACCTTAAGAGCCTGACCGGCACCGTCACCCGTTGCCGTCAGCAGCTCAACGAGGGCGCCGCTCAGCAGAACGGTCAGTGGTAATGGCCGAGTTCCCGAGCGTAACCGTCGATCTTTCCGAGCAGCTCGAGTTTCCCGGAGACTCATACCCGCTGACCGGCAAGGTCGATGTCGCCACCTACACGGTGGGCGAGAAGGAGTACCAGCTGCAGGACGGCATTGCCTACGACGTGGTCTTTACCAACGCCGGTACCGGTGTTCTGCTTTCGGGCATGGTCCGCGCTCACGCCACCGGCGAGTGCGATCGCTGCCTGGAGCCCGCCTCGTTTGATATCGCAGGCGAGATCGAGGAGTTCTACCTCTTTGAGGAGCCCGAGGACCCCGAGGCCTACGAAGACGGCTACGAGTTGCTGGGCGAGGATCGCATCGTCGATCTGGGTGAGCCCATCAACGACGCGGTCGTCATGGACACGCCGTTCGTTGTCCTGTGCAAGCCCGATTGCCGCGGCCTTTGCCCCACCTGCGGCAACAATCTCAACGTCGAGCAATGTGAGTGCGCCGCCAAGGCGGAGGCCGAATGGGCCGCTGCCACGGAAAATCCATTTGCAGCATTGAAGAATCTCAAGCTTGACGAGTAAAACTGTGGTAGTATCGCTACTTGCGCGTAATCGCCACACTGGATAGTTCATAAGGAAGGTCACTATGCCCGTACCTAAACAAAAGCAGGGTCGTATCCGCACCCATACCCGTCGTTCCGCCAACATGAAGATCTCGGCTGCGGCTCAGTCCACGTGCCCCCGTTGCGGCGCTGTTAAGCTCCCGCACCACGTGTGCCCCAGCTGCGGTTTCTACAAGGACCGCGAGGTTATCGTTACCGAGTAACTGTATACTCTGGATACGATGCCGTTCCAACTGGAACCACAATGGCCGGCTCAATGAGTCGGCCATTTTTGTATAAGGAGCATATGAAATGAGTAACGTTCGCGTTTGTGTAGACGTTGTGGGCGGAGACGAGAGGCCCCAGGTTGTCCTCGACGGTATCGAGGCTGCGCTTGCGGCAGATCCCGAGATTGAGGTCTTGGCCGTCGGTCCCGCTGAAATCGTCAACCCCTTTGCAGCGGCGCATGCCCGCGTGGAGGCCTTGGAGGCCCCCGACGTCATCAGCATGGAGGACGATCCCATCCGCGCCGTGATGACTAAGCGCAAGTCCTCGATCGTGCTTGCATGCCGTGCCATTAAGAAGGGCAATGCGGACGCGTTTTTCTCGGCCGGCTCGACCGGTGCCATGACCGCTGCCGCCACGGCCTACGTCACGCCGTTTAGGTATTTGGCGGAGGGCAAGAAGCAGCCGGTCCGTCCGTGCCTGACTAACGCACTGCCTAATCGCGCCGGCGGCCTGACGGTGCTGTGCGATATGGGCGCCAATCCCGATGTCACGGTGGACGACATGGTGCGTTTCGCCCAGATGGGTGCTGCCTATGCCCGCGTGGTTTTGGACATTGAGCATCCGCGTGTGGGCCTGCTTGCCAACGGCACCGAGGACGAGAAGGGCTCCAACTTTACCAAGGCGTGCTTCCCGGCCATGAAGGCCGCGGTTCCCGGCTTTGTGGGCAACTGCGAGGGCACCGATCTTACGTCGGGCAATTTTGACGTCGTGGTCGCCGACGGTATGTCGGGCAATATTGCGCTCAAGGCCACCGAGGGCGCTGCCAAGTTTTTGCTGCAGGAGCTCAAGGGTGCCTTTATGTCTTCGCTCGGCACCAAGATCGCCGCGCTGCTCATCAAAAAGCAGATGCGCCAGATTAAGGCCAAGCTTTCGGGCGACGCCAAGGGCGGCGCGATTCTGCTGGGCCTGCGCGGCGTCGTGTTGATCGGCCACGGTGCCACGTCGGTCGAGGCCGTCAAGAACGGTACGCTTGCCGCGGCCCAGGCCGTGCGCGCCGGGCTTGTCCAGGACGTTGCCAATTCTATGGACGGTATCGTTTTATAAAGGCCGCGTTACGTGGCTCAACCTGTACCGCGTGGGGTAGAATCGGAGCCGTATTGCAACGCGGCTCCGATTGCCGTGTTGTGTTGTGTTCCATGACATACGAGAGGAAGCGCTATGGATCGCTCCGAAATCTTCGATAAGATCGCCGAAGTCGCCGCTGACGTGCTGGGTGTCGATGTCGCCGACATTAGCGACGAGACCACTTTTGACGATCTCGATGCCGATTCGCTCGAGCGTCTGCAGCTGGTGACGGCCATCGAGGACGAGTTCGACCTCGAGATCGATGACGAGACCCTGCTGTCGCTCAACTCTGTCGCCGACGCTGTCGACGCTATTGAAAACGCCAAGGAGGCCTAAGTCTTGGCTTTGTCTGAACGACTCACGCGCGCCCAGGAGATTCTGGGCCATGAGTTCAATAATAAGGTGCTGCTGCGCGCGGCGCTCACGCATCCCTCGGCCGTCGAGGGTCAGCCGGTCTCTGCCAGCTATGAGCGCCTTGAGTTTTTGGGCGATTCCATTTTGGGCGCCGTGGTGGCCCGTTCGCTCTTTGAGTCCTATCCCGAGTTTGACGAGGGTAAGCTCACGCGCCTGAAGGTGTCCCTTGTCTCGGGCGCTACGCTGTCCGAGGTGTCGCACGAACTGGGTATCGACGACATCATCATCTTTGGTGCCTCCGAGACCGGTACCGGCGCCCGCGGCCTGCATTCGGCGCTCGAGAACGTCTACGAGTCGCTCGTGGGTGCGTTGTATCTGGATGCCGGTTGGGATGCGGCGGCGGAGTTCATCCACCGTACGCTCAAGCCGCACCTGGCCTCCGAGCGTGCCGAGCACCCCGCGAACCCCAAGTCGTTCTTGCAGGAGTGCGTGCAGGCAGACGGCCACGAGCCTCCCGCGTATAAGCTGGTCGGCTCCGAGGGCCCCGCGCATGCGCCCACCTTTACCGCTGTGGTGCTCATCGACGGTATTCGTCAAGGCCGCGGCACTGGTTCCTCCAAGAAGGAGGCCGAGGGAGCCGCTGCGCTCGAGGCGCTCGACCGCATGGGCTACACCACCAACGGCGTGATTCTCAACAAGAAGCCTGTTTAAGCGAGGAACCGTGTATCTCAAGTCCCTCACGCTCAAAGGGTTCAAGTCGTTTGCCGACCGCGCCCATATGTCATTTGAGCCTGGCCTGACCGTCATCGTCGGTCCCAACGGCTCGGGAAAATCGAACATCTCCGACTCGATTCTGTGGGTCCTGGGCGAGCAGAGCGCCAAGCAGCTGCGCGGCCAGGCCATGGAGGATGTCATCTTCTCGGGCTCGTCGGCGCGCAAGCCGGTGGGTGTGGCCGAGGTTACGCTGGTGCTCGACAACTCGGACCATATGCTTCCCGTCGACTTTGAAGAGGTGGCTATCACCCGCCGCATGTATCGCTCGGGCGAGAGTGAGTACCTCATCAACTCGAGCCCGTGCCGCCTGATGGACATTCAGGACATCCTGCACGATTCGGGCCTGGGCAAGGATACGCATTCCATCATCAGCCAGGGCAAGCTCGATGCCATTTTGCAGAGCCGCCCCGAGGAGCGCCGCGCTCTTATTGAGGAGGCTGCCGGCATCTCCAAGCACAAGCGCCGTAAGGAGCGTGCGCTCAAAAAGATCAAGTCGATGGACGAGCACCTGACCCGTGCCCGCGACATCAATAAGGAGATCGCCCGCCAGCTGCGGCCGCTGGAGCGTCAGGTCGATCGCGCGCGCAAGTACAAAGAGCTGTCCTCGCGCGCGAACGAGCTTACGCAGATGCTGGCCGTCGACGAGCTTCGTTCGCTGCAGTCGCAGTGGAACGACTTGGAGAGCCGCTCTAAGGAGGGCGCCGCCGAGCTGGAGCTCGCGCAGTACCGCCTGGGTGAGAAAGAGCGCGAGCTCGAGAAGCTCCAGGTTATGCTCGAGGAAAAGGGCCTGTTTGTGGGCGATCTGGGCGAGCAGCGCCGCCATATGCAAGACGTGGTCGGCCGCATCAATTCCGATATGCGCCTGCTCGAGGAAAAGGGCCACAACATGGTGTCGCGCCTGTCCGACATGCGCGGCCAGATCTCGAGCTCCGAGCATCAGCGTCGTCGCGTTGTCGAGGAGCTCGAGGATGCACGTGCCCAGCTTGAGGAGGTGACCGGTGCGCACATGCAGGCCCAGTCCGACGTTGACGCCGCCGGTCCTGCTGCCGCCCAGCTCCACGAGCGTCGCGTTGCGCTTGACAATCAGATTTCGCAGCTCACGCGCGAGCAGCGCGATGTGCAGCGTGTGGCCGACAACGCCGCGCTCGAGCTTGCCAAGGTGAAGGACTCGCTGAGCAACGCCGAGGTCGAGGACAACATGTACGCCTCGCGCCTGGAGCAGATCGACGAGCAGCTCGAGGAGGTCACGGCCTCGCTCGAGAGCCGTCGCGACCGCGCTGAGGAGCTCGAAGGCGCGCTCGATCAGGCCCGTCAAGCCCAGGTCGATGCGCGTGAGGCCACCGAGGTCGCTCGTGCGGCGTTGAAGGACTTGCGTAATCGCGAGAGCGAGGCGCGCAACAAACTGTCCGAGGTTCGCTCTGAGCTCGCGAGCCAAAAGAAGCTCGATGCCCGCATGGCAGACAGCTCGCCGCTGGTGAGCCGTCTGATGGGTGCGCTGGGCGATGATGTCTCGGGTCGTCTGGGCGACGTGCTCGAGGCTCCTCGTGAGCTCGAGGGCCTGGTCGAGCAGCTGCTTTCTGGCGATATCGATGCTCTTTTGTTTGATGATGCCGCTACGCTTGAGCGCGCCGGTCGTGCGGCTCTGGACCAAAAGAAGGCCTCGGGCGAGGCGCTGCTGATGGCGCGCGGCGTGAGCGGCGGTGCTGCTGC
The DNA here is from genome assembly GCF_015554145.1 of Collinsella aerofaciens. Taxonomy (GTDB): domain Bacteria; phylum Actinomycetota; class Coriobacteriia; order Coriobacteriales; family Coriobacteriaceae; genus Collinsella; species Collinsella aerofaciens_AA. The sequence goes on along the minus strand of NZ_JADNHZ010000016.1, from coordinate 12,596 downwards.
TAAGGGTGCTGCCGGTTCGCGTCTGGTCGATCGTCTGTCCGTGCGCTCCGGTTATGGCCCGGTTGTCGAGGCCCTGCTCGGCGGCTATTACGTGGTCGATGACTTGGCCGCCGCGCTGGCGGCACCAGTCGTTGACGGTGTGACCTACGTGACTCCCGATGGCGCCCGCGTGAGCTGTGGCGGCCTGGTGCGCGTGGGGCTCGATGCCGGCGAGGCTTCGGGTGCCTTGGAGCGCAAGCGTCGCATTCGCGAGTTAGAGGGCCTGGAGCCCGATCTGGCTGCCGTGTTTGAGCATGTGTCAGACCAGGTCGTCGAGGCCAATGCGGCCGTCGAGGAGGCGCGTGCCGCCGAGGGCGATGCCGCCGGCGAGATCGCCCGTCTTGAGGGCGAGCGCCGCTCGCTGCTTTCCGAGATCGGCCGCTTGGAGCAAAGCGCCAACAATGCCGAGGTCGAGCGCGTGCGCATCTCGAAGCGCCGCGAGCAGGCCGCCGAGGCCGTCCGCGCTGCGCGTCCGCGCGTTGACGAGCTCACCCGTTCGCGCGACGAGGCCCGTGCGCAGGCAAGCGACCTTGGTCTTCAGATTGCCGAAGCCAACGATGAGCTCGATCGCGTGCGCCGTGACGATTCTGAGGCAGCCGGTAAGCTCGCCGATGCCAAGGTCCGCCTGGCTCAGACGAGCGAGCGCCTGCGTTCGCTGAAGGGCCGCGTGCCCGATCTTGAGCATCGTCTGGAGGGCATCGACCGCCGTATCCGCGGAACACGCCAGGCCTCGCGCTCGCTCGAGTTGCTGCGCCTGCGCGTCGACCCCATGCACGAGCGCTATTCGGCCCTGCTGGAGCGCGCGTCGGATTGGGCCGCGCGCCTGCGTGACCAGGCTTCGCTCGAGGAGGCGGACTCGGCCTCGCTCAAGAAGACCATCGAGGACGCCAAGGCCGAGGTCTCCCGCGCCAAGGAGCGGGTCGATGCCGCCACGGCGACGCAAAACGAGTTCAAGGTCGCACGCGGCAAACTCGAGGTGCAGGTAGAGGCGGCCATCAAGGCCATTACCGCCGATGGCACCACGGTGCTCGAGGAAGCTCTCATGCTTCCTGCGCCCACCGACCGCGACGCCGCCGAGCGCGAGCTCAACCAGCTCGTGCGTCAGATCAACAACCTGGGCCCTGTGAACCAGGTTGCGATGGAGGAGTACGAGCAGCTCAAGCGCCGCGCCGATTATATCGAGGAGCAGCTGGCCGATCTGGAGAGCGCGCGCAAGGCGCTCACCAAGATTACCGTGGCCATTGACCGTAAGATGCGTAAAGCCTTCCTGGTGACCTTTGAGAAGGTCGATGCGAACTTCCGCGAGATCTTCGCCATGCTGTTCCCGGGTGGCCAGGCGCATCTGGAGATGACCGACCCCGAGCATCCTGCCGAGACGGGCATCGAGGTCGTGGCGCAGCCGCGCGGCAAGCGCATCACCAAGATGATGCTCATGTCGGGCGGCGAGAAGAGCCTGACGGCGCTCGCCTTGCTCTTTGCCGTGTATCGCACGCGTACGGTGCCGTTCTATGTGCTGGACGAGGTCGAGGCGGCGCTCGATGACGCCAACCTGTCCAAGCTCATCGGCGCGCTCGATGTTTTGCGTTCCGATACGCAGCTCTTGGTTATCTCGCATCAGCGCCGTACTATGGAGGACGCTGACGTCCTCTACGGCGTCTCGATGCAAGCCGACGGCGTCAGCCGCGTCGTCTCGCAAAAACTCGATCGCGAAACCGGAAAGGTCGTGAATGCATAATGGGATTCTTCGATGCTCTCTCGCGCGGACTTGAGCGCAGCCGCGAGGCCCTCAACGAGGTCTTTTATTTTGGCGGCGAGGTCGACGAGGATTTTTGGGAGGATCTTGAGGACACTCTCGTCATGGGTGACATGGGTGCCGAGGTCGCGATTAAGGTGTCCGATGACCTGCGCGATGCCGCGGCCAAGAAGAACCTCAAGACCGCCCCGCAACTCCGTCGCGCCCTGGCCGAGCAGCTCGAGCAACATTTTGTGCCCGCCGAGCGAGATCCGTTCGCCGACACGCCGAGCTGCGTGCTGTTTGTGGGCATTAACGGTGCCGGCAAGACCACCACGGTCGGCAAGATCGCGAGCGCCATGGCTGCCCGCGGCAAGAATGTCGTGATTGGCTCGGCCGATACCTTCCGCGCCGCCGCCATCGAGCAGCTCGATGTGTGGGGCCAGCGCGCCGGCGTCCCCGTCATCAAGCGCGACCGCGGCTCCGACCCGGCGAGCGTTTGCTACGACGTGCTCGACGAGGCCGACAAGCGCGGCAGCGACCTGGTGCTTATCGACACCGCCGGCCGTCTGCACACGAGCCCCGAGCTCATGCGCGAGCTTGCCAAGGTGGTCAACGTGACGCGTAAGCGCGCCGCCAATATGGCCGCCGGCCCCATGCCCGTCTCGGTCGTCCTCGTAATCGATGCCGCGACGGGCCAAAACGGCCTGAACCAGGCGCTCGAGTTTAACGAGGCGTTGGGTCTGGACGGTATTATCATGACAAAGCTGGACGGCACGGCTAAGGGTGGCATCGCCATGGCCGTGGCCGAGAAGCTCAAGCTCCCAATCCTGCGCATTGGCGTGGGCGAGCAGGTCGATGACCTGCAGGAGTTCAATGCCAAAGATTTCTGCCGCGCCCTGGTGGGCGAGTCCAATTAAGGAGTGACTAGTGTTTGATTCTCTGAGCGATCGCCTCAACGACACATTTGACCGCCTGCGCGGCAAGGGTAAATTGACCGAGGCCGATATTACCTCGGCCATGCGCGACATTCGCATGGCGCTGCTCGAGGCCGACGTCAACTTCAAGGTCGTCAAGGAGTTCGTCGCCAAGACCAAGGAGCGCTGCATGACCGCCGAGGTCATGGAGTCGCTGTCGCCGGCGCAAAACGTCGTCAAGATTGTGCTCGACGAGCTCACCGAGATGCTCGGTTCCACCGAGAGCAAGCTCGTCTTTAGCAACCGCATTCCCAATGTCATCATGCTCGTCGGCCTGCAGGGCTCCGGTAAGACTACGGCTGCCGTAAAGCTGGCCTACCTGCTCAAGAAGCAGGGCCGCTCGCCGCTGCTCGCCGCGTGCGATGTCTACCGTCCCGCCGCTGCCGACCAGCTGGCCACGCTCGGCGGAGAGATCGGCGTGCCGGTCTTCCGCGGTGACGGCGAGCACCCGGTCGATATCGCCAAGGGCGCCATTCAGGAGGCCGTCGACCACCTGCGTGACGTGGTCATCGTCGATACCGCCGGTCGTTTGCAGATCGACGAGCAGATGATGCAGGAAGCCGTGGACATCAAGAAGGCCGTCAAGCCCGATCAGGTGCTGATGGTCGTCGATGCCATGACCGGCCAGGATATCGTCAACGTCGTCTCGACCTTTGCCGAGCGCACCGACTTTGACGGCGTGATTATCTCCAAGCTCGACGGCGATGCCCGTGGTGGCGGCGCGCTTTCTGTGCGCCAGGTGACCGGTAAGCCCATTAAGTTCGTGAGCATGGGCGAGAAGCCCGATTCGCTGGAGCCGTTCTACCCCGACCGCATGGCCAAGCGCATCTTGGGCATGGGCGATGTTGTCGGCATCATCGAGAAGGCCCAGGAGGCGGCCGACGCCGAGCAGCTCGAGGCTGCCGAGCGTATGCTGCGCGAGGGCTTTACCATGAACGACATGCTCGACCAGATGAAGGCCGTCAAGAAGATGGGCGGCATGAAGGGCATTCTGGGTATGCTTCCCGGCGGTCAGCGCGCGCTCAACCAGATGGGCGGCAACCTGGACGAGGGCATCTTCGATAAGAACGAGGCCATCATCATGTCGATGACCAAGGAGGAGCGCCTGCGTCCCTCCATCATCAACGGCCAGCGCCGCGCGCGTATCGCCAAGGGCGCCGGTGTGACCCCCACCGAGGTCAATAGCCTTATGAAGCAGTGGGGCGAGATGAACAAGATGATGGGCCGCATGCGCACGATGGCCAATCAGGCACAGGCCGGCGGCAAGAAGGGCAAAAAGGGCAAGAAGGGCAAAAAGATGCGCATGCCCAATATCCCTGGGCTGGACGCTATGGGTCTGGGCGGTATGGGCGGCCTGGGTACGGGCGGTCCCAAGTCCGATATGGAGCTGCTGCGCCAAATGGAAGCGCAGATGCGCAATAAGAAATAGGGCTGTAATTCCAGCTTGATATGGCAAAGGCCACTCGGAAGTTACCGGGTGGCCTTTGTTGTTGGCTTTGATAGTTGGGCTGCGTTCAGTGTCGCGCCCCGAGCTCGCGGTGCCGTGCCGTTAGTGGCAGCCGCAGCCCTCGTGGCCCTCGTGCTCGTGATGGCCGTGGCAACTGCAGGACTCGCCATGTTCGTGGGCGTGGTCGTAGTCATGGCCGTGGCAGTCGCAGGTGGCCTCGCCGGTCTGCGCGAGCGTACCGGCAATGAGGGCTTCGACGCAAGCGTCGCAGTTGCCCTGGGCTCCTGCATAGACCGTGATGCCGGCCTGGGCGAGCGCGTTGATGGCGCCGCCGCCGATGCCGCCGCAGATGAGCGTGTCAACGCCACCGTTGGCAAGCAGGCCCGCCAAGGCGCCGTGGCCGGTGCCACCGGTGTTTACGACCTGCTCGTTGAGCACCTTGCCATCCTGGATGTCGTAGATCTTGAACTGTTCGCTGCGGCCAAAGTGCATAAAGATATTGCCGTCGTCGTACGTCGTTGCCACCCTCATGGTGTCGACCTCCTTTGCTGGCCATGCGGCCGTCGTCGTGGTGATGGGGGAATACGCGATGTTGCCGCCTTCGATGACAATCGCCCGTCCATTGACCAGCGCGTTTGCCACCTTGCGATGTGCGCGGCTGCAGATGGCCGCCACGGTGGCGCGAGCGATACCCATTTGTTGGGCGACTGCCTCCTGATTGAGTCCTTCCAGGTCGCACAGTCGCAGGACCTCGAGTTCGTCGACCGTCATGTCGATGGCATCTCCGCTGGCAAGGCCGTCGGGGGTAAAACCGCGATATTCGGGGATGATCCCAACGCGGCGCAATTTTTCTCGTCTTCCTGCCATTCACTCTCCTTATCTGACATATGTCAACAATAGAATATCGACCGTACGGATTTGCGCAAGGAATTTCTGGCATATGTCAGAAAATGAGGGCTTATGTTTGGGCTGTGGGGTCGCGTGCGCCTAGGCTACAATGAATTTCGCTTATAGGCGACTGACAGGAGGGTCAATGAGCAAGGCTGATCAACAGTTTGTAACCATGTGCCGCGATATCTTGGACCATGGCACCACCACCGAGGGCCAAAAGGTCCGACCGGTGTGGGAGGACGGCACCCCTGCCTATACCATTAAAAACTTTGGCGTTACGGCTCGCTACGACCTGCGTGAGGAGTTTCCCGCGCTCACACTGCGTCGCACGGCGCTTAAGTCTGCCATGGACGAGATCTTGTGGATCTATCAAAAGAAGTCAAATAACGTCCTCGACCTCAACAGCCATATTTGGGATGAGTGGGCCGACGAGACTGGCTCCATCGGCAAGGCCTACGGGTACCAGATTGGGCAGAAAAGCCATTATGCCGAGGGTGACTTTGACCAGATGGACCGCGTGCTGTACGACCTTAAGAACACGCCGTACAGCCGCCGCATCATGACCAACACGTACGTGTTTAGCGACCTGTCCGAAATGCACCTGTATCCGTGCGCGTACAGCGTGACGTATAACGTGACGCAGCGCCCGCAGGACGATAAACCCACACTCAACATGATTCTCAACCAGCGCAGCCAGGACATTTTAGCCGCCAACAACTGGAATGTGTGCCAGTACGCCATTTTGCTGATGATGGTCGCGCAGTCGGTCGATATGATTCCCGGTGAGCTGCTGCATGTGATTGCCGATGCCCACATTTACGACCGTCATGTCGATATTGTCCGTGAACTTATCGAGCGTCCGCAGTTTGCGGCGCCCAAGGTAACGCTTAACCCCGACGTGCACGATTTCTATGCGTTTACGACCGATGACCTCATCGTCGAGGGCTACGAGCACGGCCCGCAGGTCAAGAACATTCCCATTGCGGTGTAGGTGGCGCTCATGACGTGTAAGCTTTCTGCCATCGTCGCCGTGTGTGACGACTGGGGCATTGGATGTGAGGGCGACATGGTGGTTTCCAATCGCGCCGACATGCGCCATTTTGTGGCCTGCACCAAGGGTTGCGCGGTCATTATGGGGCGCAAGACGCTACTGAGTTTTCCTGGTGGGCGTCCGCTCAAAAACCGCCGCAATATCGTGCTCACCCGCGACGAGAGCTTTGCTCCCGAGGGCGTCGACGTGGTGCATAGCATCGACGAGGCGCTCGCTGCGGTTGCCGATGAGCCCGTTGCGTGGGTGATCGGCGGCGGCGATGTCTATCGGCAATTTTTGCCGTACTGCGTGGAGGCCGAGGTCACGCATAACCACTGCGTCCATCCCGTGGACACGTATTTTCCCAATTTGGATGCCGATCCTGCATGGGAAGTTTCGCGGGCTGGCGGGGTTGCCACGATTGCCGCGGGTGAGGGCGACGAAGGTGTCGATTATGAGTTCGTGACGTATCGTCGCGTTGGGGCGTAAATCGCCTGGCGCGAACGGTATCATCGGGTTGATTGAATGCATGGGGCGGCGCTTAGCGTCGCCTCGTTTGGTATAGATGTGCTGTAAAGAAGGGTGCGGGCAGGCTGCTATGACTGATGCCGTTGAGGTTCTGCGAATTGATTCGCTCGAGGACGAGCGGCTCGATGCCTACGTGCGACTGACCGAGCGCGAGCTGCGCTGCGTGCTGGAGCCGCAGAAGGGCATTTTTATCGCCGAGAGTGCCAAGGTCATCGAACGTGCGGTTCGCGCCGGATACGAGCCGGTGAGCTTTCTTTTGGGCGAGCGCTGGCTCGACCAGATGATGCCGCTGTTTGAGCGCCTGGCGGTACGCGAGGGCGCGGGTCCGGTTCCCGTGTTCGTTGCCTCGATGGAGCTTATGGAGCGTCTGACGGGTTTTAACGTGACGCGCGGTGCGCTCGCGGCATTTCGTCGCCCGCGACAGATTCCGGTTGATGAGTTCTTGGGCGGCGTCGTCGAGGCGGCGGGGGAGCGCCCGGTGCGCGTGTGCGTGCTCGAGGGCATTGTCGACCATACCAATGTGGGCGCAATATTCCGCTCGGCGGCCGCGCTCAACGTCGACGGCATTTTGGTCAGTCCTACGTGTTGTGATCCGCTGTATCGTCGTTCGGCCCGCGTGAGCATGGGCACGGTGTTCCAGGTGCCCTGGACACGCATTGGCAGCGAAGCGCGCGTATGGCCGCATGATGGGCTGGCGGCGCTACACGATGCCGGCTTTTCGTGTGCCGCTATGGCGTTGACGGATGATTCGGTGTCGCTGGACGATCCCGCGCTCCAGGAGATTGACCGCCTGGCAATCTTTATGGGCACCGAGGGTGCTGGCTTGGGCGCCAAGACCATTGCAGGCTGCGACCGCGCCGTGCGTATTCCGATGGCGCATGGGGTCGATTCACTCAACGTGGCCGCGGCAAGCGCTGTTGCCTTTTGGCAGCTGTGCCCGCATGTGAGCAACGAGTACCACTACCAGCCGGGGCTGTATCACTAGGCAGATAGTTAGCACCGGGCTCTGGTTCGGGGCGTTTCGGCCGACGTCGGTCGGTGCTAAGCTGGTATTGGCTTTGGTCTTAAATTGCCGTTTTGTTGTTTGACGTACGCTGGTGGGGAGGGCGTGTGGCTAAGAAATCTACGGCTATCGATGTAACGCAGGGTGTCATTTGGCAACAGCTGCTGTCGCTGTGCGTCCCTATCTTCTTTAGCTCGTTTTTTCAGCAGGCTTACACGCTTATTGGTACGTATATCGTCGGGCAGTTTGGCGGCAAGCTCGCGCTGGGTGGCATTCAAGCCACGATGGTGCTCACCGAGCTCTGCATTGGCTTTTGCGTTGGCGTTGGCGCTGGCTGCGCGGTCATTACCGGTCAGTATTTTGGTCAGCACGATGATGAGCGATTGAGTCGTTCGGTCCATACGGCCATGACGCTCGCGCTGGTGGGCGGTATCGTTTTCTCGATTCTTGGCATAGTGTTCGTTGAGCCCATGCTGGTACTTATGAACACGCCGCATGAACTATTGGCCGAGGGCGTGGCCTATGCTCGTTGCTATTTTGCCGCCATGGTTGCGGCGCTGCTGCTCAATATGGGAACGGCGCTGCTGCGCGCCGTGGGCGACACACGCGGTCCTGCTGTGATCATTGCTTCCGGCTGCCTTGTTAATGCGGTGCTGGATGTCATCTTCGTTGCCGTGCTTCATATGGAGGCTCTGGGCTGCGGCATCGCGGTGGCGCTGACCATTTGCTCCAATGCCACGATGATCGTGATTCGTATGATGCACGCTCCGGGTGCGTGGCGGCTTTCACTGTCCAAACTCTGCATTGATCCTGGCATTTGTAAGAGCATGATCTCGTGTGGTCTGCCGCTTGGCTTTCAGTCTGCTGCGTATTCGATTTCCAACGTTTTGATTCAGGTGTCGGTCAACTCGTTTGGTGCCGATGTCACCACGGCGTGGGGTCTTTCGGGCCGTTTGGATGGCATTGTCTGGATGGTTACCGAGGCGCTTGGCGTTTCGATCACCACGTTCTCGGCACAGAACTTTGGCGCGCGCAACTACGAGCGCATGCGCAAGGGCTACCATACGTCGCTTGTGCTGTCGTTTATGCTCATTGGTGGCCTGTCTGCCGTGCTACTGGTGTTCTCGGGTCCGTTGTCGCGTCTGTTTGTCGACGATGCTTCGATTTCGGCCTACACCACGACGATTCTTCATTTCATCGCGCCGTTCTACGCGATCTTCTCGATTATCGAAAACGCGTCCGGCTCCATCCGCGGCGCTGGCGTGAGCTTCCAGCCTATGATGCTCACGATCTTCGGCACGGTCGTGCTCCGCGTGGCGTGGGTGTTCGCGATTATGCCGCTTGACCCCTCGCTCGAGCATCTGCTGCTGGTCTACCCCGTAACCTGGGTAATCACCGCCGCGATGTTCACCGTCTACCATCACAGCGGCAATTGGCTAGGCCGCGCCACTGCCTAATGATCCCTGGGGGACGGAGGAAAACGGATCATTGCTCTCCGTCGTGATGTCGATGATCCGTTTGCCTCCGTCCCCTTCGGATCAATTAGTATTCGATGCCTTGGCGGGCTAGGAGGCCTTCGTCGAAGTAGTGTTTGATGGGACGCATTTCGGTTACTAGGTCGGCAAGGTCGGCGAGGGGCAGCAAGCCGCGGCCGGTGAGCACGAGCTCTGTGGTGGTCGGTTTCATCGTGATCAACGCTTCGACATCTTCGCGCGTCACAAAGCCCCGTCGCATGGCTTCTCCCAGTTCATCCAAGATCAGCATGTCTACCTGGCTAATCTGCTCGCGTGCGAGCTCCATGATCTGCGCGGCGCAAGCCTCGGGCGTGTCGCGATCGGCCTGCACAATGCGCAGTCCCAGGCGCGGTGCGGCATCGTGATCGGCGCAGTACAGCTTCTTGGCAAACTGCAGCATGAGTACGTTGAGACCATAACCTGTGGCACGCAAAGCCAGCCCCAAGGCGGCCGTGGTTTTGCCCTTTCCGTCGCCCGTGTAGATTTGAACCTTGCCGACTTCCAGTGATGCCATCTCTGTCCTTTCGTGCCCGGCGTCGGTTTATCGCCGTCTGGGTTGGGTATTCTAGATAGCATTATCAACCCCAGTAGATGGAGTTCAAGCAGATGGAGATGGATGACAACAAACGTAGACGGAATATGATCCTCTACGTGCTCATCGCCTTCGTCGTCTACCTCGTGCTCTCGACCGTTCTGTTCCCCAACATCGGTCACACGCAGCAGATTACGAAGACCGATTATTCGACCTTTGTCAAAGCGCTCGATAAGAAGAGTGTCGACAAGGTCGAATACAACACGGACGATTACACGATTTATTACACCAAAAAGGGCGAGGACGAGAACATCGCCTACAAGACGACCGGTGTGCCGAACGATGCGGGCTTTACCGATCGCGTGCTTGAATCCGGTGCGTCCCTGGAATCGGTCGTTCCCGATAAAAACTCGGGTCTGATGACCTATTACCTGCTCACGCTCATCCTTCCCATGGCCATCTTCTTCCTCATCGGTTGGTGGCTCAACCGCCGCATGAAGAAGGCCATGGGTGATGACGGTCCCTCGATGAACTTTGGCGGCGGTGGTTTTGGCGGCGGTGGACTGGGTAAGTCTGGCGCTCGCGTTATCGCCTCCAAGGATGTGGGCGTGACCTTTAAGGACGTCGCCGGCCAGGAAGAGGCTAAGGAGTCTCTCAAGGAGGTCGTCGACTTTCTGGAGAAGCCGCAGCGCTACGAGGAGATCGGCGCCAAGCTGCCGCGCGGTGCTCTCCTTGTTGGCCCTCCGGGTACCGGTAAAACCCTGCTTGCCAAGGCTGTGGCCGGCGAGGCGGGCGTGCCGTTCTTTAGTATTTCTGGTTCTGAGTTTGTTGAGATGTTCGTTGGCCGCGGCGCCGCTAAGGTTCGCGATCTGTTTAAGCAGGCCAAGGAAAAGGCCCCGTGCATCGTGTTTATCGACGAGATCGATACCATCGGTAAGAAGCGCGATGGCGGCGGCTTTAGTGGCAACGACGAGCGCGAGCAGACGCTCAACCAGCTGTTGACCGAGATGGACGGCTTCGATAACCACAAGGGTATCGTCGTTCTTGCTGCTACCAACCGCCCCGACAGCCTTGACCCGGCCCTGCTGCGCCCCGGTCGTTTTGACCGTCGCATCCCCGTTGAGCTGCCCGACCTGACCGGCCGCAAGAACATCCTCGAGCTGCATGCAAAGAGCGTGAAGACGGAGCCGCCGATCGACCTGACCGCGATTGCCCGCGCCACGCCCGGCGCTTCGGGTGCCGACCTGGCCAACATCATCAATGAGGGCGCCTTGCGTGCCGTCCGCGAGGGTCGCAAGCGCGCTACACAGGACGATTTTGAGGAGTCGGTGGAGGTTGTCATCGCCGGTCAGCAGCGCAAGTCCACGGTTCTGTCCGACCACGAGAAACAGGTCGTGTCCTATCACGAGATCGGCCATGCCATCGTTGCCGCCCGCCAGAAGGGTTCTGCGCCGGTTACCAAGATCACCATCGTGCCGCGTACGAGCGGCGCTCTGGGCTACACCATGCAGGTCGAGGAGGATGAGCGCTTCCTGACCACGCGCCAGGAGGTGCTGGACAAGCTCGCCGTCTACTGCGGTGGTCGCGCGGCCGAGGAGCTCATCTTTGGCGAGATGACGACCGGCGCGGCCAACGATATCGAGCAGGCAACCAAGCTTGCCCGCAACATGGTGACGCGCTTTGGTATGTCCGACGAGTTTGGCATGATGGCGCTCGGTACTGTCCAGAACGCGTACCTCAACCAGGATACGTCGCTCACTTGCGCCCCCGGTACGGCCGAGCGCGTGGATGCAATTGTCGCCAAGCTGATCGAGGATGCGCACGACCGCGCCCTGCAGATCCTGAGGGAAAACAAGTTTAAGCTCCACGAGCTGGCTCGTTATCTGTACAAGAAGGAGACGATCACGGGCGAGGAGTTTATGAATCTCCTCACGCGCGAGAATCCGCTGATGCCAAAGCAGCAGTAATACTGGTTGCGCAGTGTCTATCGCCCCATTTGAGTGTCCATCTCAAATGGGGCGTTTTGCGTGGGGAGAGTTGAATATGAAGATCGTGGTAAGTGCCTGCTTGATGGGCGAGAGCTGCAAGTATAACGGGCTCGATAACTACCATCGCGAGCTGGTCGAAGCGTGCGAATGCACGGGGACCGAGGTACTCTTGGTGTGCCCTGAGGTCTTTGGCGGCCTGCCCACGCCGCGCAAGCCGTCCGAGATTGTGAACGGCGAGGTCCGTACCTGCGAGGGCATCTCGGTCGATCGCGAGTTTCGCCTGGGCGCCCAGCGCGCACTCGATATGTGCGAGCAGGCGGGTGGCCCGTCTGAGATTGCCGCGTGTATTCTTCAGGATCGCAGTCCCTCGTGCGGTGCCGGCCGCATCTACGATGGAACATTCAGCGGCACCCTCACAGCGGGCAACGGTGTTTTTGTCGATCTGCTGCTGCGTCACGGGTACCGTGTGATTCCGGCTAGCGAGTTCGATCCCAGCATGCTGGAACATTGTCCATAGCACTCGAACCCAACACTTCCTCACGGGTGACCGTTTTGGCATCATCCGTGAAGTTGATATTGAGTACGACCCGGTCATCAAAGACGTAGACCGAGTTGACAGGCGCCGTACCCAGGCAGCCCCTCCCCGCGGCCCTCGCGCAGGAACGCGCACACGGCCTTCCCGTCTCTTGCGCCCCTCCCGGAACTGTCCACATCAGTGTAGCCAATCCAGTCCGCCAAGGGCTGCAGCCCGGACAACGCGGCGATGGAGGGCTTCTTCGGCCTGCTCAAGAAGGAGTTCTGGTACGGCAGGGACTGGTCGGACTGGACCCCCGCCAGCGGTAGTGTCGAGAAAGTTGGTGTAGCGCTCGATCCGAAGCGAGTCGGCTCGGCGTCCAGGAACCTGGAATACGGTTG
>NZ_JADNHZ010000015.1 GCF_015554145.1 Collinsella aerofaciens | reverse complement strand
GGGGCTATTTCCGCGTTGCGCTAGCTGCGGAAACGCGGGGTCCGTTCAGGCTGTTGCGCTGAGATTGAAAATCAACCCCTTATATGTAACAATCATACCGGCTTCCTAGCGTTCAGAATGTTTTCTGCTGTCTGCTGTGGTGTTTGGTTGGAATTGTCCAACCAAAAGCCGATCCGTGGTGTTGTCTGCATTTTACTAAATACAAATTCAATGTATACAGAAAGATATAAGGAGTGGGAGGGATTCCGCCGTAGTTGGCATTGTAGGAAAATCCAAAAGTTTAGATTTTCCCACAATGCTTATCTTTTGGTCTTTGGTTCGGAATAGTGTAGTGCTGGCGGTCTATCTCTTGTTTTCGGTTGCTTGCTTCCTTACCGTACATGAGCATTGAGAGAAGGAGACAAGCAGATGTTGGGTTACGAAGAAAAGATATAGCGCCTCGAACTGCTCGACGCGGTGGCAGATGCCGGGAGGCTGGCGAGGGGCCTGGACCAGCTGCTCGAGTCCCTGGCTCACGCCGACCAGCTGGACCCGCTCGACGTCGAGGGGGTCCTGGCCCTGAGGTCTATAAGCGAGAGGTGTGCCGAGCGCATCGGCGACGCGGCGCGCATCCTGGAGGCTCAGAACGAGGTCCTCTATGCGGAGGAGCGGGCCAAAGTCAAACCGCGCGATAACTGAGGAACGAAACCCGGTCCGGAAACTGTTCCTTGATTCCGGCCGGATGATCTTCTCCGCCGCCCGGTGTCGCATTGTGTCCGAGCGGCTGATGTCCCCCTATTCCCAGTGCCGCGGCGTACCGCTGCGTTATAATTCAGAAAACGCATTTGTATTGCATTTCGAGGGATAGAGGCGCGAATGTCTAACGGCTATAAGGAGCTCATCAAGGGTAACCCCGGCGAGACCGAGATCAGGAGCTTCCTGGTAAACGGCGACCAGGTATCTGTGACCCTGCGCATCCCCGACACCCTGCGCGACGCGGCGAAGGAGGAGGCTGCCCTTCGCGGCATGAGCTTCTCCGCCTTTGTGCGCACTTGCATGATCGAAGAGCTCGCGAAGAAGGGACAATAGCCCGTGACGGAGCCAATGCACGACATCTCGGTCGAAGGCTTCATAGAGTCCTTCGACCGCCGATACCCGACTTTCATTCTCAAGACGTTGCTGTGCGACCGCACTACGGGGCGCAACATCATATGGGCCGACAACGAATACGAGGCCCTAGGCGACGGCTACATGGGCGATGACGAGATGACCGTCGAGAAGATCACGGGCATGAACTCCGGCGTCATCAAGCCGCGCATCGCCAAAGAGCAGGAGAAGCAATCCCAGCGCACCAAGAGCCGCGCCGAGGTGTTCACCCCGTCATGGCTGTGCAATCAGATGAACAACGACTTGGACGAGGCTTGGTTCGGCCGGCGCGATGTCTTCAACACCGAGATCGTTGCGGATGATGGCGCCAATACATGGACGCCGACTAGTGATCCAATCGAATTTCCAAAGTCAAAGGGACACGGCTGGCGCGCATACGTGGAGGCTACGCGGCTCGAGATCACGTGTGGCGAGGCGCCGTTTGTGTGCTCGCGCTACGACACCGTGACGGGAGACGAGCTACCCGTAAGCGAGCGCGTAGGCTTCCTTGACCGCAAGCTTCGCGTTGTGACCGAGAAGACCAAGACTCGCAAGGAATGGGTGCGCCGGGCCCTCGACGCGCTGCGCGCGACGTACGGCTTCGAGTACCAGGGCGACAACCTGCTTATTGCTCGCGTCAATGTGCTCGAGACGTTCGTCGAGCATCTCCGCAATCGCTGGGGGTCGGGCCCCCAACAGGACGAGCTCGAGCAGGCGGCATGGATCGTTTCCTGGAACTTCTGGCAGATGAACGGCTTCACAGACGCCGTGCCCACCAACAAGATGGGCGCCGAGGTGGAGTCGACCCTGGGGACGTTCGAGGAGCCCGAGCCGGAGCCGATGCAACCGTCGCTTTTCGACCTGTTCGATGACGTATTCCCCGACGAGACAACCGAAGAGACCAAAGAAGAGGAGCCAAGGGAAACGGTTCCCCTCTGCGTGATATACGACTGGCAGAACGGCGAGCCCTTCGAGTTCGCCGCATTGAAAGGTGAGGCAGCAATTATGGGAAAGAAGTTCTATGCGGTAATCGGTAATCCCCATATCAGCTTTCAGTGGCGGAACAAGATTCTGGCAATAAGACCTATGCACCGCCCATCTATCACGAGTTTATGGACTCGGCGTTCAAGGTTTCCGACAAGGTGGAGCTTGTCACTCCCGCTAGATTCCTATTTGACGCCGGCTCAACCCCAAAGGCCTGGAACAGGAAGATGCTTAACGACCCCCATTTCAAAGTGATGAGCTATAAAGCGGATGCGTCCAGCGCCTTTCCGAATACCGACATCAAGGGCGGTGTTGCCGTTACCTATCGAGATGCTGATCGGGATTTCGGTGCGATAGAAGTGTTCACACATTTCGATGAGCTTCGTACCATCAAAGAGAAGGTTGTAAAACATGGCATCCAACCCCTCGGCGATATCATCTTCGCGGCCGATAGCTACCACTTCACTGAAGCCATGCACGAAGACCATCCCGAGATTCGTTATGTTGACGACGACCATGGTCTGTTGAGCAAGAACCACGACTATGACCTTAAGACAAACGTTCTCGACAACCTTAACAATGTAGTTTTCTTTGACGAGATGCCTGGCGACGGAGATAGTTGCATCAGAATCTTTGGCAGAGGTCGCGCCGGAAGAGCTTACAAGTTCATTTCCGCCAGATATATCGCTCCGCATCCGAACCTCGACAAATGGAAAGTACTTGTTCCTGCCGCCAACGGATCGGGCGCGCTTGGAGAAGTGCTTTCTACGCCCTTAATAGGGCGGCCCTTAATAGGGCATACGCAGTCCTTCATAAGCATTGGCAGTTTCAATTCCGAAGCGGAAGCTACGGCTCTCCTCAAATACATAAAATCGAAGTTCGCTCGGACCATGCTCGGAATTCTGAAGATTACGCAGCACAATCCCGCACCAAAATGGAAGTATGTCCCCCTACAGGACTTTACTTCTGACTCCGACATCGATTGGTCGCAGTCTGTTGCTGACATCGACCGTCAGCTCTATGCGAAGTACGGCCTCGACGACGAGGAGATTCAGTTCATCGAATCCCATGTGAAGGAGATGGACTAGCAATGGCGAGCATCGACATCTCCCAGATCATCGAGACCACCGCTCCCGCGGTGCCGCAGATCTATGCCTACACCACGCCCGAGATCGTCCGCCACAACGGCTGGACCAAGATCGGCTACACCGAGCAGGACGTGCGCGAGCGAATCAAACAGCAAACGCACACCGCCGACGTGCAGTGGCATCTGGAGTGGAGCGGCAACGCCACGTGGGAGCACCGTGCGGGCACGTTCCATGACACCGACTTCCACGCCTACCTCGAGAAGCAGGGCGTCGAGCGCGAACCCAAGAAGGAATGGTTCAAGATTAGCGGCGAGGAGTCTCACCAGCAGTTCTACCGGTTCCGCGACACCGACGGCGTGCTGGACGCACCCGGCGCTGCCTCCTACACCCTGCGCGCCGAGCAGCAGCGCGCAGTGGAGCAGACGGGAGCCTTCGCCCGCGCCCATTGGGACGAGGGCGGCGCGCACGGCGGCGAGTTCCTGTGGAACGCCAAGCCGCGCTTCGGCAAGACGCCCACCGCATACGACCTG
This sequence comes from Collinsella aerofaciens, assembly GCF_015554145.1. Lineage (GTDB taxonomy): Bacteria > Actinomycetota > Coriobacteriia > Coriobacteriales > Coriobacteriaceae > Collinsella > Collinsella aerofaciens_AA. Next base: position 61,605 of record NZ_JADNHZ010000015.1, on the reverse strand, counting down.
TGCCGCAGTATCGGCGCGCAGAAGGTGCTCATCGTCACCAACCGCCCTGCCATCGCCAACTCCTGGTACGACGACTACGTGAAGTTCGTGGGCTTGGAGGGCGGCTACCGCTTCATCAGCGGCGTGGACGCTCTGACCGGCAAGCCCTACTGCCTCAGCCGCGAGGAGTACCTGCGCGCCATCCGCAACGACCCGGAAGGCCCCAAGGGGTTCATCGAGTTCGTGAGCCTTCAGGACCTCAAGGGCTCCATCCGCTTCGGCGGCGTGTACCAGAAGCTCGACGAGGTGGCCGACCTCACCTGGGACGTGCTCATCATCGACGAGGCACACGAGGGCGTGGACACCTTCAAGACCGACGTGGCATTCGACCACATCAAGCGCCGCTTCACGCTGCACCTCTCTGGCACGCCCTTCAAGGCCATCGCAAACGAGAAGTTCGCCGACGACGCCATCTACAACTGGACCTATGCCGACGAGCAGCAGGCCAAGCGTGACTGGCCTGCCGACTCTGAGCAGCCGAACCCCTACGCCAACCTCCCCAAGCTCAACCTGCTCACCTACCAGATGAGCGACATCGTCGAGCAGGAGGCCCGCGGCGGCATGGAGATTGATGGCGAGCAGACCGAGTTCGCCTTCGACCTCAACGAGTTCTTCTCGACCAAGCACAACGGCGGCTTCGTGCACGACGCCGACGTGGATAAGTTCCTCGACGCGCTCACCACGCAGGAGAAGTTCCCGTTCTCGACACCCGGGCTGCGCGACGAGCTGCGTCACACGTTCTGGATGCTCAACCGCGTCGACTCCGCCCGCGCCCTCGCCAAGAAGCTGCAGGCGCACCCCGTCTTCAAGGATTACGAGGTGGTACTCGCTGCTGGCGACGGCAAGATCGACGCCGATGACGAGAACGAGAAATCGCTCGACAAGGTACGCCGCGCGATCAAGGACCACGACAGGACCATCACCCTTTCGGTCGGCCAGCTGACCACGGGCGTGACCGTGCCGGAGTGGACCGCCGTGCTCATGCTCTCGAACATGGCGAGCCCCGCACTGTACATGCAGGCGGCCTTCCGCAGCCAGAACCCGTGCCTGTTCGACCTGGGCGGCGGCAACTACGCGCGCAAGGAGAACGCCTACGTCTTCGACTTCGACCCGGCGCGCACGCTTACTATCTTTGAGCAGTTCGCCAACGACCTGTACGGCGAGACCGCGCGCGGCGGCGGCGATGTCGAAACGCGCGAGCGCCATATCCGTCAGTTGCTGAACTTCTTCCCCGTCTACGGCGAGGACGAAGAGGGGCAGATGGTCGAGCTCGACGCCGAGCAGGTGCTCAGCGTGCCGAGGCGCATCCATGCCCGCGAGGTGGTCAGGCGCGGCTTTATGAGCAACTTCCTGTTCCAGAACATCGCGAGCGTCTTCCGCGCGCCGGCAGAGGTCGTGGAGATCATCCAGCGCTTCGATCCCTACGAGCAGGGCAAGGCACAGAACGCCGAGAAGAACAAGGTCGAGATCGATGAGGGCACGGCCGACGAGCTCTCCATCAACGACGAGGGCGAGGTGGAGATTCCCGACGAGCAGGTCGTAGGCAAGGCTGCGGACATCTTCGGGCCGAAGGTCTACGGCGACATCGCCGTCGAATTCTCAGGCCACATGGACGACATCGCGAAAGCCCACGAGGCCGATGACGACGATCGGGTGATGCTCGACAACCTCAAGGAGGCCTTCAAGCAGAGCGTGACCGCGCCTCTGGTACAGGCCGCCAAGGAGAGCTACGGCAGCGAGCTCAAGCCGCGCCAGCAGCAGCAGATCGAGCGCAAGGTCCAGGCGGACGCCGACATCCAACTCAACCGCCAGGTCGGCGACTACCAGATTCAGGCGCGCCGCATCGAGCAGTCGCGCAAGGACGAGCTCAAGGCGGCGACAAGCGAGACCGAGCGCGCCGAGGTGAACAAGCGCCATGACGAGCAGAAAGCGGAGGCGTTCCAGACGCTCGCCCAGAAGCTCGAGGACTCCCGCGAGGAGCTCGTGCAACGCGCCGGCGAGACCGTGGTGCGCGAGGTGGAGACGGCGAAGAAAGAGGACGAGAAGCAGGGCATCGAGGACAAGGTGCGCGCTCATCTGCGCGGCTTCTCGCGTACCATCCCGTCGTTCCTCATGGCCTACGGCGAAGAGGGCACGACGCTCGCGAACTTCGACACCGTGATCCCCGCTGACGTCTTCCAGGACGTCACGAGCATCACCGTTGATGAGTTCCGCTTTTTGCGTGATGGCGGCGACTACACCGATGGCGAGACCGGCGAGGTAAAGCGCTTCGTTGGGCACCTCTTCGACGAGGTCGTATTCAACGACTCCGTGAGCGAGTTCATCAAGCTGCGCGAACACCTGGCCAATTACTTCGACGAGTCCCAGACAGAGGACATCTTCGACTACGTGCCGCCCCAGAAGACCAATCAGATCTTCACGCCGCGCAACGTCGTGGTTCAGATGGTGGACCTCTTCGAGAAGGAGAACCCGGGCTGCTTCGATGACCCGAGCCACACCTTCGCCGACCTGTATATGAAGTCTGGCCTCTACATCACCGAGATCATCAAGCGCCTGTACCGAAGCGAGGGCATGAAGGCCGCCTTCCCGGACGACCGCGAGCGTTTGGACCACATCCTGGAGCATCAGGTGTTCGGCATCGCGCCCACCAAGATTATCTACGAGATTGCCACCCACTTCATCCTGGGTTTCCACGACGAGGTCGGCCAAGGATGTGACTCTAACTTCGAGCTCGCGGACGCCGCGGAGCTCGCCAAGGAGGGCACGCTGGAGGCATACGTCGAGCGCGTCTTCGGGCCCAAGCTGGGCGAGGCGTAGCGCGTGGCGGAAGTAGTCGACAGCAAACAGGATGGGCGTGCAGAGGCTGCGCGAGCGGCGGTGAGTGCGGCACGGCGTGAGGATACCGAACTTTGCGCCCGTCTAGTCTTTCGCGTCTCGCGCAATGAGCTAAGGCGCGTGGGGATCACCACGCCCATCGCTCTCTACGATGAGCTGAAGCAGGTCTTCTGGAACGCAGACGAGGGCGTCACCCTGGGCGACCACCTCTCTGTCGGGTTCGGCAAGGTCGACCGCCGCCGTCAGGTGCGCGCCTTCGCCGAGCGCCATGCGGACGAGCCCAGAAACGTCGCCGCGAAAGCCTACGAGCGCGAATACGGCTTCAGCGCAGGCATCGCCGCGATATGGCTCGACCTGTTCGCCGAGCCCGCGGACGTGAGCTTCTCGGAGTGGCTTGGCGTCGAGGTCGCTGAATGCCCGACGGGCGCCCCGGCCTCCCGTGCGGATGTGCCCGTAGCGCACGACACCGAGCGCGAGGCACCCACCCTCGAGGGCTTCCTTGCCCGGGAGCTTGCCGGCCGCATCTGCGACGAAGGCCTCGTGCGTCGGCGCTTCGCCTTCGAGTTTCCCGACGATCCGCCCGAAGCGCTCGACCGCGGCATCGAGGATGCGGGCTACTACGAGGACCGCGGCTTGCTCTTCCGAGAAGGGAGCACCCCGAACGACCACTTCACGCGGCTGCTGGCCGAGCATCCGTCTTTCGCGAAGGGCGACGCCGGCTTCGAGAACGCCGTGTGGCAGCACCCCGCCTTCCGCCAGGTGCTGCGCCAGGCGCTTTCGGACCACCGCTTACTTCTCTACGAGGGCGACAGCTACATCTCGTTCTCGCGGCTGCACGACGTGCTAGGCGCGCGCATGGCGGACATCGAGTCGTACGCGCCCGCGGTGAGCGTGGATGCGCCCGAAGGCGAGCCCTTCACCGTGGCGAGCCTGCGCGCGGGCGGCGCCACTCCGCATCCGCTGTACGGGCTGGACATGCCCGACGACTTCTACGAGGGACTGCTCGACGCGGGAGGGCTCCTGCGCAGCTGCACGCTCGCCGGAACCAAGGTGTTCGTCGCCGGAGGCGAGGGGCGGCTTTCCGCAGCCGACCTCATCGAGTGGATCGTCGCCCACCATGAGGGAATCGAGCGCGATGACCTGCCGAGACTGCTCGCGAACGATCTGGGCATCACGTGCCCGGCACCGCTTCTGACGACGACCATTTACAACTCCGACGTCTACTACGACGACATCGGGGACGCATATTACTCATCCATGGAGGCATGGAAGAAGGAGGCACGAAATGAGCTTGCTTGAGGAAGGGATCGCGACTGGCAACGTCCTGCCGACGGGTCGCAAGGAGAAGCACTCCATCGACAACGTGACGCGCGACTTCGACATCTACCGCATCAAGTGCGATCTGCTGTTCTACAACGACCAGAACGACCGCATCGCCACTTGGGTAAGCGAGTACAACTCCGCGCAGGGCGCGGATCTGCTCGCCCTTGGCCGCGACGAGTACAACGGCGTCATCGAGGACTTCATCGTCGAGAGCAACCCCGGCGCGCTCAGGAAGACCGAGAAGAGCATCGCCCTTCGCGGCCAGCTTAGGCCGGGCATCGTGCTCAACGACGGACGCGTCATCGACGGCAACCGACGCCTGACCTGCGTCCGCCGCCTCGCGCGGGCGAACAACGAGGCGGGCTGGTTCGAGGCCGCCATCCTCGACGACGCCACAGGCAGCGACCCCAAGCGCATCAAGCTGCTCGAGCTCGCCATCCAAATCGGCGAAGAGGAGAAGGTGGCGTACGATCCCGTCGACCGCCTCGTCGGCGTATACCGCGACGTGGTTAAGAACCACCTCATAACCCCTGCGGAGTACGGCAACGCGACGGGCATGACCGAGGCGGAGGTGAAAAAACTCGTCGACCGCGCCCAGTACATGGAGGAGTTCCTCGAATTCTGCCAGGCCCCCGAGCAGTACCACCTCGCCCGCGCCCTCAAGGTCGATGGCCCCTTGGGCGAGTTCAGCCGCGTGCTGAAGAAGTACGACAACAGGCGCGACAAACAGCTTGTCAAACGACTCATGTTCGCCAACATGGTGGTGCAGCCCGAGGGCGACATCACCCGATACGTGAGAGACTTCGGCAGCGTGGCAGGCACGGATGCGGAGGCCGACTTCAAGGCCGCCGAGCTGCAGGCCATGTCCGAGCTCCTCGAGAAGATGGGTCCCGACGCCCTCACGCGCGAGAAGGTGAGCGAGCTGCGCTCGGACGGCAACCTCGTCGACGGCTTCAAGCGCGCAGGCGACCGCGCAAGAGAGACCGTGCGCCGCGTCAAGCTCATGGACACGCCCGCCAAGAAATCCGCCGACTGCCTCTCCGAGCTCGAGAAGATCCTTCCCGAGATGCTCGACGTGCTGGGACCCGACGAGCTCGAGAAGGTGCGCCGCAACCTCGTTGCCGTCGCCGACAAGGTGGAAGAGCTGATCGGTGAGATCGATGAGCGCGCCTAGGGCCGTCGTCTGCTACGACGAGGCGCGCCCCGGCATGTACCTGCGCATCGAGGGGCAAGACATCGCCTCGTTCATGGCCTCGGCCGCATGGCGCGCCTGGCTGTACTACCCGGCGAGCGCCGTCGACGGCACCGATCGCGACCGCATCCTACTCGACGGCGGCATGGGCCTTCGCGAGTGCCAGGACATGCTCGAGGCGATCATGGAGGCCGACGGCCACGGCGTCGAGGTCGCGGTTGGCCCGAGCTTCGGCGCCTTCGTGAACGCCGGCGAGACCTACATCCGCGAGCGCTCCGAGGTGGGGTTGGCCATCAAGGCGCAGACCGCCGAGGGCATCGCCGACGACCCCCAGCTGGGGCCGCGCTTCCGGGAGTTCCGCGACGTAGTGAACGCCTCGATGGTGCGTCCCCTGCGCGACCGGCAGATGCTCGACGCCTTCTTCATGGCGACGGTTGGGCGCGCGGCCGACTTCTCGGTGCCCGGCGCCGGCAAGACCGCGACGGTGCTCGGCGTGTTCGCCTACCTTCGCCATTTGGGGCTCGCGCGCCGCATCGTGGTGGTTTGCCCCAAGAACGGCTTCGAGTCGTGGGAGAAGGAGTGGGTCGCCACCTTCGGGGATAAGCTGCCTTTGAGCTGCTTCTCGCTGGGAGACCCCGCCATAGCGGCGATGTCGACCGAGCGCAGGCGCAACGCGCTGTCGCTCGACAGCGGCGCGTGCAACCTGTTCACGTTCAACTACGAGTCGCTCTCGGGCTACGTGCGGGAGCTGCATGCCATCATCCCCGACCAGACCCTGCTCGTCTTCGACGAGGTGCACCGGGTGAAGGCCATCGGCGGCAGGCGCGCGGAAGCCGCGCTCGAGGCGGCCGACGGCGCGAAGTTCGTGATCGCCCTTACGGGAACGCCCATCCCGAACACCTACCAGGACATCTACAACCTGCTGCACATCCTGTACCCCGAGGACTACGACACGTTCTTCGGCTACGAGCCGGGCGAGCTCCGCGCGCCCGATGCGGACCTCCAGGCAAGCCTCAACGACAGCCTGGCGCCCTTCTTCTGCCGAACGAACAAGGACGAGCTCGGCGTGCCGCGCCCGGAGCCCGACGAGATCGTGGAGGTCGAGGCGACGCCCGATGAGGACACATTGCTGCGAGTCCTGTACGCGTCTTGCCCCAACGCGCTCGCGAGGATCATACGCACCCTGCAGCTCGAGAGCGACCCCGAGATGCTCTGCTCTGCAGTGGACCCAGGCGACCTCGAGTACGTGCTCGACCAGGTCGGCGATGACTACTCGGATATCGACTACGTCGACTTCTCGCAGACGTTCTACGAGGCCATCGAGCGAAGCCGCCCGAGCTCGAAGCTCGTGGCGTGCGAGCGGCTCGTGGAGCGCATCGTCGCCGAAGGCCGCCCCGTCATAGTATGGTGCATCTTCGTACGCAGCATCAGCAACCTCCGCCGCGACCTCGCCGCCATGGGGATTCCGGCAGAGGCGATCTACGGCGCCACGCCACAGGAAGAGAGACGCGAGATTCTGGACGACTTCCGCGCGGGGCGCTTCAGGGTGCTCGTGACCAACCCGCAGACGCTTGCCGAGTCGGTCTCTCTGCACAGCGTCTGCCACGACGCGGTGTATTTCGAGTACAGCTACAACTTGGTGCACCTGCTGCAGTCAAAGGACCGCATACACCGTCTGGGCCTGCCCGACGACCAGAAGACGCGCTACTACTTCATGCGCGAGAAGTTCATGCGCGACGGCAGGGAGCTATCCCTCGACGCCGTGATCTACGACCGCTTGAAGGAGAAGGAGCAGACGATGCTCGACGCCATCGACCGCGGCTGCCTTGAGGGCGGCTACCTCGATGACGAGGACCTGCGTATCGTCTTCGAGCGCCTGCTGGGAGAAGATGCCAAGAGCCTGGAATACTAAGAGGCCGAACGGCGCACTGACGATATTGGCTCATAAGTAACAACTGCGAAGGAAAGATAGGGCTTTAAGGATGGATGCAGGAAAATCTACGATAAGCGGCGTGTTCAACGGATCGCGCCTGCTCGAAATACCTTTCTACCAAAGGGCGTACGTCTGGGGAGAAGAGCAATGGGAGCGCTTCCTCGGCGACATGGAGTTCGTCACGGCTTCGAAGCGACCTTATTTCCTGGGCTCGATCATCCTGAAGCAAGCCTCCTCCGGCAACACTTGGTCCGAGGTGTCCGAGGTTCGCACAGTCATCGACGGCCAGCAGCGCCTCACGACCATGGTCATCTTCTTCAAGGCACTCTGCGCGAGAATCGACGCCGATAGGCTGTTCGAGCGAGATTTCGTCCTGGAGACCGGCGAAGTCGCCTTGAGACATGGCAAGTACGACCGGCAGGATTTCGAGAAGGTCGTCAGCGCCACGGGCTGCGAGCCTGTCGAGGGCTCCTCGTCCATCGTCCTTGCCTACAACTATTTCCTCAAGAACATCGACCCAGAGAAGGTCGACAGGAACACGATCAAGTCGAACGTCCAGTTCGTCTGCATCGATCTCACCGAGGGCGAGGACGAGCAGCAGATATTCGACACCATCAACTCGCTCGGGGTGCGCCTGACGACGGCGGAGCTCCTCAAGAACTACTTCTTCAACCGCGAGAACGAGCAGGCGTTCAAGGAGTGCTGGGAGGACGTCTTCGAACCCACGGCGGAGAAGAGGGAGTATTGGGAGCAGGAGGTCGTTACCGGGCGCATCAAGCGCACGCTCGTCGACCTGTTCTTCGACGCGTTCCTCCAGATCCTGGTTCAGGACAAGAAGCGCGGCGTCACGACCGAGGACAAGCTCTTCTATTCGCGCACGTCCAACCTCTTCCAGTCCTACAAGGACTTCATCGGCAGGTACTGCAACGGAGACAAGGACGAGATCCTCGACAGCATGAAGGCGTATGCCGAGGTGTTCGAGTCCACGTTCGACCCCGGCTACTGCGACGCGGACATCCCCTCCGCTCCCGGCGTCGAGCGCCTGAACGTGCTGATATTCGGCCTCAAGAACTCGACGCTCATCCCGTACGTGCTCTACGTTCGCAAGAACGCGGAGTCTTCGGGCGAGGAATCCGAGGTCTTCGCCCTGCTTGAGAGCTACATCGTCCGCCGAACGCTGGTTCAGGCGACCACGAAGAACTACAACAGGCTGTTCACCTCGCTGATCCTGAACGAGGTGAAGGACGCGGAGACGCTGAGGAAGGCTCTTGAAGCAAACGAAGAGGCGACGACGTACATGCCCGGCGATGACGAGGTTCGAAGGGCGTTCGAGGAATCGTGTCTGTACAACCTTCAGTCCAAGGGCGTTCTCTATCTGCTGGAAAGCGCCATTCGCCCAGGCATGAGCAGCACGGCCCTGCTCGGGTTCAACCAGTACACCCTCGAACACATGATGCCCAAGAAGCGGCGCAACAAATGGGGAGCCCTCGACGATGAGGCTGCCACGCGAAGGGACAGGAAGCTCCTCACGCTCGGCAACCTCGCCATCATCACGCATTCGCTCAACGCCTCCATCCGCGATGCCGATTGGCCCACCAAGAAGCAGGGAAAGGGATACAAGGACGGTCTTGCCCTCTGCGCCGCCGGCCTTGCGACCATGGCCGGCGCCCTGGAGAAGGAGTCTTGGGACGAGGGCGATATCGCCGATCGCGCCGAATGGCTTGCGGACAAGGCGTTGGAGGTCTGGCGTTAAACCTTACATGCGCCCCATCTCGAAGATGCTTGCGGTGTCGGAGCCCGCATCCATGACGGATGTTGTCGGCTCTTCCAAATGCGAGGTTTGCGGTGGCGCTTCCGTCACTGGTGCCTCAACCCCCTCGCCGAGCGCCAGGAAGAACCTCATCACGAGCTCGATCCTCTGCTGCAGGGACTCGCTCAGCTCGCCGTAGGAGGCCGCCAGCCGTACTTCCTTGGACAACTCCGCCATCGAGTCCTTCAACGCCTTCTGCACGCTTACAGAGGGCCTCACCTCGACCTGGGTATCGGTGAGCTTGGCGATGATGTAGTCCTGCCTGCTCATGCCGCTCCAGGCTGCCATCTCGCATATGAGCTTGTGCTCCTCGGGCGTGCAGCGAAACGCCATCGTCTTGCTGCGCTTGCGGGCGCTGTTCTCGCACGGCATCTTGCTTACCCCCTCGCTCCATCGAGCGCGGCGGCCATCTCGTCCTGCTTCGTGGGGAACAGGTGCGCGTAGCGGTAGGTGATGTCCACCGCCTCGTGGCCCATGCGCTCGGCGATGGCCAGCGCGGAGAAGCCCATCTCGATCAGCAGGCTCACGTGGCTGTGGCGTATGTCGTGTATGCGGATGCGCTTCACGCCCGACGCCTTGCACCCGCGCTCCATCTCGTGGGCCAGGAAGTGCTTGGTCACGGCGAACAGGCGCTCGTCGGGGGCGACGTCGTCGCGCATCTCGATGAAGTCCGCCATCTCGTCGCGAAGGAAGGCGGGCATGACGATCGTGCGCACGGACTTGGGCGTCTTGGGGTCGGTCACGGTGTCCACGCCGTGGAGGCTCTGGTACGACTTGTTGATGCGCAGCCGCGAGCTATCCAGCATGAAGTCGGACGGCGTGAGCGCCAGGAGCTCGCCGCAGCGTATGCCCGTCCAGTACAGCAGCTCGAAGGCGTGGAACGACAGCGGCTTGTCCATGACCGCCTCGCTGAACCTCAGGTACTCGTCCTTGGTCCAGAACTGCATCTCGCCGCCCTTCTTCGAGCCTATCTTGTCGACCCTGCGCACCGGGTTGTCGGTGAGGCCGTAGTAGCGCTCGGCGTGGTTGAAGATGGCGTTCAGTTGGTTGTTCACCGTGCGCAGGTACGTCGGCGCCCAGGGCTTCCCGTCGGCGTCCCGGTGCTCGGTGAGCTCGTTTTGCCACCTGATGAGGTCGATCGGCCTCACGTCGCACATGCGCATGTCTCCGAAGAACGGCACGAGCTTGTCGTTGATGATGTACTCCTTGGTGATCCACGTGTGCTCGCGTACGCGCGGCTTCACCTCGGAGGCGTACACCTCGACGAACTCGGAGAACGTCATGTCCATGGCCCCGCCGTTAAGGCTCTTGAACTGGCTCTCCCACACTGCGGCCTCCACCTCGGAGGAGAAGCCGCGCTTCGTCTTGTGGCGCTTCGAGCCGCGGGCGTCGCGGTAGTAGCACTGCACGTAGAACGTGCCGTTGTTGCCATCCTTGTACACGGGCATGTCAGTCCACCTCCGGGAAGTACAGGGCGTCGAAGACGTCGCTCCGGACGCGTCCGCGGATAACCACGCGCCCGCGCGCCTCCTGCTCGGCGTTTATCTTCCTGATCACCTCGTAGGCGCTGCCTTTCTTGATCCTCAGCAGCTCCGCGACCTCGTCGGCGTCCAGCATGTGCGGCCTCGGCGTCTTCGCCACCTTCTCGTCCATGGCTCCTCCAATCAATGGCGTACGAATACGTACGGTTTACAGATTCAGAGTAAACGTACGTATCTGTACTGTCAATAGAATTGCGTACATTTACGTACGCTGATAAGATGTGCTGGTACGTAATTCCAGGAGGAGGGCTCATGTCCGTAGGCGAGAACATAAGGCGGTACCGCAAGTCGCGCGGCATGACGCAGGCGCAGCTCGCCGAGGCGGTCGGCCTGACCGAGGGGGCCGTGCGCCACTACGAGAGCGGCATCCGCGCCGTGAAGCCCGAGCTGCTCGAGTCCATCTCCGCGGCGCTCGGCGTGTCCGTCAACGCCCTCAAGGATTACGGCGTCGAGACTGCGGGCGACCTCATGTCGCTGCTCGTGCGGCTCGAGGACTCCTTCGGCATCGTGCCCGCAGCCGACGGCACGGGCCTCTCCCTGAACCCCAAGGCGCCGCACGCGCCCAAAGCCGCGATGGCGATCGAACTGTGGGCAGAGAAGCGCGCGCAGCTCGAAAACGGCAAGATCGACGCCGACGAATACGAGGACTGGAAAGCCTCGCTGTAGCGGCTCTCCGCATTTCGCGATCAACGCAACCGAATCAGGACGGTGGACCAGGCGGCGAGCGCCGCTCGGGCCTGCGTAAGCTGAGTTTTTACTCCCCATTGCATGCCAAGGCATTTCCGGCGCACCTGGGGAGTAAATGACGCGGTGGCTTACACGGCGGCACGCGGCAGTACGCCGCGGCATTTCCCCTGGTTACTCCCGTTTTCATTGAGGCGGCGAGATTCTTTACTCCCCATTAACCACCTGGGAAAACGCTGTGAGAAGACCGCCGAAAAGCCTATTGAGTTCGATTTGAGTTTCACAGGCCCCGAAACGGCCCCGTTTGGCTCTCGGAGACAAAAATCGCGCGTCTACTCACTTGGGATGAATCCTTACTCCCGTTCCTCCGAATGCCGCACCGTGCCTTGCCGTCTTGAAACACGGGGGAGTAAATTGCGAAATCGCAGGTGAAAGGGAGTAAAACGACAAAGAAAAAGCCTCCGTCCCAACGCGGGAACGGAGGCTCGGTTATCGTATTTACTCACCAACATCGCTGGCGGCTTTGCCATGACTCTCGTACGAAACGAAACTCAGCGGCACAGTGCGGCACTCAAAAATGCAGGTCAGAACCCTATCAGCCTACTCCCACTCGACCGTGCCGACAGGCTTAGGCGTGAGGTCGTAGCACACGCGGCAGATACCGGGGACCTCCCTTTATACGTTCGGCACAATCGTAGGCGATACCCACAAATTCCAGTCCCGAGCAACAAGAGTACAATTGCTGCTAGTGTTGCCAGCTGTTGGGAGATGGAAGATGGACTGCGATGGCTACCCATGCGTTCCCATGCCGTTAATGTGCACCGCCTTTGTGCCGGGGCAGATTGACGCTGCGGTTGCAGGCATTTCCGACCCCGATTCACGCGCCATCGCCACGGCAGAAGCGCTGTACTTTCGCGGACAGGCCGCACTCGCCGCCAAGACGGCGCACCCCTATCTTGACGTCACCGATCCCGCGCTGCGCTATTCCGCATGCTTTATCTGCGGATACGCCAGTCTGTCGCTCAACCGTATCGCCGACGCCCGCCGGTGCCTTGCGGGCATCCTCGATACGCCGGCCGACGAGGAATCGCCCGCCGTCCACGCCACGCATATCCTGTTCGCCTCGGCCGCGAGCGTCCTGCTGCACTTGCCTTCCCCGTATTCTGCCGAAGAGTTTTATCCACTTGCGGCGCACCTACCCGAAGGCCTGCGACTGTTCGCCAGCTACGTGATGGCGCACGCCTTGTATCTGCGCGGCGAATACGGCCGCAGCCTGGGCATGGCGGAAAACGCCCTAATTATGAAACAGGGAAGCTATCCCATCTCGGAACTGTTCCTGCACCTGGCAGCTTCCATGGCATGCATGAGCCTCAAGGACATCGACGCCGCAAAAGCGCATTTTGGAGCCGCTTGGGACATTGCGCGCCCCGACGGACTTATCGAGCTCATTGGCGAGCACCACGGCCTTTTGCAGGGGCTCATCGAGGCATGCCTAAAAACGCAATACCCTGACGACTTCGCACGCATCATCGAGATCACGTACCGCTTCAGCTACGGCTGGCGGCGCATCCACAACCCCGGTTCGGGCGAGGACGTTGCCGACGATTTAACGACCACAGAGTTCACCATGGCCATGCTCGCCTGCCGCGGATGGACCAACGCTGAAATCGCACGCCATATGGGAGTATCGCCGGGCACCGTCAAAAACCGCCTATCCGGCGTATACGCAAAGCTTGGCATCGGCACACGCGCCGAGCTGGTCGCGCACATGTTGCGTTAGCGACCGGGCTGCCAAGCGCATCGAACGCGTTCCGGAACCCGGCGCCTCGCTCGATCAATTTGGACATTTTGACCCTTGAACGGCACTACCGCCACGAAGCGTCTTCTCGCAAAATTGGATTATTTCCACCGATATTTGCGGGATGGGAGCCCAAGATGCTTGATCGCCGTTCGTTACTTGTTGCTGGAGCGTCCTCGCTGGCGAGCATTATGTTGCCTCGCGTGCCGGGAAGCGAAAATGCCTTCCTGCTGCCGTTCGCGCCCACCGCGGCCTATGCCGACGAAGAAGATCCCTTCAAGGTGCTCGTTCTCTCGCGCACCATGTTTGGTGTGGTCGTGGTCGACGTCGCCAACAAGAATACGCCCATCGCAGGTGCCCAGGTCACGCTCACATCGCGCTATGCCGTAGGCAAGCAGCTCACCGCCACGACCGATGACGAAGGCACGGCCATCTTTGAGGTCGCCCCTCTTTCGGAAGACTACGTGGACGAGGCAACGCTTCTCGACGCGTACGACTTTAACGGCGGCATCTCCATTAGCATGGCGGGCTACCGCGATGTCGAGATTCCCCTTGCGCGTATCCAGGGCGGCACCGCCATAACCGCGCCCACGCGTCCGCTGTCCGACGGCGAGCCGTACTTCCGCCAGCTCACATTCGACGAATGGGACATCCAGTACGCTGATGCCACGTTCATGGCATTGCCGAAGGACGACGCGGCAAACGACCAACCCGACACGCATGCCTTTATTGTACAGGCACATCTGCCACAGGGTGGACAGGCAACGCTGCACATCAACAAGGTAATGCCCGCCACGGGTAGCTCGCCCGAAACCGTCACGCAGATCGGCCAGATCAAGGCCAGCGCATCAGGCGCGGATAATCTGGCGACGTTCACACTCGAAGACAAGTTTCTCGACGCGGCATCGGGCCTTCTGGAGGAAGGGTGCAAGCTGCGCTTTGTCCTCGACTATCAGGGCAAAACCTACACGCTCTCATCCCCCATGGCCGTTGTCACCGCGCCGGCCGCAAAGGCGGAATCGGGCTCGACCACTATCGTCCCCACTACCATGGACCAAGAGGTCACTCCGTTTGATTTCCCCGCGGCGTTTCCCGGCATCGGCGGCAATAAGTTCACGTGCTGGATACCCACATTTCCGATCCTCTTCGATTTCTCGTTTGCTGGATACGTGCTGTTTGGCGGAGGATACAAACCAGCCAGCTATATGAACGATTCGGGCAATCCGGATCCGGAGTACTGGAAGAAGTCACCGCGCGAGTCGGGCGCCAAGCAGGCAAACCGCTACCTCGACGAAATGGAGGGGAAGTGGAATCAGTACAAAAGTATGAGTGCCGGTTCGGGCACCGATCCAAGAAACACCAAGCTCCTTCGCCACCATTGCACGCCGCTGTTCACGATGGATATCGCCACACAGCTGTACGGCTCGCTCGCCTACGATTGGGTGGGCAAAACCTGGGGTAACAACAACGACCCCGCATACGGCAATATTAAGGCCCTCTTCCAGGTAAGAACTGACCTCAATTGGACCGAGCAGTTTACCCTAGGACCGGTGCCATTTTTCCTAAACGTCAACCCTTGGGTGCTGGCGAAGCTGACGCTCGCTGTGGGTGCCCACACGCACGGCAGCGGCGCGGCGTTTTTCAAGAACATTTCGCTCGACTATTCCAACACGTCGGGCTCGTTCACCATCCAGATCGGACTTGCCGTCACCTTTGGAGCCGGCGTTGCAGGCGTCGCTTCGTCTGCCGTGCGCGGTGCCGCATCCCTCACGCTGTTCATTGGGTACGAGAAGGCAGATGGACACCAGCTTCCGCGGCTGCGCGTGGGTGCAGACGTCGATGTCGATGTGATACTCCAGTTCGTAATGTTCAAGTGGACCACCAAGGCTTGGTCGGGGTCGTGGCCCACACTCATCGATTCGTGGAATATGTCGGTGAACAATGGCGACCAGTATGTGCTCCAACGCTCTGAGCTGGCATTGGGTGGAGATACGCCTTATACGCTGGATGCCTGCTTCGGCTCGGCCGGCAACGCCGAGGCAGGTGGTGTGCCGCAGTTTATCGCATCGGCCACCATCGTCACCAACGCCGAGCTGCTCGCACGCGCCGAGGTTAAGGCCACTGCCGTAAACGCCGCGCCTGTCGTGCGCGATTGGGATCAAGCGGTCACGCGCATTGAGCTCGAGACGAACGCGGAGAGCGACGACACGGGACAGGTCGAACATTTCGTCCACGCGCTGATGGAGAACGACGAAAATGCCGCGCCGATGTATGAGTACACCTATATCGGTCAGTCAACGAACGCCGTTGCGGACCCGAACGCCAATTCTGCCGGCGTGTCGGAGGACGAGCGTGGCGGCATAAAACCCTCGAGCGACAACGTGCTGTTTTCCAGCGTGCTCAGCGAAGCCCACATGAAGCTAACGATGATTGCCGGCGTAGAATGCCTGTTCCGTATCGCCTCGGTGCGCTACGGCGACAATGGCCGCTCGCGACTGGTGGTGCACACAAAGGCAAACGGCACGTGGTCCGCTCCCACGCCCGTGGACTTTCCCCTTGGGTTTGGCGAGGGCGACGTGGAGCGCGACGGCATATTCGATTACGACTTCGACGTGGTGGAATATACGGACGGAAGAGGAAACCAGGACGCCTACGTGCTGCTGGTCTCGGGCGAGCGCCCCGCCGGCGACAACACCCTTTTCGATACGGCAAGCACAGCCGGCATACTGTCCGTTGTGCGCCTGCGCATAAGTAATGACGAGATCCGCGTGGTGTCGCATACGTCATGGCGCAGCATCTCGCGCGGCCGCCTGCAAGAGGATGGCTACCATTGCCTGCAGTGCCCGCGCATCACGGTAGGCAAGACGCTGGTCGACGGACGCCTGTCGGGTGCCTACCTCCACCGCCGCGGAACCACCGCAGAGAAGGCGCTCGGCAGCGAGGCCGAGGTTGCGCTGGAATGCTTTACCCTGTGGTCGGATGATTTGGGCGACAGCCTGACGTTCCGCCAAGTTCTTCGCTTTCCGCAGGCACCGTCGAGTATCGAGCTGAGCGAGCCCGAGAATATCAACGGCAAAATGGTGGTGCCCGTTGCGTACGAGACTGCAGGCGGTTGCGGCTGCGCATCGTACGCCGTGATCGGCCAGTCCATTGCGGGCTGGGGCGTTATGCCACCAGACGCCACGGTGCCCCATGCGGTGCCGTGGCCACAACATTCGGGCTTTTTGGCCACCGTCAACGAGCAGCTGCAGCATATTACTTGGACGCGAGGCGCACCGGCATTTGCAACGCAGCCCGTGGGTGCCGCAGGCTGTGGCCCGGCATCGTTTAGCGTAAGCAACAACGGCAGGTGCGCGCTCTATGTAGAGAACACCGATGGCAAGGTGGGGCAAACCTACGACGAAGAAGGCAACCCGGTAGCAGTGATGGGCAAGCACTTCCGCGTCTTCGCCAGCACCTTGGCAGGCGATCTGTTCACGGAGCCGTTCGTGATGTGCGAGCTGGACCATCCCGTCGATCAGATAACGACATTTTTGACGTCGGGAGGCATGCTCTCCGCGCTCGCCACGCACATTGTGAGCGCGGAGAAGAGCGAGGCAGAGCTGCACGGCATCGAAGTGCCCTTGGTGGCGTGTGCCACTCCGACGGGCGCGGTCGCTACCTCGGGCGCGGTGGTGCCCGGAGCAGCAAGCGAATCCTTCATGGTCACGGTGCGAAACGACGGCAACACCTTGCTGGCCGCCGGCACGATCGATCTGTACCGAGAGGGCTCCAGCTAGCCGTTCTCCAGCGCATCCATCGGGTTCGGAGCGAACGCACGCATGGCTTCGATCTACGATCCAGAACTTGCCGAGGGTGCTTCGGCCAACGATATGGCACGCGAGAAATATGCGCTCGAGACGCTGGGCGCGCGTTTTGCAACGCACCCGCTGGTAGCCGACAACGGCAACGCCGTGCTGGCACCGGGTTGCACGGCACAGTTCCGCATGAGCTTTGCCATCCCAGAGAGTTGGAGCGACGAAGTGGGCAAACGCGTCACGCTCTACGCAAAGGCGCGTGACCTGGTGGCACTCGACCCCGTGACGCTCGAGGAAATTCGACCCGGCGCAAACTCGACGCTGGGTGCCGTACTGCACGAGCTTCATGTGCCCGACGCGGCATGCGAACGCTCAGAAGCTCAGGTCGGCGTATGCGACAGTGCGGATACGACAGGACTTCACGACGCCCCGATGACAGCAGACGGCGATGGTGGCTCGAGTGGCGGCGGTACTGACGAGGGCGGCGGCTCCGGCGGAAGCAGCTCCGGCAGCGGCAAGGATCACGGCAATAACAAGCGCTCCGGAAAAGCGGGCGCGCTCGCCGGCACGGGCGACAGCAACGTCCCCCTAACCGCAGCCGCAGCAGCACTCGCCGCAGTTGGGGCCGGCCTTGTCGCCTACAGCGCCCGCCGCACGGCGCTCGAAAAAGACACCGCCAATGAGGTCAATTCGGATAGGCCTCGCTAGCTCCTAGTTACTTTTGTGTGAGACGCCGACTCGGCTTATCGAACACCAAAAGGGGCTGGCCCCGATAACTCGGAGCCAGCCCTGAGTCGCCTGACGTGAGAATCGCGGCGTTATTTGAGCTTCAGTGCCTCCATCATGGGCACGGCGGCGTCCCAATCGATCTTCCAGCCGATCGACACGCGGACGGTTTCACCCGTTGCGGGAGCCGTCGCAAACAGTGTATGGCCGTTGTCGGGACCGGTAAAGCGCAGCCACGTTATGCCGTTGTACTCGACCTGGTCGGTTGTTGTCTCCTTGCCTTCGTAGACCTGCTCTAGGCTTGCAACCTCTTCCTCCGGCGAACGCGGGAAGATGCTGATGTTCAGGCGTCCTCCAGTCTCGTCGTGGAAGAAGTTTGCCTTTTCGCGCTCTTCGTCGGACGAATCCAGCGTGTACCCATCGGCGGCCTCGATGCTGTACGATGCGCAGTCGATGCCCGTTAAATCTGCCTTCTCGCCAGAATCGGCCACGCCGCCGGCCGCCTTGAACTCCTTGGTCTCGCATCCCGTGGTGTCAAAGTGCATGGCCTCATAATTCTTGGCGGGGGCGTAAGCGTCTACGAACTCGACAGTGATGGGCCCGTAGTACGCCGTCTTGGGGGCCCAGAAATACACGTACTCAACGGTCTCGCCCGGGCCGATATCTGGCCTCTTGGAAAGATCGATGCCCTCGTGAAGCTCATCGGGAGCCTCGCTTGCAACGTAGTCGAGCACGGCCGCCTTGCCGGAAGTAAACAACGGGTCGCCTGCCTCAAGATCGCCCTGGGCAGCATGCACGTTAAAGGAACTGAACGTCCTGTTCTTTGTGTTGTTGTTGGTAATCTTGATGTGCAGGTAAAAGCCGTCCTGCTTCTTGGCATCACCGCGATAGAACGTACCGTGAGCCACCGACTCATAGGTAATGCCTGCCACCTCGACCGTCTGCGACTCATAGGCCTTGGGCTTCTCGGCCTTCTCCTGCACAGGTGCGCTCCCGCCCGAGCCACTCGGCGCATTACCGCCGCAGCCGGCCACCGTACATGCCAGCACGGCCGAAAGCGTCACGGTGGGAATTCCTAACAGCAGCTTCTTCGTCATGGGCTTCATCATCCTCACCGCTCCTTTCGGCTTGCAGCTCATCCGTTGCCCGAGTCCCAAGTCGACCCCGTGGCATCGGCTTCCGCTATGAGCGTATGACGAAACACGACGCCGGCGAAGTGACCCACGGCCCAAATAACGACCCGCCAGCGTTCCTTATGGGCCAAAGGGACTCGCACACGCACGCCCGTGGCCCATAAAACGAGACGCTTGTCCCACTGTTCGATTCGGAACAACAATCCGCACGACACGTTTTACCCGTTAATCCGAACGATTGTTCGATGGATTTCGTGTTGG
Organism: Collinsella aerofaciens; assembly: GCF_015554145.1. GTDB lineage: Bacteria > Actinomycetota > Coriobacteriia > Coriobacteriales > Coriobacteriaceae > Collinsella > Collinsella aerofaciens_AA. The sequence continues at coordinate 42,533 of NZ_JADNHZ010000015.1, read as the reverse complement.
GTGGAATCGCCCAAGGGCTGGGCTATGCTACCTTGACTATCTATATGACTTAAACGCAGCAAAGGAGTATCGAGAGAGCGAGCATGGCAAAAAACACCGCAAACTATGGTAACGACAGTATTCGTCAGCTCAAGGACGAGGAGCGCGTACGCCTGCGCCCCGCCGTCATCTTTGGCTCGGACGGGCTCGACGGTTGCGCGCATGCCGCCTTCGAGATCCTGTCCAACGCCGTTGACGAGGCGCGCCAGGGCTACGGCAAACTCATCACCCTTACCGCCTTTCGCGATGGCTCCATTCAGGTAGAGGACAACGGCCGCGGCTGCCCGCTCGACTGGAACCCTTCTGAGAAGCGCTTTAACTGGGAGCTCGTCTTCTGCGAGCTCTACGCCGGCGGCAAGTATAACAACAACCAGGGCGGCGACTACGACTTCTCGCTCGGCACCAACGGCCTGGGCTCCTGCGCGACCCAGTACGCTTCCGAGTACATGGACGTCACTGTCTGGCGTGACGGTAACAAGTACTCCTTACACTTTAAGAAGGGCAAGGTCGTCGGCGCCAAGAAGAAGGCGCTCGAGATTGAGCCCAGCGACGAGGACCGCACCGGCACCACCATCAAGTGGCGCCCCGATCTTGAGGTCTTTACCTCCATCAGCATCCCCCACGATTGGTATCGCGAGACCATGCGCCGCCAGGCCGTGGTCAATGCCAACGTGACCTTCCGCCTATGCATTGAGGGCGACGATGGCGAATTTACCGAAGAGGATTTTTGCTATCCCAAGGGCATCGAGGACTACGTGCTCGAGAAGGTCGGTGCCGACTACCTCACCGAGCCCTTCTTTATCGAGGCCGACCGCCGCGGTCGCGACCGCGAGGACCTGCCCGACTACAACGTCAAGATTACCGCGTGCATGTGCTTCTCGCGCACCTTCATGATGCAGGAGTACTACCACAACTCATCATGGCTCGAGAACGGCGGTTCGCCCGAAAAGGCCGCCCGTAGTGCTCTGACCAGCGCCATCGATGCCTACATCAAGCAACAGGGCAAGTACAACAAAAACGAGAGCGGCATTAAGTGGCAGGACGTCCAGGACTGTCTGGTGCTGGTGACCAACTGCTTCTCCACCCAGACGTCCTACGAAAACCAGACTAAGAAGGCCATCAATAACCGCTTTATCCAGCAGGCGATGACGGCATTCTTTAAGGAGCGCCTCTCGACCTATCTGATCGAGAACAAAGACGCCGCCAACAAGATCATGGAGCAGGTGCTCATCAACAAGCGCTCGCGCGAGAACGCCGAGAAGACGCGCCAGAGCATCAAGACCAATCTGCAACAGAAGACCGACATGGCCAACCGCGTGCAAAAGTTCATCGATTGCCGCTCCAAGGACAAGAGCCGCCGCGAGATCTACATCGTAGAGGGCGACTCGGCAGCAGGCGCCATTCGCACGTCGCGCGATGCCGAGTTCCAGGGTGTCATGCCCGTCCGCGGCAAGATCCTCAACTGCCTAAAGGAAGATTATCCGCGCATCTTTAAGTCCGACATCATCATGGACCTCATGCGCGTGCTGGGCTGCGGCGTAGAGATCAAGGACAAGCGCATCAAGAACCTCGGTGCCTTCGACCTGGACAACCTCAACTGGAACAAGGTCATCATCTGTACGGACGCCGACGTCGACGGTTATCACATCCGCACGCTTGTGCTCACCATGCTCTATCGCCTGGTGCCCACGCTTATCGACGAGGGCTACGTCTATATCGCCGAGTCGCCGCTCTACGAGATTAACTGCAAAGAGAAGACCTACTTTGCCTACACCGAGCTCGAGAAGAACGGGATCCTCAAGGAGATTGGCGACCAGAAGTGCTCCATCAACCGCTCCAAGGGTCTTGGTGAGAACGATCCGGACATGATGTGGCTCACCACCATGAACCCCGAGACGCGCCGCCTGATCAAGGTAGAACCCGAGGACGTCACCAAGATGGAGACCATGTTCAACCTGTTGCTGGGCAACGACGAGACGGGCCGCAAGCGTCACATCTCCGAGCACGGCAAGGAATACCTGGACCAGCTGGACCTGCAGTAGCAGCAAATCGATAACGACGGCCCATAAGAAGTTCAAGAGGAAATCGTGGCAAAGAAGAAGACGAAGAACCAGCCCAAGAAAAAGCAGGTCAACGCCGAGAACGTCATCGGCCTGCACTCCGAGGTCACCGATCAGCCGATCACGCAGACGCTCGAGGTCAACTACATGCCCTACGCTATGAGCGTCAACGTCTCGCGTGCGTTCCCCGAGATTGACGGCTTTAAGCCCTCGCACCGCAAGCTGCTCTACACCATGTACAAGATGGGTCTGCTCAAGGGCGAGCGCCAGAAGAGCGCCAACATCGTGGGCCAGACCATGAAGCTCAACCCGCACGGCGACGCCGCGATCTACGAGACGATGGTGCGCCTGGCCACCGGCAACGAGGCGTTGCTCGCCCCCTTCGTGGAGTCGAAGGGCAACTTTGGCAAGTACTATTCGGGCGACCTGAGCTACGCCGCCTCGCGCTATACCGAGGCAAAGCTCTCCCCCATTAGCGCCGAGATCTTCAAGGACATCGACAAGGACCCGGTCGACTTCGTCGACAGCTACGACGGCGCCATGAAGGAGCCACGCCTGCTGCCCACCACGTTCCCCAACATCCTCGTCTCGGCCAACAAGGGCATCGGCGTCGCCATGGCATCCGATATCTGCGGTTTCAACCTCAACGAGGTCTGTACCGCCACAATGCATTACCTGCAGGATCCCGACTGCGACCTGCTCGAGTACATGCCCATGCCCGACTTCTCGACCGGCGGCGAAATTATCTACCGCCGCGAGGAGATGGAAAAGATAATCGAGACCGGCCTTGGCAGCTTCCAGATCCGCTCCCGCTGGCGCTGGATTCCCGAAGAGCGCATCATCGAGGTCTACGAGATCCCCTACACCACCAAAACCGATGTCATCATCGAGCGCATCGTCAAGCTCTCCAAGGAGGGCAAGGTCAAAGAGATCGCCGACATCCGTGACGAGACCGACCTTTCGGGCCTGCGTATCGCCATCGATCTTAAGCGCGGCGTCGACCCCGACAAGCTCATGGCCAAGCTCTATCGCTCGACCACGCTGCAGGATTCGTTCTCGTGCAACTTCAATGTGCTGGTCGATGGTTACCCTCGCGTTATGGGTGTGCGCCAGATCCTGCACGAGTGGGTCAAGTGGCGTATTGAGTCCACGCGTCGCCGCATTAACTTTGACCTGGGCAAAAAGTCCGAGCGTCTGCACCTGCTGCACGGCCTCGAGGCAATTCTGCTCGACATCGACAAGGCGATCGCCATCATCCGCGGCACCAAGCTCGAGGCCGAGGTCGTGCCCAACCTTATGAAGGGTTTCGACATCGACGAGACCCAGGCCGAGTTTGTTGCCGAGCTCAAGCTCCGCAACATCAACGAGGAGTACATCCTCAACCGCACCAAGGACATTGCCAAGCTTGAGGGCGAGATTGCCGAGCTTGAGGAGATCCTCTCCAGCGAGGAGAACATCAAGAAAGTCATCAGCGACGAGCTGGCAGCGGTCAACAAGAAGTACGTGATGCCGCGCCGCACGGGCAGGATCGAGCCCCATGAGGTTATCGAGGTGAGCCTGGAGCCCGAGGTCGAGGAGTACCCGGTCACCATCATGCTCTCGCGCGATGGCTATCTTAAGAAGATGACGGACCGCGTGCTCAAGAAGGCGACCACGCTCAAGTACAAGGACGGCGACAAACCCTTTATCGAGTTCCCGTCCTCCAACACCCACGAGCTGCTGGTCTTTACCAATAAGAGCCAGGTGTACAAGTGCAAGGTTGCGGCGTTTGAGGACACCAAGTCGGCCCAGCTGGGCTCGTACCTGCCGACCGATCTTGAGATGGAACCCGACGAGAGCGTCATCTGGGTCATCGACCCCGAGGATTACAAGGCCGATGTGCTGTTCGTCTTTGAGAACGGCCGCGTGGTGCGCGTCGCACTTTCCGGATACGTCACCAAGACCAACCGCAAGCGCCTCAAGAACGCCATCTACGGCGGCAGCAAGCTGCTGTATGCGCAGGTGCTCAAGGAAGACCGCGACCTCGCGCTGGTCTCGAGCGACTACCGCCTGATGAACTTCAACACGTCGCTGCTCAAGACCAAGACGACCACCAACACGCAGGGCGTCCAGGCTTTCACGGCCAAGAAAGGCCGCTCGGTCACCACCGTCGGCACGACCGAGGAGATTCTTGGCGCCGGTGTCTCGGCCGAGAAGTTCACCGCACAGAGCCTCCCCTCTGCCGGTGCGCTCATGAAGGAAAACGACATGCCGAGCTTGTTTGACTAAAACAACGGCGACCAAACCGTCATGGGTTCACAAAGCAGCGGGGCCCGGAGCGCATCAGCATTGCGCTCCGGGCCCCGCTCGTTGCAACGTATATCATATGCCCCACACGGGAATCGCTTGGACATCCTTGGTAATAAGGTATGGATCCGGGGTTTGACAGACAACGTGTCCAAACCCAATTTCATAGCCGGTCAGGCCCTCGAGACAGGAAAAATTCTTTACTGCATCTTTGCCCACCGTGGCTGACATCTTCACCTCGACGGGATGGAGAATATGGCCCTCTTGAATGAGCAAATCAATTTCGCGCTTCTTTTGGTCTCGATAGAACCATACGTCGCGAAGGCTCTTCCCCGCGTTCATAAAGCTCTTCAAAATTTCCGAGACAACGAACGTCTCAAATATATGCCCCGCCGCGGCCCCGTTGCGCAATTGCTCCGGCGTTATCCACCTCGTTAGATGACAAACAAGACCTGTATCCATAAAGAATATCTTAGGGGTCTTGGTCAGACGCTTATCGACATTAGGCCAAAAGGGCTCGACAATCCGAACGATGTTCGACGCCTGCAAAACCGAGAGCCAAGCCTTCACCGTCTTACGGTCGACGTCAACGGTGTTTCCAATATCGGTGGCATTTAACAGTTGCCCCGTTCTCGCTGCGCACGCGACCATAAAGCTGTAGAACTTCGCCTCATCCTTCACGTTTACAAGATCGCGAACATCGCGTTCGAGATATGCGGCAACGTAGTCGGAATAATAGGAGTCCCAATCGATATTTGGGTCTTGCAGTTCGGGCATCGAACCCCTATGGATGATGTTCCAAATATTTCCCGAAGACATCTTAGAGGCCAAGGAAACCTTTTTGGGGATATACGGACGAGGGCCCTGGGAACCACCAACAAGCTCTCGCAAGCTTAAAGAGGGCATCTCCAGAATTCTAATCCTCCCCGCCAAAGATTCGCTCACCCCTTTCATGAGGTGATATGTCTGGGATCCCGTGAGGACGATTCGGCCCTTCTCCTCTGATTGATCGACAACCCACTTCACCGGAGAAAAAAGCTCAGGCACGCGCTGAATCTCATCAATGATGATCGGCAAATCATGAGACTCGAAAAACAGGGCGGCATCCTCTTTTGCAAGAAGATAGTCCCGCGGGTTCTCCATCGAAACATAGTCGAATCGGTCGCCTAGATGTTGCTTGAGAACCGTCGTCTTCCCAACTTGGCGCGCTCCGGTCACCAGGACAACTTTTCCCTGTCCCAGCATCGAATCTATCGTCTGTTCAATTTCGCGCTCGATGTACATAGAATCGCCTCCCGTTATGGAGCCTATTATCTCGTACAAACGTTAATTGGTCAAAATCGGGAGTGCTACTCCCGATTTTCACTCACAATCTTCTGCCTGATTCTGGATCCAGCAGGGTCTCGGAGATCGCCAAGCGTATGGGCGTCGCCAGCAACTATGCAAGCCAGTACAAGCGCCGCCTCCTCGAGGACGGCGTTATCGGGGAACGTGGACGTGGCCTCGTCGGCTTCGACATCCCCGCGTTCAGGGAATTCTTGAGCGAGAAGGCGTTTTAGCACACCGGAATTGTCCGCTGGGGCATCGACGCATGGCAATCAGCATTCCTCTTGATAAGGACAGCAAGCATTTCCACCAACGCCGATTGCCATGCGTTCTTCTTACCCTTAGGCGAGCTTGCGAGCGAGCTCGCGCACCTCTTTCAACTTGGGCGAGGATGCCATGCTGTCGCGCTCGGTCTCATTGCCTGACAACTCCTCAACTGTCTTGATTCTCTCTCCGAGAATTGAACAGCAAATCGTTGGCCGCAAAGTGTCGACTGTGGGAAAATTAACTAGAGCTTTCTCCTGCTCGCGTGAGCGTTCGCGTGTATGAGCCTGGCCGAATCGGGCAGGCGCAATATAGATCCACGGAAACCGGCCTACGAACAAGGAGCGCCTTATGTATGGACAGCATGTTACACCGCAAACCCATAACAAACGCACTGGCCTGTCTATCCGCAACGTCAAGCTTCATGCAGGCGCCAGAGTCGTCGCCTTCGGATTAAGCATTCTTATGGCAGGGCAGCTTTTGCTACCCTGCGTAGCACTGGCGACCGAAATGCCCGAATCCGATGTCGCAACACTCATCACCTGCGACGAAGTCAACGCGGAAGGCAGTCTCACAGCAACCACCGTCGTCGATCATTACTACGATTTGGAGCTACCCCCTGCTTTCGAGTTGGTCCAGAACGAGGCTCTTGTATACGATTTTCCCGACAAACCCGAGGACTTCATCAACGGGCTTAACGACACCGTCCATCTCTTCAAGATCGACACCGATACCGAAAGCCTTATAAAAACCGAGAACCCCAAAGAGGCCAGCGTCTCTATTGCCCTGACCATGATCGACAATCACGTTAGAGCAACCGTAGTCTTTACAGGCAGTTACGCCGACGACCAAATCCCTTACAGGCTGAACCTCAACAGCTCAACCTACCTTGGCACACACGTTGACCGTGACTTCGACAGCGGGCAAGGGATTATGCACGAAACGCGGCACGATTACTACATCCGTTACGTCTTCGACAGTGACGTGCACTTGATTGCAACCGATACGAGCGGTTCCAAACCCGAACCGGAAACCAAGACCGAGCCCACACCGCAGCCCAATGCAAAAAAGCCCACGGCAAATCCCGTTTCCACCAAGGCAGTAGCGGCGGTTAAACCAGCCGGGGCCACCCTACCCGCGACGGGCGACAACGGTGCGATGGCAGCCGCCCTGAGTGTTGCCGGTGCTGTAGTTGCGGCAGTTGGCATTTCTGCAACAAGGCGTCGCAACCGCTAGCCAGCATTTCGTACCCCGCAGACAAAGCTCTATCCCCGCTCCGATGAGCTTTACTCACCGAGAAGTTTCTTCCCCACGAAAATGAGCTTTTCCAACGGTCGCCTTCACGCCATCAACGCCCCGCGAAACCGACGAAACAGACTGTGCCGAACCGCCATCGAGCTCTGCCCCATCGCAAACAGCGTCGACGGCGTCTTCTGGCAACATTTTTGGTCGCCATAGCTCCGATTCGGCAGGGCCCAGTCTCCGCTCGATCTCGAGCAAGACTTGTAAGGAGTCCTCAGTCAAGATCAACTACGGAAATCGTGACGAGCCGATACCGCTCGCAAGCCTCCTTCGGAATAGGTGCTGAGCAGTTCCTGGGCATGGGCGAACTCGGGTCCCCGCCTCCAACCGAGCAGGCGGTTGACCGCGAGGTTTCCCTGAACGCTGTGGACAAAGAGCGGTACCGCAAGGTAACCGACTGGTTCGATGCGCACGCGCATCAGAAGATTCTTTTCCTTGAACTGGGCGTGGAATTGCGCAACGGCGTCATAAAGCGCATGCTCGCTCAGATCGCAAACGCCTGCGAACACATCACGTACACCGAGTTCAACTACAGCCAGGCCATGGCGCCCGATACTTCGTGCGAGACGATTCTCGTTGATGGCGATATGGCCCCGGCCTTCGCGCGAGAACCTCGAGCGACACGAGCGCTTTGTGCGCGAGCGCAGCAACGGCCGCGTGCTGTTGCTGGAGCTCGGCGTGGGCGAAATGACCCCTGGTATCATCACGCTCCCGTTCTGGAGCATGGCCGCGAAGCTGCCGGATGCGCACCTGTTGAGCGTCAACATCACGGGCGACTCAGCCCCATTGCAGCTCGGGAGCAAGGAAGAGGCGATTCAGGCCGATTTGAGCACGCTGCTCTCGGTGACGCGGACGGGCGACGGTGCTTAAGCCTCCTTGTTGGTCGCTTTAAGGTACGCGTCGTCGTCCACAGGCTCCAGCCACTCGCTAGAGCCATCCTCGCCCGGAACCTCCAGCGCCAGATGGGAGAACCAGCTGTCGGGCACGGCGCCGTGCCAGTGCTTCACTCCCGGGGCGATGTTGACCACGTCGCCGGGGTGCAGCTCCTGTGCCGGCTTGCCCCACTCCTGGTAAAACCCTCGACCAGCCACGCAGACGAGGATCTGTCCGCCACCGCTTTTGGCGTGATGGATATGCCAGTTGTTGCGGCAGCCAGGCTCAAACGTCACGTTGTAGACGCCAACCTGCTCGGTGGAAAGGGGCGCGAGGTAGCTTTGACCGATAAAGAACTTCGCGAAGGCGTCGTTGGGGGCACCGATGGGGAAAACCATCTCGTTTTGGTGCTGAGCCTTTGCGTCGGCGGCATCGTCGTCCACCCAGACCTCCTTCGCCATGCGGAAGGCCGCCCATGCCTTGGGCCAACCCGCGTAAAACGCCGCGTGCGTAAGGATTTCCGCTATCTCCGCCCTGGTCACGCCGTTGTTCTTCGCGGACGTCAGGTGATATTTGAACGAAGAGTCCGTCAGTCCCTGCGCCATTAGGGCCACCACCGTCACCACGCTGCGGTCGCGCAAGGAGAGCTCGCCCTCCCGGCTCCATACCTCGCCGAACAGCACGTCGTCATTGAGCTGTGCGAATTTGGGAGCGAACTCCCCCAGGGCATCTCTGCCCGCCGTCTGCTTAATCGTCATGTTTGATTCCTCCTGCCGATGGTTTTGAGTACAAACTGCTTTCGCGCAGCTAAGCCGCGCCTAGATTTCCATGCCCATTCGTTGCGCCTGCTCCAGAGCGGGATGCCCGGCGATATCGCCCACACCGTTCACGCCGCCGGCGAATACCGTTCCGGCAAGCGTGCAGCGGGGGAAGCAGTCAACCCATCCCTGCACTGCCTTCTTCGCGCCGTCGAAGGTCGAGCGCCCGTCCTCCGCCGCCGTCGCCAGCAGATACGCCTCGGTGAATGCGTAATCGGAGCCGAAGAGCGGGTTGGCGCGGTCCAGCATGGTCTTGAGCTGGCCGCAAACGCTGTAGTAGTAGACGGGCGTTGCGAACACCAACACATCCGCATCGTGCATCTTGGCGGCAATTTCCACGGCATCGTCTTGGATGACGCAGTGCCCCAGCTTTAGGCAGGCAAGACAGCCCTTGCAGAAGCCGAGCTGCTTCTCGCGCAGGTGCACGGTCTCCACGCTGTGGCCTGCTTCCCGCGCGCCTTTGGCGAAAGCATCCACCAACGTCTCGGAATTGCCATTCTTTCGAGGGCTTGAAGAGACTATCAAAACCGTTTTGCTCATTACGGAATACCCCTTGCACTCCTTATATATATTGACGAAAATAAAGGTAATATCTAAACCTAACTTTAGGTCAAGGAGTAAATTCGAAATTCGTCCGGAGGGACCATGTACACAATCGGACAGGTAGCGGAGATGTTCGGTCTGCCCGTTTCCACACTGCGGTATTACGACAAACAGGGATTGTTTCCGGAATTGGAGCGGACGTCCGGCATTCGCCGATTCGGCGATACGGAACTCGAGGCGCTTCGGGTCATCGAATGCCTAAAGAAGGCAGGGATGGAAATCAAGGACATCCGGCTGTTCATGAAATGGTGTTCGGAGGGCCCATCGACATATCCCAAACGCAAGGCCATGTTCGAAGAGCGGAAGGCCCACATGGAATCGGAGATCGCGAAGATGAACCGTGCACTGGACATGCTGAAGTTCAAATGCTGGTACTACGAGCAGGCAATCCAAGATGGCAACGAGGATAGAGTGAAGGCGCTGATTCCCGACAATTTGCCAGAAGAAATCAAAGATACCTACGATAACGCCCACGCTCAATAATACCACCCGATGCTCAAGGGGCTTTGGCAAGGGGCTCTTTCCGAGCAGAACGAAAAAGAAAGCCTCCGAGCCAGAGGGTCCAGAGGCTGTTATTCCCGTTATTTCGCTGGTGGCTTTGCTCTGTGGCGACGCCGAAACAGCATCAGGCGGTACTCGACAGCACCAGAACGCGAGTTTAGAAGCCAGTTCCCGCTATTCCCACTCAGCGACTAATCCAGTCCGAGTGTTGTCGATGCGTGTCGCATCGTGCCGCCCAAGGGCTGATTCGTGCACAATTTGGGCGAATCAGGCCCTTGATTCGCGATTTAGGGAATGACTCAATTGATTCGCAAAACCGCAGGTCGCTCCTTTAATGACTCCCTGGTTTCCGCCGGGGTTCGTAGCGGGTGGCGTAACAAGGGGTGATTCAAAGGGTCGGAGAGATGCCCATAGCGCAATCGTCAGGTATTGGCGCGGTGAGGGACTTCTCGCCTCCATCAGTCCAAATCGTCAAGCTCCGAAAGACGTCGAGCTAGAGAAAAGGACCTATTTTCCCGTCATGGATTGGATTTACCTGCATGACTAGAGCCCTGGTGTAATTGGCTGGATCACCGTTCCGAGAACCAGTTTCGACCCACCTGTCCGCCAAGCTCCTTCTTCAGCTCCAGCCTAGCATCTGACTCGCGCCGCTATAAGCGAAAGCCGAAGAGATGCGTCTTAGCCAAGAAAATAAGGTTAGTCCTATCTTACTACATGATACGCGTGTTATAGTTAGATTGCTCTAACTATTTGGGGGCGATAGCCATGCACGAACGCAAGGGCTTCTGGGACAAGAATGCCGGTCGGTACAACCGTTTCATGCGAAACGACCGGGCGGCGTATGAGAAGATGTATGGGCTGATCCGGCCGGTGGTGAAAGCAAAAACCGTACTGGAGGTTGCCACCGGCACGGGGCTTATCGCAAAGAGCATCGTGGATGCGGCGGCGCACATCGAGGCTACGGACGCTTCTGCAAAGATGATCCTTGAAGCAAAGCGGGACAATCAATCCGCAAAGCTGCACTTTTCCGTACAAGATATGTTCCGCCTGCCCTATGCACAGAAGTCCTTCGAAGTGGTGATCGCGTCCAACGCGCTTCACATAGTGCCGCATCCGGAAAAGGCCCTGCAAGAAATCAGACGGGTGCTGAAGGACGACGGCGTGCTCATCGCGCCAACCTTCACTCACGCGGGGAGCTCGGTTTCCGGCAAGGCAAAAGCCTTTTTCATGAGTATGGCGGGATTCCCCCTCCACAGCAGGTGGACAAGCGAGGAATACCTATGTTTCCTGCGTCAAAACGGCTGGGCGGTGCAGAAAAGCGCAGTGCTGAAGGCCTCGTTCCCGTTGACCTATGCGGAATGCACGAAATCGGAGGGGCCAGATGTCGTTCTTTGAAAACACCCGCAAGCCCGTGGGCCTCGGCGGAAAACTTATGGTTGCCATGATGAATCTGGGCCACAGCCCTGTGGCGCGGTGGGGGCTTCGATTTCTACGACTTGCGCCAAACGCCAAGGTGCTGGATTGCGGCTGCGGAGGCGGGGCGAACATAAAACGGCTGCTGAAAAAATACTCGCATGGCATCGTCAAGGGCATCGACTATTCGCCCGTCAGCGTGGAGAAGGCTAGAAAGCTCAACCGAACTGCAATTCAGGAGGGGCGTTGCGCCGTTCTGCAAGGCAGTGTGGCGGATATGGCGTTTGAGAATAGCTACTTCGATGCTGCCACGGCCTTTGAGACCGTCTATTTTTGGCCTGATTTGCCCCGATGCTTCCGTGAGGTCTGGCGGACGCTGAAGCCAGGCGGGACAATTCTTATCTGCAACGAGAGCAATGGCGATACGGACAAGGACGAGAGGTGGACGCAGATCATCGGCGGCATGACCATCTACAATGACATTGAATTAAAGGCGTGCCTGGAGCAGGCGGGTTTTCACGAGGTGCAGATACACAAAAAGAAAAAGTGGCTCTGCGTCACGGCGCGGAAGTAGGGGTATCAAGCACGGGTATTTTTGCATCCATCCTGCACATGGCGATAGGCATGACGGTCATAGCGGCTATGCTGGCGGCAATTATGACAGTTTTTATTCACTGAGGAAGAAACCTATGAAATGTAAAACTGAGAAAAACACCGTGCAGGAGACGCTGATCCTCCCGCTGTATTCCCGGAAGCTGTGTACGGAGTTGTACCCGAACCTTTACAGGGATGAAACAGCGGTTCGTCTGCTCGACCAGATCGACTACGACTTTTCAGAGGCAGAGAAAAACTCCCGCAGCCTGATGCAGCGCTTTGGTGCGCTGGAGGTGGCCACACGGCAGAGTGATCTTGCTTTCGAGGTGCGGGATTACCCGAAAGGCCACCCCAATGCGGCGGTGGTCAATCTGGGCTGCGGGCTGGACAACACCGGCAGAACCTGCGACAACGGTAGATGCAAGATCTACAATCTGGACTTCCCGGATGTGATTGCCTTGCGGCAGCAGCTACTGCCCGCCGGGGATCGAGAACAAAATATCCCCTGCGACCTGAAAGACACCGCATGGTTTAGCAAAATCGATGCCTCCGGCGGGGCGGTGTTCTTTGCCTCCGGGGTGTTCTATTACTTTCTGACCCAGCAGGTCCGGGAACTGGTGCGGGGGATGGCGGACGCTTTCCCCGGCGGCGTGCTGGTCTTTGATGCTGCCAATCGGACGGCAGTAAAGATGATCGCAAAAACATGGCTTAAGACTGCAAAAATCAAGGATGTGGGGGCATATTTTGCGGTTTCGGATGCCGCCAAGGAAATCGGCACGTGGAACAGCCGTCTGCAGGTCGTAAGTCGCGGCTATATGCTGGGTTACAACGATTTGAGAGACCCTTCTGTCAGCGGCTTTTTCCGGTTTCTCGCAAGGGTCGGTGACAACGGGATGAAAATGCAAATCGTGAAAATAAGATTTTGAGAGGCAAAAATGAAGCGCATTCACTTTGACGTTGAAGAAGACGGCTTTTACGGCGCATATTGGGCGTGCAAGGACACGCATACAGCAGCGGGCACGGATTCGATTGAAACCGTGCCCGCTATCTGATGCTATATTATTTTATCGAACGTCTGTTCTATTCCCATTCAATGGTCGCGGGCGGCTTGGACGTGATGTCGTAGCACACGCGGTTGGCGCCGGGGACCTCAGCCACGATGCGGCCGGAGATGCGGGCCAGGATGTCGTAGGGCAGCTTGGCCCAGTCGGCGGTCATGGCGTCGCTGGACTCGACGGCGCGCAGGATGATCGGGCGCTGGTAAGTACGCTCGTCGCCCATAACGCCGACGGACTTGATGTCGGGCAGGACCGCGAAATACTGCCAGCAGCTGTGCTCGGAGTTGCGCTCGCCGGTCTGTTCAAACAGACGCTGGTTGTAAGCATCGAGCTCCTCGCGCACGATGGCGTCGGCATTCTTGAGAATCTCGAGCTTCTCCTTGTCGACCGCACCGATGATGCGGATGGCCAGACCCGGGCCCGGGAAAGGCTGACGGAACACAATGTGGCCCGGCAGACCGAGCGCCAGACCAAGCGCACGGACCTCGTCCTTAAAGAAGTGATCGAGCGGCTCGATAAGGTCGAAGTGCACGCCCTCGGGGAACGGGATCAGGTTGTGATGGCTCTTGATGGTGGCCGTCTTGCCGCCCGTCTTACGAGCGCCGGACTCGATGATGTCGGGGTAGATGGTGCCCTGAGCCAGATACTTGACCGGCTTGCCATCGCACTCGAGCTGCTGAGCAACCGCGAAGAACTCTTTCCAGAACTGCGTGCCGATGATGCGGCGCTTCTCCTCGGGCTCGGTCACGCCGGCCAGAAGCTCGGCATAACGGTCCTCGGCGTGGACGTGGATAAAGTCGACGTCGAACTGTTTGGTGAAGACCTCCTCCACCTGCTCGGGCTCGCCCTTGCGCAGCAGACCGTGGTTGATGAACACGCAGGTCATCTGCTTGCCCACGGCGCGAGCGCCCAGCGCAGCCACGACGGAGGAGTCGACGCCACCGGACAGGGCCAGAATCACGCGGTCGTCGCCGACCTTCTCGCGGAACTCGGCCGTCATGGTCTCGACCAGGTTGTCCATGCTCCAGTTGGGCTCCAGGCCGCAGATCTCAAACAAGAAGTTGCTCAGCAGCTGCTGACCGTACTCGGAGTGCTTGACCTCGGGGTGGAACTGCGTGGTGAAAATCTTGCGCTCGACGCACTCCATGGCGGCAACCGGGCACACGTCGGTGCTGGCGGTAACGGTAAAGCCCTCGGGCACCTCGGACACGGCATCGCGGTGGCTCATCCACACGGTCTGCTCCATAGGCGTGGAGTTAAAGAGCTTGGCGCCGGCCGTACGCGTGATGGTAGCACGGCCGTATTCGCCCACCTCGGAGTGGCCGACCTTGCCGCCAAGCGTCACGGCCGTGATCTGATGGCCGTAGCAAAAGCCCAGGACGGGAAGGCCCAGGTCAAAGATGGCGGGGTCGATGGACGGAGCGTCCTCGGCATACACAGAAGCCGGGCCGCCAGAAAGGATGAGCGCAGAGGCGTTCATCTCGCGAATCTCATCGGCCGAGATGTCGCAGGGAACGATCTCGGAATACACGTTGAGGTCGCGGACGCGACGGGCAATGAGCTGACCGTACTGCGCACCAAAGTCGAGTACGAGGATCTTTGCGGAAGCCTTTTGATCCATGGTTTCCCCCTCTTGTTGGCGGGGAGCCGGTGCCCACCCGCGCGAATAAACGAAAACAACTTTCATAGTGTACACGTTATATGGGGTTTCTCGTCCCTCGCAGCCATCAGCGCACGGCAAACGCACGACCTGGGCCCCTATTTGACGGCAATTGGAGTGTTACCAAACGTTACAGATGATGTAATACGTTTGAACATTGGACGCCCTGTGCCACAATACTGCCGAACGACTCCGCCTCTGTGGCGGCAAATACGATAGGAATACCAGAATGAAGCGCATCCTTCTCATCGCCACGGGCGGCACCATCGCATCGACCGAGGACGGCAACGGCCTCTCCCCCGCCCTGACCGGTGAGGAGCTCGCCCAGAGCGTCCCCGAGATCTCGGGCCTCTGCGAACTCGACGTCGTGCAGCCCATGAACATCGACAGCACCAACATGCGCCCCAGTGACTGGATGCGCATCCGCGACGTCATCGTCGAGGGTTATGCCGACCACGACGGCTTCGTGATTCTGCACGGCACCGACACCATGAGCTACACCGCGGCAGCGCTTTCCTACCTGATTCAGGACAGCCCCAAGCCCATCGTGCTCACCGGCTCGCAAAAGCCCATGGGCAATCCATTTACCGACGCCAAGCTCAACCTGTACCAGAGCCTGCTCTATGCGCTCGACGAGCACTCGCACGATGTCTCGATTGTGTTTGGCGGCGTCGCCATTGCCGGCACGCGCGCCCGCAAGCAGCGTACCATGAGCTTTAACGCGTTCATTAGCGTCAACTATCCGCCCATTGCCTATATCCGCAACGACCGCATCGTTCGCAACGGACTCCACGGCACTCACCAGAACGAAAACCCGGTTCGTTTCTACGACAACATCGACCCGCGCGTATTTGTACTCAAGCTTACGCCCGGCGTAAACCCGGGCATCCTCGATGCCCTTGCCGATAGCTACGACGCCGTGATTCTGGAGACCTTTGGCATTGGCGGTATCCCCGAGTTTGGTGAGTCGGGCGAGTCATTCCAAGAGGCAATTTTCCGCTGGGTCGATTCGGGCCGCACCGTCGTTATGACCACGCAGGTCCCCGAAGAGGGCCTCGATCTGGGCGTTTATGAGGTCGGCCGTGCTTACGCCGATCATCCGGGCATTCTGCGCGGCGACGATATGACAACCGAGACGCTCGTGGCCAAAACCATGTGGGCACTCGGCCAGTCACGCGATGCCGCCGAGATCCAGCGCCTGTTCTACAGCCAAGTCAACCACGACCGAATCCCGATGGTGTAATCCCTAAGGCAGTTCCACTTATCGCAGCCTTAAACGACAGGTGGGCCCCCTCGGGTCGTGCAAAAATCGGAGTATTCTGCAATTTCTCCGCCGGAGGCATAGAATCGGCCGATTGTTAGACGAGCTTTTAGGACGAAGGGGCCGTCTAGTAAATATTTATTCCTCATTTTTATTTAGCGTGTGGATTAACTACTGCCAAAAAGGCAAAGCCAGCCGCTCGAGCTACCATCTACGGCTGAGCAGGTGCTGAATACTCGCGATTTTGCACATCGCAACCAGGGGGACCCGCCCAAAGAGCGTCAAATACAGCGGTGGAACGCCCTATTCGATACCCTCGAGAAGCTCTGACACCGTCATGCCGAGTGCGGGCGCGATCTTAAATAGAACCTTGATCGTGAAATTTGCCGTCCCATCTTCGATTCGGTCGAGGTAGGGTCGACTGATTCCTGTCGCCACACAAAAATCAACCTTGGAGATACCAAGGTCTCTGCGTGTCTCTTCGACCCGCCTGCCAAGAATCTGTTTCGCACGTTCGTCCATGCAGCCGAGTTTGAAATGGAGCCGAACATAAACGTAAACTATAGTTTACGTTTTGCCTAATACACAGGAGTTTTCTATGTCGGGTTCTTCGGTCCGCACGTACCGAGCCACGCTTCGCACAAACAGCGCACCGCCCAAGCTCGTCGTCGTTGAAGCAGAATGTCTTTCGCCCGATGAGCGCACAGCATTTGCATTGCTATCAAGTCGCGTCGCCGCCGTTCTGGTCCCTTGCCCGGCGCAAGGTGAACTTGCCATCCAATGCCAAACGCATAGCTGCTCGCTCAATCAGGCTGCCGTAATCGCAACCAGCCAACGCGGCCTGCCCCTTCTCCTGGAAGCCGGTACCGCGCTCACCCTTCGCGGCGCCGGATACGAAAACGAGGCCGCCGCCGATATGGTCTTTAAGCCACGATCGAGCGGCGGCCTCGCAGCAGCCATTGAATATGCGTGCAGGCTCGTTGCCTAAAAGGACAGGCTAGAAACCAAAGCCAAAGCCCGTTCCGGTAATCGCCGAGTACATAAAGTAAACGTTGATAACGTTGAGGAACACACCCGTGATGCAACCGTTGCGCAGGTAGCGCTCGCACACGATGCGCGCCATGGCGGCGGAGTCCTCATTGTTCTTGGCCTGGCGTCCCGCCGTAAAGTACGTCGCCACGCTCAGCAGCAGGTTGAGCACCGGCAGTGCCAGCAGCTCGTAGCTCTTGCCCCAGCGCGTCACCTCGCCGGCTGCGTTAAACTTCGTTGCTACCTCGGGACCAATGTTGGGGATAACAAACGCTGCGACCACCAGCGGAAGCACCGCGAGCACCAGCAGCGCGATGCCCATGTAGCCAGCTTTTTTGCCATATTTAAACATGCGCGTCGTCCTTACACGTTAAAGCGGAAGTGCACGACGTCGCCATCGGCCATGACATAGTCCTTGCCCTCGATGCGCAGCTTGCCGGCAGCCTTGGCGCCCTGCTCGCCGCCGAGCTCGATGTAGTCGTCGTAGCCAATGACCTCGGCCTTAATAAAGCCGCGCTCAAAGTCGGTGTGGATGACGCCGGCGGCCTGCGGGGCGGTCGCGCCCTGACGTACCGTCCAAGCCTTGACCTCCATCTCGCCAGCCGTAAAGAACGACTGCAGGCCGAGCAGCTTATAGGCCGCCTGCGCGAGCACGTCCAGGCCGGGCTGCTCCAGGCCCAAGCTCTCCAGGTAGTCGGCCGCGTCCTCGGGATCGAGCTCGGAAAGCTCGGCCTCGATCTTGGCACAGATGGGCAGCGGCTTGACGCCGTCGATGGGCGCCAGGTCCTCGTTGAGCATGTCCTCGTCTACGTTGGCCACGTACAGGATGGGCTTCATGGTGAGCAGGAACAGGCCCTTAGCGGCAGCACGTTCCTCGTCGGTCATCTCCATGGACGCGGCGCGCTTGCCCTCGTTGAGCCAGGCAAGCAGGCGCTTGGCGACCTCGAACTTGGGCATGAGCTCCTTGTCGCGCTTGGCCTCTTTCTCGAGCTTGGGCAGCTGCTTCTCGAGCGTGCCCATGTCGGCCAGGATAAGCTCGGTCATGATGGTGTCGGCGTCACCGGCGGGGTCGACGAACTCGCCCGTGCGGCCCACCTCACGCATGACGTTGGGGTCCTTAAAGTAACGTACGACCTCGCAGATGGCGTCGGTCTCGCGAATGTTGGCCAGGAACTGGTTACCCAGACCCTCGCCCTCGTTAGCGCCCTTCACCAGACCTGCGATGTCGACGAACTCGACCGTCGCTGGCACAATGCGACCCGGGTTAACGATGTCGGCGAGCTTTTGCAAGCGGCTATCGGGCACATCGACGATACCCACGTTGGGGTCGATTGTGGCAAACGGGTAGTTGGCGGCAAGGCCGGTCTTTTTGGTAAGCGCGGTGAACAGCGTCGACTTGCCCACGTTGGGCAGGCCCACGATACCGATGGAAAGGGACACGACAGCTCCTTTTGGTACAAGCATTTCAAACTGCATAAGTATAGCGCCGCCGCAGCATCTGGGCGAACCCGGACGCCACGGCGGCACGAATGAAGCAGAGATAGGGGTCGCTGACTAGTCCGCGAGCTTTTCCACCTGGTCGAGCATCTTGTCAAGCTTGGCCTTTGCCTCGGCCTTGACCTTCTCAGCTTCTTCGTGAGCCTTCGCCTTCTGGGCGGCCTTTTCCTCGGCTTCGGGATCGACGACGACCAGATTGGACGCGTCATGCTCAACCAACTTGAGCGCGTGCTCGGGGCACACCTTGACGCATGCTCCGCAGCCTAGGCAATACGTGGACTCCAGTGCAAAGCGCCCGCTTCCCACCAGATCGCAGGCAAACGTGGGGCACACATTGACGCACTCGCCGCACGACGTGCACTTGTCAAAATCGCACTCCGGCGTGCTCACCTGCATGTTCTGGGCAAGCTCGGGATGGTTTTGCAGCGTCGAGAGTACCAGCTGTCGCCCGTGCGTAAGCGTACGGCGACGTTTGGCCGTCGTGGTGCCGCACATGGTGTTGAGCGTACGCTCAAGCTGCGTAATCTGGTGACGGTGGGCCTTCAACTTCTGCGTCACCGAGGCCAGTGCCGCAGTCGCCGGGTTGAGCTTAGTCACGGTTAGGCCCGTGGTGCGGGCGATCTTTTCCATGTACTCCTTGCGCTCGTACTCGCGGCGCTTATGACATTTGAGGCTCTTGGGGTCGACCTCCAGGCCCATGCCCGTACCGGCCCACTCCTCGGCAGTGGCGATGGCCTCGCCCAGAATATCCTCGCCACCGGTGTTGCGGCACTTATCGCACACGCCCAGCGGCAGGTACACGCTCACGTTGGGATAGTCGGCCAGCACCGAGAACCAGGTCTCGGCCGTAATATCGCCCACACAGGCGACGACGACTTCATTTTCGCGCGGCATGCGCTTGAGGGCGCGCGTGCAGGTAACGTAGGCGGTCTCGTGGCTCGTAGCAGCAGAGACGATATCGTCATACAGGTTTTTGGGCGCCAGGCGCGGCGAGATGATCGCCTCGGTCGGACAGGCAGCGGCGCACAGGCCGCACTTGCGACAGGAGTCGAGGATCTCAATGGCGTCTTCCTCGACCTCGATAGCGTTGACCGGGCACACGTCCATGCACGCGGTGCAGCCGCTCTTTTCGTTTTTGCAGTTCAGGCACGGAATCGTGTTGCCGCGCGGACGCTCCTTATAGTCGGCAGGATTCCACTGCGGCGCTGACGGATCGAGTGCATCGGTCACGCCGCCAAGCGGGTTTTTAAGAAAGTCGAAACCCTTGCTGATCTCAATAATGTCATCAAATAGATCGTGTTCCTGCGCCATGCGCGGCCCCTCCCTGAGCAGTGCAAACAAGCAAGAGATAATGATACGCTATCGGCCCACGCCTCGGGCAAATTACACGCGGAGCACCTTTGAGGCAAATAGCCCATGGCCTATCGCCGCCTCGATTGCACAGGGTCGATCAAGCGCCAAACTATGCCTCGCGCATGAGCTCGACGAGCTTTTGTTTGGTCACCTTGGCCTGCTCGTTGGCCATATTGCGTTCGTTTCTAAAGGCCGCATCCGCAACGCTCATCAGGTCGGCATCGGAAATCTCGCCAAGGCCCAGCTCCTCGAGCGTCGTCGGCAGACCGACACGCCGGCAAAACTCAAGCACCTGATCCAGCTCGGGCGCACGCTCCAGGCGCAGTTGAACCACCAGACCAAACGCCACGGCCTCGCCGTGCATGGCCTTGCACTCAGGCAGAATCGTCAGGCCGTTGGCGATGGCATGCGCCAGCGCCAAACCGCCACTCTCAAAGCCAACGCCCGAAAGCAGAATATTGCACTCGATCAGGCGCTCAACCGCTAGTGACATGCGGCCCTTCTTGAGGTCGCGCTTAGCAGCGACACCACACTCCATAAGCGTGTCGTAGCAGGCACGTGCCGCGACCAGGGCCAAGTGCCCCGGCGTTCCACCATGCTCGTTGGCGCCGTGCGCCGCGGCGCACGAACGCGCCTCAAAGTACGTTGCCAGCGCGTCGCCCATACCGGCGACCGTCATGCGCAGTGGGGCCGCTGCGACCACATTGGTATCGACCACGACCAGGTCTGGATTCTTCTCGAGCATCAGATAGCGATCGAACGATCCATCCTCGTGATACAGCACCGAAATCGCGCTGCACGGACCGTCCATCGAAGCCGCCGTGGGGCATACGCACAACGGCAGCTCGGCATAAAACGCAACGGCCTTAGCGATATCGAGCATCTTGCCACCACCGATACCGACTACCATGTCGCAATACTCAGCCCGGGCTTCCTTGGCCATTTCGACAACGGCATCTTCCGTACAGGGACCGTTGTAAATTTTAAAGAACGGCTCGCTTAGATCTTCATCCAGAAATCCATCGACGATCTGCCTGCACAGCCGATCCTCGGTGCCCTGGTCAAACAATACATAGGCAGCGCAGCCCAACCATGACAAATACCTGCCCTGACGCGAAAGTTCGCCCGGCCCCTGAACATACCGGCCGGGACCGCCATAAACCATAGGAAGCGCCATACGCGAATCCGCCCTTCATCGAACAAAGATTGATGCAAAGTAACCTGTCCCCCCTGCACCAACTTGTGCATTGGAACAGGTTACTTTGCACCATAGCAAAAAGGGGCAAAGCCATCTTCCGGCTTTGCCCCTTCCTTAGCTTGATTTACTCATCCATGAGATAGTAGTGGCCCAGCGCGTCGGCACCCAGGATGGCGTTTGCGACCATCTCGGGCGTCACCTCAAAGGGCATGTTGCACATGGTGTCATCGGGTGCGCAGGCGGCCTCGGCAACAATCATGGCCTGCTCGCGCGTAAGCTCGGCAACGCCAAGTTCCTTCATCGTGACCGGCAGGCCAAGCTCAATGCAGAAGCCCAAGACTTCCTCGAGCTTCTCGGTCGGGGCATCCTCGAGTACCAGCTGGACGATAGTGCCGAAGGCGACCTTCTCGCCGTGATACATGCCGTGGCACTCGGGCAGCATCGTCAGACCATTGTGGATGGCATGAGCAGCGGCAAGGCCCGAGCTCTCAAAGCCAATGCCCGAAAGCAGCGTATTGGCCTCGATGATGTGCTCGACGGCAGGCGTGAGCGCGCCCTTCTCCAGCGCGACCTTGGCCTTGACGCCATCGGCCATAAGCGTCTCGTAGCAGAGCTTGGCGAGCGCCAGACCGGCCATTCCGCCCTTGCCGCCGGCGCAGGTGCCGCCGTCGGCATCGTGCGTCGCCTGAGCCTCGAAATAGGTTGCGAGCGCATCGCCCATACCGGAAACCGTCAGGCGCACCGGGCTCGCCGCGATAACCGTCGTATCCATCAGGACGATATTGGGGTTTGCCTTAAGGAAGAGGTACTTATCAAACTGGCCGTCATCGGTGTAAAGCACCGAAAGTGCCGAGCACGGTGCATCGGTCGAGGCAATGGTGGGGCAAATGATAACCGGGGACTCCAGGTAATAGGCGACGGCCTTCGCGGTGTCGAGGATCTTGCCGCCACCGACGCCGACGATGATGTCGCAACCGTTGTCGCGAGCGAGCGCAACCAGGCGATCGACCTCGCCCTTGGAGCACTCGCCGTTAAAGTCCTCAAACAGCAGCTCGGCCTTGGCCTCGGCAAAGCCGCCCTCGATCTTGGCACCGACGCGCTTCTTGCCCGAAGGCGTCACGATGACGAGGGCCTTAGCGCCGAGCGGCTCGACATAGGAGCCGAGCTTGGCCAGCTCGTCCGGACCCTGGATGTACTTGCTGGGGCTATTGAAAATTGCAGCCATAACTATCCCATTCTCTAAAAAAGAAAGGGGCTCCGTACGGATACGTGCGGAGCCCCTCGTTACGATAACAAGAGTCGATTAGAAATCGATGTCGGTGTCGTAGTAGCAGGCCTTGAGGATCTTCTCGAAGTCGGCAGCCTTGGTCTCACGCGGGTTCTCGGGCGTGCAGGCGTCCTGCTCGGCGTTCGCGGCGATCTCGGGCAGCTTGGCGAGGAACTCCTCCTCGGAAACCATCTGCGGGTTCTCGGCGTCGACCTTCACGCCACCATTCGCGTAATCCTTGATGGACTGCGGAATGTTGAGCTGGTCGTTGAGGTCGCGGATCTTCTGGACGAGCGCAGCGATGAGCTCCTCGTTGGTCTCGCCGGGAAGGTGCAGGATCTCCTTGGCCACGTAAGCGTAACGCTCGGCAGCACGGGGATCCTTGGAGTTCCACTGGATGACCTTGCCCAGGTACATGGCGTTAGCGGCACCGTGGATGATGTGGCCGTTCTCGAAGGCAGCACCGGTCTTGTGAGCCATGGAGTGAACGATGCCGAGCAGGCCCGAGGAGAAGGCGATACCGGCGATGCACTGAGCCTCGTGCATGTGCTGACGGGCCTCATGGTCGCCAGCATAGGACTTGGGCAGCCACTCGACGATCTCGCGGATGCCGTGCAGGGCGTTGGCGTCGGTGAACATAGAGGCGCAGGTGGAAACGTAGGCCTCCATGCAGTGGGTCAGAGCATCCATGCCGGTGTGAGCGCACAGCTTGGCGGGCATGGTGTAGGTGAGCTCGGGGTCGACGATGGCGACATCAGGGGTGATGTTGAAGTCGGCCAGCGGGTACTTGATGCCCTTGGCGTAGTCGGTAATGACGGAGAACGCGGTGACCTCGGTAGCGGTGCCGGAGGTAGAGGAGATGGCGCAGAAATGAGCCTTCTGACGCAGCTCAGGGAAGCTGAACGGCTGGATGATGTTATCGAAGGACTCCTCGGGATACTCGTAGAAGACCCACATGGCCTTAGCGGCATCGATGGGCGAGCCGCCGCCGATGGCGATAATCCAGTCGGGCTCGAACTCGCGCATGGCCTCGGCGCCCTTCATGACCGTCTCGATGGACGGGTCGGACTCGACGCCCTCGAACAGCTTGACCTCGAAGCCGCCCTCTTTGAGGTCGGCCTCAACGTCCTGCAGGAACCCGCCGCGGCGCATAGAGCTGCCGCCAGAAACGATGATGGCCTTCTTGCCCTTGAGGTTCTTCACCTCGTGGCGAGCGCCCTCACCAAAGTACAGATCGCGAGGATTGGTAAAACGTCCCATACTGTGCCTCCTAAACAAGCCCCTCTTAGACTTGCGTATATAACGGAGCACCCAATTGGCTCCGTTAGGACCGGTTTGCGCGTTGCCGGCGATGACAATGCGCGATGTCTAAACGTCTCAACGCTCAGACAAACACTATTTTACCGTTCTGGTTGGTCAGTTATTCACCTAAAGCCAACAATGATGAAACGTTTTTTCTATCCCTGAAGACCCTTGTGCGGCATCCATACTCCCAAGCTGGGCAAACGTTTTATCAAGGTTGACCACATATCCCGGGCAGGACTGTGCCCCTCCAAAATGCGCCCCGTTCGCCGCCAAAAATCGACCGTTTGCGGCACAGTGATACCACTCAGTCGTCCAAGGTGCCGACATTTGTGCGACATCCGTCTTCGTGGTGCAAAGGTGCATGTCCAAGTGCGGCACCCCCGGTGTGCCACATGCGGGTAAACTAGAACCTCATATAGAGATATTTGAACCCTAACCGCAGCAAAGGAGGCCCCATGGCATTCGATCCCATTCAAGAGGATTGCCATCGCCTCGTTCTTGAGGCCTTGCGCCGCGACAATATCCCGCTCACCGACGCTGCCGCCGTAGAGCGTCTGATGGAACAATTCACCCGCAACCCCGCACCGCTCATCGTGCACGACCGCGACCGCGCCGGGCACCTCATTGCCAAGGTGGTCGAGGCTGTCGACTACCGCATTCCCTTTATCCCCGACGATGCCCAGGCCGAGCAGGAAGAGGCCGCTGCCGAGAACATGCTTCGCGAGGCCGCCGCACTCGATCCGGCCAACTGGGACGCCCAGCGCATGCTGACGGCACTCACCGCCGAATCCAACGAGGAATACGTACAGTACCTGGTGTCCAAGTGCGATGAGGTCGAGCACGACCTGGCGCTCAAGATCGCCTCGGCGCAAGACCCCTACGAGCGTGAGGCCGCAGGCGACCTGACCCGCCGTCCCTACCTGCGCTGGCTTGCCGGCCTTGCGTCGCGCGCCCTCATTAGCGGCCGCTACCGCATGTCGCTCGAAGCCGCAAACCGCAGCTTGGACTTTGCGCCCAACGACCCCGCTGGTGTCCGCCACACCGCGATGCTCGCCATGGCAAAGCTCGAATACCCCGCCGAGGAGCTCAAGCGCTTTCGCTCTGCCCACTCCGTGCCGTACCTCGCGAATACCCCGCTGCGCCGCCGCCCCAAAGATGCGGAGCGCGACTTGGACCCGTGGACGCTCATCGCACTGATGAGCGCAGCCTGGCGCGAGCTGGACTACGAGGGTGCCGAGCACTACCTGCGTATCCTTGCACGCTCGTGTCCGCACGCGGCCGAGGCGCTCTACTTCCAAACCGAGTTTCCCGATGGCGTCTATGCCCGCGTCAACGTGGGTGCGGGCTCCACCGACGAGCTTGTCCTTGCGCTATCCGAGGCGACGCCGGTACTGCAGGAGGGCCTGGGCGCCCCCGACAACGCCAGCTTTGCCGCCTGGGTCGCCACCAACGATATCGTGCGTTCCCAAATCGATGAGCGCATACTGCGGGCGGCCGAGCAGGGTTTGCCGTTTAAGGGAGGAGACCTCTAATGGATCCGAGCGTCTACATCCCCGCCTACCTGGAGCGCGCCTACGTTGCGTCGCACCCCGAGCTCACCGATGCAGCACGCGAGCTTGTCCATAACGACATTAGCGCGAATCCCCAAAAGTACGCGCAGTCCGAGCATGCCCAGGCGCTGCTGTCCTATGCCGGTGTTCATCGCCACCTGCTCGACGAGCTCCATCGCATCGAGGACATGGGCAGCGACGAGGAATTCGAGCAGACGCGCAATCGTCTGTTCGACGACATGCGCGATGAGCTGCTCAAGATTGTCCGCGTCGATGCGTATGTCCTCGATGCCCAGCTGCTCGCCATCATCCTGGCTGACACGCCCGTTGACGCCTGCCTGGGCGACCTGATGAAGCTCGAGGCGACCACAACCGATTACCTGCAGCAAAGCGTGCCCGGGTTCGACATGGAAGCCCCGCACTACTGGGCCAATAAGGTTTTGACGGACGGTGTGACGGCGGCAGAGCTCACCGTGAGCGAGCCGGCTCTTATCGGGTGGCTTCACACACTCGAGGCCATCTCGCAGCTGTGCATGGCGAGCGCTCGCTACCGTGCTGCCGCCAACTACGCCCGCCGTGTTCTTAAGGCGGAAGGCTACCCCACCCGAGCCGCAGGCACCGTGTTGCTCGCCCTCGCTCGCCTGGAAGACCAGGACGGCTTTTTTGCCCTGGCCCACCAGCTCGAGGAAGAGATCGGGGCTGACGCGCTCGAGAACTCTCCTTGGTATCTGCTCGCCCGCACGATTCTGCTGTTCAAAACAAACAAGATGCGCCCGGCGACACGCGCGCTGCGTGAGTTTGCCAACCGTTGCGAGGGCGGTGCGTTCTTCTTACTGAACCCCATGTACCAGACACCGTACCTTCCCTGCCGGCCCGAGCCACACGATCCCTGGGATCTTTCGCACCAGGCCGTTTGGGAAGCGGACGGTATTATCTCGGACACTCCCGACTTTGCCCCCTGGGCCAATGCCTGCGAAGACGTGTCGCAGCTTGCCCAGGAATTTGCGCGCCGCTACGGTTTTTAGTGACGCACTCGACCCGACCATGTCGTTTACGTTAGGAACGGTTTCATGAACCTCCGCTCATCTCTTGCCTGCACCTCGAGCGATATCGCTCGCTGGGGGCTGCGCTCCGTCCTTAAGCGCCAGGGTGGCGTGCTTCCCGGCCGCATCGCCATGAAGATCGACCCCGAGTTGCTGAGCGACCTCGCTGCCCTTGTCGACCGCAGCGTGGTGATCACCGGCACCAACGGCAAGACCACCACCTCCAACCTCATCGCCGACGCCGTTGCCGCCAGCGGCGCCACCGTGGTATGCAACCGCGCCGGCAACAACATGGAGCCGGGCGTGGTGGGCGCACTGCTCGAGGCGCGCAGCGGCCTCAAGCGAGCCGGTGGCAAGCGCGTGGGCGTTTTTGAGTGCGATGAGCTTTACACCGTACGCGTTCTGCCCAAGCTCAAGCCGACGTACTTCGTGCTGCTCAACCTGTTCCGCGACCAGCTAGATCGCTATGGCGAGATCGATCACACCCAGGAGGTCATCGCCCATGCGTTGGAGCTTTCGCCGGCAACAACGCTCATCTACAACGCAGACGACCCGCTGTGTGCCGCGATCGCCGCACGCGTTCCCAATGCAAGCATCGCCTTTGGCATCGACGGCGCCACCAACACCGAGTCCGACCGTATTAGCGACTCGCGCTTTTGCTCACAGTGCAACGCGCCGCTGGAGTATGACTACGTGCAATACGGCCAGCTTGGCGCATACCATTGCCCCTCGTGCGGTTGGGCACGCCCCGCACTGGTCCGCCGTGTGACGGGCGTGAAGCTCGGCTGCGACGGCTACGGCTTCGACCTGGTCTTTGGATCTGCGCCCGACGCGGCTGCCGTACACATCGCCACACGCTACAACGGTCTGCACATGGTCTATAACGTTGCCGCCGCCTTCTTTGCCGCACGCGAGTTGGGCGTGGACACGGCGTTTCTACAGCCTACGCTCGATGCCTACGTCCCCGCCGGCGGACGTATGGGCCGCTGGGAGATCGCCGGCCGTACCGTCGAGGCAAACCTGGCCAAAAATCCCGTGGGCTTCGATCGCCAGATCCAGTCCATTAAAACGGCAGGCGGCAGGCTCTGCGCCTTCTTCCTGAACGACAACGACGCCGACGGCCACGATGTCTCGTGGATCTACGACGTCGACTTCGAGCGCATCGCCGACACACCGGGTCTTGTCGCCTTTGCCGGAGGCACGCGTGCGCACGACATGCAGGTACGCCTCAAGTACGCCGGCATCGATGCCGCGATTATCTCGGACGTCGCGCAGGCAATTGGCGCCGTTGCGGATGAAGCCGCAGGCGACACTTTCTATGCCGTCGCCAACTACACGGCCTTCCCGCCGCTGGTCAAAGAACTCGATGGGCTGAAGGGTGCCGATGCAGCCACGGTTGCTGCCCGCGCTGCAACGTGTGCCGATGGCAGTGCCGTCCCCGTCGGCATCGCGCCAGTCGAGCTTTCGCGCCCGCTGCGCATCGTCTACCTGTACCCCGATGCCCTCAACCTCTACGGCGACGGCGGCAACGTTATCGCCCTCGAGCGTCGCTGCGCCTGGCGCGGCATCCCCGTTCGCGTGGACGAGGTCCGTATGGGCGAGTCACTCGATCTCACCGATGCCGATATCGTCATGATGGGTGGCGGCTCCGACCGCGACCAGCTAGCCGTGGCACACGAGCTGCTCGCCCAAAAAGACAAGGTCGCATCCTATGTTGAGGATGGCGGCTCGCTGCTCGCCATCTGTGGCAGCTATCAGCTGCTCGGCCGTTCGTACTATATGGGCGAGGATCGCATTGAGGGTCTGGGGGTCATTGCCGCCGAAACCGTACGCGGCTCCGACCGCCTGATCGGCAACGTAGCCGTCAAAACCGACCTGGCACCTGAGCCCTTTGTGGGATTCGAGAACCATGGCGGCCGCACGCTTTTGGACGCCGATGCCACGCCGCTCGGAACGTCCGTCGTCACGGGCACCGGCAACAACGGCGACGATGGCTTTGAGGGCCTGATCTACAAGGGCGTCATCGGCACGTACCTGCATGGCCCGGCGCTGCCCAAGAACCCCGAGCTCGCCGACTGGTTGATCGCCCATGCCCTCGAGCGCCGTGGCGATGCACAGGCCGCCGCCCTGCTGCCGCTCAAGCCCCTCGACGACACCTACGAGCACGCCGCCCACGACGCCGCCATGAAGCTCCTCCCCTAGCACCTCACCACCACAAAGGGGACAGGCACCTTTGTGGTGGTTTTCCAGTTTGCCAACGATATACGCGCCGGCAAAAAAGTCTGCTATACTCTTTCCCGCTGTCCCCATCGTCTAGCGGCCAAGGACGCCACCCTTTCAAGGTGGATATCGCGGGTTCGAATCCCGCTGGGGGCACCATTTGAAATGCAAAGCCCGTTACCCTTGCGGTGACGGGCTTTTTTCTTCTCCAACGCCGAGATTCGAACCCCGAAGGCATAAAATCACACTGTCATCCAAGGGCCCGTGGACAAAAAATAGCAAATATGAGTACTGTTACCAATTTAGTAACAGCGATTTCATGCCATCAGAGGGCGATTTGGACACAAGGCGTCCTACGGCGGAAGAATTGCAGGCGTTTATCAGCTAAGTACTTGGACATATGTTGCGTAACACTGCATATTTTGCAAAAAGATAATGCTACAGGGCTTGTGACAGTACTCATATTTGACGTTTTTTGCCCACGACCCCTTATTGCGTGGGCGAATCAGTTGCAAAGCGGGATCCAAAGCGTCCTTCGCAAACAAATAGCCGGGGCCCGCGCGATGCGGACCCCGGCTCAATACCGTGACGATATGTCGGTTACGCTCTACACGTAGAACAGGATGTCGTCGTAGGTCGGGACCGGCCAGTAGTCGGCGGCCACGATCTCCTCCATGGCATCCACGGCGGCGCGCAGCGTATCCATAGCGGGAACGACCTCGTGCGCGTATACGTTGGCCTGCTCCTGGCCATCGAGAGCCTCGGCCTTCTGATGTACGGCGTCGAGCGCCTTGATGGAGTCGTTGATGGCGGTGATACCGTTGCAGAGCTTGTTGAGCGTGTTCTGCTCGCACTGCATGGCGGCCTCAGCACCGGCGGCACGAATAGTCTCAAGGCCCTTAGCGACCTTGGTGGCATAGGCGGTAATGACCGGGCGATAGGTACGACGCGCCTCGCGAACCATCGTGGTAGCCTCGATGTTCATGAGCTTGTTGTACTTCTCGAGCTTGCAGTCATAGCGGCACTGAGCCTCGGCCTTGGTCAGGACGCCCGTCTCCTCAAAGAGCGCAATGGCCTTATCGGAAACAAAGGCGGGAAGAGCGTCGGCCGTGGTCTTGTTGTTGGCAAGGCCGCGCTTCTCGGCCTCGATGGGCCACTCGTCGGAGTAACCGTCGCCGGAGAACAGGATGCGCTGGTGATCGGTCAGGACCTTCTTGCAGTACTCGAGCGCAGCGTCCTGGAACTCATCCTCGGGCGTACCCTCGAGTGCGTCGGCGAAGGACTTGAGCGACTTGGCCACGGCGGCATCGAGCACCAGGTTGGAGTCGGAGACGTTCTGCTCGGAGCCGCAGGCACGGAACTCGAACTTATTGCCGGTGAAGGCAAACGGGGAGGTGCGGTTGCGGTCGGTGTTGTCCTGCATCAGCTTGGGCAGGGTATCGGCGCCCAGGTCGAGCACGCCGCGCGTGGCATGGACGGAAGCCTTGCCATCGATGATCTTCTCGACGACCTCGGTAAGCTGGTCACCCAGGAAGATGGACATAATCGCCGGAGGAGCCTCGTTGGCGCCCAGACGATGGTCGTTGCCGGCCGAGGCAACGGAGGCACGCAGGAGCTCCTGATAGTTATCGACGGCCTCGATCACCGCGGTGAGGAAGACGATGAACTGCAGGTTGTCGAGCGGGGTGTCGCCCGGATCGAGCAGGTTCTCGGACTCGGTGCCAAGCGACCAGTTGTTGTGCTTGCCCGAACCGTTGATGCCCTCAAAGGGCTTCTCGTGCAGCAGGCAGACCAAGTCGTGGCGGGAGGCGATGAGCTTCATCTTCTCCATCATGACCAGATTCTGGTCGATGGCCTCGTTGACTTCGCCATAGACGGGGGCAAGCTCATGCTGGCAGGGAGCAACCTCGTTGTGCTTGGTCTTGGCGGGAATGCCAAGCGCCCACAGCTCATCGTCCAGATCCTTCATATAGGCCGAGACGGTGGGGCGGATAGCGCCAAAGTAGTGCTCCTCGAGCTCCTGGCCCTTGCAGGGAGCGGCGCCAAAGAGGGTGCGGCCGGTAATGACCAGGTCCTTGCGCTTGCGGTAAGCGTCCTTCTTGATCAGGAAGTACTCCTGCTCATCGCCCACGGAAGGAACGACCTTCTTGGGGGTCTTGCCAAACAGCGCCAAAACGCGCTTGGACTCACGCGAGAGCGCGGTCATGGAGCGCAGCAGCGGGGTCTTCTTGTCTAGGGCCTCGCCCGTGTAGGAGCAGAAAGCCGTGGGGATGCACAGGACGTCGTCCTTGATAAAGGCGGGGCTAGTGGGATCCCAAGCGGTGTAGCCACGGGCCTCGAAGGTGGCGCGCAGGCCGCCATTGGGGAAGCTGGAGGCATCGGGCTCGCCCTGGATGAGGTTCTTGCCCGTAAACTTGGTAATGGCGGTGCCGTCGTGGTTGGGCTCCAAGAAGCTGTCGTGCTTCTCGGAAGTAATGCCCGAAAGCGGCTGGAACCAGTGCGCGTAGTGCGTCGCGCCCTTGGAGATGGCCCAGACCTTCATGGCATGGGCAACGGCGTTGGCCACATCCAGGTCGAGCGGCTCACCGCCCTCGAGGGTTGCAGCAAGGCGCTTCCAAATGTCCTTGGGGAGGTAGTCCTTCATGACTTCCTCAGAGAACACCATGGTCCCGAAGCGGTCGGTAAGTTCGGCCATACGGAACTCCCTTCGTATCGGCACCGCGTGAGAAGCGGTGTTGATTACTAACGAACGAGTCATAGCTTAGACTCGCCGTGTTTCCGCGACATTACCGTTATGTTGCTGTCGCGAAACCAATCAATGAGGTTACCCTATCGAGGCGGCGTTGCCACCCTCAACAGCCAATCAACTGTATAAATTGCAGACCTCTCCCCATGGTTTAAGGGTAGTCAATTTGGGATGGAGCTCTATTAACTGGTATTTCGCATCAGATACCAGTCTTTATAGCCCGTGTCAAAATGAGCCGCTCTGCTATAGGAAATGCCGATAGCAAGGCATCTTTGATTGGTATCCCTAAATCGCGAGTAAAACTCCACCGCGGCACAGTGGTGCTGTAGAATCCTTACAACACATCGCACTAAATATCTAAAGGAGCACGATATGCGCGTCGACGAGGTTTTTAAGCAGGCAGCATCCCGAGGCACCACGCCCGTTTCGTTTGAGATGTTCCCGCCCAAGGGTGAGCTTACCCTCGATACGGCTCGCGAAGTGGCGGGCAACCTGTGCAAGCTTTCGCCGAGCTTTGTCTCGGTCACTTGTTCCGCTGGCGGCTCGGGTAACGGTGCCACCACCGCCCCCATCGCACATATGATTACGAGCGAATTCGATACGCCCTCGGTAGCGCACCTCACCTGCGTTGGCCGCACACATGCCGATATCGCCGCCAAGATTGACGAGTATCGCTCGGCCGGCGTGGAAAACGTGCTGGCCCTGCGCGGCGACCTGCCCGCTGGCGCGACCGAGGACGACAAGCCCGCCTCCGACTACGCCTACGCCCGTGACCTCATCCCCGAGCTCGTCGACGCCGGCTTTTGCGTGGGCGCCGCAGCCTACCCCGAGGGCCACATTGCCTGCGAGGATCTCAACCTCTCGATCGAGCACCTCAAGCAAAAGCAAGACGCCGGCGCGAGCTTCTTTGTGACGCAGCTCTTCTTTGATAACGAGTGCTTCTACCGTTTCCGCGAGCTTGCCGACAAGGCCGGTATCACCGTGCCCATTACCGCGGGCATCATGCCGTTTATGGGCAAGTCGCAGATCAGCCGCATGGTCTTTATGTGCGGCGCGTCGCTGCCCTCCCCCGTCATCAAGATTCTCGCCAAGTACGAGAACGACCCCGAGAGCCTGCAGGCAGCCGGTGTAGATTATGCCGCCTGTCAGCTTTGCGACCTTAAGGAGCACGGTGCCGCCGGTCTGCACCTGTACACTATGAATCGTCCTGCGATCGCCGCGACCATTATGGAGCGCCTGGGGTAATGGAAAAACCGCACATCGATACAACCGCTGTCGAAGTGCCGGCCGACCTTGCGTCGCCGGCGCTTTACCGTGTCGATGCTGTGCACCATCCCCGTGTCGACCGCGCCGAGATGCTGCGGTATCTGGGTTACGGCGGCCAGCAGATTGAGCCCGAGCTGTCACGACGTATTGAGCTTGTGGTCGAGCGCCTTGAGCTGGACATTGAGCCCCGCGGCGTGCGGCGCGTGTTTACCGTCGATGCCACGGGCGTGAACGAGCAGGGAGAGCCTTGCATCCGTCTGGTCGGCACCAACGTTGAGCTGCGCGGTCGCGACATCTATCGACATCTCAAGGACGCCCGCATGGCCGCGCTGATGGCCTGCACCCTCGGCATGGACGCCGAGCGTCGTCTGCGCACCACGGGAGCCCAGCAGCCCCTGGAGGGAGCCGTGCTCGACGCCGCATGCTCTGCCTATGTAGAAGCCGCCGTCGAGCAGATGGACCAGCAGGTTAAGGCTGCGGCCGCCGCACACGGACTCGCCGGCAACTGGCGCTTTAGTCCCGGCTACGGCGACTGCCCGCTCTCGGCCCAGCGCTCGATCGTCAATGCGCTCAACGCCACGCGGCTCATCGGCCTGACCGTCACGCCCACCAGCCTGCTCATGCCCACCAAAAGCGTGACCGCGGTGATCGGTCTGTTCGACGGCGAAGTCCACGACGCCCAGACCCGCCCCACCTGCACTATCTGCCGCATGCGCGAGCACTGCCGCTTCCGCGCCGCCCACACCACCTGCTATTCCAGCCATTAGGAGCCCTCAATGTTTACTCCGCTTATCACTCATGATTCTGACGGCACTGCATTGGCGGCACCCGTTGATGCCGCACGTCGCAACGGTGCCACGTACAAGGCGCGCACGATCGACGATCTGCGCATTAAGGACGATCGCCTGCGTGCGGCCATCGAGGGCACGGGACACCTGCTGTTCGACGGCGGCATGGGCACCATGCTGCAGGCCGCTGGCATGAAGGCGGGCGCCCTGCCCGAGCTGCTCAACTTTGAGGAACCCCAGGTCATTACCGACATTCAGCGACAGTACGTCGAGGCCGGCTGCGACGTGATCACCGCCAACACCTTTGGTGCCAACGCCCACAAGCTCGACGGTACCGCCACCGTGGCAGATGTCTTTGCCGCCGCTGTCGCCTGCGCCCGTGCAGCCGGTGCCCACTACGTCGCCGGCGATATCGGCCCCATCGGCGCGCTGCTGCGCCCCTTGGGTACCCTCAGCTTCGACGAGGCCTACGACCTCTTTGCCGAGGAGGTGCGCGCCGGCGTCGCCGCGGGTGTGGACCTCTTTATTATCGAGACTATGACCGACCTTGCCGAGATCAAGGCGGCCGTCCTCGCCTGCCGCGAGAACTCCGACCTGCCCGTCTTTGCCACCATGACCTTTGAGGAAGACGGACGCACCTTCTTGGGCACGAGCCCCGAGGTCGCCGCCATCACCCTCGACGCCATCGGCGCCGACGTTTTGGGCATCAACTGCAGCCAGGGCCCGGCCGAGCTCCGAGGACTCGCCGCGCGTATGCTCACCGTTACGGACAAGCCCGTTATGGTGCAGGCCAATGCGGGACTGCCCCGCGTGGACGACGGCGGTAACACCGTCTTTGACATCCAGGCCCCCGAGTACGCCAAGGCCGTCGCCGGCATGATCGAGGACGGCGTGAGCGTCGTGGGCGGCTGCTGCGGCACCACGCCGGCGCACATGGCAGCCTTGCGCACGCTTATCGACAACCACACGCCCAGCCCGCGCCGCCGCAAGCCCAGCATGTCGGTCACAAGTGCCCAGACTGTGGTGGACCTTCCCTGCGACGGCCACAAGATTGCCGTCATCGGCGAGCGCATCAATCCCACCGGCAAAAAGCGCCTGCAGCAGGCCCTGCGCGACGGCGACCTGGACTACGTCGTGAGCCAGGGCATCAGCCAGCAAGAGCAGGGCGCCGACATCCTGGACGTCAACGTGGGCCTGCCCGAGATCGACGAGGTCAAGGTCATCCAGCAAGCGACCGAGCAGCTCCAAGGCTCCACGCTGTTGCCGTTGCAGATCGACTCCACCGACCCCGCCGCCGTCGAGGCCGCCGTACGTCGCTACGCCGGCAAGCCCATCATCAACTCGGTCAACGGCAAGCAGCAGATCATGGACGAGATCTTCCCGCTGGTCGCCCACTACGGCACCAACGTCGTCGGCCTCACGCTCGACGAAGGTGGCATCCCCGATACCGCCGAGGCTCGCTTCGCCATCGCCGAGCGCATCGTGACCGAGGCCGCCCGCTACGGCATTGGCCCGGACCGCATCCTCATCGACTGCCTGGTCATGACTGCCTCGACCAATCAGCGCCAGGCAGAGCAGATCCTGCGCGCCATGTCCCTGTGCAAGGAGCACCTGGGCGTCAAATGCGCGCTCGGCGTGTCGAACATCAGCTTTGGCCTGCCTGCCCGCCCGCTGCTGGGCTCGGTCTTTTTGGCCGCCGCGTTTGGCGCAGGCCTCGACGCCCCCATCATGAACCCGGGCTCCAAACGCTTTATGGATACCGTCTACAGCTATCGCGTGCTGAGCGTTGAGGACGAGGGCTCGACTGGATACATTGAGCGCTACGCCGGCTGGACCGATCCCTATAAGATCGCCGCAAACCCGGCGGCCGCCCAGGCCGCCTCGACCGACGCCGCGCCCGCTGCTGGCACCACCTGCACCGACGGCAACGACGACCCCATCCGTCGCATGGTCGTCTCGGGCCGCAAGGGCGAGATCGCGGCCGAGACCGAGCGCCTCCTGGCCGACCACGACGCCATGGACCTCATCAACAATCACTTTATCCCCGCCCTCGACGAGGTGGGCGTCCTCTTTGACCAGGGCAAGTTCTTCTTGCCGCAGCTTATGGCCTCGGCCGAGGCCGCGCGCGTGGGCTTCGACACCATCAAGCGCCTGATGCCCGCCGGCGAGATCGCCGACAAGGGCAAGATCTGCGTGGCCACCGTCAAGGGCGATATCCACGACATCGGTAAGAACATCGTCAAGATGCTGCTCGATAACTACGGCTACACCGTCTTTGACCTAGGCCGCGACGTCGATCCGCAGGAGGTACTCAAGACCGTCAAGGAGCGTGACATCAAGCTCGTCGGCCTCTCGGCGCTTATGACCACCACGGTCGTCGCCATGGAAGAGACCATCAAGTTGCTCCATGCCGAGGTTCCGGGCGTCAAGATCATCGTGGGCGGCGCCGTGCTCACCCCCGAATATGCCAAGCAGATCGGCGCGGACTACTACGCCAAGGACGCCGCCGAAAGCGCTCGTATCGCCGAAGAGGTCTTTGGGCAGTAACACAACGGAAACAACCGAGCACCAAAACGTGCCGCACGCGTCACTTGGCACGTGCGGCACGTTAGAATAGAAAAGGCTATGCTCGTTTTGGCAGATAGGAGCGCAAGGATGGCGATCACGCCCGCAGAAATCGCGGAAACCCGCGGCATGGTTGAGGAGCAGAACCTCGACATCAGGACCATCACCATGGGTGTTTCGCTCATGGGTTGCGGTGACGAGAACCTCGACCGCATGTGCACGAAGATCTACGACCACGTGACGCACACGGCTGAGCATCTGGTCGAGACCGTCGAGAACCTCGAGCGCGAGTACGGTATCCCCATCGTCAACAAGCGCGTCTCCGTCACCCCGGTGGCGCAGATCGCCGCGTGCTGCAAGGATGAGGACCTCACCCCCATCGCGCATGCCCTCGACCGCGCGGCAGAGACGCTCGGCATCGATTACCTGGGTGGCTTCTCCGCACTCGTCCAGAAGGGCATCGGCGACGCCGATCGCCGCGTCATCCAGTCCATCCCGCAGGCGCTCGCTACCACGAGCCGAGTCTGCTCCAGTGTCAACGTCGCTAGCCTGCGCGCCGGCATCAACATGGACGCCGTGCTTATGGCCGCCCAGACCATCATCGATGCCGCTAAACTCACGGCCGACCAGGATTCCGTCGGCGCTTCCAAGTTTGTCTGCTTTGCCAACATGGTCGAGGACTCCCCGTTTATGGCGGGCGCCGTCCACGGCGGTGGCGAGGCCGACGCCGTCATCAACGTAGGCGTCTCGGGCCCCGGCGTTATGGCCGCAGCCCTGGAGACGCTGCCCGATTCCGCATCGATGATGGAAGTCGCCGAGAAGATTAAGCAGACCGCCTTTAAGATCACCCGTGCCGGTGAGCTCATGAGCCGCGAGGCCGCCCATCGCCTGGGTGTCGAGAAGGGCATTGTCGACCTGTCGCTGGCTCCCACGCCTGCCATCGGCGACTCCGTCGCACGCATCCTCGAGATCATCGGCGTGGGCACCTGTGGTGGCCCGGGCACGACCTGCGCGCTCGCCATGCTCAACGATGCCGTCAAGAAGGGCGGCGTCATGGCCAGCTCCAGCGTGGGCGGTCTCTCCGGCGCCTTTATCCCCGTATCCGAGGACGCCGGCATGATCGCCGCCGTCGAGGCCGGTGCACTTTCGCTCGAGAAGCTCGAGGCCATGACCTGCGTGTGCTCCGTCGGCCTGGACATGATCGCCATCCCCGGCGACACCCCGGTCGAGACCATCGCCGGCATCATCGCCGACGAGATGGCCATCGGCGTCATCAACAACAAGACCACGGCCGTCCGCGTGATTCCCGCCATCGGCAAGGGCGTGGGCGACTGCGTCGAGTACGGCGGCCTGTTCGGCCGTGCGCCCATCATGCCGGTGAACCCCAACGCCGGCACCGTGCTTGCCCACCGCGGTGGACGCTTCCCGGCGCCGCTGAACTCGCTCAAGAACTAGCTGAGGGGTTCGGGCGAGGAGCCCCGGGGAGGGCAAATATATAAGGTCGCCTGCTCGGACAGTCCTGACTCGCACGGAGAGCACATTAAGTGCTCTCCGGCTCGTGCGGAACTCGCGATCGACCTTATATATTTGCCCTCCCCGGGGCTCCCGCACATCTCAACCTCGGCTGAGTTCTATCCCGGGTGCAGTTGCTTCGCTCCTGCACCACTTGGTTGATACGGCGGTTTGACGTTGGATCGGTTCTTTCTGATATATGCTGGGTGCGGCTCTTCTTTTGGGAGGGGCCGCTTTTTTGTTGCTAGGAGGTTGGCCCGTGGTTGATGGGGATGCTCGCTCTGAGCTTCTTTCTGCGGATTGGAATGGTGAATGGATGCACCTGCAGGCCGCTCGGCATCGGGCTGATGATTCTTTTGAATGGGATAAGCGAGCTCGACATTTTCGACCTCTTGAGACTGCCCCTTATGCTCGGGATTTTATAAAGCTGTTGGCACTTGAGCCCGGCGAGTCAGTGCTCGATATGGGGTGTGGAGCTGGGTCGATTGCTATTCCGCTTGCGCAAGACGGGCATCCCGTGATTGCAGCTGATTTTTCCCCTGCCATGTTGGGCACGCTTGATGCTGGCATTGAGTACTATGGGCTCGAGGATCGCATTACGCCGCTTGAGCTTGCTTGGGATGATGACTGGGATTTGGTTGGACCGGTCGCGAAAGCGGTGGATGTTGCCTTTGCCAGTCGGTCGGTTACGACGACCAATCTAAAAGACGCGCTTGCCAAGCTTGATCGAACGGCTCGTCGGCGTTGTGCTGTCACGATGGTCGCCAACTCCAGCCCGCGCTATGATCTGCACTTGATGAACGCCATCGGCGCCTCGGTTACCTGCAGCAATGGCTTTGTGTACGCCTTTAACATTCTCATTCAGATGGGTGCGTTGCCGCAGGTCACGTACTTTGAATCGCCTCGTCGCGATACCTTCGATAGCCTTGAGGCAGGCGTGGCGGACTTTTCCCGCATGCTTGAGCATGGCAACGAGGATAAGGTCGACCGTCTGCGCGACTACATCGCCCAACACATGATCGAGAATCCCCATGCCGGTGAGCCGGGCTCCAAGGGCGTGCCGCAGGGGTGCTATATGCTCGACCATATCCGTAAGGTTCGCTGGGCGTTTATTGCATGGGAACCGGTCTCTGCGCCCAGCTCATAGCCTGTTCGCAGCCCGCACCGCCCACTCACTCGGCATCCGCATTCTTTTTGAACTGGGCAAACGCGCTCCACACCGCGCCGTTCCTGCGCTATCGTGGGACAGCTCACGTAGATTAAGGCCCCGTCGCGGGGCGCCCCATACATAGAAAGCGAGAACCCATGGCACTGACAGGAGCCCAGGTCAAGCAGCTTCGCAGCATGGCCCATCACCTCAACCCCGCCATCATCATCGGTAAGTCCGATGTCAACGAGGGCACCGTCGAGCAGACGGTCGCCTACCTGGAGAAGCATGAGCTCGTTAAGTGCTCCGTGCTCGATGGCTCCAGTCTTTCCGCCCGCGAGGCCGCCGAAGAGCTCGCTGAGCGTTGCCACGCCGAGGTCGTCCAGGTCATCGGCCGCAAGTTCTCGCTGTATCGCGAGTCCTCGCGCAAGGACATCGAGAAGATCAAGCTCGTCTAAGAGCCAATGATCCGGCGAGCCAACACATAGCAAGCTTACGGGTGCCCAAGTACTTCGGGCGCCCGTTTTTTATCGCTCGACCAGCACGCGATTGAGCCGCCCCTCCACCAAGCGCTCGTATAGACGCCGCGTCTCGGGCTCGGGCACGCCATTGACCTGCTCCCTCAGATGGTGCATATGCCCACTGTATAGCTCAACGATATCGCGCCTCCGCCCCGCCGCACTGTAGACACGCATGGCGCAGCGCACCATATCCTCACGCGCTGTTTCCTGCCGAAGCCCCGACTCCGCCAGCCAAATCGCCGACTGCAGATCGTTTTCTTCTAGAGCGGCATTTGCTCCCTTAATCATGCAATCGATGTACTTTGACTGCATAATGCGCCGCATGCGCAAAAAGTAGGTGGGATTACAGCCATTGGGAACATACAGCGGTCCGGCATAAAGCTGCTCAATCTTAAGGCACAGCTCAACTAAATGGGGCCCGCGCGCACCCGTGCGATTTCCCAAAACCTCGCGGCTTATCTGGTCAAACAGCCGTACATCGGTCTTGACGTAGTCGCCGTTGAGTCCGATGCATTCATTTTGGATGAGCACACACGATTTGCCATCCGGCGTCGGTCCCAAAGCCGACCGCAAGCGCGATATCGTCGAGTACAGGTTGTTGCGGGCGCTATTGAACTCGGCATGGGGCCACAGCTCCATGGCCAGCGTCTCACGATCGACGAGCGCATCCATGCCCAGCGCAAGCCGCTCGGCAAGTGTCGCCGCCTTCTTGCGGCGCCACATTTTGTCCGTGATGGGAAACCCGTCGCGCTCGGCGCGAAACGCCCCAAACATGCGAATCTCGATATGGTCAATGGTATCAACGGCTTCAACCTCACCGGCCTGGAACAGGCGCTCGCCTTCCCCTTCCAAATCGTCGCGCAGCGAGTACCGCGACAGCTCGCGCACGGGAAGCTTCTTGCGAATCCTGGTCGCCGGCTCGCCCAGACAATGCATGGCAAGGCGCGCAAAGAGCCGATACGATGGCTCTAGAATCCCCGCACGATTCATGGACATCCAGGCCGCAAGATCGCTGTCTCGGCCCGCACAGGCCAAATGCAGCGCCACCATCCAGGCCTCCGCTCCACCAACCTGCGTCTGGCTTATATCGAGCAACTCCGCTTCCTCGCGTACCGAAACCATCGAGGTGTTACGCAGATACGCCGCGCGCTCCAGCAGCAATGCGTTATCGCGCATGTACGCAATCGACTCCTCGGCAAGTTTGAGCACTTGGACCGCACGGAACTTTGCATTAACCGGCCGTCCCTCTGCCAGCGACTGCCAGCCTTCTAGCAACAGGCCAAACAGCTGAATCTGGTTGTCGCGCATGCGCACGGCAAAACGATCGAGCTCGTTGAACGCCGCGTCGTCGGTTACCGGCAGGCCGGAAAGGAGCCGCCGTGCCGCCAACACCATGCGCACCCAGATAGCCATCGCCTTAAGCCCACGCACGTCGAGCGCCTTCCGCACCACCGTCATCTCGTCGTCGCGCTCGTCGGTTCCCGTAAACGACCCGTCAAAGAGCTCCACCAGCATGCTATCGGCCCGTATAACAATCCCCGCGATGTCGAGCTCGCAGTCGTAGGCCTTGCTCGTTTTGAGCTGCTGTAGAACGCCGCCGTCATCTCCCCGCTCGGTCAGGCAGCGCTTGACCTCGATATGCGCAGACAACATATCGAGTGCGGTATGGGATGTCTCGATTTCTGGCACGGCCAGGTTCGTAGGAAGCCCAAGCCCGTTGTCCCCATAGCAAACAGCCGTCAGTGTCTGGGCCACCCTCCATGAAACAGGGTCTATTTCGCAGGCCGCCCGTTCGCCCCCGCGCTCGATAACCGATGCCATATAGCGAGCGAGCTTTGTATTGGACACGCTGACCGCCGCCAGATATACGCCAAGCGCCTCGGCAGGCGTTGGCTCTGGAGCCGGATCGTCGGCATCGATCGTGCCCAGCGCTGCTCGGCAGATATCGGCCCCGTGCCCCGTCAGAGCAAGATCGACCCCATACTGCCCAGCAAGTTCAAGGACCGCATCACGGTCCAAAAAGGCGTCCGCCAGGCCCATCGCCGCATCGCATCGGCCCGCCTTAAGCAAAATCCGGGCCGCCCTCGGAACAAGTTCGGGGCGAACCTCGGCCACCAACTTACGCAAACGCAAGCGTCCGTTATCCTCCGTGCCCAGACACGTAAAACTCCGCTCGGCGGGATCCAAGCCAAAGATCGGATAGTCGCGTACAAAGTAGGACTGGTCGACCATCGACAGCCTCACCCCACAAGCCTCGAGTTCTGCGATATTGCCCTCGCCCATCAAAATCATGAGACATGCCACGCAAAACAGCGCATTATTGTCGAGCGAAGCCAGATCGACAAGTGCCGCGCCATATACGTTGACAATCTCGTTTTCGAGCAGACCGGCTACGTCGCCTTGGCCATACAGACCCGTCTGCAATGCCGAAACGAGCTCGGGCACGCCCTGCGTGAGCTGATAAAAGTCGAGCGATGTGCTGATCGAAAACGCCGATGCCCACGCCGAATACTCATAGGCATGCACCTTGAGCATCTGCGCATTGATCTTAACCGAATCGCCCAGCCCATGAATCAGCTGACGATTTGAAGGACGGCAGGAGATAAAGACCCCTACCCCCATGGCGCGCAGGCCGCGAATCCTGTCGATGAGGTCTTCGGTATCGTGCTGATCGAGGTTTGGCACATTATCAATCGCGATAAGGGAGTGCGGTTTGTCTTTGAGTTCTTCGGTAACCACCTCGAGCTGCATAAACACCTCGCGCCCAGTGGCGCGATCGGCCTCGATAATCCGCACGGGGCCTCGCGTCGGGTCGCATTTAACCTCATGGGTGTACTGCAGCAGCACCGAGGTCTTCCCAAACCCGTCGGGTGCATAAAGAACCACGATGCCGGCCTTTCGGCCCTTGGCGAGAAGCTCATTCATCAAGCGTTCGCGTCGCACCATATAGCCACCGCCCAGCGGCATCAGCTCGAGGTCGTCCATACTGCCCAAATCGTTTACCATGCCCGCTCCTCAACTCGACCGTATGGACACTGTAGCCGCAAGACCATACAAGCCGCGCTATGAATAGAGCGACCTTGTGTTTTAGGTTGTCTTTTGGTACGCAAGCGGCAAGTTTTTGTACAGCGAGGGCCGATTCTTATTAATCCCCCGACTAATCGGTCTTTAAGCAGGTAAATGGCTTGTCAGCTTGTCCCATCTAAGCGGCAGTGTAACGCAAATGAACAAGGTTCAGCTATGTCATTCAACTCGCCTAGCACCCGCTACCGTCTACGACCTTTTAGTGGCATTTTTGCATAGAATCTGGTATGGAATGAATCAAGCTGTTGGGCATCCGGCATTCGTCAAGCTTGCGGCAAGATTATGGTCAAGCGGGCGGAGAGGGATAATCAGAACCACCCTTAAAAAGGGTGGTTTGCTCTTAGGGTATAACCCACGGGCCCCGGGCTCGCGTCTAAAGGCGCG
>NZ_JADNHZ010000014.1 GCF_015554145.1 Collinsella aerofaciens | reverse complement strand
GTAAAGCCGTTTGTCTCCACCCGCATAGCGGGTGGTTTAAAGCTGGCCGCTGCGCGGCCAGCAGACTAAAGTCTTGAATCAAAAAG
Source organism: Collinsella aerofaciens (assembly GCF_015554145.1). Classification (GTDB taxonomy): domain Bacteria; phylum Actinomycetota; class Coriobacteriia; order Coriobacteriales; family Coriobacteriaceae; genus Collinsella; species Collinsella aerofaciens_AA. The sequence goes on along the minus strand of NZ_JADNHZ010000014.1, from coordinate 68,866 downwards.
AGCCGGTCGAGCAAACGCTCAATCGGCTCACAAACTTTCCCTCAGCCCTTTTTCATCCGCGCGGGAGTAAAGCCAGCAAGGATACCGTAGGGCCCACCCCGGGAGTGTTTTCTTCTGAGCGATCCCGCAGCGCGAAGCGCGAGGACCAGCGAAGAAGAAAACACGCAGGGGCGGGCCCGGACAGGTTAACTTACTCCTTCTCGACCGCGCGCATGATCGCCTTGTAGATCTCCATCAGCGGGATGATCAGGAAAGCCAGGCCCAGTGCGGCAAGAACGCCCTTGAGCTCAAGCGTCACAGGGCCAAAGAACATCTCGGCAAGCGTCGGCTGCACGGTCACGATCACCGTCAGCACCAGTGCCAGCGCGGCAGAAGCCCACAGCCACTTGTTCTGCTTCTTCATGGTGAACAGCGACGCACGACGGCTGCGCATATTGAAGCAGTGGAAAATCTCGACCATGTTGAGCGTGATGAACGCCATCATCACGCCTTCCTCGTCGGCATTGCCGGCGATCATATCGGCGATGTGGATGTAGCCCATGTCAAAGTACACGCCCACAAAGAAGCTCGCCAGCACCAGCACGGTGATGATCAGACCCTGGACCACGCAGTCCAGGCCCATATTGCCGGCAAAGACACCGTCCTTGGCGTTGCGCGGCTTGCGCTTCATGATGTCGCCCTCGGCATCCTCCATGCCCAGCGCGAGCGCGGGGAAGCAGTCGGTGACCAGGTTCACCCACAGCAGCTGCACCGGCTGGAAGATGGTAAAGCCGATGAGCGTGGCGATAAACACCGAGAACACCTCGGCAAGGTTGGCCGAAAGCAGGAACTGGATGACCTTGCGGATGTTGTCGTAGATGCGGCGACCCTCTTCGCAGGCACCGATGATGGTGGCGAAGTTGTCGTCGGCAAGCACCATGTCGGCAACGTTCTTGGTGACGTCGGTGCCGGTGATGCCCATACCGACGCCGATGTCGGCGCGCTTGATGGACGGGGCGTCGTTGACGCCGTCGCCGGTCATGGCGACGATCTGGTCGCGCGACTTCCAGGCCTCGACGATGCGCGTCTTGTGCTCGGGCTGGACGCGGGCGTACACGCCGTAGTCCTCGATGTGCGCGTCGAGCTCCTCGTCGCTCATGCGGTCGAGGTCGGCACCGGTAATGGCATGGCTGCGATCGGTGACGATTCCCAGCTGCTTGGCAATGGCCACGGCGGTGTCGATATGGTCGCCCGTGATCATGACGGTGCGAATACCGGCGTCGTGGGCCTCGCGGATGGCGTCGGCGACCTCGGGGCGGACAGGGTCAATCATGCCGGACAGGCCGCAGAAGACCAGGTCGTGCTCGAGCGCAGCGGGGCTGCAGTCGCTCGGGACCTCGGTGTAGGTGCGGCTTGCCAGCGCCAGCACGCGCAGGGCCTCGTCGGCCATGGCCTTGTTGGCGGCCACGAGCTCGGCGCGACGCTCCTCGGTCAGCGGAACGACCCTGTCGCCGTCGTAGATATGGGTGCACAGGCCGATCACCACGTCGGGCGCGCCCTTGGTGTACTGCTCATACTCGCCGTCCAGGGTCTCGACGACCACGGACATCATCTTGCGGCCAGAGTCGAACGGGGCCTCACCCACACGCGGGTGCTCGGCAGTCAGGCCAGTGAGGCCCGCCTTGCCGGCATCGTTGACAAGCGCGCACTCAGTCGGCTCGCCCACGGCCTCGCCCAGTTCCTCGTCCCACTGGGCATCGGAGCACAGAGCCATGCCGGCCAGGAACTTCTCCTTAGGCGCGGCGAGCTCGTGCTTGACGACGGTCATCTTGTTTTGGGTAAGCGTGCCGGTCTTGTCCGAGCAGATGGTCTGTGTGCAGCCGAGTGTCTCGACAGCAGAAAGCTTGCGGATAATCGCCTGGCGCTTGGCCATCTTGGTCACGCCGAGCGAAAGGACGATGGTCACGACGGCGACCAGGCCCTCGGGGATGGCGGCGACGGCGAGCGAGACGGCGACCATAAAGGTGTCGAGCAGGGCAGTCGGGTCGGTAAGGACGTTGCCCACGCCGTGACGGATGATGTCAACGCCAAAGATGACGACGCAGATGACGATAACCATGATGGTGAGGATGCGGCTGAGCTCGGCAAGCTTCACCTGCAGCGGCGTGAGCTCTTCCTTGGCCTCGGCCAGGGCGCCGGCGATCTTACCCATCTCGGTATCCATGCCGGTGCCGACCACGACGGCGCGGCCACGGCCGTACACCACGGTGGAGCTCATGTAGCACATGTTCTTGCGGTCGCCGAGCGGCACGTCATCGGTGCCGGTGGCGAGCTCGATCACGTTGGCATGCTTCTCGACAGGCACGGACTCGCCGGTGAGTGCAGCCTCTTCGATCTTCATCGTGGCGCTCTCGAGCACGCGGCAGTCGGCCGGGACGGAGTCGCCCGCCTCGAGCATGATCACATCGCCGGGCACGAGCTCGGCGCTCGGCAGGTGCACGAGTTTGCCGTCGCGCAGAACCTTGGACTGCGCGGCGCTCATCTCCTGCAATGCCTCGAGAGCTTCCTCGCTCTTGGCCTCCTGAACCACGCCCAGCACCGAGTTGACGATAACGACGAACATGATGATGGCGACGTCGGCAAAGTCCGCCTCACCCTTGACCATGCCCGTGAGTGCACTGATGACGGCGGCAACGATCAGCATGATGACCATGGGGTCGGCCATCTGCTCAAAGAAGCGCTTCCACAACGGCGTCTTCTCGGCTTCCTCGAGCTTGTTAGGGCCTGTCTTGGCGAGGCGCGACGACGCCTCGTCGTTGCTCAGGCCGAGGTTCTCATCGACACCTTGGTCGCTGAGTACCTCCGCCGCGGCGGACAGGTATTCCTTTTGCATATAGAGTCCCCTCCTGGGATTCGGGCCACTCAGCAGATTGATGCCCGATCATAATTCCCAGGAGAAGGGCAAGGGCTCATCAAGGCTGCCGTGCTGAGCGGCAGTTGATAGTGGGGCTATGGTACCCCAAAGCGGCGCGTCTAGCCAAAACATTCCAATTGGAAACACGGCTCGAGTGCAACGATGCAGACCGTGTGATGCTCAACATTGATAAAACGTTTTTTCTTCGGTGCATCGTCAAACTGAAATATCGCCCAGATAGCAGCGGTTAGAACGGTTGGTAAAGTTTTTGCATATACCGTTTTTACCGCAAAAAATGAACTTCTAATTCGGCATACGGTCGATTTTTTGGGGTATTCGGTCGTCATTTCGTTATAATCATCTCAGTTTTATTTCTTATGGTTTATCTATCAGCGCAAGACGATGTCAGATGGAGGTCTGAATGTACAAGCGCACCAAGATTGTATGCACCATGGGTCCCGCCTGCGATAGCGACGAGACCATCCGCGAGATGATCAAGGCGGGCATGAACGTCGCCCGTTTTAACTTCTCGCACGGATCCTACGACGAGCACCACGGTCGCATCGAGCGCGTCCGTCGTATTTCCAAGGAGCTCGGTCTGCCCGTCGGCATCCTGCTCGACACCAAGGGCCCCGAGGTCCGCACCGGCCTTCTGGTCGATGGCAAGAAGGTTGCCGTCAAGACCGGCGATAAGATCGTCGTCACCGCTCAGCCCACGTCCGAGGATTTCCACGGCACCGCTGAGCACATCTCCCTCGACTACCTGGCTCTGCCCTCCGAGGTCGAGAAGGGCTCCCTTATCCTGATCGATGACGGTCTGGTTGCCCTCGAGGTCGAGTCCGTCGACGGCCAGGACATGACCTGCGTCGTCAAGAATGACGGCCTGATCGGCGAGCGCAAGGGCGTCAACATGCCCAACGTCAACATCTCGCTGCCCGCCATCACCGAGCGCGATCGTCAGGACATCCTCTTTGGCCTGACCGAGAACATCGACTACATCGCCGCTTCCTTCATCCGTGACGGCGAGTCCGTCCGCGGCATTCGCAAGCTTTGCCGCGAGAACGGTGGCGAGCACGTGACAATCTTCCCGAAGATCGAGTGCGCCCTGGGCGTCGAGAACTTTGACGAGATCCTCGAGGCTTCCGATGGCATCATGGTCGCCCGTGGCGACCTGGGCATCGAGATCAAGCCCGAGCTCGTTCCGCACATCCAGAAGGAAATCATCGCTAAGTGCAACGCGGCCTACAAGCCCGTTATCACCGCTACGCAGATGCTCGACTCCATGCAGCAGAACCCGCGCCCGACGCGCGCCGAGGTTGCCGACGTTGCTAACGCGATCTACGACGGCACCGACGCCGTTATGCTTTCCGGCGAGTCCGCTGCCGGTAAGTACCCGGTCGAGGCCGTCAAGATGCAGGCCAGCATTGCTCTCGAGACCGAGAAGTACCTCCCGGCTCACGCTCCGCTCGAGGTTCCGGCTGACGCTCACGGCACCCGCGTCGTCAACAACGTTGTGGGTATGTCCGCTGTGAACATGGCCACCACCGTTGGCGCCAAGTGCATCACCGTGCCCACGACCACCGGCCGCACCGCTCGCCTGATCTCGCACTTCCGTCCCAACATGCCGATCTGCGCGTTCTCCCGCCACGAGTGGGCCGTCCAGCAGATGATCATGTACTGGGGCGTCATCCCGCACCAGGCAGAGATTACCCAGGGCACCGTCAACGGCACGATCGTCAAGGCGATCGAGACCGCTAAGGAGCTCGGCTACGTCAAGACTGGCGATTTGACCGTCGCTACCGCCGGCGATCCCCGTATGAGCGTCCAGCTCGAGGACAAGGTCTCCTCGACCAACGTCGCTTACGTCGCTCAGGTGCGCTAAAACGCACTTGCAAGCACGCTTGCATTGCAAAGGGCCCGGAAGGCTTTGCCTTCCGGGCCCTTTTTTAGGACCTACCTCATATGCCGCTTCATCGATTTGTGATCAGTCGCGAACCTTTCCGATGCCGAGCGTACCACCGAAGATGCCCTGCGACGGGAGCTGTTGGTCAATTGGGATGAACTGCTCACCGTTAAGCCGGCCGACTAGCAGCTAGCGATCAGGGGGACTGCGGGAACGTCAGAAGCAGCAACGCGAGCCGCGAATCCCGCCTCGGTCAGCTCGATGACCTCGGTAAACGTTGCGTCGAAGAATTCCTCGGTCAGCAGGCGGTATGGCGGATGGTCGGGCTCGCCGGGGTTTTCGCGCACGATCTCGTGCATAACGCCGATGGTCTTGAGCACATATTCTTTATGGATGGGATACTGCCCAAAACGCGTCGCAGCGGTATACAGGCGATCGGTCGCACGCGGGATGGAAACGATGCCCAGCGTCTTGCCAAACCAGTCAAAATCGCCCTGCTTTTTAATGCGGAACTCCTCGCACGGCTTGCCGCCGTGCGCCTCCAGGTACTGATTCACGCGCGTATTCCATACGGTATCGGCCACCAGATGCGACCAGACACCAAGTGTCAAATCGAACAACGACTGTGCCACATCTTCGGACGCAAGCGAGAACTCACAGGCGCCGGGACCGGCAACCGGCTCGGCATCCTTGTAGCGCTGGGGATAGTGCACGCGGTTCAGCCGCTCGCGCTCCTCGACAATCGAGGTCGCGTCAGCCGGCGTACCAACAGGCGCCCCTTTGAGCAGCGGCGCCACATAGGTATCCCAGAACTCATGCTCACGAGGCTTAGGGATGGGCTCAGGCTTGGCAAAGTGCGTAATGCGGTACGGGATGGGATCGGCGATACCAGGGACCATATAGCCCACGAAGATATCCGGAACCACGCAGCCAAACAAAAAGGCATTGCGGTCGCGCACGCTCTTGGCAAGCGCACCGGTGCGCTCCAGCAAACGCTCCGTCTGAGCGATATGAATGTTCCAGCTTGGCATAGCCACCCCCATAAAAACCTGGATAACTATACCATCACGGCAAAGCCACGCGGGCAGCTACGCACGCTCTACGCAGCAACTAGTCCGTAGCACCGCTTTCGGTTCCATACGACGGAGAAGGCGCCTCGACCACATGGTGATATCGATCGATATAGATTGCACGGGCACCCAGGCGTCGCACCAAATCCTGGTGATGTGTGCTCATCAAGACCGTCTTACCCGCCGCGACGTAGGCCAACAAGAAGTTGACCACGATGTCACATGAATCCTCGTCGAGTCCATTGGTAGGCTCGTCGAGGACCAAGATATCCGGGTTCATCGACACCACCGCAGCCAACGCAACGCGCTTCTTTTGCCCGCCCGAGAGCTGATAGGGAGAGGCGTCGGCAAGGTCGGCAACCTGGAACAGCCCCATGGCATCGCGCACGCGGCGCTCGAGCTCGTCTGCCGGCAGCCCCATTTGAGCCGGGCCAAACGCGACTTCCTCGCCCACCGTAGCGCAGAACAGCTGGGCGTCGGCATTCTGGAACACAAAGCCCACGCGCTGATGAAAACGCTGAGCGACAGCGGAATCCTTTAGAAACGCCGCATCGATCACATGCCCGTCAAACAGGTATGCCCCTGCGTCCGCGAGCTCAAGGCCGTTAATAAGGCGCATAATCGTCGTCTTACCACAGCCGTTGGGACCGAGCAGGGCAACGAGTTCACCACGATCGACCTGCAGCGACACACCATCGACAACCGTATGCCCCGCATAGGAGAACACCACGTCGCGCAGCTCGATGAGCGGCGCGACCTCGGCGCCGGTGGCACCACTCGCGCTCATCACGTCATTCGTATCGTTTGCCAAAGCGTCGCCCTTTCCTATTCCACATCAACAGCCGACCAGCCCGTTACAGCACCGCGCACAGCACGCCCAGCAACACCACAACGGCCGCATAAACCGCATCGCGCCAGCTCAACACAATCCGAGCGGGCGCCGGATACACGCCGGCAAAGCCGCGGCAAAGCATAGCCTCGTCCATCGCGTGGCTACATTCCATCGCCTTGATAAACGTCATGCCCATGATACCCGCCAGCGAGTCGGTGCGCGAAAAACCCGCAGGCGCACGACCCACGCTGCGCAGCATGACCGATTCGCACAGATCGTGCGCCGTGCGTCCCAGCACCTCGATATGCTTGAGCGCCATATCGAAAGTAAAGATGACCTCGTCGGGCAGGTGCAACATTTTGAGCGCCGCCGACATGCGGCTCCAGGTAAGCGTCCATGAAACGCCCAGCACAAGCGACACATTAATGAACGTCTTGAGCGCAATCTTGAGCATGGCGCCCGTGGCAGACGCGCCCAGCAGCAGGGCAGGTAGTGCCAAAACCACCGCGAGCCCCGCAGCGCCAAGTGCCGGCACAAAGGTTGCCCGCAGCCCGCGTACGGGGCGCACGGCAACGAGCACCAGCGCGATAGCCGCCATCAACATGAGGTACAGCGGGCTCTGTGTCAGGTACACGCACAGAACGCAGACGAACATCCCCACCAGGCGCACCGGCGCCGAAACGCAAGAAAGGGCGCGGTCGACCATCGACCCGCCCTCGTGTGCGCCTCCACCCAGGCGAACCCGCTCAAGCAGGCTCGCCAGGTGCAGGACGTTTTGTTGCATAACACGATGTCGAGCCCCCGCGGGCTCGTAACGCTGCTCGACCGTAAGCCAGCTAGGCAGCTCGGCTGTTGCCATGAGCACCGCTTTCCTTGACCGTCAGCGAGACCAGGCGGAATGCGATGGTCAGCACCGCCACGCCAATCACGCCCGAGAGGATATACATGGCAGCCTGGCCGGCAAAGCCAAGACCCTGCTCCTCGGAATAGGCCTGCAGATAATCGCCCGTGGGCAGGGCGTCGGCAAAGGTCGGGGTATCGAGGCCGACCGAAGCCTGCAGACTGTCGTCACCAGCCTCCTGAACGGCGGTCGCGGCGCCCTCGGCGTCCCACTCACCCCAGGCGTCACCGGTGGCGAGCAAGCCGAGCGGCGTAGCCACGACAAGCACGGCGACCAGGATGAGCGTGGGGACCAGCGAGGTCTTCTTAGCGGCAGCGCTCTCGGCAGCAAGCTGGCCATCGACGGCCTCGGGCCCGACGATAACGCTCGGCGCCGTCTTCTTAATGAAACCATAGATGGCGGCCGTCGCCACGCCCTCGACCACGCCGGCAACCAGCATATGCGGGATCAACATGGCAGGAATAGCCACGGACAGCGGGAAGGGGCAGTACAGCGGAGCGCCCGAGGCGTTGGTGAAGAGCATCGGCTGAATACCAAACTCGATTGCCGCGCACAGGGCCGCCAGGCACAGGCCGACCCAGCCGCTCACGATGGCCGAAACCGAGGTGCCCCAGCTCTTGTCGTGCAGACGGCTGTTGAGCGCACGGAACACGATAGCAGCGGTAAACGGCAGCACAAAGGCCATGTTAAAGCAGTTGGCGCCAAAGGACAGAACGCCGCCGTCGCCAAACAGCAGCGCCTGCAGCGCGAGTGCAACCGAGACTGCAATGGCAGCAGCCTCGGGGCCCAGCAGCAGCGTGATGAGCGCGCCACCAACAGCGTGACCAGTGGTGCCGCCGGGCAGCGGCACGTTGAACATCATGAGCAAAAAGGAGAACGCGGCGCAGATGCCCAGAAAAGCCATGTGCTCGCGATCGAGCGTGGCGCGCACCTTCTTGATGCAGTGGACCCAAACGGGCACCATCGCCACCGCCATGACGACATCGGTCTGCGGGGACAGATAATTATCTGGAATGTGCATGTATGCCTCCCGATTGTCGGCACGCGATCGCAGCGCCGTTTGAATCACCTTGCCAGTATTACGCATTGTTAGGTTCGTAACACGCCGCCGGCTATCATAGCAAACGGCGCACTGCCAACAAAGCAGTGCGCCGTTTTGCAATACATTCGTCACAGACGCAAGCGATCCTATCCGCGAACCTCGCCGTTTACGCCCTTGCACACCTTGGTGACGATCTTCTGGTGCGCCTTCTCGACCTCTTCGCTGGTGAGCGTGTGATCGTCGGAGCGATACGTAAGCGCAAAGGCCATGGACTTTTTGCCCTTGCCGATGCGGGCCGGATCGCGATAGACGTCGAACAGGCGCACGCCCTCGAGCAGCTTACCGCCGGCACTGGTAATGCGGCGCTCAAGATCCTCGCAGGTCACGGAGTTGTCAACCACGATAGCCAGGTCGTGCTCAACAGCCGGGTACTGCGAGAACTCGCGGTAGTTCTCCTGGTTGCGGGCACCCTTGATCAGCTTGTCCAGGTCGAGCTCAAAGGCAACGACGACCTCATCTATGCCGCAGGCCTCGCGCGCCTCGGGGTGGATCTCGCCGACCCAGCCCAGCACGGTACCGCCAGACAGAACCTCGGCGGCACGGCCCGGCTGCAAGAAGGCGTAGCCCTCGCCCACGGCGGGACGGAAGCGAACCTTCTCGATGCGCAGCTGGGCGAGCAGCTCCTCGACAATGCCCTTGCCAAAGAAGAAGCGCAGCTTGCGGTACTTCATGTTCCAGGACTGCTCGCTCCACTGGCCCGAGAGCACACCCGCCACGGACTTGGTCTCCTTGGGCAGGCTGGCGTTCTCGCGACCGTGGAACAGGCTGCCGACCTCGTACAGGTGCACGTTGGGCGTGCCGTGGGCCTCGTTATAGGCCACGGATTGCAGCAGGCCCGGCAGCAGCGAACGACGCATCTCGGTCTGCTCGGCTACCAGCGGATTCATGAGCACCACGGGGCAACCGCGGCCCTCGGTGGACATACCGATCTTCTCCAGGTCGCCCGGGGCGGCAAAGCCAAAGGTCGTGGTCTCGTTGAGGCCGCAGGCGCGCAGGATCTCGCCGACCTTGCGGGTGAGCTTCTGCTCGCGAGTCAGGCCACCGATGTGGTTCTTGGCAGCCGGGATGGTCGCCGTCACACGGCCCATGCCCCACAGGCGCAGGACCTCCTCGATCAGGTCGATCTCGCGCGGCAGGTCGGGACGGAAGCTCGGCGGAGTGACCATGAAGTCCTCGCCGTCGCGCTCGACGGTGCAGCCCAAGCGGGTGAGCGAACGCTCGATAAAGTCGGGCTCGATGTCGGCGCCGCAGATGGCATGCACGCGGGCCAGGCGCAGCTTGATGCTGTCGATGGTCTTGGGCGCGGGGAAAACGTCAACGTAGCCGGGAGCGACCTCGCCGCCGGCGATCTCCTCGATGAGCGCGCAGGTAACGTTGGCGACATCCACGCAGCCGGTCTCGTCGACCTGGCGCTCAAAGCGGATGGAGGCGTCGGAGATCAGCGACAGGTCGCGGCTGGTGTGCGAGGTACGACCGGCGTTGAAGCAGGCACTCTCGACCATCACGTCGACGGTGTCGTCCTCGATCTCGGAATCCATGCCGCCCATAACGCCGGCCAGCGCCACGGGACGCTCGCCGTCGGTGATGAGGCCCATGCCGGCGTCGAGCGTGCGCTCCTCGCCGTCGAGGGTCGTGAACTTCTCGTCCTGCTGGGCGGCGCGAACCACCACGCGGCGATGGCCCTCGCGCTCGGCAAAGGTTGACAGGTCAAAGGCGTGCAGCGGCTGACCGGTGAGCATCATCACGTAGTTGGTGATATCGACGATGTTGTTGTGCGGACGCACGCCCAGGGCGTTGAGGCGCTTGACCATCCAGTCGGGCGACGGGCCGACCTTCACGTTGCGCACGATGCGGGCGACATAGCGGTCGCACAGGCCCTCGTCGGCAATCTCGACCGAAAGCTCGTCGTCGGTCGCGCGGCCGGTCTCGGCCTTGATGGCGGGCAGCTCAACGTGAAAATCGCGGTCGAAGATGGCGCCGGTCTCGCGGGCCATGCCGATCATGGACAGGCAGTCGGGGCGGTTGGGCGTGATCTCGCAGTCGAGCACGGTGTCGCTCGAGCCCACATACTCGGCAAACGGCATGCCACAGGGCGTATCCTCGGGCAGAATCATGATGCCGGAGTGGTCGCCGCCCAAGCCGAGCTCGCGCGCGGAGCAGTTCATGCCCATGGACACGACGCCGCGAAGCTTGCTCTTCTTGATCTTGACGTCGCCGGGCAGAACTGCGCCGATCATGGCCGTGACGATGTGGTCGCCGGCCTCGAAGTTCTGCGCGCCGCAGACAATCTGCAGCGGGGCGGGGTTGCCGTCGGCGTCGAGGTTCTTGTCACCCACGTCGACCGAGCACACATACATATGGTCGCTATCGGGGTGCGGGGTCTTGGTGAGCACCTTGGCGGTCACCACGTGGTCGAAGGACTCGCCCACGGTGTCAATCGCCTCAACCTCGGTGCCGGTGCGGATATACTCGTCCGAAAGGGTCTTAGGATCTTCCGGAATATCGATCATGGTCTTGAGCCAGTCGTAAGAAACGCGCATCTAACTGGTCTCCTTTCATAAATGCGGCTTTGAGCCAAAAACTGCAACGGAGACGGGTTTTCCAAGTGCCGCAGATTGCCTTGAAAGAGGAGGGCCGCGTACTTAGGTACGCAACCGACGATTGAAAGGCAAGGTGCGGTGCTTGGGAAAGCCGCCGGGCCTAGAACTGATTTAAGAAGCGCATATCGCCTGTCATGAGCGTTCTGAGGTCGGGCAGGTCGTAGCGCAGGGCCGCGACGCGCTCGGCACCAATGCCAAAGGCGAAGCCGGTGTACTTCTCGGGGTCGATGCCGCAGTTGATGAGCACGTTGGGATCGACCATGCCGCAGCCCAGGATCTCGATCCAGCCGCTGTGCTTGCAGAAGTTGCAGCCCTTGCCGCCGCACACGTGGCAGCTCACGTCCACCTCGCAGGAAGGCTCGGTGAAGGGGAAGAAGTGCGGGCGGTAGCGCGTCTTGCGGTCCTCGCCAAACATGCACTTAACAAAGTAGTCGAGCGTGCCCTTGAGGTCGCCAAAGGTGATGTCCTCGTCGACGACCAGGCCCTCGATCTGGTTGAACTGCGGCAGGTGGCAGGCGTCGGCCGTATCGGGACGATAGACGGTGCCCGGGCAGATCATGTAGATGGGCGGCTTTTGCGACTCCATGGTGTGGATCTGCACGCCCGAGGTCTGGGTGCGCAGCAGTACGTCGGACTCGCCATGGGCGTGAGCCTCGGGGTGCGCGACGCTGCCGGGGTTGTTGTCGACCACGTAGAAGGTGTCGCGGGCCGAGCGGCTCGGGTGATCCATGGGCGCGTTGAGCGCGGTGAAGTTGTAGTAGGAGGTGTCGACCATGGGGCCGGACTCGACGGTGTAGCCGATGCCACAGAAGATGTCCTCGGCCTCCTCGATGATCTGCTTGATCAGGTGCTGGTGACCGATCTGCGGACGGATGCCCGGCAGCGTAATGTCGACGGCCTCGTGCTCGAGTGCGTGCTTGAGGGCGGCGGCCTTCATCTCGGTGGTGCGCTCGTCGAGCATGCCCTCGATCAGCTGGCGCATCTCGTTGGCGCGCTTGCCCATGACAGGACGATCCTCGGGGGCGAGCTTGCCCATCATACGCATCAGGCCGGTGATGCGGCCCTTGCGGCCGAGCAGCTCAACGCGCGCAGCCTCGAGCTTTGCGGCGTCGTCGGCGCCTGCGACGAGCTCCTTGGCCTCTTCCTCGAGTTTGACCAGATCATCAATCAGACTCATGTCTTCCCTTTCGTCTCTCGCGTATCCGCGCTCCGGGACGGCTGACGCCGCCCGATGCTGCGGATACGCGGCCCGGTTCGGTAACAAAAAAACCGCCCTCGGGCATGTGCATTGCCCAAGGACGGTTAAATTCCGCGGTACCACCTTGTTTGACCCGGCGGATGTCTGGCCCGCCGCGCCCACTCTGCGCCTCTTGTCGCGAGGCTCACGGCTTCCCTACTGGGGCTTTGCTGCCACTGGCCGCGCGCCCGTTGAGGTCGCTGCTCGGGAGTGAACGCTTGGCCCTTGCCACCGCAGGAAGGCTTGCAGCCCATGACCTTCCCTCTCTTGCCGGCGACGCGGCGGGCAAAACCCTCTCCGTCAACGCAATGGGCTATAGGATAACACATTCTGCAAGCATATCGCCGCGTTCCGTTTTGTTCGCGCTGGGTACAAAGCAGGTAGCTGTGCAAACTGGCCGTGCACCCGCCTGCGGCGCTCGGCCTGCGAGATTAAGGATACGATATGGGAAAGAAACTCGATAAGAAGGCCAAGCCCGCAGCGGGCAAGACGCCTAAAGGCATGAAGGTCGACAAGGCCGTCAAAAAGTTCCGCAAACTCGAAGGCAGGCTGTGGACTCGCGAGTACCTGCTCAAGATTGCCGAGTTTGACGGCGCGACCATTGCCCCCGCCAACGGCGCCGCGGCCCGCGCCGATGCTATGGGCACCCTTGCCGGCGAGCATCACAAGCTGCTGACCAGCGAAAAGTCTGTCGAACTTGTGCGCTCGCTGGCACGCGAGACCGTCGCCGGAGGCAAGATCGACGACCCGCAGCTGCTCGACGAGATTCGCGTACTCGGCCGCGACCAGCGCGAGGCAAGCGCCATCCCCACCGAGGAGGCCGAGGCCTGGACCAGGCTTACCTGCGAGGCCGACGCCGTGTGGCACAAGGCCAAGACGGCCAATGACTGGGCGAGTTTTGAGCCCTATGTGGATAGAATCGTCGCCCAACTTAAGCATCAGGCCGAGCTCATGGACCCCAAGCGCGATCCATACGACGTTTGGCTCGACCAGTACGAGCGCGGCCTTTCCGCCAAGAGCTTCGATGCGTTTTGCGATGAGGTCAAGGCCACGGTCGTGCCGCTCGTGCACGCCATCGGCGAGCGCGGCCAGCAGCCGGCTGCCGACTTTTTGCACGCCCACGTGCCCGAGGCTGCCCAGCGCGCCATGAGCTTCGACCTGATGAAGCTCGTCGGCCTGAACCTGGACGACACCACGCTTGCCTTTACCGAGCACCCGTTTAGCGAGGGCTTTGCCGTGGGTGACGCGCGCATCGCGACACACATCTACGAGGACGATTGCATCTCCAACGTCTACAGCATCATCCACGAGGCGGGGCACACCATGTACGAGCTGGGCGTCAATCCCGCCTATGCGCGCACGTGCCTGGAGGGCGGCACCTCCATGGGCATCCACGAGAGCCAGAGCCGCTTTTTCGAAAACACCGTGGGTCGCAGCCGCGCCTTTATGGGACCGCTGCTCGAGGTGCTGCGCCGCCACGCACCCGAGGTCTACGGCGACGTCGACGAGGACACGCTCTACCACGCCGTGAACATCGCGCAGCCTTCGCTGATCCGCACCGAGGCCGACGAGCTCACCTATCCGCTGCACGTTATGGTGCGCTACGAGATCGAGCGCATGCTGTTTGCCGGCGAGGCTACGGCCAAGGACATCCCCGCGCTTTGGAACCGCTTCATGGATGAGTACCTGGGCATTCCCGTTCCCGACGACACGCACGGCTGCCTACAGGATACGCACTGGAGCGGCGGCTCGTTTGGCTACTTCCCCACCTATGCGCTGGGCAGCGCCTACGACGCCATGTTTGTGCCGGACATGTGCCGCGACGGCGTCGACCTTACCGGCGCCTGCGCGAGCGGCGACCTGACACCCGTCCGCGCCTGGCTGGGCGAGCACATTTGGCAGTGGGGCCGCGCCAAGGACGCGCCGGAGCTCATCAAGGGCGCGTGCGGCATGGCGTTCGATGCCCGCTACTACTGCAGCTACCTGCAGGACAAGTTCACCACGCTGTACGAGCTGTAAGGATTGACCAGCGCGCCATCGCCAACGCCAACCATGTTGACGCCAATGTCTTGGCAACGTCAGCGAAAACGACCCTAAGCGAGCAAGGTAACGTGAAATGAAAGGGCGCTGACCTTCTGGTCGCGCCCTTGAAATTGAACGTCAGATTGCCGCTTAGGGGCGTTTGCAGCGTCGAGCAGTTACGCGGTTTGGTAAAACCGCGTAACTATAGAGCCTCGAGCGCGTTGGCGATGCGCTTCATGGCAGCATCGGCGGATGCTTGGTCGGGCGCCTCGGCCAGCACGCGGATAACCGACTCGGTTCCACTCTTGCGTACGAGCACGCGGCCCTCGCCTGCCAGCGCAGCCTCGGCCTCGGCGATGGCGTTCTGCACGCCCATGTTCTCGAGCGCGGCGTCCTTGTCCGCCACGTGCACGGCCACCTGCGCCTGCGGCAGCAGCTTGCACGGAGCCGTGAGCTGCGAGAGGGTCTCGCGCTCGGCGCGAATCACTTCCATCACGCGCAGCGAGGTCATAATGCCGTCGCCCGTGCGCTCGATATCGCCAAAGATCGTATGGCCCGTCTGCTCGCCGCCCAGGCTGTAGCCGCCCTCGCGCATCTTGGCATACACGTGACGGTCGCCCACGCCGCTGGTCACGGCACTTAGGCCGGCAAGCTCCAGCGACTTGACCAGGCCAAAGTTGCTGGCAATCGTCGGCACCACGGTACCGCCCGAAAGGCGACCGTGCTTGTTCAGATACACGCCACACACGTACAGGATCTGGTCGCCGTCTACCACGCGACCGCGCTCGTCCACGGCCAAGCAGCGATCGGCATCGCCGTCATAGGCAAAGCCCACGTCCAGGCCCTGCTCCACCACATGGCGCTGCAGGCGCTCTATATGCGTGGAGCCGCAGTCGACGTTGATGTTAAAGCCATCGGGCGCGGCGTTGATCACGCGCACGTCGGCACCGAGCGCGTCAAACACCGGCTTGGCCACCGAGGAAGCCGAGCCGTTGGCGCAGTCGATACCGATCTTGACGCCCTGCAACGAAAAGTTCGCGCTGGCGATGAGCGAAGCAATGTAGCGGTTGCGGCCCTGCATGTAGTCCACCGTGGCGCCGATGTGGTTGCCCGTGGCCAGCGGTACCTCGCTCTTACCATCGATGTAGTCCTCGATGAGCTCCAGTACGTCCTCGTCCATCTTAAAACCGTCGCTATTGACGAGCTTAATGCCGTTATCGCAAAACGGGTTGTGGCTCGCGCTGATCATGATGCCGCAATCGAAGCAGCCTTCCACGGTCTGATGCGCTACGCCCGGCGTGGGGATCACGTGCAGCATATAGGCGTCCGCACCGCTCGCGACCAGGCCGCTCACCAGCGCCGCCTCGAACATATAGCTCGAGCGACGGGTGTCCTTGCCCACGATCACACGCGCCTTGCGCTCGCGGTTGGCGCCGTAATACCAGCCCACAAAACGGCCAATCTTATAAGCGTGCTCTACCGTCAGCCCAACGTTGGCCTCACCGCGAAAGCCGTCGGTGCCAAAGTACTTCATGCGCTCTCCTTACAAAATAGGGGCGGACAGATTGCCTGTCCGCCCCAAAATGGTACTCGATTATCTGCGCTACCAGAAAAACCCTACGCCGACGCGCTGTCGCGAGCCGCCTGGCATGTAGGAGTCTGACGCAGCGTAAGCGGCTTGTCCCCCGCCTCGGCCGACGTGGTCAGCGTATACGTGATCGTCGTCGTCTCGCCAGCATGCAGGTCAACGGTGCCCGAATAGAAGGGAATTCCATGCCACGTAGCAGCGCCAAGACCAAACTGGGCGCCCTCGACGGTCAGATCAGTAATGTTGCCGCCCGTCGGGGCAAACAGTGAGACATTCAGACGCTCGTCGTCGCGCGCGGCATCGGGCGCGCTCGCCGCGACGTAATCGGGCAGCTTGCCTGCCTCCTCCTGCGTCATGATGTTCGTCAGGGTAACGGTGATGCGATACGAGCACGTGCCGTCGCCGTTCTTGACGCCCTGGCCAATCTGCGTGTCGGCGTTCAGATACCAGTCGAGCTTGGAGAAGCTCAGGTTGTTAAAGTAAACGCCGGCAACGGGATCGGCACTCGGATCATCCGGATCGGGCAGCGAAGCGTCAATGCCCGTCTCTTTGATGGCATTCTGCTCATCATCGTTTCTCATCCAAGCAATCAGACGGCCCTCTTCGGCACCGCGCTCGAATGCACCGACAAGCTTTGTAACGTCGACATCACCGATGCCACCGAGAATCTTGTCGAAGGCGGCGCTGGCAACAGCCGCAAAGATGCCATCCGATTCCTCGACCGGATAGTTCCAATACACATCGTGCATGAGAACCTTCGCCGCGTTGGTACCGTCGACGACCGTACCATCGGGCAGCGAGACATTACCGACAAGGCCCAGCAGGTACTGCAAGAACACAGGATCGATGCCGACGACGCCATCAACGTCCTGCCCATACTGGGACTTCCACAGCGCGGCGACACGTTGCGAGTTGCGGGGCCAATCAGGCGAATAGGTATTGCCCGAGTTGTACAGGTTACTGTGGTTGCCGAACAGCGCCTCATCCTCTTCGTCGACGCTCTCGACTGCCTCATCCTCGCTGAGTCCAATGCGGGGAACAAACTCGCCAATCGACATCTGGCCGTCGGTGACCGAAATCAAACCTTGCGAACCGCCAAAGCCGCCGCAGGCACGAATCTCGACGTTGTTCATGGCGTACACAAGGTAGTTGCGCGTCTGGCCGTTGGCGCCGAGCATCTGGGGAAGGACGGGGGCGACCTTCTCCGCCGCGTCAACCGCGCCGTTGAGGGTGGCAAAGCCGTCCTTGGCCTTATCGACCAACTCGGTCACCTGGGAAATATGAGTATCGCCAATGCCCTGGATCTTCTCGTTGACGCTCTTGAACACCTTCGAGCTATCGGAGAGCGAATCGGCGACCGCCTGCAGTGCGGACACGTTGATGGTCCCATCCTGGAACAGCTTGCCGGGCGTGGCCTGCGAAAGGTTATCGGCCATGGGAACCAGCGCGTTGCTCGAGACATCGGACAGGGCGTCGATCATGGTGCGGGCCGCATTGATATCGCTGCCATACACCGGGATAAACGAAGCCGCCGTCCACAGCGGGCTCGAGGTCTCCGCCTTCATGCTGTCGCAGAGCTCATCGATCTTCTTCGCGTCGTCAGGCAGCGTCGAAAAATCGCCCGACGTGACCTTGTCCTTAAGGCCACCGACGATCTCGACAGCCTCCTTCGCTTCGCTCTTTACGGTCTTTGCCGAGTTAAGCAGCATAAAGCCGCTTGCGCCAAGCGCAACGAGAAGCACCGCGACTACAGCGGCAATAATGGCGCCAGTGTGACGCTTTTTGCGCTCGCCCTTGCGATGGCGATGACGGACCAGACCGTCAGAGGTCGAACTCGACGAAGCGTCGCCACCGTAGTTCAAGCCAAAATCGTAATAATCTTCCTTGGAACCCGAGCCCGCAAACTCGACACCGCTATCATCCAGGCGGGCGAACGTGCCAGTCTCGGAGGCGCCGGTGTAAATCGTGCCAAGGTTACCCGTAAGCCCCACGCCACCGGAAGAGGGAGTATTGTTGGCGGCCCTGCCGGCATTAACGTTGCCGTCGGTATTCGCGGCGTTGACAGCACCTGCGTTGTTCGCAGGTGCCGAAGGAGCCCCGCTCGGCTGCGACGTGGAGGTTGCACCGCCCGCAAAGACATTCCCTCTTGCACGGCCGGTCTTTTTTGCCTTTTGAGACTGCTCGTACAGAGCGGTAAACATCGCCGTCTCGCCCGGGGACACGCGCTTACCAGAACCGCCCTGTCCAGCGCCGCCCGGCGTGCCGGCCTTACCAGCCCCGTTCGGACGCGGCGGAACTGCAGGACGGCCGCTATCGCTGCCCTTAAAGTGATTACCAGCCATAAAGAAATCCTCGCAATTGAGTCGCAATGAAAAAGTCCATAACGTTGCTAGTTTATGGCATTTTGGGCATCGACAGCTAAACTCCAGACACGGACATCAATTGGCGAAAATGTGGCACAACACCTTTTCTGTCTTGGCGGCGGCGCCAGCTACACCGTGAGGAACATCATCACGATGATCATGGCAAAGCCGATAAGGTCGGTCGGCAAAAACACCGTGCCCAGCATAACGGCGCTGGTGATGGTCGCCGAAACCGGCTCCACAGTTCCGATGAGGCTCGCACGTACCGAGCCGATGTCCTTAACGCCCTGCATATAGAGCATGTAAGCAAAAAACGAGCCGATAACCACGAACACCGCGAGCGCCTCGACGCCGGCAGCGTCGAGCGCCGGCATATGCGCCCAAGGCTGCACGAAGACACACGAGACCACGCCCGCCGTGAGCATTGCCGAGCCCGTGACGATGGGGCTGCCGTATTCGGGCAGGATCTTGGCGGGAATCACCGCCATGCATGTAGCGCTGACCGCACACATGAGACCCGCGATCAGGCCGAGCGGCGAGATATTCAGGCTGGTGGGGTCGCCACCGGTGGCGATTAAAAAGGTGCCACCCAGAGCCAGACCGATGCCGATGACTTCGCGAGTACGCGGCATGCGGCGATCGGTCACGCAGGTGTAGCCCATGATGATAACGAGCTGCAGGCACTGGAGCACCGTCGCGGTTCCGGCGTTCGTCAGACGCACGGCCGAAAGATAGCAAAACTGATTGAACAGCAGGCCAAAGGCGGTAAAGAGCAGCAGCTGCTTGCGATCGGCGGCTGTGGTCCAGAGCTTAATCAGGCGCTCGCGGTCGCGCGTAACAACCACAGCCATAAAGAGTAGACCGGCGAGAATCTGACGCACGCTCATAAGCCACAAGGTATCGACGTGGTAGGTATCGAACAGAAAGCTCGCGCTGGTGCCCGAGAAGCCCCAAAACGAACCGCCCACCAGCGTAGCCAAGACGCCCATGATCAACTTGCGCGTCGAAGCGCTGTTCAGGCGGTCGCGCCATGCACGGCGGGTGTTGCGGCTGAGCTCGTCGGTGCCCTCGGGCACATCAATGTTCGATATATCGGTCATCGGCACCGAAGCTCCTGCGCCTTCGACCTGCTCGACGCACTCTTTGCTCATTCCACTCCCCCGAAACAGCCTGGAAACAATTCGGCTTACCTTACCACGGCGAAGGCACCAGCCGGAGGCTTGTCCGCTTATCGGTAGGACAATTCCGCAGGCGTCTTTCCATAGCTCGGTACCGCAATGGCCTTGCATTATGCGACAGTCAAATCGCGGCAGCAGGCTCTTTTGAAATGGATATGACAAAGCCCCCGAATTCCACAATGCAAGGGTTGATTTCCGATCTCAGCCGAACACATTGAGCAAATAGGCCGTTCCCGCACCTAGCCGAACGCCCCCGCGGCCCCTCCTGGGGCCCGGGGGCGCCGTTTTCCCAGTTGAAGGAACGGTGGAGATGTGTTTCGATGGGTCCGGTGGCCATGCTCCGCCCGCCGCCCGGCGCCTCTTCCCAGACTCAGCCGAACGGTCGGTCAGTCTATTCCGTTTTCCCTTAGGCTAGGACAGCGGGGCATCGCCCCTTTCCGCGCGCGCCCGCGCGATGAGCCCCGGCGTCAGGTCGAGCTCGCCGACGGGCACGTCCTCGATGCCGTACACCTCCAGCAGCGCCGCCGCGTCGCCGCCGAGCATCGCCCGGAAGGCGCGGGCGGGCGTCGCGAAGCCGAGCGCGCCGCGCGGCTCGGAGTTCACGTGCGACATCGCCAGCGACAGGTCCGCCGGGGCCAGCCGGTCGAACCTGAGGCCGCGGCCCTTGGGGGCTGCTCGAAGCAAAAACGAGCGACCCCGCGGACCTCGCGCGCGCCGTCGAACTCATCGAGATCGGCGGCGGCATCGACGCGTGCCGTGATCTCGCACTCAAACTCGCACAAGAGGCGCAAGACACCAGCCGCGCGCTCGCCGAGGCCGGTGTCATTTCGCACAACGCCGCTGACCTGCTCTGCTCCATGGCCGATTTTTTCATCAATCGGAGCGCATAGCGGGGTCGCAAGCGCGTAAACCCTCGAAACCTCCCCCAGCATGTGCATTTTGCTCGCGTTTCCGCAAGATTTCGATTTCAGAATGCACATGTTGGGGAGGTTTTGGATTGCTGTGGCGACCGGCGGTCCGATGTGGCCGCAAAAGGCCCATCAGCCGCCGTACATCCTCGTCGGCCGCCTCAGTTCGCCTTGGCACACAGGCGACGATACAGCAAGCCGCCCAACGCCACGCACAGCAGTGACACGGCAGCGACGACACCAACCACCAACCAGTTTCCGCTGCCCGCAGCGGATGCCGCGGCCGTCGAAGTCACAATGGAGGGAATGCGCCCAAACGTTGCGATGAGCACCACGGGGGCGAAGCGCATCTTGGTGAGGCCGGCGAAATACGTCAAGAAGTCCTTCGGGGTTCCCGGGATCAAGAAAATCACCAGCATGACCAGCTCGAGTCGCTTCGCATTATTGAGCCACGAAAACCGGTCGAGAAGGCTGCGGTCGAAGAAGAGGCCAACCAGGCTCCAGCCCCATCGACGCGTCGCCCAATAAATCGCCGACGTCGCCAGCCCCGAGGCGACGAGGCACAGCGCCGTCCCCTCCCAGAAGCCAAACGCGTAACCGCTCGCCAGCTCCACAGGCTCGCCGGGCAAAAAGGCCAAGAAGATCTGGGTGACGTTGATTCCAAGCATGACGAGACGACTTATCACGCTATGGTCGGCGACGAACGACCGAACCGCCTGAGGGTCTGCAAGCCATGCCAAGATCCCCGGAAGGTATTCCCAGCATGCAGTCGCGAGGATCGCGACCGAGGCTGCAAGCGCCAAAAGCACGCGACGGCGCAGGATTCGACGGCGGGCATCGAGACCATCGTCCTCTGCGACGGCCTCGGCCGACATTGCCGCAGCGGTCGCGAATGAGGGGGCGTTTGCGGTCCGCGCGCCGGCAGAAGAGGCGTCGTCCAGCGCGTCATGAGCGCCCGCGACTCGATTGCGAAGCTCGCTCAAGGCGCTTACGTCAAGACGGCGAGCGGCGCCCCCGCAAGAAACCTGACCGGAATACCCTTCGGCTTCGGGCTGCATCCTCATCATCGCGTTACCTCCTTGTGTACCTGACAAGGACAGTTTCGCAACTTGGTGTCTATGTTTTGTCTACCAGCAATGACAATTCAGTAAGCCTTACGTTAAGGTAAGCCATTCTTAAGGTAAGAGCAGGTAACTGGTTCGCCGACGGTTCGATGAGCCCGGCGACGCCCGCCCGCGTAGCGCGCGAGCCCTCGTCACAATTCCCCTGTTTCGTCCCCATCGCCGCCCATGCTAAACGTCGCCGTCACACGTGCCCCGCCGGTCGAACCATTCCCTAACTCAAGCGCTCCCCCGTGTAAACCGCACAAAATGCTCGACACATTCAAGCCCAGCCCAAAATGCTCGGCAGATTTGTTCTCGCTAAAGAACGGATCGCACCCGCGCCGCAGGGCTTCGGGCGTAAAGCCCGGACCATCATCGGCAACGCTCAGGGCCAACCTGCCCTCTCGAACAGAAATCTCAACCTCGATGACGCCCTTCGCATGGCCGCACGCATTGCTCAAGAGGTTGTCGAGGACCTCTTCGACCAGGGGTAGATCGATGTGGGTCATGTCGGCGCGGGCGCCATCTTCACCTTCGTCAGCTGCAACCCTCAACGCGAGCCCTTCCCCGCGCGCCGCAACAACCTCGTTCGCATGCGACTCGAGCTCATCCACAAGGAATCGCGACGTCAGCGGCTTGCGGTCTACAGGCCGATCTTCGAGCTTGCTCAGCCCTCCCATCTCCGTTGCGTACCGCTCCAAACGCACCACCTGGGCCGACAGGGCATCCAACGAACCAATATCGAGCTCATCGCCGCGACGCAGGCGCATCTGCGCCATCTCGACCGTCCCCTTGAGCACCGTGATCGGCGTTCGGAGGTCGTGCGCAAACGCCGCATTGAGCTGACGCCGCCCTTCGGCGGTACGCCACAGCTCGCGCTGGGCATCGAGCAGCGACGCCCTCATATTCTCCAGTGTCTCGGACAGGCGACCAAGTTCTTTGCCCCGCACGCGCTCGATCGAGAAATCCAAATCCTGACCGGCGATGCGCCCCGCGGCGCTCGCCAGCTCCCCCAAGGGCCCGGCGATGTGAACGCGGTAGAAGTGCTTGAACGTGAGCCAACCCAGGCCGCCGTACGCCAAAACGGGCACAAGCCCCGTCGCAAGCGTGAGGACCCAAGGCATCGGACCATCGGGAGGCGGTGAAGCCGCATAATAGGCAGTGTTCGAGACGAGCCCCTCGCCAAACGTCTCCTCAAGATCGGCTCCCGTCATGTTTTCAAACAGCTCCACGCTCTGCGCGCGGCCCGCGCGGCTCAACGCGTCGTAGTGGGCGAGGTTCTCCGCTGGAATCGTGCTGTTCACCTCGAGAATCTCCTCCTGCGGATAGCCCTCGTTGTAATTGAGCCCCCAGTCGTAGAGCTGCACCTGGCCGCTACGAACCATGTCGACGGTCGCGTACAGCGTGCTGATGGTGCGCCCGCCCTCCGGCACGTAATCGCTACCGGTCCCCCAATCGCCCGTCGCAATGAAGACCGCGTACGGCCCATCGCCTGGCAAGTTGAGCTCGGATGCGGGAAGCAGCTGCTGAGAGGTGGGGTCGTAGATGTATGGACCCGAATCGATCACGCCGTGCTCGGTCAAACCGTTGTCGAGCGTCACCTCGAGTTCGTAATATCCATTATTCCAAGCCGCGAGTACCTCAATGGCGCTCAGCGCAAGCACCGTGGCGACAACAAGATAGGCGACCAGATACGCCGTGAAGATCACGCCCAACGGCCGCAGGCTCCACCAGGCACGCAGGCGCTCTTTTCGCGGCAGGCGTATCAGCCGCTCGCGCTCAAGCTCGCGGGCCGCGCGTCGCTCGGCGCGGCGAGCTGCGCGGCGGTCGCGCCTGCGGACAGAACCGCCATTGTCCCGACAACCGTCCTCGCAAGCGACAACTCGGCCGTCTTCGTGAGGCGCATGGCGCCCGCGTGGGCCCTTACCAAAACCCGTCACTTTGCCACCCACTTGTAGCCCACGCCCCATACCGTTGCGATCGGATCGTCCGCGATCCCCGCCGACGTAAACTTGTTGCGAATGCGGCGAATGTGCTCGCGCACCTGCGACGGGTCACCCGCGGCGTCCCATCCCCACACACGCTCGTAAATCACATCGCGGTCAAACACCTGGCCAGGGCGCTTGCTCAACAGGGCGATGATGTCGAACTCGAGCTTGGTCAAGTCGACGGTCACCGCGTTCGAATCGCCCCCGGCGGACGAATCCCGATTACCGCCCGCACCGTGAACCTCAACGATGCGCTGAGCGTAATCGATGGTCATCTCGCCAAAAAAGCGGACGGCGCCGTCGCTTTGCCGATCGCGAGCCCTTCCCTCGCGCGCCATGTGCGCCGCCACGCGACGACCCAGAACCTCGAGAGAAAAAGGCTTGAGCACGTAGTCATCGGCGCCCGCCGCAAAACCATCAAGCTGGTCCATATCCTCAACGCGCGCCGTTAGAAAGATGATCGGGCAGCTCACATGCTCCCGCACGCGGCGACAGACCTCGAAGCCGTCCATCCCCGGCATGTTTACATCGAGCAGCATGATATCGGGGGCGGGGCCAGAAGAAGCCGCCGCCAGGGCCGACGGCCCGTCATGGGCAACCGAAACCTCGTAGCCCTCCATGCGGAAAAACTCCGCGAGCATATTTGCGATATCAACCTCATCATCTACGACCAGCATGTTCATGGTCGGCCCCCATACTACTCAAACAACGGCACACGCCTCGTGCAATCGTGCGCAAGACGGTGAAGCCAGCACATACTTCCCTGAAACCTTGCCACAAACCTGTCTACGCTTTGTCGATAATTTGACCGCAAACGGTCACCTGCAGGCGGCGAGCGGCTTTTTCTCACCAGACCACAATGCAAGCGATTTTTAAAAATGTTCTTGCCACCGAGTTCAGGCTCCGTTATATTATCCCTTGCGCACTTGCGCACCCTTGATCGGGCGTTTAGCTCAGGGGGAGAGCGCTTCCCTGACACGGAAGAGGTCAGAAGTTCAAATCTTCTAACGCCCACCAAATGTTCACAGCTCAGAGGCTATGTCTCTGGGCTGTTTTGTTTTATGTCGCCAAATCCGCTGGCAGCTCCAACCATCATCGCAACGTAGCATCAATTCACCTGACGAATGGCTGCCAAATAAATTCAATACCCCAACATCAACAATAGCCAGGCACAAAACTGCGCCGCAAACTGCTCCAACCGCCCAATAGCCACCGAGGCCGAGACCAACGCGTCTCGAACCCATCCGAGCCGCAGCTTCTCAGCAAAACGCCGCGATGTCTGCGCTCTGCGGTATCCTTGAGCCACTTGCACCTGCAGCACCAAGGAGCCGCCATGCGCACCGAGCTCGATGTCCCCTTTTCGCACAAAGAAGAAGCCAAGGCGCTGGGCGCCAAATGGGACCGGACCAAGAAGATCTGGTATGTACCCAGCGGCGTCAACCCCGAGCCCTTTGCCGAGTGGCTGCCCGGTGTTGACCGATCCGACCCCTCAGCGCCGTATATATATCTAGTACTGGGCAAGCGCGAGTGCTGGAAGTGTCACAAAGAGACCTCGGTCGCGGCCTTCGGCATTCCCTATCGAACCGATAACGACAAGAGCATCGCCATCGCACACGCGCCCAACGAAGCCGGGCACATTGTCATCGACACGGCCAACGCCAACGCACTCGCCATCGTGCCCGCTCTTGGCTGCGCGCCGGGCGAGATCCGCGACTACCTTCATAAGCGCTGCGGCTACAAGCCCGTGGGCGCGCGAGCCTCCAAAGCCCCGTCGCTCGGCAACACGTGCACCAGTTGCGATGCGCTGCAAGGCAGCCGCTATCTGTTCGAGGAGCCCTCATCCCCGTTTGCCCTCACTGCCATCAACAAGCTGCCGGCACTGGAGTTTGTGCGCGTCGAAGTTGCCGGCGTCTTTGGCGTCCCGGCTACGCGCACTGACTTTGACCAGGCGCTCTTTACCTGGGCACGTGACCATCACGCCGAGTTCCACAAGCAACTCGGTGAGGGGATTTATTTGTAGAGATGACATCGAGGCATTGAGGAGCAGGAGCTCGATCGTTAAACAATCCCAAAACGCTACAGCCCCAGAATGTGCTCCAGGTAACCCTTGTTGAACCAGAACGATTGCTTCGTCATCCAGCGCCCGTCGGGCAGTTCGTAAGCATTCCTTGCGATGTCACCGATATCTGTTCCATCGGCAAACTTGTAAGCCGCTTTTGACGTATGCGGGCGAACGTGGACAATCGGGTTATCCGCCATACCGGGCAGATTGTTGGTCACCTTGAGCTTTCCACTTGCATCCCGATACGGATTGAGCTCAACGCCCTTGCGAATGACCTTTCGTGTCTCGTCCCAGCAAGCCTTTGCGGGGCCTTCGATTTCGTTTGCCGGCATTGCCCAGAATAGGCAGCGGTCAAGGCGCCACTCCCCCTCGTGGTCCTCACGGAACACGACAAAGAAGAAACGGTTGGTCTCAAGGCGCGCACGGAAGGAAGACGTTTCCCAATCCTCATTGATTAGCTGCTTAAACTCAAACGGAGGGAAAGACATTGCCTGCTCGATGTGGCCATTTTTATTAACGCGAACAGTTCGAACGGAAATCCCCGCCTTAACGAACTCCTCGGCAGCATTGCTTTTTATGCCGAGCATTCGATAAACGAGTGTTGTCCATTGCGCTTTGTTGCCCGTATACTCCAGGCCGTACTGCTCCGCAATCTGGCGATCGGTCTCGCCATAGTGGCGCTCGATAAGCGCAGTAACGTAGCTTTCGAAATCAATGGACTCGTCGCCAGCCTGAACGATGCTTTCGCCGACGCGCGGTGCACCGAGGACATAGGTGTGGAGCACGTAGTCCATGTACGAGCGCTTGAGCGAAAAGGCACGACGCTTCGCGCGACGGCGCTCGATCTCGCCCGTATCGGTATTAACGTACTCGTAATACTGGTCAACCCACATTGTCGCTTCGGTTGCGCCCTTGGTGCAGGCACCTAAGTAGGTGGTCATACCCTCCGATAGCTCATCCGCGCGGCCATCTTGAATGTACGAAATAATCTTCTCATAGTCGGCGCGGATGATCTTCATGTCCTCTTCGGGCAGGCGAACCATGACTGCACGTTCAATGCGCTGGTCGTATTTATCGATGGAGCGGTCGCGGCCGTAGTAGATCAGCAGGATATTGCTGAGCTTGGTCTTGAGATGTGAGTTGTCATAATCAAGCGAAACCGGACGATCGTAAGGAATCATCGTCAGAACGAGGCGCTCGCCGGCAGACTTACGACCGTCTTTAAGCACGTCAAAACACGTTGCCTTGAGCTCGACGCCCGCCTCGGGAAAATCCGGTCGATCATCGCTGTTGGCCTTGTAGCCAAAGTATCGCTCCTCGATAAGGGTCCCCATACCGCCCTTGTACTTCTTAGACCCGAAGTCCTTGGGCGCACTCTCCCCCTCCGGCGCAATGCCAAGCTCGAGAATATCGCGAAAGGTCATGCCATCGAGATTGGCAGCGTAGCGCTCGATACTTGAGGGGTCAGAAAAATCAGTATCGTCAAGCATGCGCTTGAAATCGAGGTGCTTCTTGGGCATGGGGTGCCTCCGAACGTCGCAGTTAACTTCATGGTAGCCCATGACGTGCGCACATGCGGCAATAATGGACGTTCTCTGAGAGTGATAAAATCAAGTCTTTTTCTTATTTGAAGATCGGTTATCGTTGTTTGGTTTATGAACGTTCGTTATATCGATTGGAATAACATGTCAGAGGTCAAAATTGCCGAGCTTTTTGCTGGCGTCGGCGGATTTCGTCTGGGCCTCGAAGGCTATGCCGACCCTCGTTATCCCAATTTTTATATGAAACCCGCCGGCCCCTTCCGCACTATTTGGGCCAACCAGTGGGAACCGCCCGGAACCAAGGCGCGTCAGTTCGCCGCCCGTTGCTACATGGATCGCTTCGGTAATGATTCCGTTGTCAACGAAGACATCAATAAGGTCCTGGAGCAGGCCGAAGCCGGCGAGATTGAAATTCCCCGTGTCGACATGGTCGTCGGTGGCTTTCCCTGCCAAGACTACTCTGTCGCGCGTCCTCTCAATCAGGCACACGGCATCGAAGGCAAGAAGGGTGTCCTCTGGTGGGACATTTATCACTTCCTCGAAATGAAGAAGCCCAAGTTCGGTCTCTTTGAGAATGTCGACCGCCTGCTCAAATCGCCCGCGTCTCAACGCGGTCGCGACTTCGCCATCATCCTAAGCTGTCTTGCCGACCTCGACTACACGGTCGAATGGCGCGTGGTCAACTCTGCCGAATACGGTTTCCCCCAGCGTCGCAAGCGTGTTTATATCTTCTGCGAAAAAGGCGCTGGCAAGGTTGATCTCGTTGATCGCATGCACAACGGCGTCATGGCTAAAGCCTTCCCCGCCATCTATCCCGACGAGATGTCCGAGCTCGACGTTTTACCCGACCCCTACGAGAACTCAACTCGCTTTGGCGTCGGCCAAAAGACCTCTCAATTCAAGAATGCTGGCGTCATGCAGGGCTGTCATGTTATGACCTGCGACTTTGCCGAGGACTATCACGGTGAGCGCCACGTGCTTGGCGACGTGCTTGTCGACGAGGCTGATGTCCCAGAGCAGTTCTACATCTCCGACGAAAAGCTTCCCGACTGGCGCTACCTTAAGGGCAGCAAGCGCGAAGAGCGCACTAACAAAAAGACAGGCTTTACGTACACGTATTCCGAGGGAGCCATGAGCTTCCCGGATGCCACCGACAAGCCGAGCCGCACCATCCTCACAGGAGAAGGCGGCACGGGAGCGAGCCGCTTCAAGCACGTCATCGAATGTCCCGATGGCCGTTTCCGCCGTCTTGTTCCCGACGAACTCGATCAGCTTCAGGGATTCCCGAAAGGCTGGACCGATACGGGCATGACTGACGGCCATCGAGCCTTCTGCATGGGCAACGCACTCGTCACCGGCGTGCCCCATCGCATTGGCGAAGCTATGGTCGAAGTGTACGGCCTCTAAGGCAAGCAATCCGGAGCCGGCAGTTCACGCTGTCGACTCCATTTTTCCATCCCACTCCCCTGTATACTGATGTAGCACGTGTTTCGTCCGGGCTTGTTGGGCCGGATTGTTCATGGGAGGGTCTTATGGCTGCTTCGAATCCGCCTAAGGGAAGCGTTTCTTCTTCGTCCATCAAGCCGGTTACGCGCAAGGCCGTGCGTTGCCAGCGCGAGGTCGCTTGGCTTGTCACGCAGGCGGCGGGCAGGCTTGTGGCGACCACTCAGGACGTCAATGCGCCTACGCCGAGCTTTGTGTTAGCGGCGGCACTGGATTTTGTGCGCCAATTGGAGCTTGCCGCACAGGATGCCAGCGGCCACCTCGACTACCAGAATGTTATGGCGCCCGACCTGCAAACGTTCTGCCACATGGCCAAGTTGCCCGCCGCACCCAATGCGCTTTCGGACGCAGGCTACATGTTTACGCTCTCGAGCGCGAAGCTCATCCGCGACATCTATGCATACTGCAGCGAGCTCGCCGAGCGCCACGTCTTTGACGCGGCAGAAGTCAAGCCAGGATATGTCATCAAGCTGGTTCTTAGACTGTTCTTGATGGACGGGTTCGGGGCCATGCCGGCGTAAGCCGAGTCTTTAGCATCACCGTCGACTGGGCAACAACTGCTTTACCCTGGTGGGCGCCAATCGAGAGTCGATTAATGGGTCGCCTCGTCCACTAACGCATTTATTCCACGCGCTCTGACAGTCGATATTTGCGGTTGCGGCTTGTCGACGGCGCCGTCGGCTCAAGCTCACCCTGCGCAATGAGTGCATTGACGCGTGCCCTAACCTGGGAAACCGTGAGTCCCGTGCGCTCCGCCAGTTCGCGCGTCCCCAATTCGCCGTAGCGCTTGAGTGCCGTCATAATCAAGTCCCCGCCATGATCGACCGGCTCAACCTTTGAACGGTAAAGTACAACCTTGAACCGATCGAACCCCGGGCAGAACAGGGGCTCGGCCAGACCATGCGCGCGCATGGCATCGATCATCATCGGGATGCCCGAGCCATTTCCCTCAGCCGGCGAGCCTGCGCCATCCGGCAGTGGAACAATCGACATGAGTTTCACGAGCGTTGCATTACGGCATCGGGAGCTGCCGTCAAACAAGTTCTCGCGAGTCTTCCCTCCATAAAGGCCGCCGGGATTCGTCACCTCGATACGGTCGTCAAAAACGTCGACGGCGATCGATTGCCCACAGAACCGATCCCCGTATTCCCTGTGGATAACCGCGTTGGCGACTGCCTCGCGCAGGACCTCCTCGGGAATCTCCAGCGAGTCGATACGCGAGATGCCTTGGACGGTCGAGGTGCGGCGCAGGTTTTTGGCGACAGCCGCGACAGTATCCGAAATCATCTCGCCCAGGGTGCCCTCGCAGACTGTGCGGTCCATAAATCTTAGCGGTCCCGCAGCGCCCTTTTGAGTTCCCGCATGGACAGCCACATCAATGAAGAGCTTGGGATAGAACTGCTGAGGGTAAACGCCCGCGGCAAGGAGGCCGGCCTTGGTAACATTGCCCTGGAAGTCGAGGAGATTCAGGCGCTCCATCTTTGTCTTCTTGTCCGTCGCACCGCGCATCGCTCGAGGCGTCAACGAATAGGCACGCTCTATCGTGCGATCGACCAGCGACTCGTCGAGATCGCCCACACTCGTGCCGGGCACCGTATCGCGATCGCTAGGACTCGTCCGTTCGTATGACGACAGCGCCAAAACCTCGGTCGACGAAAGCGGCACGTCTTTGTCATCGACGCGCTTGTAGCTGCCGCCCTGGGCGCCCCGCTCTATGACATAGCAAGGCTTGCTCGACGGGTCGAGCTCCTCAATCGTGATGACCAGAACCACGGTGCCCTGGAGCTCCACGCGCTCAATGGTGTATTTGGGCGGATTGGCCAGCTTTCCGCGACCGCCGGCATCGCCCATGCCCGCCACGAATTGGTTGAGCACTTTCTCGGTCTCAAAGTTTGCAACTGGGACAAAACCCGCGCGCTCGCTCACTCCGAGTACGATGATGCCGCCGGCGGTGTTTGCGAAAGCGCTGACCGTTTCCCATACGTCGCGGGAAAGCGTCGTGGCGCTCTCCTTGACCTCGACGTTAAGATCGTCCGAGCCCATGCGCCTTAAAGACTCGAGCAGACCGACCAGCTCGTTTTCGTTCATCTGCACGTCCTTTCGCTCGATTCTGCGGGTGTACCCCAGACGGACACTTCTCATCTCTCGGTTATCTCTCATAAGTATCTCTCATCTTTCTGTTATCTCTCATATTAAAGATGAGTGAGAGATGAGAGATAGGATGTCTGCTAGTTGCTTCATTTAAACATGTTTTTGCTGGTAGAACAATCGATATTGAAACAATATCACGATTGCTTTTTCTCTATTCTGTTCAGTTATCTCTTATAATTATCTCTCGTCTTTCTGTTATCTCTCGTATTAGAGATGAGTGAGAGACGAGAGATACGTGAGCGTGGATTTTTGGACGGTCGGAAAATGAACGTGGATATTTGGACGGTTTTTGGGCGTTTTGAGGCTAATTCCGTCCGAAAAACCACTGTCATTTGGCGGGCGTCCGAATTTCCACGCTCGTGTGTCCGAAAATCCACGCTCATCCGGCAGATTGGTCGAGGGCCCCATATGGGTATACTCTCGAGGATTCGACTCGATTCGCCCCCGCTGGGGCGTCAAAGGAGACTGCATATGCCCACCACCTCAACCGACCCGCGCGCCGCTGCCGCCGCACTGCTGGTGCCCGGCACTACCTGCCACGGCTTTGCCGTCGAGCGCTGCGAGACCGTGCCCGAGCTCGACTCGGACGCCTACGTGCTGCGCCACACCGCCTCGGGCGCACGCCTGCTGTACCTGGCATGCGACGACGAAAACAAGGCCTTTGCCATTGGCTTTAAGACGCCGCCGGCCGATTCCACCGGCGTGTTCCATATTCTTGAGCACTCGGTGCTGTGCGGATCGGCCAAGTTCCCCGTCAAGGAGCCGTTTGTCGACCTGATCAAGAGCTCCATGCAGACGTTCCTCAACGCCATGACCTACCCCGACAAGACCATCTACCCCGTTGCCACCACCAACGAGCAGGATCTGTACAACCTGATGGACGTGTACCTGGACGCGGTGTTCAACCCGGCCATCTATACCAAGCCCACCATTTTTGAGCAGGAGGGTTGGCACTACGAGCTGGACCTGCCGGAGGGCGCCGAGGGCGAGGGCGACGGCAGCTCCGCGAGCCTGCGTGGGGGCACGCTGCGCTATAACGGCGTGGTGTTCAACGAGATGAAGGGCGCGCTGTCCGATCCCATGAGCGTGCTGGACGACGCCGTCAACGCCGCGCTCTATCCCGACACCGCCTATGCGCACGAGAGCGGCGGCGACCCGCGCGCAATCCCTGCGCTCACCTACGAGCAGTTCCTGGATACGCACGCGCGCCACTACAATCCTTCCAACTCCTACATCACGCTCTACGGCAACCTAGATATGGACCGCTCGCTGGCGTTTTTGGACGAGCGCTATCTGTCGCAGTCGAGTGCCGCAAGCCGCCGCATGGACGCCGCCGTTGCCGCCGGCGAGGACCCGTCCGCGCTGGCGCCTAATCCGCTGGACGTGCAAGCGCCTGTGACCTGCGAGTATAAGCGCGTCGAGATGGCCACCACGCCCGAGAACGCGCTGGTGGGCCTGGGTCTTGTGCTGGGCAGCGCGCTCGATCGCAAGCGCACGATCGCGGCGGATATCCTGTTTGAGGCGCTGCTGGGTTCCAACGAAGCACCGGTTAAGAAGGCCATTCTGGCCGCCGGCCTGGGCGGCAACGTGGTGAGCTACACCGCGGCCGAGAGCCTGCAGCCCTACGAGCTCATCATGTTGCAAAACGCGCAGCCCGGCGTGGCGCGCGAGCTGCGTCGTGTGTTCCAGGATGCCTGCCGCGACCTGTGCGAGCACGGCGTTCCGCGCGAGCGCCTGGAAGCCATCATCAGCAGCAACGAATACGATCTGCGCCAGCGCGACTACGGCATCGCCGACGGCGTGGCCATTGCGTGCGACGCGCTGAGCACCTGGCTCTACGATGACGACGCCGCGACGCTGGCACTCAAGTACGGCCCGGTGTACGAGGAGCTGCGCAGCGAGCTGGACGGCACCTACTTTGAGGACCTGCTGCGCGAGCTGGTGCTGGAGAACGACCACATGGCGCTCGTCGAGCTGGCGCCGGTGGACGCCGCCGAGGGTTCGGAGGGTGCCGAGGCCATCGAGCTGGCAGCCAAGCGCGACGCCATGACCGATTCCGAGCTGGCCGACGTGGTCGAGCGCACGGCCGCGCTGCGTGCCGCGCAGGAGGCAGAAGACACGCCCGAGGCCAAGGCCACGCTGCCGCGCCTGCGCGTGTCCGACATTGGCGAGGCGCGCCCCGAGTCGCCGCTGGTCGTAGACACGACCGCACCCATCCCCTGCCTGCGCCACGGCATCCCCACCAACCGCCTGGCCTACGCCATACAGTATTTCGACCTGAGCTGCGTCGCGTTTGAGGACCTGCCCTATGTGACGCTGCTCTGCCGCCTGCTTAAGCAGCTGCCCACGCGCGAGCACTCGGCCGAGGAACTCGACAACTTGCTCGCTGGCAAGCTGGGCTTTTTGAGCTTTACGACCGAAGTCATGACCCAGCCCGACGTGGACGGCGTGCGCCCCTACCTGCTGGTGAGCGCCGGCGCCCTGTCCGAGAAGATTGATGCACTGGCGAGTCTGCCGCGCGAGGTATGGTCGAGCACGCTTTTGGCAGATGCCGACACCGACCGCGTGCGCGACGTGCTCACGCAGATTCGCATTGGGCTTGAGCAGGGCTTTATCAACAATGGTCACTCGGCGGCGCTCGGCCGCGCGATGAGCTACAGCTCGCCTTCGGCCGTGGTGCGCGAGCAGCTTTCGGGCGTGGACTTCTACCTGTTCCTGCGCGATCTGCTCGACCACTTTGACGAGCGCCTGGACGACCTGCGCGCCAAGCTTACCGAACTGGCAGGCCGCATCTTTGTGGCCGATGGCTGCATGGCGAGCTTTACCGGCAGCGACGAGGACTTTGACGCGTACTGGGATGCCGCGGGCGACCTGGGGCTGGGTGCGGGCGATGGTGCCGGCCGCGACGCGCTCGTGGTGCCGGCGCCGTGCGACCGCCACGAGGCTTTCGTGATCCCCAGCGACATCTGCTTTGCGGCAAGCGCGTGCGACCCGCGTCGCCTGGGCATTGACGTGACAGGCACTTGGGCCGTGGCTGCCAACGCGCTCTCCTACGACTACCTGTGGAACGAGATCCGCGTGAAGGGCGGGGCGTACGGCTGCGGATTCCGCGCGGCAGGTGAGCGTCAGGCGGCGTTCTACACCTACCGCGACCCGGCGATCGATCCTTCGATTGAGCGCGTGGAGCGCGCGGGTGCATGGCTTGGCAGCTTTGAGCCCGACGAGGCCGCCTTTGAGGGCTTTATCGTGAGCTGCGTGAGCGGCATGGACGCGCCGGTGAAGCCGTACGCGCTCACCAAGCGCCGCAACACGACCTACCTGGCCGGGCTCGATCCGCATGCGCGCGAGGAGCGTCGCGCCCAGATGCTCGCCGCCACGCCCGGTGAGCTGCGCTCGCTCGGCGCCGACGTGACGCGCATCGCAGCCGAGTCGCCCACCTGCGTCTTTGGCGGCCGAGACGTCATCGCCAAGAGCAACGCCAACTTCAACGTAGTCGACCTGCTGGGCTAGCCACAGCAAGCAAAACCACCACAAAGGGGACAGGCACCTTTGTGGTGGTTCGAACACTTGTTCTATACGTACACATGTTCTATAGTATGGGTGATTGCATCGGATCTAAATTGCAACTAGAATATAGTTGCAGAATGTGAGGCGGGATGACTCGATCCGATAAACTCATCGCCCAGCTGCTTAGCTGTCCTTCAACGTATAGATTTGCTGACTTTCTTAAAGTTATGGCTTCATATGGCTTTGAAATGGGCAGCAAAGGCAAGACATCCGGATCGCGCGTTCGCTTCTACAGGCCATCAGATGGCAGGATGTTCGTAATGCACGCGCCTCATCCATCTGACGAATTGACAGCGGGGACCATTCGAAACATCGTTCGCTTTCTGCAAGATGTCGGAGGTAGTCATGAGTAACGTTTTGGCATACAAGGGTTATTTCGCCCCGGTCGAGTTCGATGCCGAACAGCATGTGCTAACAGGTATGGTCGCCGGCATTAGGGATGCAATCGTATTTGAAGGCTCCACGGCTGAAGAAGTGGAGCAATGCTTCCACGACGCCGTCGACGATTACCTTGAGTTTTGCGCCGAGAAGGGCAAGGAACCCGAGCGGGCTTTTAAGGGCTCGTTCAACGTAAGAACGGGCTCTGAGCTCCACAAGCAAGCAGCGCTGGCAGCAGCAAAGAAGGGTGAGTCACTCAATAAGTTTGTGACTGAAGCGATCGCTGCGGCGCTGTGAAGCCAACGTCGAGTCGAAGCCGCCACACAGGGCGCCTTTGTGGCGGCTTCGACGTTTGCCCAGATAAAACCTGTCAGAATAAACCTGTCCCTTTTTGGTAGGTTTGGGAGAGGGAGCCGGGATGGACAAGGCTGAGTTGCGGCGAGCGGTGATTGCTCGGCGCGATGCTCTTGATTTGGACTTGCAGGCGGCGAAGTCTGCTGATATCTGTGCGCGGCTGGTTGATCTGCTGGGCCGCTTGGATGCCGCGGCGCCGCACACCGTTGCCGTCTATGCCGCGATGGGTTCCGAAGTCGACCCAGCCGCGTTTGCCGCAGCTGCCGCCAAACGCGGCTGGCGCGTGGCCTATCCGTGCATGCTCTCGGCAGCCGAAGCCGCAGCTTGTGGCCAGCGCATGTGCATGCGGGCAGTTGCTGCCGGCGACGCGGACGCGGCCCCGTTTATCGCCCACCCCACGCAGGCCTTTGCGGCCACGGACATCGACAGCAACCGCTTCCCTATCGTCCCTGCCGAAGCACTCGACATGATCGTCGTGCCGCTCGTGGCCTTCGACCAAACCGGCGCGCGCCTGGGCTACGGCGGCGGTTGTTACGACCGCTACCTGCCTATGCTCTCGCCCGCATGCCAAATCATCGGCATCGCCTTTGACGAGCAGCGTGTCGACCACGTTCCCACCGACGCCCACGACCTGCCGCTACCCCACATCATCAGCGCCTAACGGCTGGTGCACCTCCCGGCGGCCTAGTGCTCCTCGCCGGCGCGGGCCAGGTCGTAGGGCGTGGTCTGGTAGACGTAGTAGTTGAGCCAGTTGGTGTAGAGCAGCTGAGCCTGGCTGCGCCAGACGTTGCGCGGCTCGGCGGTGGGATCGTCGCCCGGGAAGTAATGCGCCGGCACCTGAGGGTTGAGCCCGCGCTTCACGTCGCGCTCGTACTCCAGGCGCAGCGTGTCGGTATCGTACTCGGGATGGCCAAAGACAAAAAAGCGGCGGCTGTCGGTCGACTTGACGATATACAGGCCTACCTCGTCGGATACGGCCACGACCTCGAGCTGCGGCTCGGCCTCCACGTCCTCGCGGCGCACATCGGTGTTGCGCGAATGCACGGCATAGAAACGGTCGTCGAAGCCGCGGACCAGCGGGCTTTGCGGCTTCACCAGATAATGCTCAAATACGCCGCTCGCCTTTGCCGGCAGGTCGTACTTCTGGATACCGTAATGATGGTACAGGCCGGCCTGCGCGCCCCAACAAATGTGCAGCGTAGAGTGCACGTGCGTGGTGGACCAATCCATGATCTGGCAGAGCTCGGGCCAGTAGTCGACCTCCTCGAACGGCATCTGCTCCACCGGCGCGCCCGTGATGATCAGGCCGTCGTAATGGATGTCGCGGATGTCGTCGAACGTGCGGTAGAACGTCTCCAGGTGGCCGGCGCTCACGTGCGTGGCCTCGTGCGTCTTGGTACGCAGCAGGTCCACCTCCACCTGCAGCGGCGTGTTGGAGAGCTTGCGCATGATCTGCGTCTCGGTGGCGATTTTGGTGGGCATGAGGTTGAGGATGAGCACGCGCAGCGGACGGATGTCCTGGTGCAGCGCGCGGTACTCGGTCATGACAAAGATGTTCTCGCTCTCGAGCTGCGCGGCGGCAGGGAGGGCGTCGGGGATGCGAATGGGCATGGATGCTCCTTACGAGTCAGTTGCAGCTATGGTACAACGACCGGCCCCATCCGCGCGAGCACATCGCCCGGCGATGTCGCCGGCGGCCCAAATCACTCCAAAAGTAGAGATTAAAGCATGTCCCAAAAATCTACTTCGCTTTAGCCTAGCAAAGTGACGGCAGGAGGCTACAATGGTTCGACGCGAAAAACTCGGCCGAAAGGATACATATATGTACCAGACGCGTAAGATCGGTGTGGTCGGCCAGGGCCACGTAGGAGCACATGTCGCCAACAGCCTGCTCATGCAGGGCATTGCCGACGAGCTGTACCTGTGCGATATCAACGAGGCCAAGGTGACGTCCGAGGTCCAGGACCTGCGCGACTCCCTCTCGTTTGTCCCGTACAACACCAAGATCGTCAACTGCTACGACCACTACGAGGAGCTGGCCTGCTGCGACGTCATCGTCAACGCCGCCGGCAAGGTCGCGCTGGCCGCCGGCAACCGCGACGGCGAGCTGTTCTTTACCACCGACGCCGCCCGCACCTTTGCCAAGCGCATCGTCGACGCCGGCTTTGACGGCATCTTCGTGAGCATCTCCAACCCCTGCGACGTCGTGTGCACCGAGCTGTGGCACCTGACCGGCTACGATCCCAAGAAGATCATCGGCTCGGGCTGCGGCCTGGACTCCGCCCGCCTGCGCACCGAGATCTCCAAGAAGGTCGGCGTGAGCCCCAAGTCCATCGACGCCTACATGATCGGCGAGCACGGCTTTAGCCAGCTTGCCGCCTTTAAGGCCGCAACCATCGCCGGCAAAAACCTCAACGAGCTTCAGGCCGAGAACCCCGACAAGTACTCCTTTGACCACATGGAGGTCGAGGAGCTCGCGCGTAAGGGCGGCTATGTGACCTACCAGGGCAAGCAGTGCACCGAATACGCCGTCGCCAACTCCGCCGCGCGCGTCTGCGCCGCCGTGCTGCACAACGAGCACGCCGTGCTTTCCGCTTCCACGCTCATGACCGGCCAGTATGGCGAGGAGGGTATCTTTACCTCCCTGCCGTGCGTGATCGGTGCCGAGGGCGTCGAGGAGGTCTACACGCTCGACCTGTCCGAGTACGAGCTCGAGGGTTTCCACAAGAGCTGCCAGCACATCCGCGACAACATCGCCCAGCTCGACTGGTGGGACACCGAGGCCTACGACGCCAAGTAGGCCATAGGCTGCCGCAACCTTGCGAATCTAAACGCGATACTAAGCGGGCCGCGCCGGAAATCCCCGGCGCGGCCCGCTTTTTTGACTCACGCAGTGCCCTTGCGAATCGAAGGTGAATGCTTTTCCCGGTACCTAGTACTGCTCGACGCCCATGTAGCGACGGACCTCGGGGCTGTGGTCAAACACCTTGCCGCGGGCGGCGCGCAGCTCGCAGCTCATGTTGTAGAAGAAGATCGGCTCCAGGTACGAACGCACGCTGGCGGGCACGTCGCCTACGCCGTACTCGAGCGCATCGAGCACCATGACCGTATCGGTGTGCGTGTTGAGAAACGCCAGCGCGCGCTCCTCCATGGGGCGGCACTCGCCCGCGCCAAGCTGCACAAAGTAGAACACGCCGGGCTCGGTAGCCTCGAACGGGCCGTGGAAGTACTCGCCGGAGTGGATGTAGCAGCAGTGCTGCCACTGCATCTCCATGAGCGAGCAGATGGCCATGGCGTAGGTCTGGCTAAAGTTGGGGCCGGATCCCAGGATGTAGAAGAACTCGTGCTGCTGGCAGAGCTCGGCAAAGCGATCGCCCAGCTCGGCGTTGACCTTCTCGCGGGCAGCGGGCAGCAGCGCATCCATCTGCTTAAGGCCGGCGTACATGTCGGCAAGCGCCTCGTAGCCCTCCTGCTGGTCGAGCAGCTCGGCAGCCATCAGGACGCCGATACCCTGCGGTACCTCGGCCTGTGACACACCCTCGCCCCACGGATAGACCCAGGTGGTCCACTTGCCGTTATCAATCTTGGAGCCCTCGCAGTCGGTCATGGCCACGACCTCGGCGCCGGCTGCCAGCGCCATCTCGCAACCGTCGACGACCTCCTGCGTATTGCCGCTGTGGCTGCAGGCGATGACGAGTGACTTCTCGCCAAGACTCTTGGGGGCCATCAGGCAAAACTCGCGCGCCGTGTAAACCGTCGAGGCAAACGTGGTCGCCTCGCGCTTGAGCAGCTCGTTGGCCGGCATCAGGTCGATCATCGAACCGCCGCAGGCAATCCAAAAAACGTTCTCAATCTTGCCCTTGCGCTCGATAATTTCCTGAATCAGATCATGTGCGTTCATCCTGATGTTCCTCCTTGTGGGGCGGCTTTGAGCGACGACAGCTCGTACCTGCGGTCGTTCTATGTTGTCCTATTTATAGCACGCAAGCTGTCGCAGGTGAAGTCATCGCGGCAAATTTGTTCTATGTTGTTCTATCTATGGACGTTAGATGTCGAAGACGTAGCGCGAGCCCACGATCTTTTGGCGGCCGAGCAGTAGAGGGCGCCCGTCGGCGTCGGTAAAGTAGGCCTCCATATAGAAGAGCGGCTCGCCGACCGGCACCTCCAGCAGCGGGGCCGCCTGGGCATCCGCCAGCGCAATCTCCACGGTGCAGGGATCGGACTTGAGCGGCGCGCGGCCCGAGTGGTCGGCAACGAGCGCAAAGATCGAGTTATCGGTGAGGTCCTCGGCGGCCAGCGTCTGCAGGTAGGGATGGTCGGCGAGCACAAAGGCGTTGTTCTCGAGCATGACGGGGATGCCGTCGGCCGTGCGCACGCGCTCGACCACGATAAGCTCACTGCCGGGCTCCACGCCAAAAAACGCCGCGTCCTCGCGCGTCGCCGCAACCACCGTGCGCGACACCAGGCGCGCTCCGGCCACCATATCGTTGGCAGCACAACCCTCAGTAAAACTCTGGACGTCACCCTTCTGGCGAATCTTGCGCTTGAGCTTGGGCGCGCACACAAACGTGCCCCTCCCCTGCTGGCGGCTGAGATACCCCGCGCGCGACAGCTCCTCGATGGCGCGGCGCACGGTGATGCGTCCCACGCCGTAG
Organism: Collinsella aerofaciens; assembly: GCF_015554145.1. Taxonomy (GTDB): domain Bacteria; phylum Actinomycetota; class Coriobacteriia; order Coriobacteriales; family Coriobacteriaceae; genus Collinsella; species Collinsella aerofaciens_AA. Next base: position 28,967 of record NZ_JADNHZ010000014.1, on the reverse strand, counting down.
GACTTCGCGAGCTCCATCTCGGAAGGAATACGCGAGCCGGCCGCGTACACGCCGCGCGCGATCTCGCCCTTTAGGTCGTCCATGACCTGCTGGTACAGCGGCACGGCGGATACTTCAGTGCGGTCGGTTTTATCGTCGAATGCCATCGTTACGCTCCATCCCGCGCATGCTCGGACTCAAATTCTTCAATCGCCGCCATAAACTGCTCGCCAAAGGCGTCGGCCTTTTTCTCGCCGATGCCGTTGACCTGGATCAGCTCGTCGCGCGTCTGCGGGCGCAGGCGGCACAGGCCGCGCAGAGCCTTGTCGGAAAAGACCATATACGGCGCCATCTCCAGCTCGGTCGAGATCTCCTTGCGCAAGGCACGCAGGCGCTCGAACAGCTCGGCATCGTCGCCCACGCGCGGGCGCTGATCCAGCTCAGCCTCCTCGCGCAGCAGATCCACCGCACGGCGGGCGCGAGCCGAGGCCTTGCGCTTGGACGCGCGACGCTTAACGGTAAAGGCGAACGCCTCATCCTCGACCTCGCCGGCACGCGGGCCCAGCCCAACGACCGGGTACTGCCCCTGCGAGGTGGCCAAATAACCGCGGCCGCACAGCTGGCCGATGATGTCCTTGATGCGCCCGACCGATTCGCTCGACAGCTCACCGTAGCCGCGGTCCTCGTCCAGATGCATCTGGCGAATGCGCTCGGTGTTGCCGCCGTGGAGCACGTCGGCGATCAGCGACTTGCCAAAACGCATGGGACGCGTGGCCACATAGCGCACGGCAGCGCGGGCCATATCGGTGACGTCCTCGACCTCGAACTGCGTGAGGCAGTTGCTGCAGTTGCCGCAGCCCTCGGCTTCGTCCGTGGCGGTGCCGCCCGCGGCGGCTGCCGCATGCTCGGCCGCGGCCTCGTCGCCAAAGTAGCGCAACATGTATTCGCGCAGGCAGCCGGTGGTATTGCAGTAGCCCTCCATCTGGCTGAGCAGGCGATATCGATTCTGGAGCGCCCACGCGCGCTGCTCGTCGTCGAGCGCCTCGTCGGCAGCATCGCCGCGGTCGATCAAAAAGCGGCGCATGCGAAAATCGTTGCCGTTCCACAGCAGGTGGCAGCTGGCCGGATCGCCATCGCGGCCGGCGCGGCCCGCCTCCTGGTAGTAGGCCTCGATGCTCTCGGGCACGTTGTTGTGAATCACGTAGCGCACGTTGGGCTTGTCGATGCCCATGCCAAAGGCGTTGGTGGCAACCATCACCTGGATATCGTCGTCGATAAAGGCGCGCTGGCTTTGGCGGCGGGCGTCATTGCCCATGCCGGCATGGTAGCGGCCAACGCGAATGCCGCTGGGGCCCAGCGCTTCGGCAAGATCGCCTGCCAGCGCATCGACCGTCTTGCGGGTCGAGCAATACACGATGCCGCTCTCGCTCGAATGCGCGATCACGTAGTCGCGCACCCAGGCGGTCTTGGCCTTGTCGCCCATCTCTTCGCAACCAAAGTAGAGGTTCTTGCGATCGAAGCCCGTCACCACCGTCGCCGGGTTTTGCAGGCCGAGCATCTGCTGAATGTCCGTGCGCACGCGCTCGGTCGCCGTAGCGGTAAAGGCCGCCACGATGGGGCGCTGCGGCAGGGAATCGATGAACTCGCGAATCTGCAGGTAGGCGGGGCGGAAATCCTGGCCCCACTGGCTCACGCAGTGGGCCTCGTCAATGGCCACGAGCGGAACGCCGATGCCGCCTTCGGCCGCAGCTTCCTGCGCAAAGGCCAGAAAGCGCGGCTCGAGCAGGCGCTCGGGCGCCACGTACATAAGCTGGTAGCGGCCCTCGCGCGCCCGCTTGAGCACGGTATTTTGCTGGGCCGGAGTAAGGCTGGAGTTGAGATAGCTGGGTCGCGCGCCCGCCGCGAGCAGCGCACGGGTCTGGTCCTCCATAAGGGAGAGCAACGGACTCACCACAAAGGTGATGCCGGGCAGCATGAGCGCGGGCACCTGGTAGCAAATGGACTTGCCGGCGCCTGTGGGCATAACACCCAGCGCATCGCGACCGGCAAGGATCGCATCGACCATGCGGTCCTGCCCCGGGCGAAACGAGGTGTAGCCAAAATAGGCGCCGAGCGTGTCGAGCGCCATCTGCTGCATGCTATCGGTCATGGTTTCCTAACGTCCAAGTCATCTGCCGCCGATTATACGCCGCCACGCGGACCGGTGCCGCACGGCCACCAGCGATGGGCTACGCAATCCGGAGGGAACGAGCGTGGATTTTTGGACACTTTCCGGATGAGCGTGGATAATCTCCCACTTTGGGCCCGTCACCAAGCCAAAAACGGGAGATTATCCACGCTCATTCTGCAGATTGCCGCTCTGGCGGGCTTGCAGCGTCGAGCCGTTGCGCGGTTTGGAAAACCGCGCAACTAGAGCTACATCACCATGACGTAGCGGCTGCCCACGTAGTACTGCTTACCCATCAGGACCGGCTCGCCATTGGGGCCGATAAAGCCGGCACGCAGATTGAGCAGTGGATCGTGCGGAGCAATGCCCAACCCGGCCGCCTGCTCGGCGTTAGCGCGAACGGCCTCGACCGTACGGTAGCCAACCGAGACAATCGGCGTTCCGCCAACACGCTCGACCTCGGCAAAAATCGACTTGTCCTCAAGATCGGCCGTCAACAGCTCACGGTAGGCGTCAAACGGCACAAAGATGTTCTCCTCAAAGATGGGCTCGCCGTCGGCCGTACGCACGCGCTTGATATGCAGTAGCAGCGCATCCTTCTGCAGACCAAAGAACTCCATCTCGTTTTGGCGCGCCGGAACGATCTGGCGATCGACCACGTGCGCACCGGCCTTCATGCCGTTGCCGGCACACAGCGCGGTAAACGTCTGCAGCGTCGAGGCATGGAACTGACGATTGATGTGCGGTGTGGAAACAAAGGTGCCGCGGCCCTGTTGCTTAACCAGGTAGCCATCGGAGCACAACTCCTCGACGGCGCGACGCACCGTAATGCGGCTCACGTCGTACTGTTCGGCAAGCTCGAGCTCGGACGGAATACGCTCCTTGGGTGCATAAACACCTTTCTCGATCGCATCTTTGATTTCGTCATAAATCTGCTGGTAAAGCGGTGCATTTTTGGGTGCAGGCATATCTAATCACTCTTATCGAAATATCGAAATAACTAATACGTATATAACGTCTAGTTTCATGTTACCTCATATTGATAAAACGATACACCCCACCTACCAAAAAGCGACAGCTTCATTTTGGTAGGTTTTATCTGGTCAAACGAGAGCCCCTCGAAAGCAACGGGGCTTTCGGGGGGCTCATTCGAATGGGCTGCGCTTGACCGGCAAAAAGCCAAAACCCTACTTGCCGTCGTCCTGCTGCAGACTATCCTGCTCGCTGAGGCGCGCCTGCCTGCAGGCCATGCGCGCGGGCTTGTCGGGATCGGGTACGGCCGTGGGCATGGGCTCGTCAACATGACCGCCCCACCAGCCGCCCACAAAGTTGAGCGTGTGGAACACGTTGATCACGGCGCCGGGATCAATGTCGCATACCAGCTTGATAATGTCCTGACTCTCGTAGGTCGAGACAACGGCGTGCAGCAGGTACATCTTTTCGCGGCTGTATCCGCCGATGACCTCGGCACAGCTAATGCCGTGCTGAAAATGGTCAACATAGGCAGTCATGACCTCGTCTGCCTTGCGCGTCGTGATCTGCAGCGTCACGCGGTCGTAGCGACGATAGAAACTGTCGATGGTCTTGGTCGAAATAAACTGGAACACGATGGAGTACGCCGCATTGTCCCAGCCAAACATAAAGCCAAAGATCGCCAAGATAAAGCAGTTGAAACCAAAGATAACGCCCCAGATGGTCTTGCCCGTGTGGTTGGAGACCCACAGCGCGATAAAGTCGGTGCCGCCGGTAGATGCGCCGGACTTGAGCGCGATGGCAGCGCCCAGACCCGAGACCACGCCACCAAAAATGATGAGCATGATCTTGTCGCCCAAAAACGGGGCGAAATGAAAGATGTTGAGGAACAGCGATGAGAGCACAACTTGCATCATAGAGAAGATGACGAAGCGCTTGCTAATGCCGCTCCAGCATAGGAGCCCACGGGGATGTTGAGCGCGAGCATACCGAGCGAGATGTCGATGTGAACGCCGCCGAGCGAGGTAACGCGATCGAGCAGGACCGCGACGCCGGTAAGACCGCTCGGAAGCAGGTCGGCGGGCCGAATGAACGCCTGGATCAGGAATGTCTGGAGAACGGCGGAAATGGTGACCGCCACGGCGGTAATGGCGCGGCGGACGATGGTAAGGCGGCCGAGCACGAGCACGCGGTCCGTGAGCTGATCGATGGCATTCGCCACGTAGGCTCCCTTCGAAGGCAGATGTAGTTGTGGGGCATGCCCGCGATTGTAGCATGGAGCGTGCGGGGGCGCTTCAATTCAACCTCCCTCGACAACCAAAACGGGACCAGCAACCCCCACGACCAAAGGGCAAAATTCCAAGTGAGTAGACTTTTTACGATCTGCCGAGCACACCCAAAACCGCCACCCCTGTGACCTGCGGTTTTACAAAGGAAGATATGCATTGTGCTCGGCCTGCGCCAAAAAGTCTACTCACTTAGTCCGAATCGAAGCCAAACGGATCAAAATCGAAACCAAATTGAGCCAGTCCACCGCAAAAAACGTTTGAACCCGTGCTTCTCGCGGCGGATTGACACTACAAAGCGGCCAAAATGTCGGTCAGATTATCAATAACGGCATCGGCTCGCGATTGATCGAGGTTGACGCCCTCGTGCGGACGCAGTGCCAGGACGCGGGCGCCGGAACGTTTGCCAGCCTCGATCCCCAAAGGCGAATCCTCGATAACCAGGCACTCGGCAGGCTCCACCCCCAGCGCCTCCATGGCACGCAGGTAGATCTCGGGGTCGGGCTTAAACGCACTGCACTCGTGACCGCTGATGGTGTAGTCCAGCACATCGGCGATACCGGCAATCTCTACCAGCTCGTCAATGAGCTCACGATAAGACGAGCTCGCGATGGCACACTTCACGCCGCGCTCGTGCAGTGCGCGCATCACCGGCTCCGTCTGCTCGTTGAGCAGCTCGGCATACGGAACGGGGTGGTCCGGGCTGTAGACCTGCTTGTACTCCACGCGAAGGCGCTCGCGCAGCTCAACATCGTCGGGCACCAGCGCCTCCCAAATGGCCGGCTCGTTAGACCCCGAAAGATCGGGGATCTCGTCAAAGTGGAACCCCTTCTCCTCCATAAACGCCACGCGACGACGGTTGTAGAACCACTCGGTATCGACCAGCACGCCGTCCATGTCAAACAGCACTGCTTTGATCATACGCATCTCCTCCCACCTGCCAAATAGAGACAGGTTTATTTTGGTAGGTTTTATCCTGGGTTTTGCGACGCGACAGGCGTGCCCTCCCAAGAGCAAAAAAGGGGACGGGGCGCAAACCCCATCCCCTCTCAATCAACCCGTAAGGTCTACTTACTTGTGATTAGTAGGAAAGCTTCCACATGTAGCGACGCATGGTCAGCGGGTGCTGACGGGCCTCGGCGATCTGGTTGCCGTACTCGCGCATAACGGCGAGGTGCAGCAGCGGGTTGAAGTAGGTGACGACGCTCGCGGGCACGGCGTCAGCCAGGCCGTAGTCCTTGGAGTCGATCAGAGCGACCTTGGCGCCCATGCGCTCAAGGAAGGTGAGGGCGCGGGCGTCCATCGGACGGGTAGCGCCATCGGACATGAAGAAGACGTAGGGCTTACCCTCGGTGGAAACCTCGAACGGGCCGTGGAAGTACTCGCCGGTGTTGTAGGCGGCGGCGTCGATCCACTGCATCTCGGTGAACAGGAAGGCGGCGTGAGAGTAAGCCATCTTCTCGGAGGCACCAGAGGCCATGAAGTAAATCATCTTGTCGTCCTTGAAGTCCTCAGCGAACTTCTTGGCGAGCTTCTTGCAGGACTGAGCAGCGTTCTCGCAGAGATCGAAGACGTTGGTGAGGCCGGTGATCATGTCGTCGTACTTGTCATAGCCCTCGGTCTGCTGAAGGATCTCGAGAGCAAGAGCGATGGCATAGCCGGGCTTCTCGCACTTGGCAGCGAAGTTGGCGTGGAAGCCGTGAACGATGACGTAGTCGGCGTCGACGGTCAGAGCGGAGCCAGCCTTGTTGGTGAGGGAGACGACCGGGCAGTTGTGCTTCTTGGCGGTCTTGTTGGCCTCGACGGTCTCGGGCGTGGAGCCACCGAGGGAGCAGGTGATCACGAAGGTGTGCTCGTTGACCCAGGAAGGCGTGTCATAGTTGAACTCGTTAGCGGTGAAGATCTGAACGTTCAGCTTGTCCGTGTTGTTGGCCAGGAAGTACTTGGCGGGGTACAGGTCGGACATGGAAGCACCGCAGCCGACGAAGGCGACACTGTGGATCTCGTGGTTGGACAGGACGTCAGCGACGATCTGCTTAGGGAGGTTAAGGTCGATCTCGTACATCTGACACATTCCTTTCGATTTTTGCGGCGCCACATTGCCGGGCGCTCGCAGGGTTACCGTGATTTGGACCGAGTCGCCGGCCCGTTGAGGATGCGACAAAGGGACTGTCCCATTGTCGCATTTTGGGGATGGAAGCCTGCCTGGGGTATGGGATGCCAGGCAGGCCCCCGGGGGAAAGCGGTTAGACGCTTGGTCGCGACTAGGCCAGGATGCCGGCCGCGGAGAGGGCGATGCCGCCCACGATGGCGATCACGAGAAGCCAACCGGTGTTGACGTTCTTCTTGATGAGCCAGTACATAAGGCCAGTGAGGCCAAGGGAGATCATCTGGGGCATCATGCCGTCCAGGATGTCCTGGATAACGACGGTGCCCTCAGCGAACTGCAGCGGGGTGGTGGCGCCGATCAGCGTGGCGATCATGCCGCCTACGGACATAAGACCCACGATGCCGCAGACATACATGAGCTTCTCCATGAGGTCGCCGCCCTGAAGCTTGCTCAGGTACTCGTGGCCGCCCTGATAGCCCATCTTGGCTGCGAACCAAGTGATCAGCACAGAGGGGACGATGGAAATGAGCATGGCCAGGATCGGGCCCATGATGGAGCCCTGCTGAGCCAGCTGAACGCCCAGACCAAAGGCGATAACACGGATGGTGCCCTGGAAGAAGGAGTCACCGATGCCGGAAAGCGGGCCCATAAGGGAGGTCTTGACCGCGTTAATCGAATCGGGGTTGAAGTTCTCGGGATCCTTGGCGTACTCCTCCTCCATGGAGGCGGTGAGGCCCAGGATAAAGGCGCTCGTCTGCGGGGTGCAGTTGTAGAACGCCATGTGACGGTGGTAAGCCTCTTTCTTAGCAGCGAGCTGCTTGGGGTCGGACTCGTCCGGATAGAGGCGGTCGAGCGTGGGAACCATGCCGTAGAGGAAGCCCATGTTCATCTGACGCTCGTAGTTCCAAGAGGCCTGGATGGCCCAGGAGCGCCAGAAGAACTGGCTGACCTTCTTGTTCAGGGACACGTCCTTGGTTGCGGTTGCCATAGTGTGTTCCTCCTTAGTCTTCGTCGTCTTCGAGCGGATCGTAGTCGGAATCGACACCGGCGGCTGCATGGGACCCGTTGAACTTGAAGCCCATGAAGACGACAGCCAGGCACACACCGATCAGAGCGACCGCGATGACGGACAGGTTGAGGTAAGCGGCGAGCAGGAAACCGATGAACAGGAACGGAGTCATACCCTTCTTGATCATCATGGTGAGCAGCAGGGCCAAGCCGTAGGCGGTCATGATCTTGGTCGAAACGTTAAGACCAGTGGACAGCCACTCGGGAACCATGTTGACGATGGCCTGAACCAGGTCGGTGCCAACAAAGACGGCGAGGAAGATCGGCAGGAAGTACATGATGGCGTACAGACCGGAGCCGGCGCAGATGTGCATACGATAGGCGGTCTTGAACTTTCCGTTATCGATCGCGCTATCTGCCACATGGGTGAGGGCGGCGATGATGGAACGGAACACGATGCCGAGGAGCTGACCCAGGACGGCGACCGGGATGGCGATCGTCATGGCGGTCTCGGCAGAAGCATCGGTCAGGCACGCAAAGGCAGCGGCCACGATGCCGCCCAGGACCATATCGGGCGGAACGGCGGCGCCGACCTGCACCAGGCCCATGGACACGAGCTCGACGGCGGCACCGACGGCAAGGCCGGTGGGCACATCGCCCAGCAGCAGACCGACGAGCGTAGCGCCAACGAGGGGCTGCTCGAAGTTAAGACGACCGAGCAGGCGGGAGTCCCACATGCAGAACACGCCGACGAGGCCGACGAGCACCGCACTGATGAACGTATTCATACCCTTCTCCTTTCAGTCAGGCAAAAGCCTGGTTGATTACAGCTTGGCGTCGATGTCGACGCTCTGATACGTAGGGGTCTGCTGGACATAGAGCTTGATGCCCATGTCGAGCAGCTGGTTGACGTCGGCCTTCTGGGTGGCGTCGAGGAAGACGGAGCTGTCCTTGCCGCCGACCTGATCGGCACCGTCGTGGTTGGCGGTGGCGCCCAGGTTGATGGCGTCGAGCTTGTAGCCCTGACAGAACTGCAGCATCTCGGCAGTGTTGCCAAAGACGAACATGACGCGCTCGCCGAGGGTGTTGAGCTTATCCATCTTGGCGAGGGCACGCTCGACGGTGAAGACGTTCAGGCGCACGCCCTGGGGCTTGGCCAGCTTAAGAGCGCCCTTCTTGATGTCATCGTTGGCGGCAGCGTTGTCGACGACGATGATGCGCTCGGCCTGAACCTTGGTGGTCCAAGTAAAGACGACCTGGCCGTGCAGCAGACGGTAGTCAAGACGTGCGAGGACGATCTTGGCGGGACCGGAGCTGTGACGGGACGCCTTGGCCTTCTTGGCGGGAGCCGCGGCGGCCTCGACCGGTGCGTTGGGGTTGGTCAGACCGGTGCGGGCCTCATTGATGAGGGCCGCGAGCTCGGCGCCCTTGACGGGGGCGGGGCTCATAGCAAGCGTGAGCGCCAACGGGATGTTGAAACCGCTGACAACCGTGAACTTCGTGCCGTTCTTGGAAAGCTCGACCATGTTGTTGTTGACCGAGCTGCCGAGCATATCGGTCAGCACATAGACGGTGTCGTCCGCGTTGAACGTGGCGATCATAGCCTCAACCTTATTGGTGATGGGCTCCTTGTCGTCACGAGCAAGCGACACGACGTGGACGTTCGACACGTCGCCGAGAACCATCTCGAGCGTGTCTTTGGCGCCTGCGGCCAGGCCGCCATGAGATGCGAGAATGATCTGATTCATCTTGCCTCCTCCTTTTCGTTATGGTCATTATAACGTCTTATACGTTGCTTATATTGCTAATTAGTATAAAGACCGTTCGCGGGTGAAAATCGACCGTTGACGGGTTTAACGTACTCGAAACGTTGGACTGGGTAGGCCGGCGCTAGCTGGATAACCCCAGGTCAGACCCTGCGCGCAATCCCCTATCGCACGAAGTACCAGGGGCTTTCCTGTACGGTGGGTTCCAGCGCAATGCCGGTGCGTTCCTTAAACAGATCCATGTCCTGAGATTTTTCGGTCCACCACGCGTTGGGCTTAAAGGTCATGCTCTCAATGACATGACCGACAAACACACTGTTGCGCAGCTTGGAGAAGTCGGTGTTCATAATCAGGATGGACGCGAGCACCAACACGATGCCCAGGACTTTAATCGCGCCGGCGGGCTCGGCGTAGACACCAATGCCCACCAGTACGGTGACGACCGTCTCGAAAGACATTACGACGGGAACTTTCGATGTCTCGAGCCCCATGGACAGACCCTGCATATATAAGATGTAAGCAACGGCTGTGGGGATGAGTCCAAAGCCAAGGAACAGCAGCAGCAGCTGTGGCGACATTGCCGCGGCGACATCCGGCCACGGAGCCGCGATAGCTGCCATAACCGCACCGCCAAAAACAAAGCCCCAAAACGTGACAGCCAGCGGGTGGACCGTCTTGGTTGCTATTCGGCTAAACACCGCGAGCGACGCACCACAAAGGCCTGCAATCACGCCCGACGTGACGCCCCAAACCGAAAAATGAAAACCGGAAAGGTCGCCATTGGTCACTGCAAGCACGCAGCCTACGATGTTAAAGACAATGGCAACGAGCTTGTTGGGGGTCACGTCCTCGCGATAAAGCACGCGGCCGAGCATGACGCCAAACACCGGCGAGGTGTAGAGCAGCACCGAGGCCGTGGACATGCCCACCTCGCCCATGCACTCGTAATAACAGGTGTTGGCGGCGGCCAAACCGACGATGCCGACAAGCGCACAGGGAACAAGCTCTTTAGGGCTTGCCTTGAACAGGGCCAGCGGACCCTGAGCCACGGTAGACCCCTCACCCGGACGGCAGCCCATAAACATCAGGACCGGCGCCAAGATAAGCGCTCCGACCAACAAGCGAAAGGCAGCCATGCTCTGGGACGAAACGCCCATGGCCGAGATGCCGTTTACAAAGATTCCGATGCTGCCCCACATAAGCGCGGCGATCAGCACCAGCACATAGCCCAGATTGCTTTTCTTCAACGCAGCCTCCTCGATATTGTTTCCAATATGTTTCGTACTACGTTATAGTCGTTATATACATTTTTCAAGACACAAATCGGCGAGCGGATAAGTGATCCGTTTTCCTCCGCCCCCAGCGGATTACTGGGCGGTTGCGGTGAAATAGTTCCTAAATAGAGGCTTCAAGCCCCCAAGCAGGAACTATTCCACCGCAACTTATGAGGACATCGAGCTGTTAGGCCGCCCTATCCCCTAGTAGTCCAGCTTCCACATGTAGCGGCGCGTCATGTAGTCCTTGTGGGTGACGGCGGAGAGCGCACGCATGTAGACGTTGTTGAGGATCGGGGCAAAGATCAGGTGGTTGAAGTACTCGCTCACGCTGTCCTTGATGTCGTTGAGGCCGAGCTCCTTGGCGTCGAGCTGGTAGACGCGCTCACCACCGTACTGGTTGACAAAGCGAATGCCGCGCTCGTCGTTGCAGCGGCTGCGGCCGACGCTGATGAGCTGGAACAGCGAGGTACGCTTGTCCAGGATCTCGAAGGGACCGTGGAAGAAGTCGCAGGTGTTGATGGTGCAGGAGTCGATCTGCAGCATCTCCTGCACGTTGCAGATGCTAAAGACGTAGGCGGCACCAAAGAGCGGGCCCTGAGCCATAACGTTGATGCAGGGCTTGTCGGCGTTCTGCTCGGCCCACTTGGCAGCGAGCGGACGGGTGTACTCGACAGCCTTGCGATAGATGGGGTCGACCAAGTCGAAGGCGGCCATAGCGGCCTCGTACTCGGCATAGCCCTCGGTCTGCTGCGTAAGCTCCATAGCAATCATGGTCACGACGGCGGAGTTGGTGCGGCCCATGCAGGACTCGTCGATGGCCAGGCTGTCGTACTGGATCTTGTAGTCGCAGACCTCGGTGAGGCCGGACTCGTCAACATAGATGGCGATGGTGCTGGCGCCGTGGTTCTTGGCGACCTGGGCGGCGACGATGGTCTCCTTGGTGCCGCGCATGGACACGACGACGGCCAGGGTGTTCTCGTTGACGTAGGCAGGCGTGGCGTGCACGAACTCGTTGCTGGTGTAGCTGGAGCTCACGACCTGCGTGGCCTCGTGCTCCATAAAGTACTGGGCAGGATAGTTGCCGCCGTTGGATCCACCGGCGCCAATCCACACGACGCGCTTGATGCCGCCCTTGTCTGCCTTGTCAGCCAAAACCTGGGAGACGACGTCCTTAACCTGTTCCTGAGTAGTCATCGTGCATCAGCCTTTCTTCTCGTTTGATGCTCTCGATGGCATACAAGTTACATACATGTTTTGGTTATGTCGACTAGTTGTATGCTATATTTGTCTTAGTAAATTTTGCTGGTAAAGTTTTCGGCAAGCCATTACCAGCGGTTTTGTTGTCATGTTGGATACATGCTTGGTTCTGTAAGCATACAAGTTAGATACAGGTTGTTCGCATGAGCACTTCGTCGAAAAAGAACTTGACCCAATACGAGCGTCTGGCGGCAACGCTTCGCGACCGCATTGCCGCCGGCACCTACGCCCGCGGAGATAAACTGCCGTCCGAGATGGAACTCATGGACGAATCGGGCCTGTCGCGCAGCACCGTGCGCCATGCCCTTAAGGTGCTTGTTGACGAGGGCCTGATTCGAACCGAGCGCGGGCGCGGCGCCTTTGTGGCCGACACACCGGCGCTCCACGAGAACAACCTGGTGTTTTCGAGCTATACCAAGCAGGTCGAAGGCCAGGGCATGAAGCCCACCACGCGCACGGTGGACTCGGGCTTTGCCAAGGCCGCCGGCGACGTGACCAAGTTTTTCGATGCCGCCGTGGGCAGCAAACTCGTCAAGCTCGTCCGCCTGCGCTATCTGGACGAAGCACCGCTGTGCCTGGAGACCACCTATCTGCCGCCAAGCTTTGAGGCGCTCATCGATCGCGATATCAACGGATCGCTCTACGCCACGCTGCGCCAGGAGTTCCATCGCGCGCCGGCGCAGGGGCACAAGACCTTCGAGGTGTGCTATGCCTCGCAAAACGAGGCGTTTTTGCTCAATGTGGAGCGCGGGCAGGCGCTGATCCTAATCACCGACTACGTCTACGACACCGACGGCCGCCCGCTCCATATCTCCAAGCGTATCCAGCGCACCGACCGCGCCAAATACACCGAGCCCATCGGCTAACCACCGCAAAGGGGACAGGCACCTTCGTGGTGGTTTTAGGCGAGGAGGTCGGGGAACCAGGTTGGTTTGGGCTGGTTGGGGGTGCGCTCGGCCAGGACCAGCTCCATCCAGCACATGTCGTACCAGCGGCCGAACTTTTGGGCACAGCGGTCGAAAGCACCCACCAAGCGATATCCCATATGGGCATGGAAGTCCTGGCTGTTGTGCGTTAGATACTCGTCGTCCTTGTCGTGCGGCACGGCGATGAGCGCGCACATGTTGGTGATGCCCATCGCGATCAGGCACTGCTTGAGCGCATCGTGCAGCTTGCGGCCCAGCCCGCCGTGGCGCACGTCGCGTGCCAGGTAAATCGACGTCTCGACCGACCAGTCGTATGCCTCGCGGCTGTTGAGCGGACTCGCATAGGCATAGCCTACCGGACGCCCGTCCAGCTCCATCACCAGATACGGATAGCGCTTGAGCGTACGCTCGATGCGCCCGGCGAACTCCTCAACGCTCGGCACCTCGTATTCGCAGGTAATCGCCGTCTGGCGCACATACGGCTCATAGATGGCAAGCAACGCCGGCGCGTCTTCGGGCGTCGCCAGGCGAATCGCCGGCTCGGACATCTCGGTCATACAACCCTTCTCTCTCAAAAACAAAGGCCGCCTTGCGCCAAACCCAGCGCAAGGCGGCCCCTCGTCATTACATCAGGCTACAGGACAGCCGCCAGCGCGTCGATGTCCTCCTGCGTCGTGGCCCAGCTGGTGCAAAAGCGCACCACCGTGTGGGTATCGTCGTACTTTTCCCAGTACTCGATCGCCGCATGCTCGCGAATGCGGGCCATGTCCTCGTTGGGCAGAATCACAAACTGCTGGTTTGTGGGCGTCTCCAAAAAGAACTGGTAGCCGCGCTCGTGCAGCACACGACGCAGCGCCTGGGCCGTCTGAATCGCCTGTCGGCCAATCTCAAAATACAGGCCATCGGTAAAGAGCGCCTCAAACTGCACGCCCGTCAGGCGGCCCTTGGCCAACAGCGCGCCGTGCTGCTTAATACGCGGAATGGGATGCGCCGGAGCGTGCATGCCGCAGAACACCACAGCCTCGCCGCAAAGCGCGCCGCACTTGGTGCCGCCGATGTAGAACACGTCGCACAGCTGCGCCAGCTCGGGCAGGGTAATGTCGCACTCATCGGCCGCCAGTGCATAGGCCAGACGAGCACCGTCCACAAACAGCGGAATCTCGCGCTTCTGGCACACCGCGTGAATCGCCGCGAGCTCGGCCTTGGAGTACAGCGTGCCGTACTCGGTCGATAGACTCACGTACACGGCGCCCGGGAACACCGTGTGCTCGTAGCTCTCGTTTTCGTAGAACACCTGGATATAGTTCTCGAGATCCTCGGCGTGCATCTTGCCCTCGTAGCCGGGGATGGTGAGCACCTTGTGGCCGCCAAACTCGATGGCGCCCGCCTCGTGGCAAGCGACATGGCCGGTCTCGGCGGCAACGACGCCCTCGTAGGGCGCGAGCAGCATGTCAATCACCGTCGCGTTGGCCTGCGTGCCGCCCACCAGCAAGAACACGTCGGCATCGGGGGCCTGACAGGCCTCGCGAATCAGCTGCTTGGCACGCTCGGTGTGCGCATCGGTACCGTAGCCGGGCTGCGGCTCCATGTTGGTATCGACGAGCGCCTGCAGCACTGCCGGATGAGCACCGTGGGAATAGTCGTTGTTGAACGCGAGCATGGCAATCCTCTCTAGCCGGGCATGGGCCCGATGATTTAAACGCCGCTATTGTACGCCGCCCGGATAGGCAATGCGTGCGGCAAGGCACTCAAGTGCCAACACCAGGGCAAAGCCGCAGCTCACGTCAGTCAAAAAGTGTGCACCGATCACGATACGGCCAAAGGCGACGAGCGCCGCGACCACGGCAGCGACCCAAAAGACCACGCGACGGCGCGACGGTTTTTCCTTAAAGGCTGCCGCGGGAAGCCCGGCGAGCATAAGGCCGATCGCCGCGTGCGCCGTGTGTCCGCTCGCAAACGACTTAAAACCGTCTTTGATCACGCCGGCGGCGATATAGCTCCACTTATCGGGGTTACCGATCACCCACCACGGCTGAAAATCGAGCCCCGGCGTCACCTCGATCACGCGCATGCGCGGGCGCGACCACAGCGGCTTGACGATCACGTTGAGGATGATGGCCTGGGCGATCCACACGGCAAGCACCATCAACGCCCAGCGTGTGAGCTCGTCGGGGTCGGTGTCGCGCGTGAGGCGATAGACGATAAGGTTGGCGACGATGGCCAGTACAAACGTCAGCACCAACTGAGCCGCGATGAGTTTGCCGCCAACCCTCAGGGACGAAACGATCTCGTAGCCGGTCAGGCCCACGTTGACGAGGATGCCGAGCACGGCGAGCCATTTGCTCCCCCTGGAGTCGGGACGCACCGCGCGCACGAGCATGACGCCCGCGATACTCGCCGTCAGCTCGAACGGCAGCTCGCCGGCGGCCTCGATAAAGCGGCCGTACATGCTGCCGATGTTGAACAGCGCACTCGAGATCTGATAATCGAAGAAACTGCCCACGCCCAGGCAAAGGCACAGGACGATCGCGATCATGGCGACATCTTTCTTATAGATGTATCCGAACATGCTTTCCTTTCGATGGGGCTGGAATCAACCTGCAACGTGGCGGGACAAAGAGCCACTGATGTCTTTGTCCCATATATTCCCTTACTGGTTGAGCATAAGTGAGCGAAAACGTCCCATTTGTGGCAAGGTGACCCGAAGGAGGAGGGAAGCGTACTTGCGTACGCGACCGACGAGTGAGGGCCAGATTGCCCAAATGGGGTGTTTGCAGCGTCGACCCATTAGTCGTCATCGCTGACGCCCAGCTGCTGCAGCAGCATGAGCGCCGCGGCCACGGGGCCGGTGCCGTCGTTGGCGTCGAGACCGCGACCCAGGCCGCTGCCCGCACCGGCGCCCGCCTTGTAGGGCACCGACAGCTTGCGGCTCTTGGGGAAGTTCACCGCACCGTAGCGGGTCTTGAGCTCAAAGGCCGCCTTCTTGGGCACGTCGACACCCAAAAAAGTGATGCGTCCGCCGCTGAACGTGACGCTCTCGAGCCCCAGGCGCTCGCCGCGAATGCGGATGCGCGCGCGGTTGAACAGGTTGAGCCCCGCCAACGGCAGCTCACCGTGCGCGGCCTCGGTCTCTTCCTGTACCTCGTCGATGCTCTCCAGGTCCTCGGCCGCCGCGAGCTTGCGGTACACGAGCACGCGCTGGTCCACCGCCGGCAGGTACTCCTCGGACAAGAAGTAATCGGCCGGCAGGTTAATGCCCACGCTCGCCGCCTCCACGCCGGCGTCGTCATCGCCGCGCGCCTCGGCCACGGCCTGGCCCAGCATCTGCGTAAACAGGTCAAAGCCCACGCTCGACAGGTTGCCGTGCTGCTCGGCGCCCATGAGCGAACCGGCACCGCGGATCTCCAGGTCGCGCATGGCGATGCGCATGCCGCTGCCCAGGTCCTGGAACTCGGACAGTGCGGTCAGGCGCGCCGTGGCCTCCTCGGTAAGCGGCAGCTCGCCCGGGAACATAAAGTACGCATATGCCTGCGTGGCCGAGCGTCCCACGCGGCCCTTGAGCTGGTAGAGCTGTGCCAGACCCAGACGCTGCGAGTCTTCGATGATCAGCGTGTTGGCGGTCGCGTTGTCGATACCGCTCTCCACGATGGTCGTGGCGATGAGCACGTCGATCTTCTTGGTCGCGAACTCGATCATCACGTCCTCGACCTCGCGCGGGCTCATCTTGCCGTGTGCCACACCCACGCGCGCCTCGGGCGCGGCCTCGTGCACGCGCGCCACGGCATCGTCGATGGTCTTGACGCGGTTGGACACGTAGTACACCTGACCGCCGCGGCCCACCTCCAGGCGAATCGCCGCGCTCACCACATCGGGGTCGTACTCCCCCACGTGCACGATCACGGGGCGGCGCCCGGTCGGCGGCGTGGTGATCAGGCTCATGTCGCGCACGCCGCTCGTGGCCATCTGCATGGTTCGCGGGATAGGCGTGGCCGAAAGCGTGAGCACGTCGATCTGCTCGCGCAGGTTCTTGAGCTGTTCCTTATGTTGCACGCCAAAGCGCTGCTCCTCGTCGATGATCACCAGGCCCAGGTTTTTGGGGTTCACGTCGGCCGAAAGCAGGCGGTGTGTGCCGATCAGCACGTCAATTGTGCCCTCGGCAAACGCCTTGAGCGCGCGCTTTTGCTGCGCCGGCGTGCGAAAGCGGCTGAGCACCTCGACCTCCAGGCCAAACGGGGCAAAGCGCTCAAAGAATGTCTCGTAGTGCTGCTGGGCCAGAATGGTCGTGGGGCAGAGCACCATGACCTGGCGGCCGGAGTCAACGCACTTAAACGCCGCGCGCAGGGCGACCTCGGTCTTGCCAAAGCCCACGTCGCCGCACAGCAGGCGGTCCATGGGCTTGGGCGCCTCCATGTCTGCCTTGATGTCGGCGATAGCCTCCAGCTGGTCGCGCGTCTCGTCGTAGGGGAAGCTCTCCTCCATCTCGATCTGTTCGGGCGTATCGGGCGGACAGGCGATACCGGCAATCGACGAGCGGCGCGTATACAGGTCGACCAGGTCAAACGCCAGCTTTTTGGCGTTCTTGCGCGCCTTGTTGGTAGCCCGCGTCCAGTCGGCGGTGTTGAGCCTGGTCAGGCGCGGCTTGTCACCGTCGGGGCCAACGTAGCGCGTGATGCGGTCGACTTGCTCGAGCGGTACGTAGAGCTTGTCGCCATCGGCGTATTCCAGCAAAAAGTAGTCGCGCTCCTTGCCACCCACTTCCTGGCGCGCGATCTCGCTAAAGAGCGCGATGCCGTGGGTAGCGTGCACCACGTAGTCGCCCGGCTTAAACGGAAAGGTGATCTGCGTAATGTCCACCTTACGGCGGCTGCGCGCGCGGTTGGCGTCCATGCGGGCGTTGAGGTCGGCGATTGAGAACACGGCCAAATTGGCGTCGGGCACCACCACGCCCTGCGGCAGGGCGGCATCGACAAAGGTCACGCGCCCGCGCGAGATGGTGGGAACGGCGGCGCCGGCGGCAGCCTGCGCGGCGCCCGCCTCGAGCGAGCGGGCGTTGAGCGCATCGGTCTTACGCTCGCGAATGGAAGCATGGGCCTCCTGGCGTGCGGCACGGTCGGCGGAATCCGCCGCCGCCACGCGCACGCGGTCGCCGATAGCGCCGGCATTTTCGGGCGCCGCGGTCAGCGATTCCTCAAAGGTAATGCCCTCGTCGCCAAAGGTGAGCTCCATCGACTCGCGCGCGCCGCGGTCGGGAATGGCAAACACGCAGGCATAGCGCTTGCCCACGACCTCCTGGATGCGCGTCATAAAACGGTTATCCGAGCCTGCGATGGCAGGCTGCTCAATCTTGAGCTCCGCCGTAACCGCACCGCCGGCACGGATGAGGCTCACATAGTTCAGGCGTTGCTGGGAGCCAAAGTCGAGCTGTTGGGCGCGCACGTACAGACCGTCCAGACGGTCAATCCCCGCCTCGCCGGCACGCGCCTCGATATCCTCGTAGGCGCGCAGGCAATCGTCGAACAGCGAGCGCGGCTCGGACAGCACCACGAGCGCTTTGCCGCTCACATGCGACAGCGGGCTCACGGTCTGGCCGTACATCACCGGCAAAAAGCGGTCGAGCTCGGGCGTGACGATGCGCGCGTCCACCATCTCGAGCAGCGCTGCCAACTTGCTATCGTCCTGGCCAGCGCGATAGAGCGCCACATGCATGTTGTGAACGGCCTCGTCGGTGAGCGCCAACTCGCGGCACGGGAAGATTTCGATGCTGTCCTCGTTGCCGATGGTCTGCCCCGTGGAGCTCACCATGCGGCGGATGCGGTCGATCTCGTCGCCAAAGAACTCAATGCGCACGGGCGCCTTTTCCTGCGCGGGAAACACCTCGACGGTGTCGCCGTGCACACGGAATAGGCCGGGCGCATCGGCGGCACCGGCATTGGTGTAGCCCATGCCCACCAGACGCTGCGGCACCTCGTCAAAGGGAATCTCCTCGCCCACCGCAAAAGTAGTGGACTCCCAGTAGTGACTCTCGACCGGCGGCACGCAGCGCAGCAGTGCGCGGGCCGAGGCGACCATGATGCAGTTGTCCCCGCGCACGATGCGCCCGAGCGCCTCGCAGCGCTGGGCCACCACGGCGTCGTCGGGCGCCTGCTCGCGCCAAGGGTAGTCCTTGCGCTCGGGAAAGCGGCACACGTGCGCCAGGCCCACATAGGCGACAAGGCTGCGTGCGGCGCGATCGGCCGCATCCTCGCCACTCACGATGTAGACTGTGGGGCGCGGGCGGCGCGCAAACTGGGCGGCCGCCATAAGCGTTCGGCCCGACTGAGACACGGCCAGCGTCACGTCCTCGCCGGCATCGAGTCCGGCCTCGACGGTCTGCAGCGCCTCGGCAGTGTAAAGCTGTGCGGCTATACGGTGAATGAGCATGATGTTCCTCCGGCATTGCAACGCCAAAAGCCCGCCGAGGCAAGCTCGGCAGGTCGTTCGTCAAATTCGTTGCCTGTCATGGTAGCGCATGGAGGGGACTCCAGCTCAGGCGTACGCCCAGCCCCGCAACAAAAACGCCAGACAGAACTGAGCTCACCGGCCTCGCCAAAATCTCCCCGTCGCGTCGAACGCCGCAACCACGGAAGGTGCCCCAAGAAACGGCTATTCCTCAAAAAAGCTCGCAACGTTCAGGCGGCTCGTCCACTCCCCTATGGTGTTGGCAAAACCGACGCGTGTGTACACGCCCGCAAAACGGCCGCGATACAGGTACAGGCCTTCCATATTAGAAGCGGGCGCAAAACCAAGATCATCCACAAGTCCTTTGGGCGCCTCTCCTCGATGCGGCCCATCGACAAGCGTTCCGCGCAAGCAGGGAGTCTGATACTGCTGAGCATACTCCTGCACAATCGCCCCAGCTGCCGCAGCGCGAACCAGCACCTGGGACCATTCCCGTTCCGTGACATCCAAACCGGCGACAACGCCAACCGCGTTGTAGCCGCCGCACGGCTTGACAATCCATCGATCCTTTTCGGCAAATCTCGACAACTGGGTGCTTTCGTCCAAAATCTCGGTATAGGGCACATGCTCCCGTACAAACGATTGCTCCTCCGGGCTCAACAAGGACTGCCCGGCTCGAGACCACAAAAACGCAAATACGGTCTTCGTCGCACACGGCCACGTTCTAAAACCACCGACGATGCATACAAGCCCTTCTTGGGCAGCCTCGATTAAGGCCGAGCGTCCGTCGCACGGCTTATCCCACAGCTCGCCGGTCACCGCGCGCCGCCAAACGCAATCAATAGGACCAGCGGCATCGCACAGGCGCCTAGCACCGCCCTCTTCTTCGACAATCCGCAGGTCACGCACATCCGCAAAGCGTGCGACTACGCCCCGCTGCCTCATAAGGTCGACAAAATGAGCTGCATCTTCCAAGTCGATGCTTTCCGAATAGTCGACGATTGCCACCGAAGCGGGATATATCTTTGATTGCGGTGTATAGAGCCCCTCGTCAACGCAGACCCCGTCATCCGATCGTGCACCATCCTCGGTGCGACGAGGATGGGCCAGCTCCCACTCTGCATAGGTCTCAAACAATGCATCTATCCAGCTGCCGCACAAATCGTACTGCCGAAAGCCGGGGTGGTCGGATGCAAACTCCTCAAAGGAAGGCGTCATTCGCACTGCCTGACAGACCGCATCGGTCACTACCATTCCAGCACTGCCGTCGGTATTGAGCTCGCAAAACGTATACGAACCGGCGTCCTCGTCAAGAAAGATATCAACGCGCGCAAGGGGAATCTGGCAATCATAGCCGGCATCCATAGCGCACAGGTCAGCAAAAGCCGGATCCATACGAAACCACGCACGCACGGAGGCATCGGAACAAAACGCCCGCGTCACCTTGTCCATAATGCCGTACATACGCTCGGCCGCCTCCTTAAGAAGCGCCGTCATATCCTTATCGAATATCTTTGGCGTTAAAGCCCAGGGCGCAGGATCTCCGTGGTAGAGCACATGGGTTTGAGACAAGTATTCGTCGCCTTTGCGACGACCAGGTAGGTCACCTTCGCGCGTGCGCACAATGCGCTCAAAATAATCTTCAAGCTCTCGCGTCTTCAATGTTGCCACGTTGCCCTCCATTGCTTGATTTTTTGTTCATGCTACGCCAGCACGCCACGACTTCGGCGCGCTTGAATAGGCTTCTAAATTAGCAACACATTTTTGCATGAGGCGGCAGGAAGCAACATATACTCCTGCTCAAGCGCATGCCCAGCCCCGCAGTTCGTGTAAAAATCGGTTCCGTCGGGCATCTCGGAGCCACACTTGGTGCAAGACATATTCGGGCATCCCCTCACAACAAACGGCATCTGTCGCCATCATATTGAGCCCTCGCGACCCACATGTGCTGCGCAACATTGGTCGCCGTCCTCGGGTGCCGACAAAATGCGGCGGGCCCCTACCCCATCACACGCACGCTGGGGCAAAGGTCTGCCAGCGGGCACTCATCGCACTTGGGTTTGCGGGCGTCGCAGATCTCGCGGCCAAAGGTGATCCACTGGTGGTTGACCGATCCCCAATACTCGTGCGGCAGAATCTTGAGCAGATCTTGCTCGGTCTTGAGCGGCTCTTTGGCATGCGTCTTGGGGCTCAGCATCAGGCGGTGCGCGATGCGGTTGACGTGCGTATCGACCGCGATGCCCTCGACAATGCCAAACCCCACATTGAGCACGATGTTCGCCGTTTTACGTCCCACACCCGGCAGCTTGACGAGCTCCTTCATGTCGGCCGGTACCTCGCCGCCGTAATCGGAAACGATCATCTGCGCGGCCTCCACGGCATGCTTGGCCTTGCTCTTATAAAAGCCGAGTGACTTGATGGTCTCGGCCACGTCGGTCACACTTGCCCCGGCCATGGCCTCGGACGTGGGCCACTGGGCAAATAGTTGGGGCGTCACCTTATTGACCTGCGCGTCGGTCGTCTGAGCCGAGAGCAGTACCGAGATAAGTAGCCTAAAGGGATTCTCGTGGTCCAAAAAGCACTCGACCGGGCCATAGCGACGGTTAAGGCGCTCACACACCTCAACGGCACGCTCGCGTTTGGCGGCATTGGTCTCGCGTGGCATAACGACTCCTCGGATCGGCAGAAACATAACTTCACAAAAACGATTGTCCCACGTACGGGGACCTTAAGCCTCCAAAAATGCGCCGGTCTGGCGGCTCCACAGGCTTGAGTACTCACCGCCCGCCTCGACGAGCTGCGCATGCGTACCGTCCTCGACAATCTCGCCGTCCGCCAGTACCACGATGCGGTCGAGCGCCGCCACGGTGGACAGGCGATGCGCCACCACAATGGAGGTGCGGCCGCGCATCAGGTTCTCGAGCGCTTCCTGCACCAGCGCCTCGGACTCACTGTCCAAGGCAGACGTTGCCTCGTCGAGCACCAGAATCGGCGCGTCGGTGAGGATGGCGCGGGCGATGGCCACGCGCTGGCGTTGGCCGCCCGAAAGCTTAACACCGCGCTCGCCCACCATGGTGTCAAAGCCACGGGGCAGGCGGTCGATAAACTCAGTCGCATTAGCCAAGCGAGCCGCCTCGCGAATCTGCTCGTCGGTGGCGTCGGGGCGTCCGTAGGCGATATTCTCGCGAATGGAGCGGTGGAACAGCAGCGCCTCCTGCGGCACGTAGGCAACCTGGCGGCGCAGGCTCTGCTGCGTGCAGCGCGAGACATCCTGGCCGTCCACGAGCACGCGGCCGCCCTGCACGTCGTCCAGGCGAAGCAGCAACTTGGTGAGCGTCGTCTTGCCCGAGCCCGATTTGCCCACCAGGCCCACGCGCTGGCCCGCCGCCACATGGAGCGTCAGGTCGTCGAACACGTTCTCGCCCGCCGCGGCGTCACGGTATGCAAAGTTCAAGTGCTCAAAATCAATCGCGCCCTCGCGCACCTTGAGCTCAGGGGCATTCGCGTCGTCTGCCACCAGACGCGGCTCGTCCAGCACGCGCGTCATCTCGGCGGCGTCGCCCAGCGCGCGGTTGATGCGCTGCATCATGGAGCTCACGTAGTTCAGACGCATAGTGAGGTTGTACGTGTAGGTAAAGATCATGACGAGCGCGCCGGCCGAAATGCCAAACCACGCGTTGCCACCCGCGGCGAACACACTCACCACGGCCATGGTAATGACGATAAGGCCCGAGGTCGTAAAGTTGCGTTGCATCATGGCGTGCATCGATACCGTTTCGGCATCGCGCGCGGCACGGTCGGCGGTATCGAATAGGTCGCGCTCAAAGTCCTCGCGCCCGCAGGTCTTGACGGCCAGGATGTTCGTGACCGCGTCGGACAGCACACCCGACAGCTTGTTCTGCGCGGCGGACGTCGCGGCCGAAAGCGGCATGATGCGCCTGTACATAAGCCAGACAAACGCGATGTAGACGACCATGATGCCCACCAGGATCACGGTAAATGCGGGCACCACCGGAGCGAGCGCCGCCACCGTGCAGACAACCGAGGTGATGGTGGGAATGAGCGAATACACCGTCACGTCGACCAGACCCGTGTAGCCGCTCATAAAACGGCTCGTCTGGCTCACAAGCGATCCGCCAAAGCGGCTGGTGTGGAATGTCATGGATTGATTGGAGAGCGTGTCGAAGCACAGGCGCGCCAGGTGATAGTTGCCCGCGATCTCGAGCTTGTAGACGGTGTAGTCCTGCAGCTTGGAGAGGATCTGGCCCACCAGGTTGACGAGCACGAGCGCCAAAATGTAGGGACCGAAGACCTCAAACACCTGGTCGTCCGCTACGGGGCCGGCCTGGACACGATCGACGATGAGGGCCATAACGTAGGTGTTGGCAAACGTGAGCAAAAAGATGTAGCCCGCCGACGAGAACACCGAGAGAAAGACGATTAGCGGCTGCGTGCGCGTGACATCCCAAAAACGCTGCAGCGTGCGGCGCACGGTTGAGCGTTTGAGCGGGCTGGTGCTTCTCTGAGACATGGGCTTCCTTTCGCGTCTGATAGGGCGAAAGGCCATTGTTGCACATTAAAGTGCGCTTTAGGCAAGCACGATGCGAAAAGCAGCGGGGCACCCGCGTTTACACCGGCGCCCCGCCGTCAGATGCAGCTAGTCCTCGTCTTTTTGGCCTGCGAGCAGCTCCGCGGATGTGAGCCCCAAAATCTCATCGGCTTGGTCGGCATCCTCCAGCGCGTCGATGTCCTTGAGCTTGCGCTCCATGACGTTGGTGCGCGTGGTAATGATGCCCTCGACCGTTTTGCCCGCGGTCTCGATCTGCTGCTGGGCGCGGCGCAGCGCCGCCTGATAGCGCGGCAGCTCGGCCTTGACGGCGGAGAGCACGCGCAGCACGTCGTCGGTACGTTTTTGCAGCCTAAACGTCTGGTAGCTCATCTGCAGGCTGTTGAGAATGGCGGCCATGGTGCTGGGACCGGCTACGTTGACGTGATAGTCGCGGCCCAGGGTCTCGATAAGCCCGGGGCGGCTGACGATCTCGGCGTACAGCCCCTCAAACGGCACGAACATGATGCCAAAGTTGGTCGTTGCCGGCACACTCAGGTACTTTTCGCAGATGTCCTTGGCCTCGCGCTTGACCATGGTGTCGAGCGTCTTGCGCGCGGCGGCGACGGTCTCCGCATCGCCCGACTCCTGCGCGTCGAGCAGATGCTCGTACGCATCACCCGGGAATTTGGAGTCAATCGGCAGCAGCACGGGGTCGCCCTCGTCTACCGGCAGCTTGACGGCAAACTCAACACGCTCCGAGGCGCCGGGCTTGGTGGCAACGTTTTCCAGATACTGGTCGGGCGTAAGGATGTCCGCCAGGATCGCGCCCAGCTGCACCTCGCCCAAAATGCCACGCGCCTTCACGTTGCCCAGCACGCGTTTAAGGTCGCCCACGCCGGTGGCGATAGACTGCATGTCGCCCAGGCCCTTGTACACGGCCTCGAGCTGGTCGCTCACCTGCTTAAACGATGCCGACAGTCGGTCGTTGAGCGTGCGGGAGAGCTTCTCGTCCACCGTCGCGCGCATCTGATCGAGCTGCGCGTTGTTGTCCTTGCGGATGGCGCCCAGCTGGGCATCGACCGTCTCGCGCACCTTGTCCAAGCGGTGCTCGATGCCTTCGCGGTTGGCGCCAAGCTGTTGGGCCGTCTCGCGGCGCAGGTCATCCATACGGTCACCCGCCTGCGAGAACTCGCGCGCAATGGTCAGGTAGCGCTGCTGCTCTACGGCGGCGTCGGTGGTCTGCTGCTGCGCGATGGCATTGGCCGTGCGGCGGGTTTCGGCCAACGCGACGTTCAGGGTGTCGAGCGTGCTGTTGGCCTGCTCGAGCGCTGCCAGCGTTTCCGCGCTACTGTCGCCACGCTCCCGCAACTCGGCACGCAGGCTCTTGAGCTGGAGGGCGCAAGCCACAGCAACCCCCACCGCCACCAAGGCGATCACAACAAGCACAATATCAATAGCAGACATAAACTCCGCCCAACAAACCCAATCGAGCACCAATCAAAACCGCGATCAATCTTACCCCGCCATACACACGGATCACTCACTGCCTTGCAGACAAATTTCTCTTATAGCCGCGGGCGTTAAAACGCTAGCTCTCCCAGCCGGCGCGGATGGTTGTTATGACGTCATCTAGGCGCTGGCCCAGGGCCGCTAGATGTTGGAGCACCTCGTTGGGCGATGCACCGTTGAGGATGCACGTGAGGGCATACGACGCCAGAAAGATGGCCGCAAGCCCCAACGGGATGAGCACGATCATCGCCAACGTACGCAGGCGCTGGGCCCAGCGACGGCGACGCGCACGATGCTTGTCGAACGCGAGCTCCTGCGCATATGAATCTTGCTGTACGGAATAGGCCTCTGGCGCCGATTCACACCCGGGCACAGCTGCAGGTACAGCAGCGGGCACGACGTTTTGCACGGGCGCCTGGTTGGCAACCCCTTGCATTTGCATCTCCATGAGTCGTTGCTGCTGACGCAGCATGCGCTCAGCTTGTTGCTGCGGAGTCTCAAGAAACAGATCCATGCTGGCCTCCAAAATCGGAGCATTCGACGCTTACGACCAGCATCCCGCACCGCCATGACCGCGACAACGCAATCGCCGGCAATAGCCACAAAGTTTCTTTTGCTCAAAAGCTGTCGAAAAGCTCAACAACTCCCCTACCAGCACTTTCTCTGAGCTTTTTTCGCCAACAATCTTTTGGCCTTCCACCCTTACGCCAACTGACCAAAATCTAACCAATAGCTTGACGAAAATTGTGGAGACCGGGACCCCACAAAAACGTGCCGCCCCAAAAAGGGGCGGCACACAAACTTTTTTATCAGCTTTTCTGTAGCGAGCACGCAACGACCCGAAGCCGGAGCACAGGGCGGGGAAATACCTTTGCCTCGCGCGACCCTGCGGAGCCGTGAGCGGGAGGGAAAGGTATTTCCCCGCCCTGCGCTCCGCAGTCCACGTTCGTATCGGCGCTAGTAGTTCACCACCTGCTCCTCAAAGTACGCCTTGGGGTGGTTACACACCGGGCACACCTCAGGTGCCTCGGCACCAACGTGCAGATGTCCGCAGTTCAGGCACTTCCACACCTTTACGCCCTCGCGCTCAAACACCTCGCCCGACTCGATGCGCTCGACGAGCTTGTTGTAGCGCTCCTCGTGGGCCTTCTCGACGGCGGCGACACCACGGAACTTTGCGGCAATCTCGGCAAAGCCCTCTTCCTCGGCGGTCTTGGCAAACTCGTCGTACATCGTGGTCCACTCGTAGTTCTCGCCCGCAGCGGCATCACGCAAGTTGTCCAGGGTGTCGGGAACGGCGCCGTCGTGCAGATACTTAAACCACAGCTTGGCGTGCTCGGACTCGTTGCCCGCGGTCTCGGCAAAGATATTCGAGATCTGCACGTAGCCATCCTTCTTGGCCTTAGATGCGTAGTAGCGATACTTGGTGTGCGCCTGGGACTCACCGGCAAAAGCGGTCTCGAGGTTCTTCTTGGTCTGAGAGTTCTCAAAATCCATAGGTGTACTTCCCTTCAACACATGCCGCCCGTAGGCTTCGGACGGCCTTGTCTTTAGGATGCCCTCAAGCCGAGAATTTAAACCTTACAATCCTGTTCTTCAGATTCGGGCTGGCTACACGCTTAGCCAGCGGTCACTCTCCACGCGGCAAAAGCCCTCACGCTCCAAGTCGGCCAAAATGCTCGCGACCAGCTCGCGCTCGGCCGGCTCTCGGCCGGCTGCCACCTCCATCTCGTTAACGCCTGCAACGGCTTCATCGAGCGTAATACCCGCCGGCTGCCCATCGCGCGCTGCCAGCAGCATGCGCACGATGTGGGCACGCTTTTGACGACGCGAACCCTCAAACTTGGACTGGCGACTATAGCCCGCCGATCGCCTAGACGGATTGGGCAACGTCTTCTTAAGATACGCACCATAATCCAGCAGCGCGTAATACCACGCGCGCGGCGTGTCGGCGTCGTCTTGAGGCACGGCAAAGGGGACAATCTCGTCCGCCGTCGCACCGGGAGCCGCCGGGCAGGCCGCCTGAATCAGCGGCACCAGTTCGCGATCGGGAACAGCCGGCACATCGGGAAAGAAATGATGCAGAAAGACCGTGCGCACGTTGGTCTCCAGATACACGCCTGGAAGATCGAACGCGAACGACCGAATGCCCTGCGCCGTCGCTGGCCCAATACCGGGCAGGGCGACCAGATCGCGCGTCTCGCGCGGGAACTTCCCGCCCCAGTCCTCTACTAGCTGCTGTGCAGCCCTATGAAGTGCTAGAGCACGACGGTTGTAGCCCATGCCCTGCCAAGCGTCCAAAACGTCCGAGGGCGCCGCCTGCGCAAGTGCCTGCACAGTCGGAAAGCGGTCGAGCCACGCGGGCATACGCGTCTCCACACGCGGCACCTGCGTTTGCTGCAGCATAACCTCGGAAAGCCAAATAATGTACGGGTCGCGCGTGCGGCGCCACGGAAGGTCGCGATAGCGCAGGACCCCTTCCGAACGAATCATCGAACGAAAGGGGTCCTGAATCATGACAATGCTCCTTATGCGGCGCTATTCCTCCCGGCAAGCATACGCGCAGGCGGCGTACTCGGGAAACGCATCGCGATCGGCGAACTTGGAATCGACGGCCGGGAACCGGCGATGGGCGACGATATCGCCGAGCGAAACGGAATCGAGATAGTCGCGCATCAGTGCCTGGGCTCCGGCCCACAGGGGATGATAGCAGCACGTGCCCATACGCGCACAGTCGCCATCGGGGGCGGTGCAGTCGTTCATAACCATGGGGCCCTGAACGGCCTCGACGACCTGACGAATGGTGACGTCGTCCGGACTGACCTTGAGACGCATGCCACCGTGGACGCCACGCAGGCTCTCCACAATACCGGCCTGGACCAAACCGTGCTGAATCGAGCGGGCAAACGAATACGGAACATTGACCTCTTCGGCAGCGGTGCGAACAGAAAGCAAACGCTCCGGATCCTCGGCAAGCATCGCCAACATACGAAGGGCGTAATCAGTCTTCCTCGATATGTCCATTTTTCCCCTTTCAAGGAATACGAACAGCTCGAACGAGCTCCGGGGCCGAGCTTGTGTCGAGACGCTAAATGACCGCAGGACATCCAAATGGTAAATCGGATATCCACTGAGTGCCGCGCTTGGAGCGAAATGCATCAGATGCGGCCTACAGTGCAATTTAGTATAACCTAACCCCCTGTCTCGTTGAACAGGTGTTGCGCAACAAAGGTGTTGCGCAACAAAGCTGTTGTTCAGACAAATATACTTATTAGATTTTACTTGCGTTCCCGAAGGCGCGGAGATTCTGGGCAAAGATGCCTCAGGGCGATCGTTCTATCGAAACAAAGTGTATCAAACGCAAAAAGCCACGTCCGAAGACGTGGCTTTAATTGCGTTGGCGGGAAGTACGGGGCTCGAACCCGCGACCTCCGACGTGACAGGCCGGCGCTCTAACCAAACTGAGCTAACTCCCCAGGCAGGCGTTCGCGTTTGTTTCCGCTCGCGTGCGCTGCGGGAATTAGTATACACAGAAGTCTGTCCGGCACGCAACAACTTTTTTGAAAAAATTTATCGGTCCCTCCGGGACCTTGATTCTCATCTTCATTGCAACAGGCTCAGGACTCAGCGCAACGCGTTGCGCTTGGTCCTGAGGCGCGAATCCGGGTAGGCAACCCCAGAGGGGCCGGAATCCCCCGGCCCGCGATGGAGGGAGGCCGAAAT
>NZ_JADNHZ010000013.1 GCF_015554145.1 Collinsella aerofaciens | reverse complement strand
GTAAAGCCGTTTGTCTCCACCCGCATAGCGGGTGGTTTAAAGCTGGCCGCTGCGCGGCCAGCAGACTAAAGTCTTGAAAAAGAGGGAGCGCCGCGCACAACGCGACACTCCCCTAGCGATTCAAGAGAATCTATTAGGCCTCGAGAGCCTTCTTGGCGATGGTAGCCAGCTCGTTGAAGGACTCGATGTCCTCGTAAGCCATCTGAGCCAGGACCTTGCGGTCGAGCTCGATGCCGGCAACCTTCAGGCCGTGCATGAACTGAGAGTAAGAGATGTCGTTCAGGCGAGCAGCAGCGTTGATACGGGTAATCCAGAGAGAACGGATCTCGCGCTTCTTGTTGCGGCGATCACGATACTGATACTGCAGGGAGTGCTGGACCTGCTCTTTAGCATGCTTGTAAGTACGCGAAGCGGCACCGTAGTAACCCTTCGCACGGTGCATAACGGTACGGCGCTTCTTCTTGGCGGCAACAGCGCGCTTAATACGTGCCATGTTCTATCAACTCCTAGACGGTAAAACGAAAAACGGGAACGCGAACTTAGGCGAGACGCGACTTGATGACCTTGCGGTCGGCAGCGGCGATCTCGGTCTCCTGACGGAAGCCACGCTTACGCTTGGTGGACTTCTTGCTCAGGATGTGGCTCTTGAAAGCCTTGGCGCGCATAAGCTTGCCGGTACCAGTCTTGCGGAAACGCTTCTTGGTGCCGCTGTGGGACTTCATCTTAGGCATGAAATACTCCTTAATCGGTTACAGAACACTAGTTACTTGGTATCGCTTGCCGCTTTATCCTCATCGAAGGCGCCCTTAATCGGGGCGAGCAGCATAAGCATGTTACGGCCTTCCATCTTAGGCTTGGACTCGACCGTAGCGTAAGGCTTGAGATCCTCGGCGAGACGCTCGAGAACGTTAAGGCCCTGCTCCGGGTGAGCCATCTCACGGCCGCGGAACATGATGGTGATCTTAACGCGTGCGCCCTTCTTGAGGAAACGCAGAACGTGGCCCTTCTTGGTCTCGTAGTCGCCAACGTCAATCTTGGGTCGGAACTTCATTTCCTTGACCTCGACCTTGGACTGGTTCTTACGAGCAGCCTTGGCCTTCATGGCCTGCTGGTACTTGAACTTACCGTAGTCCATGACCTTGCAGACCGGCGGCTCCGCGTTGGGAGCGATCTCGACCAGGTCGAGACCCTGATCGTCGGCGACGCGCTGGGCATCGCGGATGGCGAACAGGCCGAGCTGAGAGCCATCGACGCCAATCAAACGGCACGAAGATGCAGTGATCTCGTCGTTGATGCGGGTGTCATCAGACTTAGCTATTTTCCCTACCTCCATTCATAAAAAAATAACCCGGCGCTTCTCAGCAACCAGGTCGTACACATAGACTTCCTCGATTTGAGGAAGGGAATCTAAGTTGTATGACCAGTCAGCTGCTCATTGGCGCCAAAAGGTGGGAGCCCTCGGGTTCCTCTTTAAGGCATTGCGGGAACAACGCCTTGCGAATAATAACACGTACAGCGCGTTATCACATTACGTACACGAAAAAGAGGCCTTGACCCCCTTGAACGCTCGCTTGCATGTATGGTGCCCGAGGCGAGACTCAAAGGGCCTTCGCTTTGCGAAGCCCCGGGCTTCGGGCGCATGGCGCCCTCGCCACGCTCCGCTACAAACAGGCCACAGGCCTGTTTGCTTAACGCTTCGCGCGCTCACGCGAGTTCGGCACGAAAAAGGGGGCCGCAACCCCCTTGAACGCTCACTTGCATGTATGGTGCCCGAGGCGAGACTCGAACTCGCACGTTGTTGCCAACGGTGGATTTTGAGTCCACTGCGTCTGCCAATTCCGCCACTCGGGCACGCAATGCGTGAGTTAGTTTATCACAGCTTTCTACCGATTAGTCCGAAAATGGAACTTCGAGCATTTCGATGAGTTCGACCGTGCGGAGCATCTCGCGCCGACGGCATCCGCGACCGTCGACCGAAGCCTCACCCATCTGGTTATCGTAAGGGTCCTCGCGCATGCCGTCGAAAGAGGGCTCAAACTCTGCCTGGAATCGATTGTTGGCCACCATACGCCACGGGTCGAGATTGCCAAAGTAGTGACGGCGGCGCCACTCCTCCCCCATCCTGCGAGCAGAAGATCCAAATGACACGTCGGCGTTGAGCCAACCGGTCTGCGGCGTATAGAACTCTGCCCAGTCGTGCGACCCCACCGAATCGGGCGCAACATACAGGCCGCTCTGCCAACGGGCAGGCACGCCCGCGATACGGCACATGGTGATAAACGTGAGCGCCATAACGCCGCAATCGCCGCGGAGCGAATGCGCGCAGTCATCGGCAATAGATCCCAAAAGCAAGTACGGCGGCTGATAGCGATAGTCGATGTACTGCGTCAGGTAATCATAGATAGCACGGGCGCGATCGAGCGGATCCTCGAGCCCATCAATGACACGGGCTGTCAGCTGCTGTAGATACGGCGTGAATGCAATGTGCGGACGGTCCTCGGAGGTGTCCACGGGCAGTGGCGCGTCCATGCAAGGATGCACCGGAAGCGCACCCCCATAGACATCACGATAAGCGGCATCAATTTGATAGCGATAGGTCACCGAGAATGAGCGCTCACTCGAAGAAGACCACGAGGCGGTACGCGTCGAAGCATTCGCGGGGGCAACAGCACCCTCCGGCGTCATATCGAGAACCTCGATATGAGACTGTTGACGACAGGCGGCGGCAACGGGTAGCCACGCGCGAACGGTCTCCCCTTCCAGAGCGCCGGGGACAGACACGGACGCTTTAAGCGTAATGACGCGAGCCAATCCGTTTTGTGACTCCATCTCCTTGAGCATCTCGTTGCGCAGTGCTATTCCGTCCGTAGAATCGGGCCGCATGCCGGGAACCTCTTTGGGATATACGCGAAGCGAATCGAGGAAGTTGTCGAGAACGAACAGTTCGCCATCGATAAAGCGCCAGTCAATACGCTTACGATTAATCAGGTCATCAAACTGCTCTTCGGTAAACTCTGGCCACTCCTCGCGAATCATCGCAATAGCCTGGTCGCGCGACACCGAAAAATGAAGCGGCGTCTCGAGCATGCGATACCGCTCGGCACGAACACAAGCAGCCAGCGAAGGCTCGGGGTTCTGCTCCAAAAGGCGATCGCAGGCAGCAACAGCCTGCGTCAAATACCCGGCATCCATAAGACGAAGAATCTCGGGCGGCAGTCCAACATCGAGATGACGAAAGTCATCACAGCAAACATCAGCAGAGCAACCAACTGGACCCTCGTCAATAACCTTCCCATCCGAAGGCAGCACATTAATAACAGCCATACCAAAACTCCAAGTCACTAGAACGCTTGAAGCCCATTGTAGCGAGATAAAAAGAAAGCCCCAACAAGGGAGCCATCAACACCGCTGAACGGTAGTCAAATAAATAACTCAGCCTCGTAACCCTGCGGCGCTAAACGAAGGAAGCCCCGTCCCCCGGAACTGTTTCCTTGGCGCGACTTCTGGCAAAGCCAGGTGAGCGCAAAGGAAACAGTGTAGGGGGACGGGGCTTCCGGCGAGAAGTTTAGCGACGCTTACGCCTTGTTGACGGAGCCAAACTCCTCCATGAGCTCCTTGGTGCGGGCAACGATGTTGTCGCGACCAGGCTTGAGGAGCTTGCGGGGGTCAAAGCCCTTGCCCTGCTGATCCTTGCCAGCCTCGATGTACTCGCGGACGCCCTTGGCGAAGACGAGCTGCAGGTCGGTGTTGACGTTGATCTTGGAGATGCCCAGGGAGATGGCCTTCTTGATCTGATCCTCGGGGATGCCGGTGCCACCGTGCAGAACGAGGGGCAGGTCACCGGTCTGGGCCTTAATCTCGCCCAGACGCTCGAAGGAAAGACCAGCCCAGTCGGCGGGGTACACGCCGTGGATGTTGCCGATGCCGCAGGCGAGGAAGTCGACACCCAGGTCAGCGATCTGCTTGCACTCAGCAGGATCAGCGAGCTCGCCGCTGGAGGTCACGCCGTCCTCGGTGCCGCCGATGCCGCCGACCTCGGCCTCGATGGACATGCCCTTGGAGTGGGCAAGCTCAACGAGCTCCTTGGTGCGGTCGAGGTTAAGCTGGAAGGTCTCCTCGTGAGAGCCGTCATACATGATGGACGTGAAGCCGGCCTCGATGCACTTAAAGCAGTCCTCGTAAGAACCGTGATCGAGGTGAAGGGCGACGGGAACGGTAACGCCCGTGGCCTCGACGGCAGCCTTGACCATGTCGGCGCAGACCTTGAAACCGCCCATCCACTTAGCGGCACCAGCGGTGCACTGAAGGATCAGCGGAGACTTGGCCTCCTCGGCGGCCTGGAGAATAGCCAGGGTCCACTCGAGGTTGTTGGTGTTGAAGGCACCAAGACCGTACTTGCCGGCCTCGGCCTTCTTGAGCATGTCTGCTGCGTTGACGAGCATAAAAGAAACCTCCTGTAAGGTTGCTCCGATAACGCCTGAGATTTTACCACGGCGCACCCGAGCATAAACGTTCGTTTGTTCACGAATATCGTCCAAACAGACTTTTTTGACCGTTTGCCCTACGGAATCGACCCGTTGGGGAAAAATAGCTTGACGTTTGGACGCTTCTCGTGCTTCAAAAGCCGACTATTAAGCTACATCCGCATGAAAGGGTTCTGCATGAGCTCGCGTGCCATGGTGGTCGAATCGCCATGGCCGGTTAGGCAAACGGTATCGGGCGGGAGAAGCCGGGCGAGCTTGGAGAGCGAGCGCAGAATCGCCGCCTCGTCTCCTCCAGAAAGATCGGTGCGGCCGTGCCCACCCGGAAACAGGGTGTCGCCCACAAAGGCAATGTTCCCCTGCTCGGTGGCAGCAAACAAGACGATCCCGCCCGGCGTATGCCCTGGCGTCTCGATCACCTGCAGGTAGATATCGCCCACCTCGATAGCATCGCCCTCGGCGAGCAGGCGTGTCGGCTCCCCGGGGTCAGGCGTCTCAATGCCCCACATAGCTCGCTGTTCCTCGATGTTCGCATGCGGCACCGCCGCATCCTTAGCACACAGCTCATACTGACAGCCCTCGCCAACGGTGGTTCGCACGCCTACAACACCACCAACATGATCGGCATGGCCATGAGTGCATACGGCGCCAAACACGCGTACGCCGGGATGCTCGGCTCGAATATGCTCCACTAGGCGTTCGCCTTCCCATGCGGGATCGATAATCACGCACTCATTATCCGAAATAACAGCATAGCTATTGGTCTGAATGGGACCGTTTACGAGCGTCTCGATCTCGACCGATCCCTTGGGAGTTAAATCCAAGGACACAGCACTCATGTCCCTCTCCCCTCTATAGAACTCGAGGCATCAAACGATGCCTCGAGTGTAGCGAATATCGATAATGTGACACGTTCGTCGCGACTAAACGCGGCGCTTAAGCTGGGCTCCACCCTCACCGGGCATCAGGCGGCGCGCGTCGTAGACCGAGTCAACGCTGCTGATGGAGGCCAGCAGCGGATCCAGACCACTCGCGTCCGAGATCTCGACCATAAAGCGCAGGGTTGCAATACCCTCGCGGTTGGTCGACGTGACGGCAGAAAGGATATTGCCGCCCGCATCGCCAATGGCAATGGTGACATCCTTGAGAAGGCCCATGCGGTCCAGGCACTCGACCACGATCTCGACCTGGAAGAGGGTGTCGGCAGCGCCGTCCCACTCCACCTCGATCATGCGCTCGGGATGCTCCATAAGACCCTTGACGTTGGGACAGTTGGCGCGATGCACCGAAACGCCACGACCGCGCGTGATGAAGCCGACGATGTCGTCGCCCGTCACCGGATTGCAGCAATGCGCCAGACGGACCAGCAGACCGCTGTTGCTCTCGCCCTTGACGATAATGCCGTTGCTGGCGCTCTTGCCGCGCTTTTGCGGCTTGCGGTTGGAGCCGCGAGCGGGCTGCTTCACGACCTCGGCGATAGCCTCGGCCTTGGTGAGCTGTTCCTCGGGCTTGGGGTCCAAGATTTGCTCGACTTTGTTACCCACGGCGCGCGGGGCAACCTTGCCGGCGCCGACGGCGGCAAACAGGTCCTCGAGCTGCTTGTAATTAAACTGCTCCGCCACGGCGTTGAGCGCAC
The DNA here is from genome assembly GCF_015554145.1 of Collinsella aerofaciens. Taxonomy (GTDB): domain Bacteria; phylum Actinomycetota; class Coriobacteriia; order Coriobacteriales; family Coriobacteriaceae; genus Collinsella; species Collinsella aerofaciens_AA. The sequence continues at coordinate 63,090 of NZ_JADNHZ010000013.1, read as the reverse complement.
GCGTGGATCGCGGCGTAGAGATGCCATACCCGCGCTTGCGCAAGTCCTTGGCCAGTATATCGCGGCCGGCAGCAGCGTCATCGTCTTTGGTCGCGGCGGCGAAGTAACGGCGGATCTTTGACTTGGCCGAAGGCGTCTTGACGATTTTGAGCCAATCACGCGACGGCTTGGAACTCTTGTTGGTCAGGATTTCAACGCGGTCGCCCGTCTTGATCTCGTGCGTGAGTGGGGCCACCGCACCGTTGATCTTAGCGCCGACGCAGTGGTTGCCGACCTCGGTATGAACGGCATAGGCAAAGTCGAGTGGCGTGGAGCCGGCACGAAGTGCCATGACCTCGCCCTTGGGCGTAAAGACGAAGATCTCTTGATCAAAGAGGTCGACCTTCAGCGAATGCAGGTATTCCTTGGCATCGGTGATCTCATCAGACGCAGCCCAATCGAGCGAATGTTTGAGCCAGTTAATCTGGTCGTCCAGGCGCTGGGCATCATTGGTCTTAGACGCAGACGATCCGCCCGACTTCTTATAGAGCCAGTGGGCGGCAATGCCGTACTCGGCCTGCTCATGCATCTCATAGGTTCGAATCTGAATCTCGAGCGGGCGGGCTGTGGGGCCGATAACCGTCGTATGGAGCGACTGGTAGTTATTGACCTTGGGCATGGCGATATAGTCTTTAAAGCGACCAGGCATGGGGTGCCACAGCGTATGCACTGCGCCGAGCGTGGAGTAGCAATCGCGCACCGAATGCGTAATAACGCGCAGCGCCACCAGATCGTAGATCTCAGAGAACTCCTTGCCCTTGCGCTTCATCTTTTGATAGATGGACCAATAGTGCTTGGAGCGGCCATTAATCTGGAAACCCTCAAGGCCAATGCGGTTGAGCTCGTCGGTGAGCGTCTTGATGGTCTCGGCCAGATAGCGCTCGCGAACCTCGCGCGACTCAGCCACCATGCGCGCGATGCGCTGGTAGGCATCGGGCTCCAAGTAGAAGAAGGACAGGTCCTCGAGCTCCCACTTAATAGAGCTCATGCCCAGGCGGTCGGCCAAGGGCGCATACACGTCCATGGTCTCGCGGGCCTTAAACAGGCGACGGTCCTCGCGAAGGGCCGCTAGCGTACGCATATTATGCAGGCGGTCGGCAAGTTTGACGATGATAACGCGAATGTCCTTGGACATGGCGAGGAACATCTTGCGCAGCGTGAGGGCCTGCTTCTCGTCCATGCTGTCGACTTCGATGTTGGTAAGCTTGGTCACGCCGTCGACGAGCTCTGCCACGGTTTCGCCAAACAGACCCGAAACATCGGCGAGCGAGGTCTCGGTGTCCTCGACGGTATCGTGCAGCAACGCGGCGCACACCACGTCGCAGTCCATCTTGAGGTCTGCCAGAATGATAGCCACCTCGACAGGATGGTTGATGTACATCTCACCCGAGCGCCGCTTTTGGTTGCAATGCTTCTCGGCAGCAAAGCAGTAGGCCTGCTCCACCTTGGAGAAGTCATCCTCATTCATATATTTGAGACACAGACGCTCCAGCTTGTCGTAGCTGTCCGCCATAATCTCGGGCGGCAGCTCATCGGCATGCTCATAGTGCTCCATCTCCGAAAACGGCTGGAGGGTGGAATCATGGGCGGTACGGGCTGCGGCATCCATCGAGGTCCCCTTCCCCTAGGCCCGTGGTACGATCGGGCGGTTAACTTTGGCTAGCATATCAGAAGCGCACGAATCGAGTGCCCAGCTCCGAAAAGCCGTGAACTCCATGCGCGAGCGCAAGCCCTCCAAATAGCGAATTGACCTGCTTAATTGCACGCGGCCGGGGTTTTCTGCCATTGAGATGCGACGCGTATCGTCAAACCCCGAAACGCGACAAAAACCAAGCTCTTCGAAGATTCCCAGGCCGCTTTCCACCGAGCGCTCGTCGACCGGCGTGCGCGCGTCGATTGCAAGGCACATCTGCGCGATGTCGATATCGCTTGCGCAGAATGAATCATCCCCTGTCTTGCCGCGGTTGGAGCGCCACATGGTTTGCAGTGCTCGATAGAGCGTGACGAGCTCGTCGCGCTCGGGCGCGTAGCAGTCGAGCAGGCGTTCGTTAATGCGAGCGTCACGCGACGAATAGAGCAGGTGAATCACGGCAGGCTGGCCGTCGCGACCGGCGCGGCCGCTCATCTGGTTGAACTCGATGGCGCCAAACGGCATGTGGTAGAGCACGACATGGCGGATATCGGGCAGGTTCACGCCCTCGCCAAAGGCAGAGGTCGAAACGATGCAACTGAGGCTTCCGTCACGAAACGCTTCCTCGACACGGCGACGATCGGAGCGTGCAAGCCCCGCGTTATAGAACGCGATGCGGGTCGCGCAATCGGGTACCCGCTTGCGCAGCGTCTTAGCAAGCGCCACGGACTGGTCGCGCGAGTTGACGTAGATGACGGTCTTCTCCCCCGTCGCCACGATCGACACCAGACGGTTCTCGCGGCTCGCAAGATCGCGGTCGTCCTCGAGCTGCAAGTTCTCACGCACGGTCTCGTCGACCACCGTACGGATAATCGGTAGCACGCGGGCGAGCTCGGCCACGACCGGAGCCGTTGCGGTGGCCGTCGCAGCCAGAACGACCGGGTCGCCCAGGGCCTTGAGGATATCGGGCATGTCGAGATAGGCGCTTCGGTCGCCGCCCTTGGCAAGACCGGCATGATGTGCTTCATCGATAACGACAAAACCGATGCGCCCCGAACGCGCAAAGCGGTCGCGGTGAATGGACAGGAACTCGGGCGTCGTAAGCACGATGCCGGTGCGGCCCGAAGCCAAACCGGCGAACACATCATCGCGTGCGGCCTCCACGGTCTCGCCGGTCAGTACGCCAACGCCAATGCCAAGCGCTGCCATCGTCGACGAGAGGTGATAGGCCTGGTCGGCAACAAGCGCGCGCAGCGGATAGACAAAGATGCTCGCACGTCCGCGAAGGACAGCCTCGCGCGCAGCATGTACATGGAAGATGAGAGACTTGCCGCGGCCCGTTCCCATAACGGCCAAGACGCTCTGGTGGTCGGCCAAGGCATCGAGTGCCTCGACCTGTGCGCGGTGCGGCTGGTACGATCCGATAAAGCTATGGATAAGCGAGCGCGTGAGCTCGGTATAGGAAAGCTGGGCGAGCGTCTCGCGCTTACGCGACTCCAGGCGCAGGCCGAAATCCGCCGGCTGCACGCCACGACGAAGCTCGCATGCCGGATCGTCGACGCTGGGCAGCGTGGTATCGCGGACCAGAACATCCTTGATCATGAGCTTGGGCTTCACACGCCCCTGCCAATGCTCGGCAACGGCCTCGAACACCAAGTCGACAGCGCTATCGCAGTTGATGAGCTTATCGATTTGCGGCACGCGGAACATAATGGCCGGCACACTCGCGGCGCCATCGGTCGCCACAAAGCGCATGTGCTCGCCGGTTTTGCCCACCACGGCGCGGTCGCACATCGTCACGCCCTCGGCGGCCAGAAGCGGCACCTTATTGCCCTGGCCAAACGGCTCAAGACGGGAGATCTGCTCGATGGTCTCGATATTCAGCTCGGAAAGGTCGACGGTGGCGGCGACCTCGTCGGTGTCTTCAAAGTCCTCGGCGGGAAGCTCCGATAGCACGGCGGAAAGGCGGCGGCGGAACTCATCGAGCTTGGATGCCTCGATGGTCACACCCACCGCACCGGCATGTCCGCCGCGACGAATCAGCAGGTCGGAACAGCGCTCGACGGCGTCAAACAGGTTAACTTTGCCCACCGAGCGACCAGAGCCGCGCGCGATACCGTCCTCGATCGAGAACAGCAGCGCCGGCACGTGATAGCGGTTGGTCAGACGGCTTGCCACGATGCCCTTGACGCCCTCGTGCCAGCCCTCGCCACCCACGACGATTGCGCGTCCGCCGTCATAGGTCTTCTCGACCTTCGCCATGGCATCGCGCGTAAGCTCGGCCTCGATCTCGCGGCGTTGGCGATTGATTTCCTCGAGCTCGGCTGCCAGTGCACTTGCTTCGACAGGATCACGGGCAAGCAGCAGGTCGAGCGCCAGCTTGGGATCAGCCATGCGGCCGGCAGCATTCAGACGAGGGATGAGCGAAAACGACAGGCCGTCGGCCGTAATGGTAGAAAGGTCGGCCTTGGCGAGCGCGGCAAGCGCGATATAGCCGGGGCGAGCGGTTACGCGCATCTGCTGGATGCCCTCGGCAACCAGCGCGCGGTTCTCGGGCGTGAGCGGCATCATGTCGGACACGGTGCCCAGCGCCGCGACCTCGATTAACGAACGCCAATACGACGGCTTGCCCAGGCGCTCACCCAGGACTTGCACCAGCTTGAGCGCCACACCGGCACCGGCAAGTTCACGCGAGGGCCCCTCGTCCTCGAGCTTGGGGTCGGTCAGGGGCACGCCCTGCGGCACCTGGTCGGACGGCTCATGGTGGTCCGTAACCACCAGATCGATTCCCAGGCTCTCCAGATAGGAAACCTCTTCCTTGGCGGCAATGCCGTTATCGACGGTCACGATCAACTGGGGGCGAGCGAGCTCGTTAACGCGGTCGAGCGCCGCGCGCGAAAGACCGTAGCCCTCGTCAAAGCGATGCGGAATAAACGGCGTGACATCGGCGCCAAACGTGCGCAGCGCCTCGGTTAACAGGCAGGTCGACGTAATACCGTCAACGTCAAAATCGCCAAAGACCGCGATGTGCTCGTGGTTGCGAATAGCACGCTCGACGCGGTCGGCAACGACCGACATGCCCGGGATAATGAGTGGGTCAGCCCAGTCGCGATCGAGCGAAGGCGTCAAAAACAGCTGGCCTTCTTCGATGGATGTAATGCCGTGCGCAACCATAATGCGCGCCACCAGCCCGGGTATTCCTAGACCAGCTGAAAGCTCCTTTTCGAGTTCGGGGTTTTGCTGAGCGACCGCCCAGCGATGCGTCGTCTTAAGCGATGACATAGGCGCCCACCCCCGATAGGGGCAGGTCGCCGCGATACCTCTCACGGTTCATAGCGATGAGTCCTCTGTGTATGCCCGCTTCGGCAGGCAGATCTGTTGAACGGATTTATTATACCGTGCAGCGCGGACGCAAATCGCCGCAGCACGCCGCGGTTTCGGCAAACGATGCCGGTAATAGCCTCGAAATATTCGAGCGTTTCTGACGCACGGACGCATGCGAGCGTCTAGCATATCCATTCAAAACGGGTTCACGGGCAAAGGGAGTCACAAGCGCATATGAAGCAATGGGTTGGACTGGGCAAGTTTCTCGCGGGGCACATGCAGGTCATCGTTCCGATTTGCGTGGCGCTCGGCGTGCTCTTTCCCCAACAGATTGGCGTACTCAAGCCCATCGTTCCCACCTTGTTTGCCTTTATGACGTTTCAGGGTGCGCTCAGCAACACCTTTCACCAGGTAACCGAGGTGTTCCGCCGTCCGCTGCACCTGGTCTTGGCGCTGCTCGTCTCGGCGGTGCTTATTCCCATCGCGGCATATGCCATGGGGTCACTCTTCTTTGGCTCCAACCCCAACCTTGTCTGCGGCATTGTGCTCGAATACAGCGTGCCCGTGGCCGTCACCGCTTTTATGTGGATCAGCATGTTCGGCGGCAACGGCCCGCTCGCGCTCACCATCATCCTGACGTCCTCGGTCATCTCACCTGTGACGATTCCGCTTACGCTCAAGCTCCTGCTGGGCGCCACCGTCTCGATCGACGTGCCGAGCATGATGCAGAACATGGCCTTTATGATCGCCATCCCCGCTGTGCTCGGTATTGTCATCAATGAACTCACGCGCGGCTGGGGCCACGAGAAACTCTCTCCCGCGCTCTCGCCCGCCTGCAAGTTCATGATGATGGGCGTCATCGCGTCCAACTCCACCGCTATGAGCGAGTACGTGCTACACATGAACGCGGTGCGCCTGGAAGTCGCCCTCTTTATTTTGGTCTTCGCCATCAGCGGCTTTGTCGTCGGTTTTCTGGTCGCACGTGCGCTGCATCTGCCATATAGCGAGACGACTACCATGTGCTTTACCTGCGGCATGCGCAACATCTCTTCGGGCGCCGTCATCGCCACACAGTACTTTCCGGGCGAGGTCGTGTTCCCCGTCATGTGCGGAACGCTGTTTCAGCAGGTGCTTGCCTCGCTTATCGGACACCTCTTTGAGAGTCTAACCGGCGAGGAGCGCGCTGCCCAGCGCAAACGGGTCGAGGCCGGTCGCGATGCGTTGGCACGCTAGGCTGTCCGCATTACGCGGGTGTTAGTCTTGCTATACGAGCGTTTCCAGATGCGCACGCAGACGCTCAGCATCGATATCGAGCGTCGTCTCGGCATTGACTTGGGCCAAACGATAGCCGACAAAGTAGGGCGAAACCACCCAACGCGGCAGCACCTTGGCAATGGTCCGACCGCCCAGGTGATAGAAGAACAAGTTGTACGACTCTGCGCGACCACCGTGGCGCCCGTTTAGGATATAGCGCAGAGCTACCTGGATCGCATCGGCAAAGAGATCCGCCTCGGCTTGGTCTCGTGCGCCATCGCTGGCGGCGATTCCCTGCGGGGCTGAAACGTTGATCTCAAAGAACCCCATGATCGGTTCGGTTGAGATATTGACCGAGATTCTCCCCTGTTGCCAGACATTGATTCCTTCGAAATTGGCGGAAGTCAGCGAAGCATAGCCGTCTTCCTGCTCCAAACCTACAATCTGCATGTGCGGATGGACCAGACTGCCGCCCGAAAGTGGGCCCTTGTTCTTGTACATGAGAACGCTGCGATACTGTCGGGAGTCAATCATCCGCTGCCAGCAATCCAGAGCAAACCGCATAACATGATGCAGCTCGTCCGGCGCATAGGTCACCAGGTCGGCGTCGTGGTCGGACGACTCAATCAATACGGTCTGGCGAGTGGCCCGCAAGGTCTTAAACTTATTCTCGAGCCAGATGCAGTCACCGTCGCGCCGGATGATATTGGCGAGTTCCTCGGTATCGCAAAAGGGGCACGCGGTGCCGGGACGACGGTTGTCGTCGGGCTTACCGTTCGCCTGTTGAACGTCAAATACCAGCGCCACGGGTTATACCTCCAGCGGCACAATCTTGGTGCCATGGAGCTCGGAGACGCCCAGTGCCGCCGCCACGGTATCGCGATTGGCCGTGGAAATGCCGCCACCGGGAAGGATGGTCAGGCGGTCGCCCGCGTACTCGACAAGACGCGACAGGTGCTCCAGGTTGTCCTCGATCGGCGTTCCGGCAGCACCACCATGCGTCAGGATGCGCGTGATGCCGCAGTCGGCGAGTGTGTCAATGGCATCGAGCTGAGCCTCGAGCGAGAGCTGGTCAAAGGCCATGTGAAAGGTGATATCGATGGCCCCGCGCTTGCACTCCTCGGTCGCGCAGCCCGTAGCCATCACGAGGGCGCCGAGGGTGAGCTCGTCGAGCGCCCAGCCGCCGGCACAGGGCTTGCAGCAGCCAAAGACCAGGCCGTCAACGCCGGCGCTCACGGCAAGACCCAAGTCCATCTCCATCATGCGCAGCTCGTCCTGGTTGTAGTGAAAGTCACCGCCACGCGGGCGAATCATGCACATCACTCGCGCGTCATGCTCGTGAGCATAGCTGACCGTAGTGCTGATAACGCCGGCCGAGGGCGTGGTACCACCGACGGCAAGGTTGTCGCACAACTCGATGCGCTTAGCACCGGCATCGATAGCCGCCGGCACACGCTCAAAGTTCTCGGCACAAAACTCGTACAGCATAGATAGCCCCCAGGAGACATTTCGATTTCCACACGGCATTGTCGCACGTTAAATAGCAACCCGCACGATGGAACAAAACCTTGACAAGGAGTGTCCCAAAGTGCCGGCACATAAGGAACGTCCCCAGGTGCCACCTTGAGCGATGGGTACTCATTTAAGTACGTCCCCAATGAGTACCCGCAGGGGACAGACAGACCGGACTCCCTATACGACAACTGTTGACATCATATACTATGTGTCATATAGCAGGTGTTGCACAGTATACTACGAAAGGAGGTGTGCGGATGGAGGCACAGATGAAGCGCGGCTTCCTCGAGGCCTGCGTGCTCGCGGCCGTCTCGGGCGAGGAATCCTACGGCTATCAGATCGTGAAGGACGTGCCCGCGAGCATGGGGCTCACGGAGTCCACGCTCTATCCGTTGCTCAAGCGCCTGGAGAAAGCGGGGTGCATCACGGCGCGCTCCGCCGAGCACAACGGGCGGCTGCGAAGGTACTACCGCATCACGGAAACCGGGCATGAGCGTATCGCCGAGCTCCTCGCCGAATGGCCATCCGTGCAGGAAATCTACCGTTACGTGAAGGGAGCGCACCATGACGCGCGATGAGTTCTTGAACCGGCTGGGCGAGCTTCTGGCCTGCCTGCCGGCAGATCAGGTAAGGGAAACGCAGGAGTTCTACGCGGAGGCCATCGCCGACCGTATGGAGGACGGCATGACGGAGGCCGAGGCTGTGGCCGCCATGGGCACGCTCGGTGAGGTCGCCGAGGCAACGCTCGACGAACTGCCCGCCGTGCCGCGCGCAATTGCGAGGACCAAGCGCAAGAGCACGGCGCTTCTATGGGCGCTCGCCATCGTGGGCTCTCCGGTATGGATTCCGCTGCTGCTCGCGTTCGTCGCCGTTGCCGCTACAGTCTACATCTGCATTTGGGTTCTTGCGCTCTGCGTGTGGATCGTGGCCGCGGCATTCGGGGGCGCGGGCGTGGTGGGGCTCCTGTTCACCGCGGACGGCATCATTATCGGGCATGTTCCGTACGTTTTAACCTCGATGGGAATGGGATTCGTTTCCATCGGTGTGGCGCTCCTCGCGGGAGCCGGTGCCTGGACGGCGTCCAAGCAGATCGCGTGCCTCTCTGCCCTTTGGGCGAAGAAAGCCGTTTCGCCCTTCTGGAAAGATCGAGGCAATAAGAGCCGCAGGGGCGCTGAAGCGGCGCCGCTTACGGCATAGGAAGGAGTGCAAACATGTCCAGCGTAAAAAAGATTTACCTTGCCGTAGCGGGTGGGCTTGTTGCCACGGGGCTCGTCCTGGCTGCTATCGGATTTGTGGCCTCCGGCTTTAACCTCGCTGTGTTCAACACACAGATCGACCTGCGCGATGACACCATCATTCTGGGTGGTGTTGAAATAGACGACCCGACAGGGCTTCCGCTCATCGAGCAGCTTGCCGAGGTCGGCGAGATCCATATTGGATCTGCAACGGCTGGTTCGTCTTCTCCTCGCAAATGATCGAGCTCGTAGCGGCCATCCCCCTTCGGGCACACCACGACGGGCGTGAGCACGCCGCGCTCGGAGCCTTTTGACCTAGTCGTTGGGGACGTTCTTAAACGACTAGTCATTCAAGAACGTCCCCAGCGACTACCCCAAATGTCAGAACCAAAGCAACGCCGCAGGCAGAGGACGGACAGCGAGCGGGCGCCAGAGCGAACAAATTGGCATGAAAAGAGGGCGGCATAGACCTTCTGGTCATGCCGCCCTCTTTGAATGACAAGTTGTCGCTCTGGTGCCCGCGCAGCGTCGGCCGGTCCGCCGTTCGGTAGAACGGCGGAACCTCCTAGCCACCGAGATAGGCCTTGCGGACGTTATCGTCGTGCAGGAGCTCTTGGCCGGTGCCGGTCATGGTGATCTTGCCGGTCTCGAGCACGTAGCCGCGTGTGGCGATCGAGAGCGCCATCTGCGCGTTCTGCTCGACCAGAAGCACCGTGGTGCCGGCCTTGTGCAGGTCCTCGACAATCTGGAAGATCTGCTCAATCAGAATCGGCGCCAGACCCATGGAAGGTTCGTCGAGCATAAGCAGTTTGGGGTTACTCATAAGGGCGCGGCCCATAACGAGCATCTGCTGCTCGCCACCCGAAAGGGTGCCGGCGACCTGGCGACGGCGCTCCTTCAGGCGCGGGAACTGCTCGTAGACGCGCTCAAGGCCCGGAGCAACCGTGGACTTGGGCTGCGTGTAGGCGCCCATCTCCAGGTTCTCCTCGACCGTCATCTGCAAAAAGGCGCGACGGCCCTCGGGCACCTGGGCCAGGCCCTTACCAACCAGCTTATCGGCGGGCGTATGAGTAATGTCCTCGCCCATAAACTTGATGGAGCCGGTCTTGGAGCGCAGCAGGCCCGAGACGGTCTTGAGCGTTGTGGACTTGCCGGCACCGTTCGCACCGATCAGAGCCACGATCTCGCCCTCGTTGACGTTAAAGGAGATGTCCTTGATGGCGTGGATGGCACCGTACCAGACGTTGATGTTGTAGACGGAAAGCATCGGCTCTGCCATTTAGTTCTCCCCCTTATCCTGCTTGCCCAGATACGCCTCGATAACGGCGTCGTTGTTCTGGATTTCCTCGGCCGTGCCCTTGGCGATGACCTTACCAAAGTTGAGCACGCAGATGCCCTCACAGATGTTCATAACGAGCGACATGTCGTGCTCGATAAGCATGATGGCGATGCCGAAGGTGTCACGAATCTTGACGATGTTCTCCATGAGCTCGGCGGTCTCGGACGGGTTCATGCCGGCGGCAGGCTCGTCGAGCAGCAGCAGCTTGGGGTTGGTGGCAAGCGCACGGACGATCTCCAGACGACGCTGAGCGCCGTAAGGCAGCGAGCCGGCCTGCTCATTTGCCAGATGCTCCATATCAAAGATGGACAGCAGCTCCATGGCGCGCTCGTGGGCGGCCTTCTCGTGCTTCCAATACGTCGGCAGGCGCAGCACGCCCTCAAAGCCGGAGTAACGCTCCTGGTTATGCAGGCCGACCTTAACGTTATCCTCCACCGTCATGGTGTTAAACAGGCGGATGTTTTGGAAGGTGCGGGCAATACCCATGCGGTTGACCTGGTAGACCGACTTGCCCGAGGTGTCCTCACCGTCGAGCAGGATGGTGCCGTGCGTGGGCTGGTACACCTTGGTGAGCAGGTTGAAGACCGTGGTCTTACCGGCACCATTGGGGCCGATCAGGCCGGCGATCTCGGTCTTGCCGATAGTCAGGCTAAAGTCGTCGACTGCCTTAAGGCCACCGAACTCAATGCCCAGGTGGATGCACTCGAGCGCCGGGCGCTGGCCCAGGTCGCGATCGGGAACGATGGCGCCAGAAGGATACGGGACCATCTTGCCCTTGTTGAACTCAAATTTACTGGGCATCGGCTGCCACCTCCTTCTTGGAAGCAAAACGGTCCTTGACGCGACCGAAGAACGCCTTGAGCTGCGGGTTGTTGGTAAAGATCATGACCAGGATCAGCACGATGGCGTAGATGAGCATGCGGTAGTCCGAGAACTGACGGAGCAGCTCAGGAAGCACCGTGAGCAACGCCGCCGCGATGACGGAGCCGCGCATGTTGCCCAGACCGCCCAGGACCACGAACACCAGGATGAGGATCGACGTGTTGAAGTCGAACTTGGTGGCGGAGAGCTGCGAGAAGTTACCGCCGAAGAGAGCTCCGGCAGCACCGGCGAGGGCAGCGGAAACCACGAAGGCGATCATGCGGTACTCGGTGACGGAGATGCCTACGGACTCGGCTGCGATCTTGTTATCGCGCACGGCCATGATGGCACGGCCGGTACGGCTGCGCACCAGGTTGAGTACAATCACGAGCGCGACCATGACCAGGATGGCACCGGCGAGGAAGGTCGAGTACGTCGACACGCCCGAGGCACCCTGGGCGCCCTTGATGATGGCGGTGCCGTCCTCGAGCAGGTGCAGGTCGTCGATCGTGGAGTTGCCCGTGATGTTAAAGATCACATGCAGGCCGCGGGAGTCGACGCCCACGATAAGGCAGGTGACGATCTCTTTGATGATCTCGCCAAAGGCCAGCGTCACGATAGCCAGGTAATCGCCGCTCAGGCGAAGGACCGGGATGCCGATCAAGAAGCCCAGGATGGCGGCAGCGATGGCACCGACCACGATGCTGATGATAAGGCGCACCGGATCGGAGGGAACGGCGCTCTCCAGCGCGACGGCGGTGACGATTCCCGTATAGGCACCGACACTCATAAAGCCCGCGTGGCCCAGCGACAAGTCGCCCGCGATGCCGACGACGAGGTTAAGGGAGATGGCCATGACGATATAGGCCGTGATGGGAACCAGCTGACCGGCGATCATGCGCGGAATCATGTGGTTGGACTGCATAAAGAACACGATGGCGAACGCCACAAGGCACATGGCGTACGTAACAAAGTCGTGACGCGTCTGCTTGTCTTTAAGAAACTTCATAACGCTCACCTACACCTTCTCGGGGACGTACTTGCCCAAGAGGCCGGCAGGCTTGACGAGCAGGACGATGATCAGAACACCAAAGACGATGGAGTTGGCAAGGCTCGTGGAAATGTAGGCCTGCGCCATCGCCTCGATGATGCCGATGAGAATGCCACCGACAAAGGCGCCGGGGATGGAGCCGATACCGCCGAAGACGGCGGCGTCGAAGGCCTTGATGCCAGGCATGGCACCCGTCGTGGGCTGCAGCACCGGCGAGTAGGAGCACAGCAGCACGCCGGCGATGGCGGCAAGGGCAGAGCCGATGGCAAACGTCATCGAGATGGTACGGTTGACGTTGATGCCCATGAGCTGAGCGGCGGCCTTGTCCTCGGACACGGCGCGCATGGCTTTGCCCATCTTGGTCTTACCTGTAAAGAACATCAGACCGGCCATGATAACCAGGCAGGCGACGATGGTGACGAGCGAAACGGCGCTTACATTGAACTTGGCCAAGAACTCCGGCACCTGGAAGGTGACGAGCGAAGTGAAGTTCTTGGGCGTGGCGCCCCACAGAAGCTGCGCGGCGTTCTGCAGGAAGTAAGACACGCCGATGGCCGTGATCAGAACGGCCAGCGGGCCCGCCTGACGCAGCGGCTTGTATGCCAGACCCTCGATGAGAACACCGAGAACGGTGCAGACCACACAAGAGAGAATTACAGATGCCCAGCCCGGGAGGCCGAGATACGACGTGGCACAGAACGAGACATAGGCACCGACCATGATAACGTCGCCGTGAGCGAAGTTCAGCATCTTGGCGATACCGTAGACCATGGTGTAGCCCAACGCGATGATGGCGTAGACGCTGCCCATGGACAGGCCGTTGACCAGGTATTGGATAAAGACCGTCATGTTCCACATCCCCCTTTCGAATAGGTTTCCAGTTAATGTATGAAACAGGGACGTTACACTGTCCCTAGATACCAAGCAAGCAGGGAAGGCCAAACCTCCCCTGCTTGGGATCAAAACCGCTCTATGTAAGGCGGCTTATTAGGCCTGTACGTACTTGCCGTCGGTGATGACGTACGCCGTGGGCTCCTTCTGGACCTGGCCCTTATCGTTCCAGGTGAGCTTGCCGGTCAGACCGTCAACGGTAATCTTGAGCATAGCCTTAGGCAGCTTCTCGGCGACCTCGGTCGGGTCGGCGTCGACACCAAGACCGGCCTCCTCGAGGGCCTCGGCCACCGCGTGCACGCCGTCGTAAGCGTCGGCGGCAAACTGGTCCGGAGTCTCGCCATACTTATCCTTGTAAGCGTTGACGAAGTCGGCGTTCTTCTCGTCGTCGGCGGAGAACGGGGTCATGAGCAGCAGACCCTCGGCAAGAGAGGTGTCGAAGCCCTCAACGCCCAGGATGCCGTCCATGCCGTCGCAGCCCATCATCTTGACGTCGTAGCCCATGTCCTTGGCGTTCTTGAGCAGGACGGACGCCGGCGTGTAGTAGATTGGTGCAAAGATCATGGTGGCGCCGGCCTGCTTGGCCTTGGTGAGCTGGTTGGTAAAGCTCGTGGCGGAGTCGTCCTTAAAGGTCTCCTCGTCAACAATCTCGAGCTTGGATTTAGCGGCCTGAACCTTAAAGGAATCTGCGATGCCCGAAGAATAGGCGTCGCCGGAGTTATAGAACAGCACGAACTTCTCGTCCGCATACTTCTGCGCCAGGAACTTGGCAGCGTTGACGCCCTGGTTGGGATCGGTAAAGCAAACCTGGAAGACGCAATCCTTGCCCTTGGTGACGTCCTCGGAGGACGCGGACGGAGTGATCATGAACGTCTCGGGGTCGTTACCGCACTCGGCGGCAACGGCAACCGACGCACCCGTGGTGGTCGGGCCGACGAGGGCCTGCATGCCCCAGTCGAGCAGGGTGTTAAAGGCGTTGACGGCCTTCTCGCCGTCGGCCTGGTCATCCTCGGCCTTGCTGGCAAGCGGCAGCTCCTTGGTCGAGAAATCCTTGCAGCCAAGCTCGACACCCTGGGTAACGGACTTGCCGTAGGACGCGTTGGCGCCGGTCAGCGGGCCGATGGTGCCGATCTTAAACGAAGCGTCGCCCGAAGCGGAACCGCTGTCGCCGCCGTTGGAGGAGCAGCCAGCTAGAATAGACATCGCCCCCAGACCTGCTGCGCTCGCGATAACGCTCCTGCGATTCATAACAGGGTTCAATGACTTACCGGTGAGGCTCGACATGCGGCTCTCCTCTCAAATCTCGTCGGGTTTCGGTTACCCAACAGGCCATCCTTCGCCGTGTTCGGCGTTCGCAAAATAGTAGACGCTTTAGTTGAGAAAAGTGGCGATTATTTCAACTTTTCTTTTGTTTTGTCCGTTTATCCATAATTATGCGTATTTCTATTGGTTTATGCAGTTTAGCCACTTTATTGTGTGAAAGTAATGTTTCCATTCCGTTACAAGCGTCCCTGCCCTGAATAAAACGGCCTCACCGGTCGCACTTTTGCGCACTTAGGCGGCGATGTACTTGCCGTCCTGGATCACATAGGCTGTGGCGGGCTTTTCGACTTGGCCCTCGTCGTTCCACGTGAGCTCGCCCGTCAGGCCCTCGATCTTGATCTTGCGCATGGCCTTGGCAAGATCGCCGGCAATGTCGGCGCCGTCGGCCGTGATGTCGATGTCTGCCTTATCGATAGCCTCGACAATCGCATGGACGCAGTCATAGGCATCGGCGGCAAACTGGTTGGGCGTCTCGTCGTAGGCGTCCTTATATGCCTTGACGAAGTCGGCGTTCTTCTCATCGTCGGCAGAGAACGGGGTCATGAGCAGCACGCCCTCGGCAAGAGAGGTGTCGAAGCCCTCAACGGAGAGCAGGCCGTCCATGCCGTCGGTGCCCATGAGGGTCATGTCGTAGCCCATGTCCTTGGCGTTCTTGAGCAAAACGGACGCCGGCGTGTAATAGATCGGGGCAAAGATAAGCGTGGCGCCGGCCTCCTTGGCCTTGGTGAGCTGGTTGGTAAAGCTCGTGGAAGAGTCGTCCTTAAAGGTCTCGGTATCGACGATGTCGAGCTTGGATGCCTTGGCCTGCTCGGCAAAGGCGTCGGCAACACCCGAGCTGTACGTATCGCCGGAGTTGTAAAACAGGGCGATCTTGGCGTCTGCATACTTCTCGGCCAAAAACTTGGCAGCACTCGCGCCCATGGTGGGGTCGGTAAAGCAAACCTGGAAAACCGTGGTCTTGTCCTTGGTGACGTCGAGGGACGAAGCAGAGGGCGTGACCATGAGCATATCGTCGGCGATCTCGCCCGAGACAGCGACGGCGGCACCAGTCGTGACGGGGCCGACGAGCGCCTGCATGCCCCAGTCGCACAGGGTATTGAAGGCGTTGATAGCCTTCTCGCCGTCGGCGACGTCATCCTCGGACTTAAGCGAGAGTTTGAGGTCCTTGGTCGAGAAATCCTTGGCGGCAAGCTTGGCACCCTTCTCGGCCGAAACGCCATAGGTTGCCGCGGCGCCGGTCAGAGGGCCGATGACACCGATCTTGAAGGTCTTGCCGTCATCGGCGGTGCCGCCGTCCGAGCCACCCGACGAGCAACCAGCGAGTGCGGCGGTGCTGCCGAGCGCCGCAGCGCCGGCGAGAAAGTTCCTACGGCTGAGCGTGCTGTTGATGTTGAACATGGTGTCCCCCTTTTTCGCTGGCCGCGGTGCGGCCGTCTTGCGGTACAGGGCAAACCTTATGGCGCAAACGTTGACAGTTTGTTACGGAAGTCCGTTTGTAGCGAGCGTGTTTCCAATGTTTCCGCAGCGTTTCGGGGGTGCCGTTTTGTGCGGCTCCTGTTGCCTGGCGAGCACGCGCCCCCGGTTCACGCTAGAATGCACTCAACCTTTAAGCGGTTTATCCATCCATAAGATGCACGAAGGAGTTATCTATGAGCGAACCCCTGCGCACCGTGAACGTCGGTCTGATCGGTCTGGGAACCGTCGGCGGCGGCGTGGCCCGTCTGATCAAGAGCCACCACGATGAGTACCTGGCAGCCTACGGCATCGACCTTAAGCTGACCCGCGCCTGCGCGCTTGCTTGGGAGCAGGCCGAGGCGGCAGGCATTGAGCGCGAGGCCTTTACGAGCGACTGGCACGATGTCGTCACCGACCCCGCCGTCGACATCGTCGTCGAGCTGATTGGTGGCGAGCATCCCGCAACCGAGATCTTCACCACTGCCTTCGAGAACGGCAAGCATGTCGTCTCCGCCAACAAGGCCCTGCTGGGCCGCCATGTCGAGACGCTTGCCGAGAAGGCGCGTGCGTGCGGCGTGCAGATTAAGTGCGAGGCCAGCTGCGGTGGCGGCATCCCCATTGTCAGCACACTCGAGCACGACCTGGTGGGTAACAAGATCCTGACCATCGCCGGCATCCTCAACGGCACCACCAACTACATCCTGTCGCGCATGGACGCCGAGGGCGCCGATTACGCTGACGTGCTCGCCGACGCACAGGCTAAGGGCTATGCCGAGGCCGACCCGTCCGCCGACGTCGACGGCTTCGATGCCGCCAGCAAGACGGCCATCCTCGCCTCCATCGGCTTTGGCACCCGCGTTACCACCGATGATGTGTACCAGCAGGGTATCCGCACCATCGGCGCCGAGGACATCGCCCAGGCCCGCGAGCTCGGCTACACCATCAAACTGCTCGGCATCGCCCGCAACACCGACGCTGGCGTCGACGTTCGCGTGCATCCCACGCTGATCCCCGCAGACCATATGCTCGCCAAGGTCAACGGCGCCATGAACGCCGTCTACGTGGTAGGCGACGCCGTGGGCGAGACCATGTTCTACGGCGCGGGCGCAGGCTCCTTCCCCACCGCGAGCGCCGTCGTGGGCGATATCCTGTCGCTCTCCGAGCAGATCAGCCGCGGCGTGGCTCCGCTGCCCGAGATTGAGCCCTATGGCCACAACCTCACCTTTAAGCCCATGGACGAGCTCCAGACCAAGTACTATGTGCGCCTGAAAGTCGCCGACCGCGTGGGCGCCCTGTCCGAGACGGTCGACATCTTTGCCAAGCACAACATCTCGATCTCGCTCATCAACCAGGTCGAGGACGGCAAATCGGGCGTCAGCGATGCCTGCTCGGTCATCTTCCTGACGCACCGCGCGCTCGAGAAGGACGTCCAGGCTGCCGCCGCCGAGCTTGCCAGCGTCGGCTGCGTGGCCGAGGTCGCCAACGTCCTGCGCATCGAGGACGTTGAGGCTTGGACCGAAGGCGTCATGGCGAACTAGCCCAACGCTCGCCTAGCAATACGCGCCTTGAGGGCTCCCGTCCGATGTGGGACGGGAGCCCTTTTGTCACCTGCCCTAAGCACAACGGCAAAGCATATTTGCGCGAGCCGCTCATCGGTAACGCGGGCTACCGTTCACCGATATGCAAACGCGGCCGATTCCGACTACCGCTACGCTGTGCTGCGAATGTCCGCCCGCGATGAGAGGAAGCACCATGTTGCTCGAGGGCAAGAAAGCAATCATCACCGGAGGCACACGCGGTATCGGCTATGCCATCGCCTGCCGTTTTATCGAGGAAGGCGCTGCCGTCACCGTCTTTGGCTCGCGCCAGGAGACTGCCGACACGGCCGTTGAGAAGCTGACAGCCGCCTATCCCGACGCCAAGGTCTGGGGTCGCTCCTGCGATCTCACCTCGCTCGAGGCCGTGACTGAGGCCTTTACGCAGACTGCAGCCGACATGGGCGGCTTGGACACGGTCGTCAACAATGCCGGTATCTCCCAGCGTTCACCCCTCTTGGACTACACGGCCGAGGAGTTCGCAAAGGTCATGGACCTTAACGTCGTCGCCGTCTTTAATGGCCACCAGGCTGCCGCCAAGATCATGACCGAGGCCGGCCACGGCGGCACCATCACTACCACAAGCTCGATGGTCGCCAAGTACGGCCAGCCCTCCGGCGTCGGTTACCCCACGTCCAAGTTTGCCGTCAACGGTATGGTCCAGTCGCTCTCGCGCGAGCTCGCTCCCATGGGCATCCGCGTCAACGCCGTCGCCCCCGGCGTGACTAAGACCGACATGGTCGCCAACCTGCCCGAAGAGGTCATCAAGCCCATCATCGCCACCATTCCGCTGGGTCGCATGGGCGAGCCCGAGGATGTCGCCAACGCCTTTGTTTTCCTGGCGAGCGACATGTCCTCCTATGTCACGGGCGCCGTGCTCCCCGTCGACGGAGCCGCCCGCTCCTAAAGGTCGCAAGCCACGATTTCGGACCTCAACGGAGCTCAACGCAAAAGGCGCGCTGCCTGCATCAACCGCAGGCAGCGCGCCTTCTATTATTTGGACGGAACCCGTATCCCGACATTCCTTGCTACTTGCCGTCGTCGTCTTCGGCTTCTTCGCGCGCATAGAGCTCCAGCATGCGGCGGCGGTATTCGCGCACAGCGAGCTTGGCGCGCTCCAGGCGGCGGCGCTCACGCGGAGTCAGCTCGGACGGGTCGACCTCGTCTCCATAGGTCTTATCGGCAAGCAGGTGCGCCGCGTCCACGATGCGGGCATCGATGTGGCCGCTCGCTGCCTCGGCGGAAAGACGCTCGGCAATCGTATCGAGCGTAGGCAGGCCCTCGAATACGCGACCATGGCCATGCGAGGTCAGCAGCTCGTGCTCGCGCGCGAGCAAGCTCGCTAGGTCGTGGTGGGCGCGCAAGATGTCGAGCGCATCGGATGGATGCTCGGCAACCTCTGCCACGGCGGCGACCGGTGCGGCATCCACCACGCGGTAGAAGAGCTGCGCGAGCAATGGCATCAAGAACACCGTGATGGCACCGGCGGCAACCATGACCGACGCAATATCTTGCGACAGCGCGCCCGCGTTGACGGCAACGCTCGTAACGGCAACGATGATCGGCAGCGCCGTGGTGCAGTACAGGGCCACGGTAATGCGACCATACGCCGACACATCGCGCGTCGCAGGACAAATGCTCATGGAAATAAGAATGGGCACGGCACGAATAATCAACAACGCCACGATAAAGCCCACGAGCAGACCCGGGCGCGACGCCACGGCCGTCAGATCGATCTTTGCGCCCGATACGGTAAAGAACACCGGAATCAAAAAACCGTAGGCCAGACCGTCGAGCTTGGTCTCGAGCGTATGGTTGCCCTCGGGGATGATATAGCGCAGGACAAAGCCGGCGGCAAAAGAACCCAACACGATGTCGAGATCAAAGACAGCCGAGAATGCCACGAGCGTGACCAGGATGAGCACCGTCAGGCGCACGAAGGTCTGCGACGTGGTATCGGCGCGCTCCTCAACAAATGCAAAGAAGCGGCTGCCGACGCGCTTGGAGCGGCTCGGGACCACGGCCAGCAACACGCAAACCACCGCAAACAAGCCAAGGATAACGAGCGTTTGGATGCCAGTGCGGGCAGACAACAGCACCGACATGGCGAGCACGGGACCGAGCTCGCCCCAAGTGCCATACGCGAGAATCGAGTCGCCCACGCGCGTGCCGGTGAGCGAGCGCTCACGCATGATGGGCACAAGCGTACCGAGCGCCGTCGAAGTGAGGGCAAGCGTCACGGCGATACCGTCGAAATGACTGACTGAGAACCACGGGGTAAAGCGCACGGCAAGCCAGGCGATACCAAACGTGACGACCCACGTCGCCAAGCCGTAGCGCCCCTCGACGCCCGTGATGCTCTTGGGGTCGATCTCAAAGCCGGCAAGCAGGAACAAAAAGGCCAGGCCCAGCTCGGACACAAGCGAGACCTCAGCATCTACATGGATGACGCCGAGCATATGGGGTCCCAGTACCGCGCCGAGCACGAGCAAAAAGACCGTCTCGGGAACGGGTTTTCCGGGAATCGCCGAGGCGATAAAAGGACTCGCAAAGGCCACGAGTGCGATGATGGCGAGCGAAACGAATGCCATGTGATGCCTTTCTCTTGTTTGCGCTTCACTGTAGCACCCTCGCCGTCCTCAACGCGCCGCGAGCTGTCGTATCATAGTGAGGTTTACAAACATGTGGCTCAAGGCGACCGCAGGGCAGACCCCGCAAACCGACCGCTGCCGCATACCGTACCGTACGCCCAACCGATCAGGAAGGCAGGAACCAATGGTCTCTCGTATCTACGTGGAGAAGAAACCCGGGTTCGACGTCGAGGCTCAGCAGCTCAAGGGCGAGCTGACCGAAATTCTCGGCATCAAGGGCATCGAGGCCCTGAGGATTATCAACCGCTACGACGTCGAGGGCATCGACAAGGAGCTTTTCCGGTCCTGCGTGCCGACCGTCTTTAGCGAGCCCCAGGTCGATGTGACCTACGACGAGCTCCCCGCAAGCGATGGCGCCGTCTTTGCCGTCGAATTCCTGCCTGGCCAGTTTGACCAGCGCGCCGACTCCGCCAGCGAGTGCGTGCAGCTCATCAGCCAGGGCGAGCGCCCCGCCGTGCGCTCCGCCAAGGTCTATATGATCTCGGGCGCTCTGGACGAGGCCGCCATTGATGCCATCAAGCACTACGTGGTGAACCCCGTCGAGGCGCGCATCGCCTCGCTCGACCTGCCCGAGACGCTGTACATGGAGACCCCCGAGCCCCAGCCCGTCGAGGTGCTCGACGGTTTCCGCGAGCTCGACGAAGCCGGCCTTGCCGCCTTTATTTCCGAGCGCGGCCTTGCCATGGACGAGGCGGACATCGCCTTCTGCCAGCAGTACTTCCGCGATGAGGATCGCGACCCCACCATCACCGAGATCCGCGTGATCGACACCTACTGGTCCGATCACTGCCGCCACACCACCTTCGGCACCGTCCTGGACGACGTGACGATCGACGACGCCGTGGTGCAACAGGCCTTCGACCGCTACATGGAGATGCGCCACGAACTCGGTCGCGACACCAAGCCCGTCTGCCTCATGGACATGGGCACCATCGGCGCCAAGTACCTCAAGAAGACCG
Source organism: Collinsella aerofaciens (assembly GCF_015554145.1). Taxonomy (GTDB): domain Bacteria; phylum Actinomycetota; class Coriobacteriia; order Coriobacteriales; family Coriobacteriaceae; genus Collinsella; species Collinsella aerofaciens_AA. The sequence goes on along the minus strand of NZ_JADNHZ010000013.1, from coordinate 41,968 downwards.
GCGTCATGACCGATGTCGACGAGTCCGAGGAGATCAACGCCTGCACCGTCAAGGTGAAGGTCGATGTCGACGGCGAGGACCAGGACTGGCTGTTCCTCTTTAAGAACGAGACCCACAACCACCCGACCGAGATCGAGCCCTTCGGCGGTGCCGCCACCTGCGTGGGCGGTGCCATCCGCGACCCGCTGTCGGGCCGCAGCTACGTGTACCAGGCCATGCGTGTCACCGGCGCCGGCGACCCCACCGTCCCCGTGTCCGAGACGCTCGAGGGCAAGCTGCCGCAGCGTAAGCTCGTGACCACTGCTGCCGCCGGCTACTCCAGCTACGGCAACCAGATCGGCCTTGCCACCGGTCAGGTCAACGAACTCTATCACCCCGGCTACGTCGCCAAGCGCATGGAGGTCGGCGCCGTCGTGGGCGCTACCCCGGCAAACCACGTGCGTCGCGAGTGCCCCGCCCCCACCGACAAGATCATCCTGTTGGGCGGCCGCACCGGCCGTGACGGCATCGGCGGTGCCACTGGCTCCTCCAAGACCCAGAACACCGAGTCCATCGAGACCTCGGGCGCCGAGGTCCAGAAGGGCAACGCCCCGGTCGAGCGCAAGCTGCAGCGCCTCTTCCGCCGCGGCGACGCCTGCCGCCTGATCAAGCGCTGCAACGACTTTGGCGCCGGCGGTGTCTCGGTCGCTGTAGGCGAGCTTGCCGACGGCCTGTATGTCGACCTTGATACCGTGACCAAGAAGTACGACGGCCTGGACGGCACCGAGCTCGCTATCTCCGAGTCCCAGGAGCGCATGGCCTGTGCCGTCGCCGACGGTGACGTCGAGGAGTTCATGGGCTACGCCGCCGAGGAGAACCTCGAGGCGACCGTTATCGCCGAGGTTACCGCCGAGCCGCGCATGCGCATGGCCTGGAACGGCGTCGCCATCGTCGACCTGTCCCGCGAGTTCCTCAACTCCAACGGTGCACCCAAGCACCAGGTCGCCCACGTCTGCGCCCGCAGCGTGTGGCAGCCCAGCTGGGCCGGCACCACGCTTGCCGAGCGCATGACCTCGCTGGTCACCGACCTCAACGTCGCCTCCAACAAGGGCCTTTCCGAACGCTTCGACTCCACCATCGGCGCCGCGACCGTGCTCATGCCCTTTGGCGGCAAGACGCAGCTCACCCCGAGCTCGGCCATGGTCGCCAAGTTCCCCGTGGACGGCGAGACCACCACGGCAAGCGCTATGGCATGGGGCTTCAACCCCTACCTGATGGAGGCCGACCAGTTTGCGGGCGCTTACCTGTCCGTGGTCGAGTCCATCGCCAAGCTCGTAGCCGCCGGCTTTGAGCACAAGCGCGCCTACCTCTCCTTCCAGGAGTACTTCGAGCGCCTGCGCACCGAAGCAGAGCGCTGGGGCAAGCCCATGGCTGCCGTCCTGGGTGCCCTTATGGCCCAGGTCGACCTGGGTGCCGGTGCCATCGGCGGCAAGGACTCCATGAGCGGTTCGTTTGAGGACGAGACCGGCGAGCTCAACGTTCCGCCGACCCTGATCAGCTTCGCCGTCGCCGTGGGCAAGGCCGCCCGCGCCGTCTCGCCCGAGTTCAAGGGCCTCACGCACCGCGTCGTCCGCATCGCCCCCGCCACCTACGGCGAGGATTACCGCCCCGACGCCCAGCAGCTGCTCGCCGCGTTTGACGCCGTCGAGGCGCTCACCGCCAACGGCAACGCCCTGGCCATCTCCACGCCCGGCTACGGCTGCGGCGCCGAGAGCCTCTTTAAAATGTGCGTCGGCAACCAGATCGGTATCGAGCTTGCCGAGGATGTGGACGTGGAGAGCCTCTTCACCCCGCTCTACGGTAGCTTTATCGTCGAGCTCGCCGAGGATGCCGAGCTGCCCGAGGTCGCCGACGGCGTTGTCGTCGAGCCCCTGGGCACCACCGTCGAGGGCTATGTCATCGACACCGGCTCCGAGGTCATCGAGCTCGCCGAGCTCCAGGAGGCCTGGGAGAGCGGCATCGAGGGCGTCTTCGCCTACCGCAGCGCCGGCAAGACCCCCGAGGTCGAGACCATCGACTTCCGCGCCAAGGATATCCGCGTGTACGGCGGCGCCAAGATCGCCCGCCCGCGCGTGATCATCCCCGTGTTCCCCGGCAACAACTGCGAGTACGACAGCGCCCGCGCCTTCCGTGCCGCCGGTGCCGAGGCCGACACCTTCGTGATCAACAACCTCACGCCCGAGGCCGTCGCCGAGAGCACCCGCGAGCTTGCCCGCCGCATCCGTGCAAGCCAGATCGTTATGATCCCCGGCGGCTTCTCGGGCGGCGACGAGCCCGACGGCTCTGCCAAGTTCATCACGGCGTTCTTCCGCGCTCCCGAGGTCACCGAGGCAGTCCGCGACCTGCTCAAGGCCCGCGATGGCCTGATGCTGGGCATCTGCAACGGCTTCCAGGCCCTGATCAAGCTCGGCCTGGTGCCCTACGGCGACATCGTCGACGCCACGCCCGATGCGCCCACGTTGACGTTCAACACCATCGGTCGCCACCAGAGCCGTCTGGTGCGCACCCGCATCTCGTCCAACTTGTCCCCGTGGCTGTCGCAGTGCAGCCTGGACGACCCCTACACCGTCGCCATCAGCCACGGCGAGGGCCGCTTTGTCGCCAATGACGAAGTGCTCGCCCAGCTGATCGCCAACGGCCAGGTCGCCACGCAGTACGTGGGCGAGAACGGCAAGCCCAGCATGGATCTCTCCGTCAACCCCAACGGCTCCGCACTCGCCATCGAGGGCATCACGAGCCCCGACGGCCGCGTCCTGGGCAAGATGGGCCATGCCGAGCGTCGCGGCGACAACCTGTACCGCAACGTGCCCGAGCATGTCCCCGGCGATAAGTTCATGCCGATCTTTGAGAGCGGCGTGGCCTACTTCGCTTAAACCTTTCCCATCGGGTACAATCCCCTCGGGTAACAACACCCGCCACCGACGCATCCGGTGGCGGGTTCTTTTTTGCTTCGCGCATGCAGGAAGGACATCATGGAAAGCCGCAAGCCGTATCTCGCCACCCTGCCCGGACTCATCCTGGGTTGTCTTGTTTGCTGTGCACTCTGGGGATCGGCGTTTCCCTGCATCAAGATCGGCTACGCGCTCTTTGGTATCCCGGCGCACGATAGCGCCTCGCAGCTGCTCTTTGCGGGCTTGCGCTTCACGCTTGCCGGCGCCCTGGTTATCGTTGGGATGAGTGCGGCCCAACGCCGCCCCCTCATTCCGCAGGCTCGCGACATCAAGCCCATCTTTGTCTTGTCGCTCTTCCAGACTATCGGGCAGTACTTCTTTTTCTATCTGGGCCTCTCGTGCGCCAGCGCCATGTCGAGCTCCATCATCGAGGCCAGCGCCAACTTCCTCGCAATCCTCTTTGCCGCCCTAGCATTTCACACCGAGAAGCTCAATACGGCCAAGGTGCTTGGCTGTGCGCTGGGCTTTGCCGGCGTCGCGCTCGTCAACCTCTCGGGCGCAGATGGCACCTTTGGCTTCAGGCTCGATGGCGAGGGCTTTATCCTAGCCTCCACTGTCGCGGGTGCTCTTTCGACCTGCCTGATCGGCATCTTCTCGCGCAAGCACGACGGCGTCTTGCTTGCCGGGTGGCAGTTCTTGGTCGGCGGACTGGTCCTCACCGCCATCGGCTTTTTGATGGGCGGCGCGCTCTCCCCCACTGAAATCGCCCCCGCCATCGCGCTCATTATCTATATGGCACTCATTTCCGCCGTCGCGTACTCGCTATGGTCGCATCTGCTTGCCGTCAACCCCGTCAGCCGTGTGTCGGTCTTTGGCTTTATGAATCCAGTCTTTGGCGTACTGTTAAGCGCGCTGCTGCTCGGCGAGGGCGCTGGCACGAGCCCTGTGACCGTACTTGTTGCCCTGCTGTTGGTCTGCGGCGGCATCATCATCGTCAACAGGCCCAAAAAGGCCTAATGAACTGCCCTTATTTAGCAGAGCGGATTCACATACTTTAGTTTAATGGAGTACATCGGAGAGCCGAGGGCCGCCACGCACGCCAGCGTGTGCCCCTTTTCCTAGCGTATCTGAACGCCGGCTTTCTTCTTCTCGCGCTTTACGCGGTAGAGCTCCGCGTCGGCAGCACGAAGCAAGTCTTGCCAGGTATCGACGCCATCACCAACCCGTGCGTAGCCGATGGACATCCGCAACAGATACGGAACCTCGGCGCGCGCGAGCTCATCGTTGATTGTCGCGCACAGATGCATGATATCCTGTTCCGCCACTGCCTTTTGGAGCACCACGAACTCATCGCCACCATAACGTGCGATAAAGCCGCCAGACGCCGAGCAGACTTCTTTGAGCGCAGCGGATATGACCTGAAGAGCGTGGTCGCCCTCCACATGCCCATAGCGATCGTTAATCTGCTTAAAGCCGTCGGCGTCCATCATAAGCAGATATACATCTTCGGCCTGATCCACATTTGAGAAGAGCGACAGCATATAGGTCTCAAAACGGTTGCGATTGTTAAGTCCAGTCAACGGGTCGGTCGAGATGAGCTGCTCCTGGTAGATGATGTAGAGCAGCAACATGCTAATCATTATGCCGACACAAAGGCCGGGCACCGAGTATACGACCTGAAAGGTACCGCCCACCAGGGCCGGAATGGCGAAAAATGCCAAGGTTCGATAGATGGCCTTCGTCTGCAGGCTCTCGACCCTGCGAGATTGCACAAATGCATGCAGGGACGTATGTATAACGTAACAGTAGCTGACGATGGGCTGGATCATATAGGCAAAGCCGCGACGATACACGCCCTGCGAATCGATATAGAACAGGGCGTGCGTCCAGTAACTGGTAAACGCCAGCACGACCACCAGAGCCGTAGGCAACGCTACAAGCACCACCCTATAGCGCGAGGTCAAAAGGCGAGAACCCTGCACCGTCTCGGAATAGATAAACCAAATGAGACACGCGATAGCAAAGAGCGAAAACGAAACCGCGTTGGAAATCCAGTTGGCAGCAATGCCCAACGTGCCGTCCACACCGTCCGAAAGCGTCCAGATCATATCGAATAATATGTACGCGGCAGAGGTGTAGCCAAGCATGCTAAACAATAGCTGCTGGGTGCTCGAGAACAAGGAGCGACGACTTCGCACGGCAAGCCCGATAAGAACAATCATGCATAGCACGAATATCTCAATCTTGAGTGCCTTAACCACTAGCGCCATCCCTTCAATATCCAAGTGGTCAGAATCGCCCAATTCGAATCAGGGCAATAAACACCCCTTTACTCCGCAGGGGTAAAGGGGATAATAGCAGAGCGCCCGAACATCACTGCAAAACAGTTTCTGTTCGGGCGCCCATACGGCGCGAATTGCACACGCCGGCATCATTGATGGGTATCGATCGCTACTCGCCATCGATGTCAGTCGCGACGGCCTCCTCGATGGCCTCGACACCGACAGGCGACAGATCCTCCTTGCCTTGGCAGAACTTCTTGTCGACCCAGCCAGTCAGAATCGGAGCCATGATCGCCGTGATGATAACGGCGGTGGCGATCTGAGCGTACGCGGTGGGCGCAAGCTCGGCATAGCGCGGCGCGACCTCGGCGAGGGCAACCGGCGTGGTCATAGCCGTGCCGGCGATGGTGGAGCAAGCAACGGCGGCCTTGCCGTTGCCGCCACACAAGCGCTCGAAGGCAAAGGTGATGGGGCCAACGATAAAGAGGGTGATGAGGCCCAGCAGAATGCCCGAGATGCCGCCGGTGATGAAGCTCGAAAGGCTCATGGACGCACCGAGCTGAAATCCGATGACGGCAATCGCAGGATTGGCACCGGGAACCAGCAGGTTCTTGATAAACGGGAACAGGTTGCCCAGAACCATGCCGATAACGAGTGGCAAGATGGAGCCGATAATGGTGCCAATGGGAATGTTGGCGAGGCCGGAAACACCGAGGATGATCATCGTGACGGCGGGGCCGGCCGTAAAGAACAGGATACCGACGGCGCCCTGCTCAGACTCATCGCCGAACTCGCCCATGATGCCCGTATAGAGCGCCATGTTGCAAAACGTGATGCCGCCGATGATAGACACGGAGCTCAGACCCAGGAAGTTGTCGTTAAAGAAATATGCCACGCCCAGGCCGAGAGCCGCTGCGACGACCAGCTTGGGGATCAGCACGACGATACCGGTCTTGATGGCACCCGGCGTGGACTTAAAGCTGATGCCGGCGCCCACAAACAGCAGGATCGCGGCGACGATGGTATTGGAGCCACCGCGGCAGGCAGCCGTAAAGAATCCGCCGATCTCAAAAACCTGCGGGCAGAAGGTGTTGAGCAAAAGACCGACGATCATCGGATAGATCATGATGTCGCCCGGGATGCGCGGGACCTTGAATTTCTTTTGCTCGTTGGCGGTTGCTTCCTGTGCCATGAAACCCCCATTTCCGCTGACGGGGTACAAAAGCCCACGTCACGCTTTGCTACAGTAAAGTTTGACCATGGTACCAGAAGAAATAGACCAGCTCGGTGAAAAATTCGACGAGTTGGGATGGAACGAGATTCGGCGCCCGCGACGCCACCCCTATATAAGGCCCAAGACGATATAGAGTACGATGCCCGAGACGCAGCACCACAGCATCGATTTTGTCTTGACCGCCACGACCACGACGCCGGCGGCCGCAATCCAGGGAACCAAGGCAGGCCAGAGCCCCGCGTCGAACGCGCCGGGACTCACCAAGTCGTTGGCGACCAGCGCGGCAAAGGCAGCGGGCGGGATATAGCCCAGGGCCTCGGTAATGCGGGGCGACAGGGTCCGCCCGCGCAAGGCGAACGCCGGCGCGATGCGAAAGAACGCGATAGCAGCCCACGACGACAGCCACAGAACCAAGAACTCGTTAACGGGCATCGCGGGCACCTCTTCCGTCAAATACAGCATCGCACGCCAGCGCAATGGTAATGCCGACCACGACGCTTGCCGGCACGGCAATATTCGTGAGGCCCAAGAACTTGCATACGGCGACGGACACCGCGCCCGAAACCGCCGCGACAACGTTGCCGCGCGACAGCCGCTGCGAAAAGAGCAGGCAGATAAAGAGCGAGGTGCAGACAAAGGCCGCAATGGCGGTGGGAACATCGACAACGGCGCCGACGATGGCGCCCATCGTACACGAAACGCCCCATGTTGCGATGAGAATCACGTTGAGCACGAAGGACTCGCGCGGGCCCCAATCCTCCCCTTCAACCAACTTGGCAAGCGAGATGCCATATGCCTCCTCGGTAAGTGTCGCGGCAACAGCCAGCGTCTGACGCTTCGAGGCACCCGTCAGATGCGGCGCGATCGATGCCGAGTAAAGCGCAAAGCGCGAGGAGATGGCAGCAACGCTCGCGACGATCGATGCTGCAGGCACGCCCGCCAGCCAAAGATTGCAGATCATAAACTGGCCGCTGCCCGTCACAAACGTGCTGCTCAGAGCAAAGACCATCCAGGGCTCCATTCCCGTCTGCCCCATGATCATTCCGCACGGCGCGCCTATTGCAATATAGGTAAGCATCACTGGCCAGACGATTTTAAAGATCCTAAGGACCATGCCACTCCCATTCTGGTAAGTCGTCTGCAGCGCGCCTTGCAACGCAGCAGAAATATCAACCGGTGGCAATAAAGTTCACCTACAATTGCCACCGGATCGAAAGACACAACTTTTTAGGAAGTCATTATGACAGCTATCAATCGAGACCGGGCGCGCGCGGCCTTCAAAAGCTACACCGATGCCTACGACGCCACCAACCCACGCATCGCGCTCAAAATCGAGCATACGTACCACGTGGCCGAGGCATGCGATGCCGTAGCGCGCGAGCAGGGCTGGTCGTCAGAAGATATTGACCTGGCATGGCTTTGCGGCCTGCTACACGATATGGGCCGCTTTGAGCAGTTGCGGCGCTGGGACACCTTTAAGGACGCCGAGAGCATGAGCCATGCAGCGCTGGGCATCGAGGTCCTCTTTGGCGAGAATCCCGCCGATGCACCCGCCGTAACGAGCATCCGCGACTTTATCGATGACCCGGCAGAGGACGAACTGATCCGCGCGAGCATCGCCCACCACAGTGATTTTCGCCTGCCCACGGAACTCGACACCCGTACACGGAGCTTCTGCGAGATCGTGCGCGATGGCGACAAGATCGACATTATGCGCACCATCGCCGACAGCACCGTCGACACCATCCTCAAGGTGGATGAGGACACGTTTCTCGCCAGCCACTTCTCGACACCGGCGCTTACCGCCTTTGACGAGCATCGCTGCGTCGCGCGTGACGAGCGCAACGAGCCGGCGGACTACCTGGTGGGGCTCATCTGCTTTATGTTTGAGCTCGTCCATCCGGCAAGCCGTGCACTGGCGCGCGAGCAAGGCGATATCTATCGCCTGCTCGACGCGCCCTTTGGCATTACGCGACCCTTAACCGACCCCGCCGCGCAGGCAACCTGGAGCCGCCTTAAGGACGAGCTGCGCCGCTGGCTGGCAAGCGCTTAGCACTCGAGCTGAGCCAGCAGTTCCTCAACGATCTCAACGGCATCGCCGACGACCTTGTACTGGGCGGCACCGAAGATGGGGGCATCCGGGTCCTCATTGATGGCGACAATGCACTCCGCCCCACCGATGCCGGCGAGATGCTGGATAGCGCCCGAGACACCGATGCTCACGAGGAGCTTGGGCGAGACCGATACACCCGTCTGGCCAATTTGGTGGCGATACTCCAGCCAGCCGGCCTCCACCACGGGGCGCGTGCAGCCAAGCTCGGCACCCAGAGCCTCGGCAAGCTTTCGCATCAGCGGTAGGTTTTTCTTGGAGCCGATGCCGCGGCCCACCACGACTAGACGCTCGGCATCGGCAATTGAGGCCTGCTGTCCCCACTCCTCGGCGGGAATCGAGATCTCGACACGGGCCTTAACGTCATCCGCTAGCACTACCTGGGCAATCGTGCCGGAGCGGCTATAGTCAAACTCGAGCGCCTTAAAGATGCCGGGGCACACCGTTGCCATCTGAGGACGGTGGTTGGGGCAGATAATGGTGGCCATCAGGTTGCCGCCAAACGCCGGGCGCGTCTGCTGCAGCAGACCCGTCTCCGTATCCATCGAAAGCACCGTGCAATCGGCCGTAAGGCCCGTCTGCAAGCGCACGGCCACACCGGGCGCCAGCTCGCGACCAAAGGCGGTCGCGCCGTACAGAATGGCCTCGGGCTTGCGCTCGGCTACCAAATCGCAGATCAAGCGGGCGTAGACCTCCGCGTCGTTCTGACGCAGGCGCTCGTCACGACAGACCAGAACTTCGTCCGCACCGGCGCAAATCAGATGCTCCAGGTCCCCAAGTGAGCCCTCGGGGCTCATGCCGACCAGTGCCACCAGACGGCAGCCGCGGGCATCGGCAAGCTCGCGCCCCTTGCCCATGAGCTCGAAGGCCACGGATGCAACGGCATCGTGCTCGTCAGTCTGCACGAAGATCCAGATGTCTCGATATGCGTCAAGTTCTGCCGCGCCGGCGGCCTCGTCGCGCTCAATCGAGATGGCGTTGACGGGGCAGGCGTCGACGCACCCACCGCACAGGATACAGCCGTCGGTTACGCGGGCACAGCGATTGGGGCGCTCACCCTCCACCACAATGCCGCCCGAGGCGCAGGCGCGAACGCAGCGACCGCAGCCGATACAGGCTTCGCTATCGATAATCAGCCCGCTCATCTATGCCATCCCCTCGATAATCTTGGCAAGTTTTACCGCCTGCTCGGACGCCGTTCCCTCGACGGCCTCGCACGTTTGGTCACGGTCGGGCACAAACGAGCGCACGACCTGCGTCGGTGATCCGGCAAGGCCGCAACGCGAGGGGTCGGCGTTTACGTCGGCAGCGCTGGCCACGCGCACGTCTGCATCCTCGGCCGCGCGAATACCGGCAATACTCGGCATGCGCAGCTGGCCAATCTCCTTGGCGGTCGTCATCGCACACGGCATCTCCAGGTACACCGTCTCCTCGCCGGCATCGCAGCCGTGGACGAGCGCCAGCGAGCCACACGTCGTAAATCCCGCGCTCTGCACACAGCTCACGTCGGTCACGCAGGGGACCCCAAAGGCGCCGGCCAGCTCGGGGCCGATCTGGGCCGTATCGCCGTCCACTGCCATCTTGCCGCAGATGAGCAGGTCAAAGTCCTCATCGAGTGCCTCGATGCCGCATTTGAGGGCATAGGTGGTGGCTAGGGTATCGGCGCCCGCAAAGGCGCGATCGGTCAGCAGCAGCGCGTCGTCGGCACCGCGGGCGATGCAGTCGCGCAGCAGCGATTCGGTCGCGGGGATGCCCATCGACACCACCGTCACACGCACGTCCATGCCAAAGCCGATAAAGTCGTCCTTCAGCGCCAGCGCGCATTCCAAAGCGCTCGCATCAAAGGGATTAATGACCGCCTGCTTGCCATCGCGCACGATGGTATTGGTCTTGGGGTCCATCTTGACCTCGGTGCTGCCCGGCACGGCCTTGACGCACACCACCATATGGAAATCGCTCATCTTCACGCGCCCCCTTTCTGGACGAGCTCATCCAAGAGCTTCTCCGAAAACAGGTTGCCGCGACCCAGCTGCCCGTCGGGATCGAGCTGGAGCTTGAGCCGCGCCGACTCGACCATGGCCTCGTGACCGTACATCGTCTCTAAGAAGCCCGCCTTGATCTTGCCGACGCCGTGCTCGGCAGAAACGGCACCGCCCATAGCCGTTACCTCCGCAGCCCACTGGGCAAACAGCTCGCCACCGCGACGGTAGTCCTGCGCATCGCGCGGCAGGATGTTCACATGCAGATGGTTGTTACCGATGTGCCCCCAGGCAGCAGATTCAAGCCCGCTTTCGGCCAGCGTGCGGCGATAGAGGGCCACGACATCGGCAAGGCGTGCATTGGGCACCGACATGTCCGAACCCAGTTTGGTGATGGTGGGATCCGTGCGGCGACGCTCGTCGATCAGCATATTGACGCTCTCGGGGACCGCATGGCGGAAGAACCGCTGGCACTCGCGATCAACCTCGGTGCGCGCGACCCATGTCGCATCGTCGCGGCCACCCGCGAACTCGAGCACCCATCCCAGGTGGTACAGTTCCTCGGTCGCCTGGGCTTCGTCGTCGCAGTCGAGCTCCACGTAGACACAGACCTTGGCGTCTTTGTCGAGCGCCGGCAGCGAGGCGAACGCCGTCGACTGCTCGCGCTGGCGACGTAGGATATCCAGGGCGCCCGCATCGAAATATTCGATGGCAGCCGCGTGGGACAGGACGGGACGCACAGAATCGGTAAAGGACACGGCCTTGTCTTCGCTGTCAAAGAAACAGCTCACGCCCCAAACGACCGCAGGTGCCGCCTGCAGGGCGATCTCGAGCTCGGTAATGACGCCGAGTGTGCCGCACGCACCGATAAAAAGATCGATGGCGTCCATATCGTCCGCAACAAAATAACCCGAGGCATTTTTGGTCTTGGGCATGGTGTAGTCAGGAAGATCGAGCTCGAGTATATGGCCCTCTGCCGTCACGAGCGACAGGTGGCGGCCCTGGGCAAAAGCCTCGCCGCGCTGAAGCACAAGCAAATCGCCATCAGCCAGCGCGACGTGGAGTCCCGTGATATGCGGGCGCATGGGACCGTAAGCGTAGCTGCGGGCGCCGGAGGCGTTGCATGCCGCCATGCCGCCCAGACAGGCAGATGCCTCGGTGGGATCGGTGGGAAAGAACTGCTCGGGGGCCTCTTGGAACTCCTCGTAGGCCTCAAGCGATGCCTGGTCCCAACCAGCGGTCGGCAGTACCTTCTTGCTCAGCTGCTTACGCAGCTCCGAGAGCACAACGCCCGGCTCCACGCGCAGCAGAAATTGACCTTGTTCATCGCGGCGAAGGCCCAAGTAGCGATTCATACGGGAAGTATTGAGGATATGCCCACCGTGGGGCACGGCACCGGCGGCAAGGCCGGTTCGGGCGCCCTGAACCGTTACCGGGACACGCTCGGCATGGAGCGTTTCCAAAATGGCACGGACCTCGTCTTCCGTTGTCGGAAACGAGATGCTCGATGCTTCGCCCGATGCGCGAGATTCATCGCGGCCATACTCTTCGAACTCGTCGGTGAAGGGTTTTATGGTTGCAGACACGCGAACTCCCCCTTTAGCTAACTACAGTGTTTGCAGGGAGATGTTACCGCATCGTTTCGTCGACGTGTTCGAGACCGTCTCCATAATTGGCGTTTTTTACGTTCGTGCAATTCGGCGAACGGCAAGGCTTCCTCGGCAGACGATGTTTTTGACACATACCGCCCCGCCGTCGCCGACCGCTCGATTGTCGCTCGAAAAAAGTTGGAGTATTTTTTGCCACCTTTTACCTGCGGAGATGTCAATCCGTCAAGCATTTGGTCAGAAATTGGTCAAGTAGCGGCTGATACGGTCGGCGTCGACAGGCAAAACCGATAGAAGTTTTGGCCCCAGAAGCAGGGAGGTTCCCATGGCATATTACTGGCCCCAGTACGGCGTCGCCATCGAGGTCGACGACGATCCCTATCTCCTACCTTTCGACGAAGAGGCGTTCCCCGATACGGCGGTCTACCACGTCACCACCGATGTTATCTGCGACCCCGAGTCGTTCTCGGCGCTCGCCCACCACATCGCGCGTATCCACGACATCGAGCTCCCTCACGACTTTGACGAGCTCATCTACTCGCGCCGCCTGATGCTTCACATGCTCTTTGGAGCGGACCCGTCCACGTTCGCACGTGTCTACACCACCAAGGACGCCGCATGAGTGCGAAGAAGCCGCCCCGCCTTGCAGGACTGGATCGTCGCAAGAAGTTCATCGTTGCCTGCTTGGCCATCGTCTGCGCCCTTGTCGCCGTAGGACTATACGCTTGGCAGTCTCAGCCCGTACCCGAGGCGGGCGCTTCAGTTACGACGGCCGAGGGCAAAACGCGTCGGGAAATCCAAGATGAGCTCGATGCCATCGTCCGCGACAACATGATGACGATTTCGGTCGCTCCGGTCGCTCAACTACAGGAGGACGGCAAGCTACGCGTCAACGTGCAAAACGTCCAAGACAATAAATTTCCCCAGCGATTCCGCGTCATCCAAAACGACGAGACCATGTACGAATCCGGTGTGGTCGAGACCGGCAAGACAATCGAGACGTGCCCCGCCGGCGACATCAAAGAAGGCGAGGCGTACATCGAGATTCAGGCACTCGATGCCAAGACCCTCGACAGCCACGGCAATCCGACACGTGTCAAGGTACGGGTTGAGCAAACCGAGAACTAGCTTTTTCGGCCGACGCGGCACCGCATGCAATTCACCAGCATTCGTCCAATCATCGCGGGGACGGCCCGCGGCGAATAGAAAGGAACGACCATGGACATCACCAGGAACATGAACGGAGTCAGAGCGCTCGTCGTGGGCGCAGGGCTCGCGCTCGCGCTCGCAATGGGCGCCGCCCCGACGCCAGCTCTGGCAGCCGGGCGCGCTGGAACCACGAAAGTAATGGTCAGGACCGAGATCGACAACGTTGAGTTCAAAGTTCCGACGGTTATTCCCTTCGTCGCCAAGGCCGACGGCACGCTTCAGGGCCCCTCAGAAGACGCGACCACCATCGACAATCATTCGGCCTACGGCATCCATGTCACCAACATGAAGATCGACGCCATGAACACCTGGACCATTGCCGCCGACGCCAAGGCCGGAACCGCGCAGAACTCCATCGACTTTAAGGTCGGCCCCGACGGCGCACTCCAGAACGCCAGCGCCGCAATGCAGGGGACGGGCCTCGATCTTTCCAAGAATGCAGCCTTCGACATGGACTACCAGGGCATTGCCGGCGGCACGGACAAAATTAAGCTCAAGACAAGCGGAAACGTCGCCCGCGTCACGCGCGACATCTTCCACGTAACCGGCGAAGGCGATCAGGTTGCAACGATCACCTGGACGGTCGAGCCCGGTGCGCACACGGCATAAGGCCGTCGCCCTGGCCGCCGCCGTCAGCATCCTAGCGTTTGGGCCAGCCATGGCCTTTGCCCAGCAAGAACAGGCGCAGGCCGCCACGCAAGTAACGGTCGACCTCTCGGAGCTCGACCGCGGCAACCGTGAGGAACCGTTGGCACAGACAGACGACAGACGATGGCTCTTGGCAGCAGGCGCCACGGCAGCAGGCGCGGGAACCGCCGGCCTCGGTCTGCACATCAAACGCAGCCAGAAACGAAACACGGACAGGCCGCACTAAATTAGCTAAGGAGACCCCATGGCATCGAAGAACCTTTTGCCCGTCGTCGCACTCTGCGGCGCGCTCGCAACCGGAACGCCTGTCGCCGCTTGGGCGACTCCCGTCATGGCAGGCTCCTTACCATCAGCCCTAAGCTCCGCACCAAATCCGTCGAGCGCCATTGCGTGCAAGCGTTTCTCGATCGCACAGGCAGCAATCTCAACCTCGGGATGCCTTCGTCGTAATACGGATGGCTCGATAGTCGTGGATATCAATCGTTCGAACAAGGCAAACGGCTCCCAGGCGGGGTGCGCTGTCTGCACATGGCGCTCGGTTGCGCTCGATGCAGATGGCGATTCATGCAATTTAGAGCTGCGCATCGATATCGCTTCGGTCGATGACTCGGCGAACGGAGCGAAGGTCGCCTTCGACGGTGCGTTATTCGAGAAAGGAGGCGGTATATGTCTGGGCTGCGCCGCCGCGAATGCAGACGACACGCAGCCCACCCTCTCATTCACGGCATCGTTGCGGCTGACCAAAGCCGGCACCGATGCCATCGCGGCGGGAGAAGCATCCCTGCTGTTCTACGCCGTCAGCACCAAAGACACAGACGCTCATTTCGAGAAGCCAGCCGGATCACTCAGCCTTACACGAGGGACAGAGGCAGGCCCTATTGAAGTCGATACCCACGCGCAAAGCAGGCAACGCATTCTTGCCGACCCGGCGCTTCTCGAGATGGAGTGGAACGGATCCGGAGCCGTCGGAATTCTCCCCTCCGCGCTTAACGCCAAGACGCTCCCCTCAAACGACGAACCCATCAACGCAACCATACAAGAAGAGAGCACGGACAAAGAAGCAGGTGCGGGCGACACGCCGTCGCCGACAAACAGCGTCCCAGCTTCTTTCGAAGCACCGAATGAGCCCGCTACCGGTCCAAACGATCCCGAGCTCGCGGACAGTCTGGGGCTTGCTGATCCTCAGGAGATCGATGAAGGTAACTGCTGCGTGCTTGCCGCCCTCGACCACACAGAGGTCATCGATGCTGCAAACATCGAAGTTGCCGCCGCCAATCAGCCCGTCCGCAAGTCGGCCATCATCGCATTTCCCGAATCCATCGAAGTCGTCTTTTTGCCATCGGGCGAGGTCGTGGCCCCAACACTGCTCACCTTGTTGGGCGCCAAGAATACTCGAAACGAAATTAAAAAGGTCACGGTTGTCGACCCTGCAACCACCGCTAAACTGCGTCTATACGCCGTTGCCCCAGACGGAGGCAAGACCTTGGAATTCGATGGCGACACACTTCTAGCCTGGCGACGTCTGGACATTATGCAAGACGTTTCGTATCAGATCGAACTCGAAGGGTTTGATCGTGCCCGCGATGCCAATATCATCGCCGCGGCTACTGAATCCCCGCAGCGGCTTATGACACTGCGCTTTGACTACTACCCCTATGTCCCGACAACCACCTGAGGCTTAAATGCTGCGCATCATTCCTAATACCACTTATATAACGTATTAGATGAGTCGCGATGTGCCTCGCATTTCGTTCTGCTACGATTGCCACGTTGGCATCAATACAGGAGGGCTCATGCCGGGCTTGGGAACAATCATCAACGTTGCGCTTTTAGTTGCGGGCGGTCTTTTGGGATTAGCGGGCGGCCGCTTCATTACACCGCACATCCAAGACACGCTCATGAAAGCATCGGGGCTGTGCGTCCTGTTTATCGGCCTGGGCGGCACCATGCAAAAGATGCTCATCATCGATGGAAAGGCGCTAGCGACCACCGGTACCACCATGCTCATCGTCTCATTTGCGCTCGGTTCGCTCATCGGCGAGGCCATCAACTTGGAGGCCGCCATCGAGAACCTTGGCGAATGGCTCAAGCGCAAGACTGGCAGTGAGGGCGATAACAGGTTCACCAACGCTTTTGTCTCGACTTCACTCACCGTGTGCATCGGCGCCATGGCCATTGTGGGATCGATCCAGGACGGCCTGCTCGGCGACTGGTCAACGCTTGCCCTCAAGGGCGCACTGGACTGCATCATCGTCTGCACCATGACGGCCTCGCTTGGCCGCGGCTGCATCTTCTCCGCCCTGCCCGTCGCCGTGTTCCAGGGGACGATCACGTTGTTTGCCGGCGCGCTCTCCCCCATCATGACCACAGCTGCCCTCAACAGCCTTTCGCTCGTAGGTTCCATGCTCATCTTCTGTGTCGGCGTCAACCTCATCCGTCCTCAGACCTTCCGCACGGCCAATATGCTTCCCTCCGTCGTCATCGCCGTCATCTACGCCCTCCTGTTCTAAATCTATCAACGCATCGGTATCTCGAACATCTGTTTGATGCTGTGCTATGATATGAGGTCACCGTAGCTGCGTTCGAGAGGAGGAGCGGTGGCCGACCAGGACATCAAGATGCTCATCGAGCGCATTATGGCCGAGGCCCGGACCCATCAGTCCGCCCGCTTCTCAAACGAAACCTACGCAGACGAGCCGATTCTCAAGACCGGTCGTCAGATGCAGAACTTCCTCCCCGACCAGTACCGCAAGATGCGCGAGATATCACGCTGGCAAGATGATCCCAAAGGCGGCGCGGGACGTTGGCTATCGGAGGCGGAGCTCTTTTACCGCCAAGGCCTGCTGATGGCCGACTTTGAGGACGACTGTCCCTACTACGGCACCTTTAAGTCGTACTTTCCCACCTACAATGCCATGAGCGATCGACAGTTGCGCGGCTACTTTACCTGGCGTGCCCAAGTGCGCCGCGGAACCGTCGAGGAAACGTCTACGTCCTTTGCCTTTCTGTATCTCTATGAGCTGATTTGCGGCATTGGCGTAGATAATCCACTCGATGGTTTTAACAAGATCAAGGCTTTTTGGGATGTCTATCGCGCCTTCGAGCCCGGCATCGACCGGTTTGCGCGCGTGTGGCTGCAAGATTACGCCGTGTTCCATGGGCTCGACCCCAAGCTGCTTCGCGACTCTAAAACCGTCATATTCGATAACGCCCTTATCGAGCTGCGGCGCGCGGCACGAGACCTTGTACCAGCACCGACGCCGTCGGACCCGGCACCCAAGCGTCGCAAAACCTCCGAGCCCACGCTCCCCCTTCCGCCCGATGAGGTGCGCGAGGAGCGACTCATGGCCGCCATCAACGCCCTCTCCACGTACAACCTAAGTAACTCGCGGCTCGACCGCAGCCACCACCGTGATCTGCGCCACGTGGCATGCGCCGTGTATGTCCGCATGGTGCGCTACTATGACACGCACCGAAAGACCGGCATCGTGGCGAGTTTATTTGGGGAGGAGACGGCCATGCCCTACACCATGTTTGCCTCGGCCGTATTCTTTGCGCCCGAGCGCCACGAGGACTGCGAATACCGTCTGGACCCCATCCATATCTACCGTTGCCAAAACGGTTTTTGGGAATGCATGCGAATTCACGGCAGCAGGCAAAAGAGCAGCAAACTTGGCGAGATGATGCGCGCCTGCGACCAACGCCTGCGCCTGGCCCTGGACCCTGCCCATCCCCTGAAGGAAGAAAAGGTCCCCAAATACCTGGCCAAGATTATCGATGACGAGATTGTGGCATGGCTTTCGTGGGACGCCGCACACCAGCCCGTCAAGATCGATATCGATCTGAGCCAGCTGGGGCACATTCGGAGCGCTGCCGCACAAACGCGCGAGGCGCTTTTGATTGACGAGGAGCGCGAAGACGGCACGCTTGCAGATGCCGAGACAGCGGACTCAGGGCAACCGGAAGCCGAACCCGTAGCCGACGCGACGGTCGAGGCGGTCGCGGCGGCCGCAGGGCAGGACGAGGACGACGAGCCGACCATATCCACCGAACAGTTTGATGTCGTGGCACCGCTTCTCGCGCCGACGCCCGCGTTCGCAGCGGCTGCGCCCGCTGACGCCACGAACGAACTCGCGCCTGCGGCAGCCGCCTATCTGCGTGCGCTGCTCGAGCAGAACACAGCGCAGGCGGCATCGGCGCAGGAGAGGTCGGAGCAGAGCGAGGACATGCTCGTCGATAGCATCAACGAAGCGCTCTTTGACCTGGTGGGCGACACCATTATTGAATTTGGCCCAGCAGGACCGCAAATTATCAAGGACTACGAAGCAGACGTGAGAGGATACTTAGACCATGAGTGATACCGCATCCGCAGCACCCCGTGTGCCCAAGCGCGTCGCCGCCGTCATTCTCAACTCGCTCAAGGGCGGCGTGGTCCCGCGCATCGGCCTTCCTTACATCACCGTAGGGCGCGAGGTCGAGATCCGCGCCCTGCTCACCGATCTGAGTCTCATCGCCGACGGTGGCGCGAGCTTCCGCTTTCTGGTCGGTCGTTACGGCGCCGGCAAGAGCTTTTTGCTCCAGACTATCCGCACGCACGCCATGGGCGAGGGATTCGTCGTCGCTGATGCCGACCTGTCGCCCGAGCGCCGCCTGCAGGGCGGTCAGGGACAGGGCCTTGCCACCTACCGCGAGCTCATCCGCAATATATCGACCAAGACGCGCCCCGAGGGCGGTGCGCTCAACCTTATTCTGGATCGCTGGGTCGCCTCGTGTGCCGACGTCGACGAGTCGGTCGTCAATGCCCAACTGGCCCCGCTCGAGGAGATGGTCCACGGCTTCGACTTCACCCGCATGCTCCGCCGCTATCGCATGGCCGCATCCGGGGGCGACGAAGAGACCATGAGCCGCGTGACCAAATGGATTCGCGGCGAATACCGCACCAAGAGCGAGGCACGCGCCGAGCTGGGCTCCTCGACCATCATCAGCGATGACGACTGGTACGACTACGTTAAGCTCATTGCGCGCTTTTTGGTTTGCAGTGGCTACAAAGGCATGCTGGTGCTCATCGACGAGCTCGTGAATCTGTATAAGATTCCCAACGCCATCACGCGCCAATACAACTACGAGAAGATCCTGACTATGTACAACGACACGCTCCAGGGCAAGGCGCAGTACCTGGGCATGATCATGGGCGGCACGCCAACCTCCATCGAAGACCGCCGCCGCGGCGTGTTCTCCTACGAGGCCCTGCGCAGCCGACTCGCTCAGGGTCGCTTTGCGCGCGAGGACCTTAAGGACATGCTCGCGCCCATCATCCGCCTGCAGCCGCTCACCTACGAGGAGCTACTGGTGCTCATCGAAAAACTCATGCAAATTCACGCCGGCTACTTTGGCTGGACGCCCACGCTTACCGAGAACGACTTGGTGGACTTCCTCAAGATCGAGTTCGGTCGTGTGGGAGCCGACACGCATCTGACGCCGCGTGAAGTCATTCGTGACTTTATCGAGTTGCTCGACATCCTATGCCAAAACCCCGACGCCAACGTGGCCGAGCTGCTGCAAAGCGTCGGCGGCGACGCGCTGGCGCCGGCAGCCGCAACAGGCGACACCGATACCGCAGGCGGCGACCGTAACTTCGCCGAATTCACCATCTAACCTGCCAAAAAGGGACAGGTTTATTTTGGCAGGCTCTATCTGGGCAAACGTTGAAGCAGTAATGCAGCAAGCCACTGCCCGCCGCGTTGAGAGATTCGCTTTTGAAAGGAGGCCTCGTGAACGCCTTTGGCCGCTACGCCCCGTTTATCCAAGACTTCATCTACTCCCACGATTGGGAGAGCTTGCGCTCTATCCAGGTTGCGGCAGCTGATGCCATCTTTAACACGCAAGATAATGTGCTCCTGACGGCATCCACGGCTTCCGGCAAAACCGAGGCAGCCTTCTTTCCCATCCTGACCGAATTTTGGGAGAACCCGCCCACGAGCGTGGGCGCCCTCTACATTGGCCCCCTCAAAGCGCTCATCAATGATCAGTTCGTCCGTCTCAATGACCTGTGCGAAGAAGCCGACATCCCCGTCTGGCACTGGCATGGCGATGTCTCGCAGTCGCACAAGGCCAAGCTCATCAAAAAGCCAAGCGGCATCTTGCAGATTACGCCCGAGTCGCTCGAGGCGCTCTTAATCCATAAGCACATGGCGATCCCGCGCATGTTCTGCGACCTGCGCTATGTGGTTATCGACGAAGTCCATTCGCTCATGCGCGGCGACCGCGGCGGGCAGACGCTCTGTCTTATCGAGCGCCTCTCGCGCATGGCAGGCGTGCAGCCCCGCCGCATTGGCCTTTCGGCCACCATCGGCGACCCCGAGCGCACGGGCGCCTTTCTCTCGCAGGGAACGGGGCGCGACTGCGTTATCCCCCGCTTTGAGGAACCGCGTCGCGTGTGGCGCATCTCCATGGAGCACTTCTACAACTCGGGCCCCCAGGCTCAGCAACGAGGATTCGTAGGCACAGGTCCACAAGAAGCCGAGGTGCTTGCTTGCGAGCGTATTGAGACGGCGGCGCCCGCGGCGCTGCCCGCATCCGGACAAGACATGTGCCACAGCGGACAGCTTACACAGGAAGAACACCGTCAACGTCGTGAGCAGGCGCGGGACAAGGCCGCTCCCAAAGACCGTCGCACTTCCTCGGCCCCCGAGGGCGAAGTCGACATCCCACGAGCGACCGAGCAGGCGCTTCTCAACCCCACCGACACGGCGCCCGACAACGCCGACCCCGGCATGGGCTATATCTTTGAGCATACGCGCGGCCGCAAATGCCTGGTCTTTGCCAACTCGCGCGAGGAGGCAGAGGCCGTGTGCTCCATGCTGCGCAGCTACTGCGAGAGCCGGCACGAGCCCGACCGTTTTCTCATCCATCACGGCAATCTTTCGGCATCGCTACGCGAGACGGCCGAGGAGCTCATGCGCGACGAGGAGCAGACGCAGACAACCGTCACCACCTCTACGTTGGAGCTCGGTATCGATATCGGCCGCCTGGAGCGCGCCTTCCAGATTGACGCGCCGTTTACCGTCAGCTCCTTTTTGCAGCGCATGGGGCGCACAGGCCGTCGCGATCTTCCGCCCGAGATGTGGTTTGTCATGCGCGAGGAAGAGCCCGAGCCGCGCACGATGATGCCCGAAACCATTCCCTGGAAGCTCCTGCAGGGTATCGCGCTCGTACAACTCTATCGCGAGGAAAAGTGGGTCGAGCCACCCGAGCTCGATCGTCTCCCCTACAGCCTGCTCTATCACCAGACTATGTCGACCCTCGCCAGCACCGGCGAGCTCACGCCGGCCGAACTTGCCCAGCGCGTGCTCACGCTCAGCTATTTCCACCGTGTCTCGGCAGACGATTACCGTGTGCTGCTACGTCACCTCATTAAGATCGACCATATCCAGGTCACCGAAGGTGGCGGGCTCATCGTGGGTCTCGCGGGCGAGCGCATCATTAACAACTTTAAGTTCTACGCCGTGTTCCAGGAAAACGAGGAGTTTACCGTCCGGAGCGAATCGGCCGAGCTGGGCACGATCGTTAATCCGCCCCCGCCCGGTGAGCGCATCGCCATCGCCGGACACTGCTGGATTGTCGAGGAAGTGGACTGGAAGCGCCACACTGTCTTTGCCACGCAGGTCAAGGGCCGGGTGCCGGCCTACTTTGGCGACTGCCCCGGCGACATTAACACGCATGTGCTCGAGCGCATGCGCCAAGCGCTCACTGAGCACGCAGTATATCCGTACCTTATGGGTAACGCACGGGCTCGCTTGGCGCAGGCTCGTCATACCGCCGAGATTTCGGGCGCGGGAACTAAGCCGCTCATCAACCTGGGTGGCGACACCTGGGTGCTCTTCCCCTGGTTGGGCAGCTACGCCTTCCTAGCACTCGAGCGCATGCTTAAAATCAAATGCGCCGCTGAACTGGGCCTTCGCGGACTCGACCCGTCACGCCCGTACTTTATGCAGTTTAAGATGAAGGCCGACGAGGAGACGTTCTTTGAGGTGCTCGCCGCCGAGGCCGAAAAGGACTTCGATTCCATCGAGCTCGTCTATCCCGGCGAGGTACCTTACTTTGATCGTTACGATGAGTTCGTTCCCGAAGAGCTCGTGCGCAAGGGCTTTGCCGAAGGCGTGCTCGACATAGAGGGCATGAAGCAGCGTGTCCGCAGCTGGCGCGACCACGCCTAAAACCAGTCTTTTTGGGACGGGGAGACTTACTTGTCATGAAGGACGGTGCCGAGGAAGTCGGTGTCGAAGGGCACGGCTTCGGCAAAGGCATAGTCGCCGTCGCTGGCGATGAGCAGGTAGTTTTCCTCGCCGCCGAACTCCGCATCGCCGCAGGGCACCACCCAAACGTGATCGAACACCTCGAGCGTCGTGGCGGCGCAATCGCGCAGGAACGACACATCGCTCCCCTCGTTCGCGCTCACAATATTAGCCACGTAGATGCCGCCCGGGTTCAAGCCACCCCGCACCAGATGCAACGCCTCAACGGTCGCCAGCTCGCGCACGGGCTCGGCACCGCCAAAGCAATCGCTCACGACCACGTCGTAGCGACGATGGCCCACGCTCGTCACACCCAGATACGAGCGAGCCTCGGCGGTAATCACCCGCAGGCGATCGCCCGCCGTGCGCTCCAGCTCGTCTAGGTAGAACCAGCGGCGCGCCAGGCGCGTAATCTCTCCGTCATACTCAATAACGTCCATGCGCAAGCCCTCGTGCGACATCAGAGCGAACTTAGGATAGGCAAACCCGCCGCCGCCCAGCATAAGCATGCGGTCGATACCGTGACTATAAGCGTCACGCATTGCGCCCTCGGCCTCAAACACATCGTCAAACGCACGATAGTACGCAAAGACGGGCTCCGTCCAACGCTCGCCAACGTAGCTCGCACTTTGGTAGACGCCGCCCTGCACGAGCACACGGACCTCGTCACCGCTCTCATCGTGCATGCGCTTCACACGCGCCAACCCATTGCGGGTTCGCGCAACCTGCAGACAGGCAGCACGAACAGCGACGGCGGCCGCACCAAGCGCCGCGGCTCCCAGAGCAACGCCGGCAACGACGCCAGCAGAAACACTCGGCTTGTTCATCTAGAGCTCCTTTTGCAGATAAAGGCCATGGTCATAAAATCCAAGATGGCGATAGTACTCGCGTGTGCCAATCGCGCTAATCACGTTGATACGCGCATAACCCGCATCCCGGGCAATCTCGCACGCGCGCTCTACGAGCAACCGCCCCAGTCCATGGTGCTGGGCCGCCTGGCCTTGATCGCCCACGCGCGCAGCCATGCCATACACGTGCACCTCGCGAATCATCGCCTCGTCCGGCATCGTCGGCAACTCGTCCGTATGTGCAGCAACAAACGAATGGTCGGGCAGAGACAGGCGCAAAAAGCCCGCGATCTTGCCCTGCGGCGTCACCCACTGCAAAAAGCGCTCGTGCGTCACCGGCGTCTCGTACGCCACCTCCTCATCAAGAGATAGCTCATCCAACTCGGCACCCGCGGTACTGATCTCGCGATAGCGAATCTCGCGCACCACCGCGCCTTCTCCACGAGCCGCCAGGCGATTCTCGACGAGCTGACGCAGGTTGGGCTTCTTGTTGCCCACCATAATGTCGTCGGAACTAAAGTCGCGGATCATGCGACTGATACGGCAGAACGCCGGCGTCACCACGATGTCGTCGGCCAGCACATCGAGCAGCTCTTCCTCGGTATAGGGGCGCCACTCGCCGCGCTCATAGCAGCCCACCAGACGCGAGCCCTCGATGAGCGCACACGGGTAAACCTTGACCTCGTCGGGCATAAAGGCCCCTTCGGTCATAAAGCGTTCGTAGTCGCGCTTGTCCCCCTCGGGCGTGGCGCCCAGCAAGTTAAGCATAAAATGCGCGTGGATCTTAAAGCCAAACAGGCGCGCAAGCGAAAACGCCCGCTCGATCTGCGCCACCGAAATACGACGCTCGTTGATATCGAGCAGGTGCTGGTCGAGGCTCTGGATACCCATCTGAATCTTGGTACAGCCCAGGCGGCGGATGAGCGTGAGGGCCTGCGGCGTTACTGCATCGGGGCGCGTCTCGATAACGAGCCCCACCACGCGATGCTTCGCCGTCTCGTTGATGTGCTGCTGACGCTCGAGCTCCTCCATCGTTGCCGTCTGCCACTCGGCAACCTCGCCCCACGGCGTACCAGGGCCGTACAGACGACGCACCGCGCGGTTATAGCCGCCCACGGCAGCATCCACACGCTCCTGCTCGTCGGCAACGCCGGCAGCAAGCTCAGCCTCGTCAGCCGCAATGGCGGCAGCCCGATAGCGCTCGCGGCGCTCTGTTACCACCGGCGGCAGGGCATCGGCGGGCGCGTCATCGAGCAGGCGCCCCGCCTCGGCACGGCTGATGCCCGGACGCGCCAACATGGGGTTAGCCGCCACACCAGCCACGGCATCGTCATTGAGCGCACGGAAAAGCTCCGACATAAACCACGTCTGATACCCTTGCGGATAGTCGCTCCAGGTGCCACCGAGCACGATGAGCTCTATCTTGTCGGTCGCATGCCCCATCTGCGAAAGCGCGGTCAGACGAGCGCTCACCTGCAAATACGGGTCAAAGCAGTTTTGCTCCGCACGGGCGCATGCCGGCTCGGCATGCAGATAGCTTTTGGGCATGCGCAGATCGTTGGGGCAAAACAGGCAATCGCCCGAACAGGGCCACGGCTTGGTGATGACGGTAATGGTCGCCACGCCCGAAGCCGTGCGGCGCGGCTTCATGCGCAGCACCTGCAGCAGCTGACGCTCCAGCTCGGCATCGACATTCCATCCAGCCCAACGAGCCGGCTTCTCACGTTTAACCCGCTGGTAGAACGGCAGCAGACGGCGCTTGGCCAGATCTCGTTTGTCGGCACCCTCACGGCGCGCCTCGGCATGTATCAGTTTGACGAGCGCCTTGTCGTCCACGGTCTCACCGCGACGCAGAGCCTCGAGTATGTTCAAAATAATCTGTTCCATGCCCCCATTGTAAAGGCAAAGGCGCCGGAGCCCGTCACGGCCCCGGCGCCTCCATCAAAGAGCGCGTATAAGCATCTATGTTTGCGGACTTAGCCCGCCGTCGTCATTCCGGATTGAACGACATGTCGCCCGAACCAACCGCAAAGCGATACGTGGCGGACTTATCGCCATTCTCGAACTCGAGGCTCGAAATCGCCTCGTCGTCGTAGCCATCCGGAAGGAAATCGCTCTCGAAGTCACCGCTACCCAGAGTAAGGCTCGCCGTAAAGCCCGTAGAGTTCGGAACCGTTACCTCCACATCGCCCGAGTCCACGCTTACGTTCATCGACTTCGCGGGAGCCTGGTAGAGCTCGAACGTCACATCGCCCGAACCGACCTCAGCACTGAGCGCATCAGTCACGCTGCCCGTAAACTCTACATCTCCCGCACCCAGGAAAAGGTCAAAACCATCACAGATGACACCGGCAATCTGCAAATCACCCGAGCCCACGTGCGCGTTGATACCCTTCAGATGTTCGGCAACACGGCGTGGCAGCTCAACCGTAACCGAGCGATCGATTGCCTTGCCGTCATCACTGCCAAACTGGGAAACCTTGAGCGTCGAGTCCTCGACGGATGCGATGTGTTGCGCCGCGGCCTTGGAGGCATCCATACCCTTGGCAACGCGCCCCCGCTCGATAACGCGAGCCTTGTTGCCATCAACAACCTTGACGTCCACCGAAGCCGCATTGATATCGAAATCGAGGTAGCGGAACATATCGGCATCAAAAGTCGTGCTCGAAAGCTGCTGAGGCTGAGCGGAGTAATTACCGCCATTCAAAAGATCGTCTTTGTCATCCTCATGGTCCATACCTAACAAGCCAGATGCGATATCGCCGAGACCCCACGGGCCATCGTAGTGAATCAATGTCCGCGAAGCGCCAAAGACAAGTCCGATGATAAGCACAAAGGCTCCGATGCCAACGATCAGGCGCACCTTGGATTCATGCGAAAGCTTCATCATTCATCACCCTCTTTGGCAATCGGCTCAGCGGTGGTCGCGGTAGCCACGTCAGCATCAGGTTCCGCAGAAGTATCCTTCCCCTGGGCCTTGATCGCCACCGGTGCCGAACCAACCTGAATATCCCCGCGCGCCCAATCGCCATCGAGCGCACGCGCCACCCAGTGATAGATAGGGATCGTAAAGAAGATCAGCGCGGCAAAGGGGCCGGTATCAAACGGAAACATCAGCAAAAAGAACAGCAGCCAGCACACGGCCCAATACGGGAACGACTGGAAGGGGCCCTTCACCGGAGTCACGCTGGTCGCACCGCCACTCGTCGCCTGCGCCGTAGCAGCATTGGCGGCCTGCGCACTCCAGCTTGCCGCTTGTGCCGCCTTGGCCGCAGCATCACTCGCCTGCGTTGCCGCTTCGGTGGCGCGCGCCGCCGCCTCATGGGTGCGGGCACGCTCTGCCGCCTCGGCCTCGCGCTGGCGGGCGCGGTCCTCGTTCTCAAACTCGATATCGTCCTCGATCTCATCGCTCGGATTGAGCAGCTCGTCCAGACTCACGCCATAGAGCTTGGCGAGCGAGATCAGGTTCTCGGTATCGGGCGAGCTCTCCGCTCGCTCCCATTTACTGACCGCTTGGCGTGACAGTCCCAGCTTTCGCGCCAATCCTTCTTGGCTAAAGCCCTTGCTGCGGCGAAGGTCGGCGAGCCGCTGAGCAGTTTCTACATTCATGGTTCCTCCTATGCGATGCCAGCCGTGCCGCCGGACCGCTTTTGTTCTTAAGGCGCCTTGCACAGTTAAAAATCTATCCGCCACCGCCAAAATCATGCCACCTATTCTAGTGAGATTTTTGACAACCGGCGGTTGCGGGCACATATGAGCTGCGGAAATGTGTCCAAACAAAGCAATGACCCACAGCTCGGTTGTCCCCGTTGCGGCGTTAACGGTAGTATGGTCGTACTGTTTATTCCGCACCGCCATCGGAGGGAGTTCCGCGCCGTGAACCGCGATTTCGCATCATCGCTCATCCAGCTCAACAATACGTTCTATCGCGAGCACTCCGCTTCCTTTTCCGATACGCGCCAGGCCCCGTGGCCCGGCTGGGTGCGCACCATGGACATCGCGCTCGAGCAGCTCGATGTGGCCACGATCGAGCATCCCGTCCGCGTCTTCGACCTTGCCTGCGGCAATATGCGATTCGAGAACTTTGCCGCCGGCGGGGCACTTGCCGCCAAGGGCGTCGACGGCGCAAACCCCTCGGCAGATGCCAGCTGCCCGTTTGAGTTCTATGGTGTCGACTCGTGCCAAGATTTGGCAATAGACGCCCACGGCCACGCCCTGCGCATTCCCAACCTGCACTTTCAGGAACTCGATGCGCTCGACGCCCTCATGAAGCTCAACCCCGCCGAGACGCCCGATGTGCTTTTCGATGCCCCGCTCGCCGATATCTCGGTCTGCTTTGGCTTTATGCACCACGTGCCGTCGTGCGAGTACCGCGTACGCGTGCTCGACGCCCTGGTACGCCAGACGCGCCCGGGCGGCATCATCGCTATCAGCTTTTGGGAGTTTATGAACGACGAGCGCATGGCGCGCAAGGCCGTTCGCGCCGAAGCCCGCGCCGAGCTTACCCCGCCGTTTGAAGGTTACGATTCCGCGCAGTTTGAAGCCGGCGACCACCTCATTGGCTGGCAAAACGACCGCCACGCCTACCGCTATTGCCATCACTTTGACGATCAGCAGATCACCGACCTGGTGCGCGGCGTCCGTACGTTCTACAAGAGCGGCGAGGTCCCCGTGCGCGAGCTTGAGCGCTTCCATGCCGACGGTCGCAGCGGCGAGCTCAACCGCTATGTGATCCTCAAGCGCCTGTAGGCATCGGCGACTCGCCGCCGAGCCGCACCGCAACTACCGGGCAAACTATGCCCATCCTTTTCCAACCCATTGACGGAACGCGCAGCCATGCGTTCCATACTCATGATCAAGGAGCCTCATGGGAGCCATCCACGTTCGCACGCCTAAGAACTTTGTGCTCGAAGAGCGCCTGGAGCGCTACGCCGATGCCATCGAGACGAGCCCCGAGAGCTATACCGGACATTGGCGTGAAGCATGTACGCCGGCTGGTGGCAAGCCCTTCGCCCGCCTTCACCTGGATCTGGGCTGCGGCAAAGGCACCTATCTGGTTGAGCGAGCCCACTGCGAACCCGACACTCTCTTTATCGGCATGGACCAGGAGCCCATCTGCATTGCCTATGCCGCGCAGAAAATATGCGAGCAGGAACTGACCAACGCACTTGTCCTGCCCCGAGGCGCCGCATCGCTGCCGCAACTGTTTGCCGCAGGCGAGCTCGACGCCATAACCATCAACTTTCCCACGCCGCAGCCCAAGGCCAAGTACGCCAAAAAACGGCTCGTCCATGTCGACCATCTGATGCTCTACCGCCCGCTCTTTTCAGCCGGCGCCACCGTCACACTGCGCACCGACAGCAAGCCATTGCGCGACTACGCCCTGGGGCAGTTTGCCGCAGCCGGCTACGACACACTTTGGGTAAGTGACGACGTCCGCCGCGACCATCCCGAGCACCCCGAGACCGAATATGAATGCCGCACACGCGAGATGGGTGCCGCCGTCTATGGCATTTGCGCCACACCCGGCGCGCAACCCAGCGATGAACAGCTCGCGGCGGGCCGCGCGCAGGAGCAAAGCCTTGCCTGCTACCTGCCCGAAAACCTCGATGAGCTCACCTATGTACCTCTGGGTATGGAAGAGGCCGTCGAGAACTTTAGAAACCGCGCCCGCAAAGGCAAGAAGCGCCTGCCGCAAGAATCCCAGGGGCCTCTGATGGTCGCGGCGTCGGTAAGCAAGCGCAAATAGGCGCCAGCAAACGACCCTCAAAACCTAAGTGAGTAGACTTTTTTGCAATAGCCAAGCACAACCCGCATAACGAAAACTAAAACCGCAGGTAGAGCCCTTGCGCAAAAGCCGTGTGCTCGAGATATCGCAAAAGGTCTACTCACTTAGCTGGCAACTGCGCCAAACGGCCGAGCAGAACGCCCATTTCCTGCATTTTCTCGCGCGCTGGCACCCCGCGCCGCCGCTACGCCATAATAGTTGGCGGACAATCGCGAGAGAAAGCAAACACATGGCACAGACCACGACAGATATCGCCGCCAGCACCGTCTCCGGCGCCGGAGCCGCCAGTTCATTCTCGGGCGGCACGGGAACCGAAGCCGAATTCGGCTCACTCGGTGCGCTCTCCCCCACCTGGTGGGAGCCCGAGGACGGCAGCGAGCCCGAACCGTGGCTCACGCCCGACCAGGCCTTCGAGCGCTTCTTTGAATGGACGAGCAATCGCGGTATTGAGCTGTGGGACCACCAGGAAGAGGCCCTCATGGATCTAGCCGCCGGCGATCACGTCATTCTGGGCACGCCGACCGGATCAGGCAAGTCGCTTGTCGCGCTGGGCATGCTCTTTATGGGCATGGCACAGGGCAAACGCTGCTATTACACGGCCCCCATCAAGGCTCTGGTCAGCGAGAAGTTTTTCGACCTTGTGCAGGTGCTCGGCCGCGATAACGTCGGTATGATCACCGGCGACACGCATATCAACACCAAGGCGCCCGTCATCTGCTGCACGGCAGAGATCCTCGCCAACGACGCACTACGCGAGGGCGAAGATGCCGATGTTGGCTGCGTCGCCATGGACGAGTTCCACTACTTTGCCGACCCCGATCGCGGTTGGGCCTGGCAGGTGCCGCTGCTCACCCTGCCTCACACGCAATTCATGCTCATGAGCGCCACGCTCGGCGATGTCACTGCCATCGCCGCCTCACTCGAGGAGCACACCGGCGCTGCTTGCGACTTGGTCGTCGACGCCCCGCGTCCTGTTCCGCTGAGTTACGACTATGTGACGACCTCCCTCGAGGGCACGGTCGAGCTCGCCATACGCCGCGACGAGGCCCCACTCTATATCGTGCACTTTAGCCAGGATGCCGCCCTTGCGACGGCACAGTCGCTCGCCAATTTTGGCATTGCCAGCAAGGAGCAGCGCGAGGCCATCAAGGAGGCGGCCAAGGGCACGAGCTTCTCGACGGCCTTCGGCAAAATCCTCAAGCGCTTGCTCGGATGCGGCGTCGGCGTGCACCATGCTGGCATGTTGCCGCGCTACCGCCTGCTGGTCGAGCGCTTGGCGCAGCAGGGCCTGCTACCCGTCATCTGCGGCACCGATACGCTCGGCGTCGGTATCAACGTGCCCATCCACACCGTGGTGCTCACCGCGCTCACCAAGTTCGATGGCTACAAGATGCGTCGTCTGCGCGCCCGCGAGTTCCATCAGATTGCCGGTCGTGCCGGCCGCTCGGGCTTCGATACCGAGGGCATGGTCATCGCCGAGGCACCCGAGCACGAGATCGAGAATGCCAAGCTTATGGCCAAGGCGGGCGACGACCCCAAGAAGCTCCGCAAGATTAAAAAGAAGAAGGCCCCCGAGGGCTTTGTCACCTGGAACAAGCAGACCTTTGAGCGCCTGATCGAGACGCAGCCCGAGACACTCAAGCCGCGCCTGCGCATCACGCACTCCATGGTGATTAGTGTGGTCGAGCAGGGCGGCGATGCCCGCGCCCGCGTGCACGACCTCATCGAGACAAGCCTGCAGGCCCCCGAGGAAAAGGCCAAGCTCGAGATTCGCGCCGACGAAATCTTCGCCACGCTCATCGATTCCGGCGTCGTCGTACGCACCGAGGTGCCGCCCGTACCCGACGCCCCGACCGACGCCGCACCAGACATCGACTATGCGCTGACGGTCGATCTGCCCGAGGACTTTGCGCTCGACCAGCCGCTTTCGCCGTTTTTGCTTGCCGCGCTGGAGCTGCTCGATCCCGAGAGCGAGACCTATACCATGGACCTCATCTCGATGGTCGAGGCTACGCTCGAGGACCCCAAGCAGGTATTGCGCGCACAGGAGCGCGCCGCACGCGATCGCGCTATGGCCGAGATGAAGGCCGACGGCATCGAATATGAGGAGCGCTTGGAGCGCATTCAAGACGTCACGTACGAAAAGCCGCTCGAGGATTTGCTCGACGCCGCCTTTGACAAGTACTGCCAGGAAGTACCCTGGGCAAACGACTACCAGCTCTCTCCCAAGAGCGTCCTGCGCGATATGCTGGAAAGCGCGAGCGATTTTAAGGGCTACATTCAAAAGCTCGGCATCGCCCGCTCCGAGGGCATTTTGCTGCGCTACCTGGCAGAAGCCTATCGTTCACTCGACCGCACCGTGCCCATCGAGAAGCGCGACGAGCGCCTGCGCGACATTATCTCGTGGCTGGGCTTTGTGGTGCGCTCGGTCGACTCGAGTCTGGTGGACGAGTGGGAGAACGCCGGCAACCCGGCAGCCCTCGACGCCGCGCCGCCGCAGGGCATCGACGAGGTCGTGGCGGACCGCCGCGGCTGCACGCTGTTGGTGCGCAACGCGCTCTTCCGCCGCGTGACCCTTGCCGCCCGCGAGCACGTGCGCGACCTGGGCGAGCTCGACGACGACTGGGGCATGAGCGAGATCCGCTGGCAAAAGGCGCTCGATGCCTACCATGATCAGCACGAGGAAATCCTCACCGACGGAGACGCCCGCAGCGCCGCGATGTTTTCCATCGATGAGTCCGACGAGAAGACGCTGCACGTATGGCACGTGCACCAGATTTTTGCCGACGAGGACGGCGACCACGATTTTGGCATCATGGGCGATGTCGATCTGGACGCCACACAAGACGGCGGCGAGGTCATTTTCAAAAACTACCGCGTCGGCTTTATCGAGGACCTGCTCGAGGACTAGCCGAACAGAATGGGACGAAACGAAGCGGGGCCGCTGGCAACATCGCCAGCGGCCCCGCTTTTGCACTATCCGCTATACCCTATTCGGCATCCTCGACCTCATACGAATCCGCCTCGGCTGGCGCATCGCTTGTCTCCGGCGCAGCCTCGCGCGCCTCGTCAAACGCCGCCTTCATGGTCTTGTTGCCCCACGTGAGCTTGCGAATGGTAAGATCGTCGGCCTTCTTGTTGGCTAGGCGCAGATTGTTCTCGGAGGACAGCAACGCCTCCTTGGTTTTCTGCAGATGGCTAATCGTCTTGTCGATCTCATCGATTGCCGTTTGGAACTTGCGGCTCGCGATCTCGTAGTTGCGGCCGAAATCGTTCTTGAACTTCTCCATCTTGGCTTCGAAGTTCGTGACATCGATATTCTGCTGCTTGTACTCCGCCAGCTCCTGCTTATAGCGAAGCGAACCCATGGCGGCATTGCGCAGCAGCGTAATGATGGGAATGAAGAACTGCGGGCGGATCACATACATCTTCTCGTAGCGATAGCTCACGTCCACGATTCCCGCGTTGTAAAGCTCGCTCTCGGGCTCGAGCAGGGTGCAGAGCACCGCATACTCGCAGCCTTTCTGGCGACGATCGTGATCGAGCTTCTTAAAGAAATCCTCGTTCTTGTGTTTGGTCGCGGTTTCGTCGTTCTCGTTTTTCATCTCGAACATAATCGAAATGACCTCGTTGCCGCTCGCATCGCACTCGCGGAAGATAAAGTCGCCCTTGGTGCCCTCGGACGCATCGTTATCTTTCTCGAAGTACGCGTTAGGAAACGCCGTCATGCGCAGACGGTTAAACTCGGTCTCGCAGTGCTGTTCGAGCGACTCGCCCACCATCTTGGTGGACAGGCGGACCTTCATGTCCTTAAGGCGCTCGATCTCTTCATCCTTGTAGCGAATCAGATCATCGCTCGCGCGCTTGGCCTGCGCAAGCGCAAGCTCGTGTGCCGCCTTAGCCTGCTCCTCGCGCGAATCGCGCACTGCCAACTCGCTCGTCAGTTTGGCACGCGCCTCATCGCGCTCTCGCTTCGCCGCGGCAACCGCCTCAGACAGGTTCATTTTTGCCATCAGCTCCTGCTCGCGCAACTGCGCACGCAGACCCTCGGCCTCCTGCTCAGACTGAGCCTTTGCGGCAGAAAACTTCTCCTGCACCTTCGCTTGATAGTCAGCAAGCGTGCGCTCGGCCTCGTTGTGAGCGGCATCGAGCTCACGCTGCGACTCGGCCGCGGCAGCGGCAAGCGCCATCTCCCGTGCCTTGTCCGCCGCGGCAAGCCTGGCCTGCAGCTCGGCAATCTGGGCATCACGTGCGGCTAAATCGTTTTGAGCAGCATTGCGCGCCGAAGCCTCGGCAAGCTTGGCTTCATCATCCTTGCGCCCCAGCTGCGCACGCAAGTTGTCGATTTCGCGCTGGAGCTCGGCGTTCTCCTTCTGAGCGTCGGCACGGGCCTCAACCGCCGCGCGCTGGCTTGCACTCTCGCGCTCTGTGGCAGCGCCCTCGAGCTTGGCACGCAATTCGGCAAGCTCGGCATCACGCTTGGCAACCTCTTGTGCCAGCTCCTGAGCCGCGGCGTTTTTCTGCTCGGCAAGCTGAGCGTCGCGCTGAGACTCTGCCTTTTGCAAAGCAGCCGTCGAGCGCGAGCGCTCAAGCTCCAGTGCCTGCTCGCCCTCGCGCTGGACCGCCTTCACGCGCTCATCCAGGTCGCGCGAGAACTCGGCATCGCGCACCTGCTTGACGATATCCGCATAACCGGACGCATCGACCTTAAAAACTTCGCCGCAATGCGGGCACTTGATCTCGTTCATGGCAGCTCCTCGATGGACGCAAATTTCAACCGCCTACACTCTACCGCGCCGCACGGACAAAAAAGACGCCGCCGCCATAATGGCAACGGCGTCAGAACCACCACAAAGGCGACTGTCCCCTTTGTGGTGACTTGGGTCCTTACAGGTCGCGGTAGTCGATCAGGCGAAGATCAGGTTGAGACTCAAGCCAAGTGCGAAGCTCGGGGTCAATCAGCGCATCGACTTCCTTGGTGCGGTCGGTCGTGAGCGAGCTGTTCTCCAAGATAAAACGATCGAGATAGCCCGGATGGCACACAAAGACGACCGTCTCGCCGTCCACCATCTCGCGAACCGTCTGCATGATTGCCTCTTTGGGCTCGTAGCCCGGCTCCATCGAGCGCATCACCATGCGCAGATCAGTATCTCCGCAATGCACCACAGCCGCGGGGTCGAAGCTCGCCTTTTGCTCCTTAAGGCCCAGCTCCTGAGCAACCGCCGAGATCGCTCGGTTAAGGTTTTTGCTCATGACGGCATGGGCCTCAAAGTAATCGGGCTCGCGGCCCACGATCTCGACAAAGCGGTCATGCTGCGCGCGGATCTCGATGCAGGCCTCGTCGAAGTCTATCAACTCCTCGCCGCGCTTAAAATGATCGCGGAAGGTACGGCTGCTATGGAACTCGCCGTTCTCGTTGAGCATGCTCGGAATGAGCGCCGGGTCGGCACACGGCTTGCCCAGGCACACGTTGGTATGCTGACCCACCGCAATGCCGGCGTCCGCCACGAGCGACCAGCCACGCTCGGCCTCGGGCATATTGGGCATAAGTCCCGCCGAGCGCACCAGGCCCTCATTGATACTGCGGGCAATCCCCAGGTTAACGGCATACGAATAACCGATATCGTCGGCACGAATGAGCAATTGCTTCATATTGACCCCCATCTACGGAAAGGGACACTTGAAGCGCAGCCAAGTGCCCCAGATAATTGTCCTACCGAACGGATGCTTTAGGCTTTGGCGGCAGCAGCGTCTTCGTCGAGCTGCTCCTTGGTAAAGCCAAAGAAGTAGGCAATGGCAGCGGCGGCAACAAATGCAGTGCCCGATGCAACGCAGCCCCATACGAGATTAGCAGTTCCGCCTGCAACATAACCTGTAATACCAAGGATATTCGTTGCGCCCAAAACATACGTCGTCACATTGGTAAGAGCCGCGATCAGGCCGCCGATAGCGCCGCCGGCAACCATGGCACCCAGGCAGCGGGCGTACTTAAAGCCGCAGCCATACAGCGCGGGCTCCGTCACGCCGCCGACAATGCCGGAGAGCGAGAAACCAAGCATGGCGCCCTTTTCGTCAGTCTCCTTAAGGCGCAGGAAGGCGCCGAAGGCCATGCCCCACGTAGCGAACTGAGCAATAGCACCCGCGACCATAACACAGGAGTCAGAGCCCATGGTGAGCAGCTGCACAATGCCAAGGGTAAGCAGGACCTGGTGCATACCGGTCATAACCAGGAACTCCCAAAGCGCGGCAATGGCGACAAGAGAGATGACCGTGACGATGCCGCCGGTGTTGCCGAGGCCGAACATAAAGTTACCAACCGCGTTGCCCAAGATAGAACCAATCGGAGCCAGCGCGCACAGCGAAACGGGAATCATGACGGCCAGGGTGCACACGGGCACAAACACGGTAGAGAGCATGTCGGGAATGATCTTCTTCATGAACTTCTCAACAACCATGAGCACCGGCATGGACAGAACCATGGGGAGCACGGTGCAGGAATAGTTATTCAGTTGAGCCGGCAGCACACCGTAAATCATCGTGGTCGTAGCACCCGAATCTGCCGCAGCGTTGACCAGCGTCATGAACTCGGGGGCAATGAGCACGCCGCCGAGCATCATGCCGAGCGGCTGGCTGCAGCCGAGCTGCTTTGCGGCAGCCCAGCCCAGATAAACGGGAAGGAAATAATAGCCGGCGTTGTAAATCCAGTTGTAAAAGAAGTTATAGATGTCGGAATCGGCAGACCAGATACCGAGCATGCCGTCGCCGCAAAGCACAGCAATGGTACGGAACATGGCGGCGCCCATGATGATGGGAATCGTCATAACCATTGTCTTGGACAGGTAGTTGAGGGTCTTCTTGCCCGCAGTCTTGAGCGTCAGCGGCTCCTTGGCGCTCGCATCGAGGTTCTCTGCGATTGCGCCCTCGCCCTTCACGCCGAGCTTGAGAGCGGCGTCATAGACCTTCGGCACGTTCTGGCCAATGATGACCTGATACTGGCCGCCAGACCACTGTGCGCCCAGCACGCCCTTGATCTTCTTCACTTCATCGTCATTGGGAATGGACTGATCCTTGAGGTTCAGACGCAGGCGGGTCATGCAGTGCGTCGCGTTCGTCACATTGGAGGCGCCGCCGACGGCAGCGAGCACGTCCTCGGCAATCTTCTTGTTATCGACAGCCATGTCGAATCCCTTCTCTTCCAACTAAAGGCTCGTGGGGCTTCATGGCACCAAGACACACGATTCCGCTCGCGCCTGCGCAGCGCGCAATGCCCGTTGGCAAGAGATTTCATTGCATGTGATTCCCGGGTGGATCGACATGAAAAAAGCCCCGCGCACAACCGACAGAGACCCAATAATGGTCTCGACAGAATCGGTAGTGCCTCTCGGAGCTGCGCCGTGAGTAACACCCAACACACGGCGAGTATATGCGGCAGATGCGTTCGTTGCGGCTCAGATTACCGACGAACGGTAGCAAACGACCCGCGAACGGTCGCCATGACGGAAAGGAAATACCAGAGAGCCTATTTATCCGAGTGGACAGAAGCCACGCGATTCACATGCATGATCAGATAGACGAGCTCCTCTTGGGCCAATGGCTCGCCAAAGGTCTCTTGAATCAGATCGTCGACACGGTGAGCGCAACGCGATGCCGCCGGATACTGCTCCACGAGCACGTCGTAAAGACCGGAGTTCTCGGTATCGATCGGCTCTTTCTTTGCCACGCGGTCGAGCAGATAGCGCACATGAGTGGCAAAGCGGGCAAAGGCGAACGACGAGCGATCGACCGTCACACCCAACTCTTCTTGAATAATCGCGACCGTCATATCGAGCAGTCGCTCCTCGTGCTGCTCGGCAAGCACGCGCCGCTCGCTCGGCTTAACCGATGCGTTGACAATCGACATGGCAATGCCCGCGGCCTCGCTTCGGGGCATGCGCACATGAAAGCTCTTCTGGATACCGCGAACAGCCAGCTCGCCCAAGCGGTATTCGATGGGATGCAGCTGCTCAAGATCGCGCTCAAGCGGCAACGACACCACCATGTGTTCGCGGGCACGCTTAATGGCAAACTGAATATGGTCTGCCAATGTAATGGGAAGGTTAGGACTCAATTCGTACGAAAGCTGTCCGGTCGCGATATCGGCCAGCTGAGCAGAAAACTCCAGCACCTCGGGATCGACCTCATCGATAAACGCCAGGTACTTTGAATCAATGCCGTAAAAGGTACGCGTGATGACATCCAGGTCGACCTCATGCGGCATATCGCCAAAGCCGATACCACGACCCAGCGCGATAAGCTGACGCCCCGCGCCATCTTCGCAGATGGCAGCGTTATGGTTAATGCGCTGGATAGCCCTCATGGATTCATCGCTCCTACTGAAACGCGCCGCACAGACCATCCGCGCGGCGCGTTCATTCTACCTGCACTTACAGCTACAGTCCAAAGAAGCCTAGGATTTGGTCACGGCTTACGGGCTTGTACTCGTTGGCATCGAGGCCAACGTCGTAGCGAAGGACTGGGCGCTCGCGATCGCGGTTGCGCGCGTTGGTGCGGTCTCCCCTGCTGTGGATATGCCCGTGCAA
Source organism: Collinsella aerofaciens (assembly GCF_015554145.1). Classification (GTDB taxonomy): domain Bacteria; phylum Actinomycetota; class Coriobacteriia; order Coriobacteriales; family Coriobacteriaceae; genus Collinsella; species Collinsella aerofaciens_AA. Next base: position 4,460 of record NZ_JADNHZ010000013.1, on the reverse strand, counting down.
CATGATGGCGCCACGCGCCTTGCCGTTCCAGCTGAGCATGGGGTAATGGCTCATTACCAGGCGATGGCCCTTAGCGTAACCGGGGGCGACCTCCAGATAATCGCGCACCTCATCCCAAATGTGCGGCGCGTCTGGATCTTCCCAGTCGCCGTCATGGTTACCACGGATGAGCGTTATGTTCTGGCATTCGATGCGCCTACGCAGGCGCACCGCCTCCGCCAGGGGCAATCGATACGTAAAGTCTCCCAGGATATAGAGGCGGTCGTCCACAGCCACGCACTCATTGATGGCATCGATGACCTTGCGGTTCATCTCCTCGACCGAATCAAACGGTCGATCCATGTCGCGCAAGATATTCGTATCGCCCAGGTGCAGGTCGGCGGTAAACCACATCATCGTCTATGTCCTCATTTCGCAACGCGTATAAGACCTGTCTAGTATACAGACGCAGCGATGCGACAATTACCCAAAGAGCCCACCGAACAGACCTCGGCGGCGCTTGTCCTTTTTATTCGAACCTTTACCCCGGGCGTTCTTATCCTTTTGCTTTTTGCGGTCCTGCTCCAACTCATCGTCATCGAGTAGCATATCCCACTCAAACGGATCGTCTGTCAGATCGAACAGGTCATCGTCATCAAACACGTGCGCCTCCATTACCGATTAGCGAGCATCCACAACATAGTTGAGAAGTCTACGGGCCCGTGCGGACACAAATTCATCCTGTCTGCGTCTTTCAATCGTTTGCCGCAACGCTTGCGCGACGGAACGCTTGCAGATAAGATAGGAACACGGATGGCACCCGTGGCAGCGGGTCTTGCCAACTCCGATACACATTTTCATCGTGAGAAGTGGCCGTCTTCGCTTACGCGGGGGCGGCCACTTTGTTTTTCCCTATGCCATCTGAATCTAATGCACAAACATGCGCACGAACTTGTGCTTCCAGTTTGCATAAGGAGCATAGCGGAATGGCACGTCCAGCCAGGTTGCCTTGTTCACGATGCTCTTCTTGTGGCTAAACGTATCGAAGCTCTCGCGTCCATGGTACTGTCCCATGCCGCTCGCACCCATGCCGCCAAAGCCCATATGGCTCGTAGCCAGGTGCATGATCGTGTCGTTGACGCAGCCGCCGCCAAAGGGCACGTAGCGCACAAAGCGCTGCTGAACTGCGCGGTCTTGACTAAAGATATACAGGGCCAACGGCGTCGGGCAATCCGTAATAAACGTCTCGGCCTCGTCTAGGCTCTCAAACGTCAGCACCGGCAAGATGGGGCCGAAAATCTCCTCCTGCATCACGGCGTCATCGGGGGACACGCCGTCCAAAATCGTCGGCTCGATCTTGAGCGAAGTCTCGCGCGCGGTACCTCCAAGCACAACCTTATCGGGATCGATCAGCCCGCGCACGCGCGCAAAATGCTTGGCGTTGACGATATGCCCGTAATCTTCGTTATCGAGCGGATGCTCGCCAAACATACGGCGGGTCTCTTCCTTGATGAGACCCAGCAGCTCGTCGTGCACGCGCGTATCGACCAGCAGGTAGTCGGGCGCCACGCAGGTCTGCCCCACGTTGAGCCATTTACCAAAGGCGATACGGCGTGCCGCGACCTTCAAGTTAGCCGTCGCATCCACGATGCAGGGACTCTTTCCGCCCAGCTCAAGCGTCACGGGCGTGAGGTTTTTACTTGCACGCTCCATGACGAGCTTGCCGACCGGAACGCTACCGGTAAAGAAGATCTTGTCCCAGCACTCATCGAGCAACGCTTCGTTTTCGGCACGCCCGCCTTCGACGACCGTCACCAAGCGCGGATCAAATGCCTCTTCACAGATTTGCTTGAGCACCGCGCTCGATGCCGGAGCATAGGCGCTCGGCTTGATGACCACGGTATTGCCCGCGGCAAGGGCGCCAGCGAGCGGCTCGAGCGTCAGCAAAAACGGGTAGTTCCACGGAGCCATGATGAGCGTGACGCCATAGGGCACGGACTGCGTCTTGCACACACTCACGGCGTTGGCGAGGTCACACGGACGCAGACGCGAGCGACTCCATCGAGCCACATGCGCAATCTGATAACGAATCTCGGAAAGCGAGGTGCCGATCTCGCACATATACGCCTCGTCATGCGACTTTCCCAAATCGGTCTTGAGCGCATGGGCAATATCGGCCTCGTGGGCCCGCACCGCATCGCGTAAACTCACGAGCGCACGACGTCGAGCATCGACATCAAACGTGGCGTGCGTCTTAAAGTAGGCGCGCTGATCGCCGACGATGCGCGCAATTTCCTCGGTGTTCATGGACCCTCCTAGTTCTCGCCCTCAAACATACCACCTGCAACGACTTCATACATATGCTCGAGCTCCAAGCGGTCCATTAATAGCGGAACGGGGTACAGGGGATTGGCCTCGGCATCGGCATGCGTCGCCATTTGCGGAATATCGGAGCGGCGAATACCCGAGACATATTTGGGGATTCCCAGGGCCTCGTTCATGCGGTCGACCCAATCGATAAAGGCCTCGGCCGCCAGGCTGTCCTGCGCGTCAGCCGGCGCGATACCGGCCATGCGGGCGAGATCGGCGAGTTTAGGAGCAGCAGCTTCGCCATAGGCGCGAAGCATATGCGGCAGGATGATAGCGTTGGCCAAGCCGTGCGGAATCCCGTAACGCCCGCCCAAGCTGTGTGCGATGGCATGAACGTATCCAACATAGGAGCGCGTAAAGGCAACACCCGCTTTATACGCCGCCGAAAGCATATTGCGGCGCGCACGTATGTTGCCGCCATGCTCATAGGCCTCCAGCAAATTGTCGTGGATGAGCTGCACCGCCTGGCGCGCCATCTTGCGCGTATAGGGCGTGGTGCTGCGCCCGATAAAGGCCTCGACGGCATGCGTCAGGGCGTCCATACCCGTTTGCCCCGTAATGGAGGCGGGCAGGCCGCGCGTAAACTCGGGGTCGTGCACCGCATAGCGCGGGATCAGCACAAAGTCGTTGATGGGGTACTTGTAGTGCGTCTCGTCGTCGGTAATTACCGCTGCAAGCGTGACCTCGCTTCCCGTGCCCGCCGTGGTGGGAACGGCGATGAGCAGCGGCAGGCGACGATGGACACGCAGCAGGCCGCGCATCTTGTTGATGGGTTTGTTGGGTTGCGCGATGCGCGCACCCACGCCCTTGGCACAGTCCATGGCAGAACCGCCGCCAAAGCCGATAATGGCCTGGCAGGCGCGCGCTCGATACAGAGACGCCGCTTCCTCCACGTTTGAGACCGTGGGGTTCGCTGATGTTTTGGCATAGATCGCAACGCCGATTCCCTTGGACGCGAGCGCCGTCTCGAGCGGTGCCGTGAGCCCCAGGCGGGCAATACCGGGATCCGTCACGATAAGGACCCGCTGTATCGAACGCGCCCGAAGCACTGCGGGCACATCCTCGGCGTGCTCCAGAATGCGTGGCTCGGTATAGGGCAGCACCGGCAATTCAATGCGAAAAACCGTTTGATACGTTCGGCACCAGGCACGACGGGCTAGATGCATAAAGGAAGCTCCCTCATTTGTTGATGGGTCAACATTTGCTCGAACGATTGTACTCATCGGCGTCCGCATATGGCTTGCCAATCGTTAATCAATCAACATCTTCACATGCTTAAAATTGTTTTATTAAAAATCATTCCTAATAGGCTTCACATTTAGTTGCATTTATGGATAATAGAACCCGTCAAGACGCACGTCCGGAGAGGGCCCTTACGGGACCGGACGAGCGCGCCATCGCCATCGATCGAAAGGATCGAATCATGAAGTTTGTTTGCCCCGTTTGCGGTTATGTGGAAGAGTTCGACGGCGACCAGCTGCCCGAGGATTTTAAGTGCCCCCAGTGCGGCGTTCCCGGTTCTCGCTTCTTGAAGCAGGAGGAGGGCCAGCTCGAGTGGGCTGCCGAGCACGTCGTAGGCGTCGCCAAGATGGAGGGCGTCTCTGAGGACATCGTTGCTGACCTGCGCGCCAACTTTGAGGGCGAGTGCTCCGAGGTCGGTATGTACCTGGCCATGGCTCGCGTCGCTCATCGCGAGGGCTATCCCGAGATCGGCCTGTACTGGGAGAAGGCTGCCCACGAGGAGGCAGAGCATGCCGCCAAGTTCGCCGAGCTCCTGGGCGAGGTCGTGACCGACTCCACCAAGAAGAACCTCGAAATGCGCGTTGAGGCCGAGAATGGCGCCACCGCCGGCAAGACCGATCTTGCCAAGCGTGCCAAGGCCGCTGGTCTCGATGCCATCCACGACACCGTGCACGAGATGGCTCGCGACGAAGCTCGCCACGGCAAGGCTTTCGCCGGCCTGCTCAAGCGTTACTTTGGCTAAGCCAACCGCCTGAGACATAACCTCTAGCTCGAAGAAGGCCCGGACCGTATTGAACTGCGTCCCAAATCTTGGACGCCCTAAATAGCGACTAGGCCGCGAGGGCCTGATTCCGGAACTCCTCCGGGGT
>NZ_JADNHZ010000012.1 GCF_015554145.1 Collinsella aerofaciens | reverse complement strand
CGCGCCTTTAGACGCGAGCCCGGGGCCCGTGGGTTATACCCTAAGAGCAAACCACCCTTTTTAAGGGTGGTTCTGATTGACACTCATAGGCGCAACCGTGGCAAGCGTTTGGGGTGACATTTTCCATCACCCCGATGACGAGACCGTCCTGGACGACACACTCGCATGCGTTCGCTGGATGTATGCAGAGTGGGACGCACTTTCCGAATGGATGGGGTTTCGGAAAGTGCGTCCAGGAATTTGCCTTTGGAGTGGGATGCAGTTTCCAGTTGAGGGCTCTGGCGGAAAATGTGACCCGGAATTTGTGATCGGAGTGGGATGCGCTTTCCCGACGGGGTCGCAAGAGGAAACTGCATCCCACTCCGGACATGAATTCTGGGACACAGTTTCCGGATGCAAAAAGGCCACATGACGTGGCCTTCAACTTATATATGTTGCGGGTACCCCCATGACAAGCCGTACTCCAACAACAGGGCGTCTGTCCGGGCGGAGGCATATAAGGTTCATCGCGAGTTCCGCACGCAAAGGAGGCCACTTAATGTGGCCTCCGTCTTGCGCAGGACTGTCCGAGCAGGGAACCTTATATGCCTCCGCCCGGACAGACGTTTCAGTTATGAGCGACCCGCTACTTGATCTTCGTCGTACCCGGCGCCAGGTTGGGGTCGGTCTCGTTGGCCTCGGTCTGGAAGTGCTCGGTATAGACGTTCTTGCCGTCGCGGAACATCTCGTAGTACTGCATCTTGGCGTAATCCTCGCGCGCCTTGGTGGCGGCTGCGGCAACGGCGTCTTCGCCGGTGACGTTGGAGGAGAGCGCCCAGCGCAGGCTGGCGTCCTCGTAGCCCACGGAGTTGATGGCGGGCAGCGACTCGCGCAGCGTCATATGCGCCTTCTGGTAGTCGCTCAGCGGTGCGCCGATCAGCTGCATCAGCTGGGTGGACAGGTAGTTGGTGGACAGGTCGTCAACCTCGCTCGTCTGGTCGCAGCCGGCAACGTCGTAGTTGGCCCAGATGATGTAGTCGGTCTGCCACAGACGTTCCTGGTGGGTGGCGTCGTCCTCGCCGGTAAACCACTTATCGTTGAACTTGGACGGGAAGAACGGCTGGTGGTCGCCCCAGAACACTACGACCACCTTACGGTCGAGCTTGCTCAGGGCGTTGAGGAAGTAGCGAAGCGCCTGGTCGGACTGCTCGATGCACGAGACATACTCGTCGACATCGGAGAGCGTGCCGTCTTCGACGGTCTTGGCGTCCAGGTCGGTCGTGTCGATGTTCAGGTGCATCTGCTTGTCGACCGGCAGCAGGCCCGTGTCGTAGCCCGAGTGGTTCTGCATGGTCACGTCGAAGATAAACTGCGGATCGGCGTTCTGGTCGAGCAGCTCAAGAATCTTGTCGTAGGTAGCCTGGTCGGTCACCATGCCGCGCAGAGTGTCGGCCCCCTGGAAATCGTTGATGGACAGGAACTGGTCAAAGCCAAAGTCCTTGTAGACGTTCTCGCGGTTCCAGTTGGTCGCGTGGTTGGGGTGCATGGCCGTGGTGGAATATCCGAGCGACTTGAACTGCTCTGCCAGGTTCCCAGTCGTTTCCATGTTGTAGATGGTGTAGGGGTACACGCCCGAGCCCAGGTTGGCCATGGAGTTGCCGGTCATAAACTCAAACTCGGTATTGGCGGTACCGCCGCCGTAGGCGCTCACATAGAGCTTGCCGCGGCTGAGGCAGTTGGACAGGCTCTTAAAGTACTGCGGACCCTCGTAGCCGGCGCGCATGTTCTGGTAGATCGACAGATCCGAGAACGTCTCGTTCATGATGGCGATGACCGTGGGCTTCTCGCTGTCGAATTGCTCCTTTGCGGCGGTGCGCTCGTCACTCTTGGCGGCATCGGACTTGTCGTAGGCCTTGGCGTACTTTTTGAGCGTGGCCTTGGCGTCGTCGACGGAGTAGTCGGCGGGTTTGGGCGGCTTGATGGACTGCGCTGCGCTAATGAAAGCGGGCAGGTAGCCCTCGCGCCAGTAGCTCTCGAGCGGGCGCCAGGTGTAGACGGTGATGCCGAGGGTGTTGTAGTAGTCGATGAGCGTGACATGCGCGGTTACGCCGCCCAGGCACAGCACTGCCACGAGCAGGTTGGTGAGCAGCATGCGCTTGGCGTTGGCGGCACCCTTCTGACGGTGCGGTGCCACCAGGCCGGCGTACTCGCACAGCAGCATGGCGATGGCGGTAAAGCCCATGGACAGCACGCAGAACAGCGAGATCGAGAAGGTGTAGCCGTTGCCGGCGACCGCGGCGGCGGTGGAGATGGCCGAAAGGTCGCCCGGCTGGATGGGCATGGATTTAAACGTGATGACAAAGAACTCGGCAATGCCTAGGACAAAGAGGGCGAAGGCCAAGACCGCGGGAGCTGCGCCGTGGCGCTGGAATAGGAAGAACAAGCCGACCATGAGCACGGTGATAATGGCCCATTCGAGCAGAATGCACAGGGGGTAGACCCAGGTAAAGTCGTGGTTGGACGAGACCTCCATGCCCAGCAGCGCAAAGACGCCGGCGAGCAGTAGGCACAAGACGGCGGCGACGAGCGGTTTGCCCACAAAGGCGCCGCGCAGGCGGGCGAGCTTGCCGGTGGGGGCGGGGGCGTCGGGCTCGGCGAACGCAAAGACGCGCGGGGCGAAGCGGTCGCGGGCGATGCTGGCCCAAGCGCATCCGGTGAGAATGGCGTTGGTCAGGATGAGCATCACAAAGGCGAGCGGCTCGTTTTGAGCGACGAGGCCCACGGCGCCCCAAATAGTCAAAAAGACCTGGAACAGGCCGAAGGCGACGCTCCACCCAAGAGCACTTTTGGCGACGGTGCCCGACTGAGCGCGAATGGCCTTGGCCTCGCGCAAGACAAGGTAGACGGTCGCCGCAAGACCGACGAGCGAGATGGCGGCAGCGAACATGCTGAGACTCCTCACAAACTAAAACCTACGAAAGCGGGGGTTTACCCGATTGTTACCAAGATATGCGCTGCATTTGGTGACTGCGCACAACAACCAGCCATAATAACGCGCGTGCGTGGCGGTGTTGCGCAATGTAGCGTCGACCTGCGCGATAATGGACGGGAATTACACGGAAACGTAAAGGCTTCTTAAAGAAATGGCGAGGGTAGGGCGATGAGCGAGCAGGTTTGCAAGGCGGACATGGGCGGCGATGGAGCGGCGGTCGATACGTACGGCTATCCGGTCGAGACCACGGGCAACGCGGTGCTGGACACGTTGGAGCACCGTTCCTCCACGCGTGCCTTCGCGCGTGATGACGACGACCGCCCCGTGGCGGTGACCGACGAGCAGCGGACGGCGATTTTGCATGCGGCGAGTCGTGCGCCGTCGGCAGGCGCCATGATGATGTATTCCATCGTGAGCATTCGCGAGCAGGCTACGCTGGATCGTCTGGCCGACCTGTGCGATCACCAGCCCATGATCGCCAAGGCGCCCTGGGCACTTATATTTGTGGTCGATTATGCCAAGTGGATCGATCTGTTTGAGCACGTGGGCTGCTTTGAGCCCGAGTTTGTCGAGCGCACGGGCAAGGCGCCCCGCCGCGCGCCGGGTTTGGGCGACTTTGCCATCGCGGCCCAGGACGCCGTGATCGCCGCGCAAAACGCCGTGGTTGCCGCCGAGGCTCTGGGCTTGGGGAGCTGCTATATCGGTGATATCGTCGAGAATGCCGAGGAAGTGGCCGAGCTGCTGGATCTGCCTCCGTATACCATGCCGCTGTCGATGCTCATCATCGGCACGCCCCGCAAGGAGCGCCCGGCTATTGCGCATCCCGTGGTGAACCTGGTGCACGAGGAGCGCTACTGCCGCGCCGGCGCCACGACCATGGACGCGCAGGTGGCCGAGATGGACGCGATGTTCCGTCCGCATGCCCGCGAGGTGGGCGAGCGCGTGGTGGATATCTACACCCGCAAGCACACGAGCCCCTTTATGGCCGAGATGAGCCGTTCCATGGAGTGGTGGTTCAAAAACTGGCTCGGCAAGTAACGAATGCGGCGATGTGACAAAGGGACAGTCCCTTTGTCACATTCCATATCGCCGAGGTGGCCTAAAGGCCGTATAAATGTTTATTTAGCTGGGAAAACAGTGCCATTCAAACATGGGCCGATTACCTATAATTCCTTCGAACATTAAAGTTGGGAGGAAACCGGCTTATGGAACAAAAGGCCAAGGAGGCAGCCTCGCACGCTGCGATTCCTGTGAGCATCTCGGCGATGCTCGTCACGCTGGGCGTGGTGTACGGCGATATCGGCACCAGCCCTATGTATGTAACCAAGGCGCTCGTTGCCGGCAACGGCGGCATCGGAAGTGTGACGGAGGAGTTCGTGCTTGGCGCGCTCTCCCTTGTCGTGTGGACGGTCACGCTGCTGACCACCATCAAGTATGTGCTCATCTCGCTGCGCGCCGATAACCATGGTGAGGGCGGCATCTTTGCCCTGTACAGCCTGGTCAAGCGCTGCGGCAAGTGGCTTATCATCCCCGCCATGCTGGGTGGCGCCGCGCTGCTCGCCGACGGCATCCTGACGCCGGCCGTTACCGTTACCACGGCCATCGAGGGCCTGCGCACCATCCCGGCGGTCCATGCCGTGCTGGGCGATGACCAAGGCCGCGTCGTCGCCATTACGCTCGCCATCATCATCGTGCTCTTCTTGGTACAGCGCATCGGTACGGCCAAAATCGGTCACGCCTTTGGCCCCATCATGACGCTGTGGTTCCTGTTCCTGGGCGGCACGGGTCTGTTCTTTGTCTTCCAGCACCCCGCCGTGCTGCTGTGCCTCAACCCGGTGCGCGGCATCGCCTTTTTGCTGAGCCCCAACAACCACGCGGGCATCATGATCCTGGGCAGCTGCTTCCTCGCCACCACCGGTGCCGAGGCGCTCTACTCCGACATGGGCCACGTCGGCCGCGGCAACATCTACGCTACCTGGCCGTTCGTTAAGTGCTGCCTGCTGCTTTCCTATATGGGCCAGGGCGCTTGGCTTATGAACAACGCTGCCAACCCCGAGCTCATGGGCATTGCCGATCTCAACCCGTTCTACCAGATGCTCGCCCCGGGCCTGCGCCCGTTTGCCGTAGGCCTTTCCACCGTCGCGGCCATCATCGCCTCGCAGGCGCTCATCACCGGCGCATTCTCGCTGGTGTCCGAGGCCAGCCGTCTGGATCTCATGCCGCACATGCAGGTCTTCTACCCTGCCGAGACCAAGGGCCAGCTCTACATCCCCATGGTCAACAACGTCATGCTTGTCGGCTGCGTCATCGTGGTGCTGCTGTTCCAGAACTCGGCGCATATGGAAGCCGCCTACGGCCTTGCCATTACGCTGACTATGATGTGCACCACGCTGCTGCTCTTCTTCTACCTGCACGAGGAGCGCAAGCTCAAGGTTGCTCCGTGGATCTTCGCGGCTTTCTTCCTTTTGCTCGAAGGCTTCTTCTTCGTGAGCTCACTCACCAAGTTCTTCCACGGCGGCTACTTCACCATCCTCATGGCCGCGCTCATCATGGGCATCATGGTGTGCTGGTACAACGGTACGGCTGTTGAGCAGCGCCAGTTTACGCTGCTGCCGCTGCGCAGCTACCTGCCGCAGCTCAAGCGCCTGCGCGATGACGATCGCTACGAGCGCCTGAGCGACAACATCGTGTACCTGACCAAGGACACCCATACCGATTACATCGACCGTGATATCGTCTACTCGATCTTGGACAAGCATCCCAAGCGCGCTCGCGCCTGGTGGTTCGTGAATGTCGAGACCATGGACGAACCGCATACCTTTGCCTATTCGGTCGAGACGTTCGGCACCGACTACGTGTTCCGCGTGCATCTGTACCTGGGCTACAAGATTAACCAGCGCGTCAATGCCTACCTGCGTCAGGTCGTTCAGGACCTGGCTGCCACCGGCGAGCTGCCGCCGCAGACGCATGACTACTCGGTCTACAAGGATCCGGGCAACATCGGTACGTTCAAGTTCGTCCTGATCCGTAAGCTTCTGGCGCCCGAAAGCGATGTGGAGCCGAGCGAGCGTACGGCCATCACGCTCAAGTACATCATTCGTCGCGCCGCCGGCACGCCTGCACGCTGGTACGGCCTGGAGAACTCCAACGTGAGCTTTGAGTACGTGCCGCTGTTCACCAAGTTCAAGGCCGTGAACAAGATGCAACGCCTGGCTCCCAACGAGCGCCCGTAGGCGCCGACAGGTTGCACGGAGTTGGTTTTCGATGGACAAGATTGGGGCCGGGGAGGCAAACATGGATGCAAAGATGCTTGATGGCCGCGAGGTGGTTGCCGAAGTGGTGCGCGAGGCACGCGCCGATGCCGCCGAAGATCGGTTCTTTACGAATCGGGCCAACATGGACATGGCCGATCGCGTGATTTCGGTCGTGGCGCTGGTGTTTGTCGCGGCGTGCGTGTGCGCACTGCTCGCGCACGCGCTGTTTGTCTAACGACCGCAGGCTGCAAAGGCTATACACTTGGAACCACCACAAGGGGAAACCACCACAAAGGTGCCTGTCCCCTTTGTGGTGGTTTTTGCTTTTGAGAGAGGGGCGGGGCGCTGATGGACGTCCATGCGGACGGCGATATGGCCGAGAACTTTTGGTGGCGGCGCACGACGCTGACGCGTCGCAGCCCTCTGTATGACGCCTGCGTGTCGGCGGGACTGCTGGTCGCGGCGACGATTGTGGGCGTGCTGCTCGACCATCCTGGTCTCGCGCCGAGCATCATGATCGTCTATGTGTTCGCCGTGCAGCTGTGCGCATTCTTTACCTGGAGCCGCCTGTATTGCCTGCTGAGTTCGGCTGCTGCCGTGGCGCTCTACAACTTCCTGTTTGTCGACCCGCGCTACTCGCTGTCGTTTATCGACCGCGTCTATCCCGGCATGTTCTTCATTATGTTTGCGGTCTCGCTCGTGTCGAGCTCGATTGCGTTGGCCCTGCGCCGCGCCTTGGCGCAGGCCGCCGCCAGCGACCGCCGCACGCAGATGGTGCTCGAGACCAACCGCATGCTGCAACGCTGCGCCGATCAGCAGCAGATCGTGCGCGCCATGGCAACGCAGCTGGCGCGTCTTTCGGACTGTCCGGTCGTGTGGTACAGCGCCGACGCCAACGATGATGACCTGCTGCCGCGTGCGACATACACGGCCGTGGGCGATGTCGCGCCGGTGCATGAACTGGCGCCGCAGATGCCGCCGCGGCTCTCGGCGTCCGCCTATGTGGGAACGCCGCTCGATGCCACCTACGGCGGCTCGGCGTTCTACGGCATCTACCTGACCGTGCGCTCGGGCGACACCATGGTGCGCGCGGGCGATCCCGCCTCGGTGGTGGGCGTGTTGGCTATCGTTGCCGAGCCCGACGTGCTGACGCACGAGGAGCGGACACTTGCCGATGCCATCGTGAGCGAAGGCGAGCTGGCACTCGATCGCGCCCGCGCCATGGAGGCCCGCGAGGAGGCGGCGGTGCTTGCCAAAAATGAGCAGCTGCGCGCCAATCTGCTGCGCTCCATCTCGCACGATCTGCGCACGCCGCTTACCAGTATTTCGGGTAATGCCGACGTGCTGCTCGATCAGGGTTCGACCGGCACCGCGGTGCTCGATGCCCAGACGCGCCGCGGCCTGCTGCTATCCATTCGCTCGGATGCGCTGTGGCTCAACGCCACCGTCGAGAACCTGCTCGCCATCACCAAACTCGAGGGCGGCGGCATGCATCTGTCGACCACGCTCGAGCTTATGGACGATATCGTCGAGGAGGCACTGCGCCATGTAAATCCGGCCGTGCGCGAGCACGACCTTAAGGTGGTGGCGTGCGATGAGCCGGCGCTCGTCAACGTCGACGCGCGCCTGATGGTGCAGCTGGTGGTAAACCTGGTGAACAACGCCATCACCTATACGCCCGAGGGCTCGCATATCGTGATCTCGATTGACGTCGACGGCGGACGCGTGGCGTGCTCGGTTGCCGATGACGGGCCGGGCATCGCACCCGAGGACCGCGAGCGGATCTTTGAGTCGTTCTACACCGCCAACCACGGTCTTGCCGACAGCCATCGCAGCGTGGGCCTGGGTCTTTCGCTCTGCCGCTCTATTGCGTTGGCGCATGGCGGTAGCATAGAGGTTGCCGCGGCGGACCCGCACGGCTCGGTCTTTACGATTGAGCTTCCCGCCGCCGATGTTTCGTTTGATAAGGAGTAGCGCCGTGCCGAACTCTGCCGTGAAACCGCTCATCTTGGTCGTTGAGGACGATCCCGCCGTCCGCAACCTTATCGTCGCCGCGCTCGAGGCGCACGGCTTGCGCCATATGGCCGTGGAGACCGCACATGCTGCCATCGCCGCCGCCTCGTCGCAGGCGCCGAGCATTGTGCTGCTCGATCTGGGCCTGCCCGATATGGACGGCGTCAAGGTGGTGGAGTCGGTGCGCACGTGGTCGGGCATGCCGATCATCGTGGTCTCGGCGCGCAGCGAGGACGCGGACAAGATCCGCGCGCTCGATGCTGGTGCCGACGACTACCTGACCAAGCCGTTTTCGGTCGAGGAACTGCTCGCGCGCATTCGCACGACGCTCAGGCGCCTTTCGTATGCGCAAACGGGCGGCGTTGCCTCCGAGGGCTCGTTCGATACCGGTGAACTGCATATCGATTTTGATGCTGGCATCGCCATGATGGATGGCGAGGAACTGCACCTGACGCCGATCGAGTACAAGCTCCTGTGTCTGCTGGCGCACAACGCCGACAAGGTGTTGACGCACCAGTTTATCCTGCACGAGATTTGGGGCACGGCGACCAAGAGCGACCTAGCGAGCCTGCGCGTCTTTATGGGCACGCTGCGCAAGAAAATCGAGTCCGACCCCGCGCATCCGCGCTATATCCAGACGCATGTGGGCATCGGCTACCGATTGGTCATCCAAGGCTAGATCGCCAACCACCATCCCAATATGAGTTGCGGTGAAATACGGTCTAAATTTGCCTAATTCCAGGCAAAACAGTCCGTATTCCACCGCAACTTTGTTATTTGCCCTTGGGCTTGCTGGCGTAGAACTTCTTCTTTTTGGGCTTGCCGGCGGAGTCAGGCTTGCCGTTGCCGCGCGGCCCCCGGTCGCCTGCCTGCGCGTGCGCGGGCGCCGTTGCGCGAGGCTTGCGGGCCTCGGGGTTGCGTAGTTCCTCGACGCGCTCGGCAATTTCCTCGGCGCTAAAGCCGACCTCGGCCATGGCGTCCTCGATGGGCAGGCGGCGCACGATGTAGCAGTGGTGCACCTTCTGGTTGCGCGCGAAGTCCTCGGGGATGGTCTGCGCCGTAATGTCCTCCAGCACCACGCCCGCGCGGGCGAGCTTGCGCGTTTCGGGGCGGAAGCCGCGCAGGTTGCAGCTAAAGATGGCATGGCCGCCCTGCGCGAGCAGGCGCGATACGCCGGCCAAAAGCTCAACATGGTCGCGCTGGACATCCCAGGTGCGGCGGCCCATCTTGGAGGAGTTCGAGAACGTGGGCGGGTCGACAAAGATCAGGTCCCAGCGGTTGCGCGTCTGGCGCTGGTCGCGAATCCAGGCGAGCACGTCGTCGCGCACAAAATGATGCTGAGGCCCCACAAAGCCGTTCTGGCGCATGTTGCGCTCGGCCCAGTCCAGATAGGTATTGGAGAGGTCGACCGTCACGGTCTCCTCGACGCCGCCATCGGCCGCGTAGCAGGTGGCAGTGCCGGTGTAGGCAAACAGATTGAGGAAGCGGCGCGCCTGCTTGGCGTGCTCGCGCACCAGGTTGCGGGTGACGCGGTGGTCCAAGAAGATGCCGACGTCCAGGTAGTCGTCAAAGTTGACGGCAAAGGTGAGGCCGCCCTCTTCGATGAGCGGCAGGCGACGACGCGCGATATTGGCGCGCTCGCCCGATGCGCCCTTGCCGGCGCCCTGCTTGCCGTACTGCGAGCCGCCACGCGAACGCATGCGGGCCTTGGCGTGCACATGCTCGGCGGGAACATCTAGGATGCGCGGCGCGATGGCCAGAATGTCGAGCATACGGGCCTGGGCCAGTGCGGGGTCGATGGTCTTGGGCGCGGCGTATTCGGCGATGACGAGCCAGCGGCCCGGCGTCTGCGGGCAACCCTCGTACAGGTCGATAGCGGCGGAGTAGTCGGGCAGGTCGGCATCGTAGACGCGGTAGCAGCTCACGCCCTCGCGCCTGGCCCACTTGCGGCGCAGACGGGCATTCTTGCGCAGGCGGTTGGCGAACTGCTCGGACTCGGGGATGAGCACGGGCAGCGGCTTGCCGTCGCCCAGGTCGAGCATGGCGGCAGGCTCGGGCATGGCGGAAGCGGCGGCTTCATCGTTGACTTCGTTGGCATCCGCGGTCTCGCCCTCGGTGTTTGCGCTGGTCGCAGCCTCAAACGCTGCGGCGGCGTGGTCGAGTGAAGGCCAGACTTCGACGGTCGCCTCTTCGTTGTTGGGCATGACGGCGATTGAGCACTCGGGCTCGGTGTGGAGCGCGCGGGCTAGCAATCCGTCGCGGGTGAGCGCGGCGACCGGTGCCGCGGCAAGCTCGGGCGCGCGGCGCAGCTCGCCGATGAGCGTCATGGCGTCGTGCATGAGCGAAAGCGGCGTCTCGGTGGTGTCCGCGACCACGGCGGCGCCGGCGACAGCGCCCGCGTGGTCCAGTACGGTGGCGGACTTGGCGGCGCAAAAATCGACAAAGCGCTTGTAGCCGGCACATTTAACCATGCGCTCAGCGGTCTTGCGGGCGGCGGGGTCAACATCCACGGCCACGATGCGCGCCTGGCGCTCGCGCGCTGCCGCCTCGCGCCCGCGCGCCTCGGCAAGCAGCTGCTCCCACAGGGCGGCATCGTGCAGCTGCCAGCCCTCAAAGCCCCAGCGCTCGCGTGCGGCGCCCGGGGCGCGGTCGGTCAGAATGTTCACGGCCTCCAGCAGCAGACCGCCGCCGGCGCACGAGGCATCGATCAGCGTGGGAAGGGCTTCGTTCTCGTAATCGTCGGCCGTCAGCTCGCGCTCGCATAGTGCGGTCCAGCCGACCTGCGCCAGCACCAGGGCGGCGTAGTCGGGGCGCAACACGTGTGCGCCCTCGTCGGCACGAGTCGCAGCGGGCGGCAGGCGTTTGAACAGCGGGTCGCCCGAAAGGTCTAGGCTTATGCTCGCGCGGCGCTGGCGCAGCGAAAGCAGTAGGTGAACATCGGGGTCGGCGGCATCGACATCGGCGCGACGTCCCGTGGTCTCGGCCAGGCGGTCGCACAGCGCGTCTTTGGCACGCAGGGCCGAGAAGCGCGTGTTGCGCAGCTGCTCGGTCACGCCGCGGGCGGTAATGGCGATGGTGGCGCTGGGGCGGACAATGTTCTCCCAGGCGATGTCGTAAACGCTGCCGTACAGCTCGTCGGCATCCTGCGCCTCAAAGCGCCCGAGTACCACGAACACGCGGCTCGCCAGGCGCGACCACAGACAGGCGCGGTAGCCTTGCTCAAGCTCGCCCTCAAATGTAGCGCGGCCTTTCAGGCGGCGGACATGCGAAAGCCCGAGGCGTTTAAGCTCATCGGCGAGTGCGGACTCAAAGCCCTCGGGGCAGCTTGCGTAAAATTCCATGGGTGACCTCTCTGGTTGCGTCGCTCCATTATATGATGGATGCTTCGTTTGCCCTTATCCTCGAAAGGAACCCATATGATTGATGCGTGCCCCGATTCCGCCGTGCTCTTTTTTGACGTGGACGGCACACTGACGTCGTTCGATCCCGACGATATGACCGATAAGGACTTCAATGCAGTCCATCCGTCGAAGGCTGTTGTCGATGCATTTGGTCGACTGCGCAATGCGGGTCACCGGGCATTTATCTGTACGGGTCGCCCCTTGTGGCTGATTGCCGATGGCCTGCGTGCACTGAACCCGGCGGGTATCGTTGCCATGGCGGGGGCGACGCTCGAGGTCGAGGGTCGCGTGGTGCATGAGGACTGCTTTGACGAGGACGTTATCGCGGAGCTCGCGCGTCGTATTACTGTGGCGGGCGGCGAGGCGTTGTTCGAGACGAACGGTGCCACCTATTCATTTGAGCCAGTTGGTGTCGAACAGTCATTTCTGCTAGGCGCCGGCGTGGTGCACGGCGTTGATCAGATGCGCGTCGATGGCCGCTTGCGCGTAGGCAAGGTGTGCATTAACGCGTGCGACCTGGCTCGCGTAGCCAACGATGATGGCTTTATCGATCGCGAGTTTGAGCTGTGCAACACCGGTGGCCAGAATCGCGAGCTGAGCCCCAAAGGCATCGACAAGGGCTTGGGCGTGGCACGAGCGCTGGAGTATCTGGGCCGCACCGGCAACGCGCGCACCTTTGGCTTTGGCGATTCGGGCAACGACCTGGGCATGCTCGCCGCCGTCGAGACGGCTGTCGCCATGGGCAACGCCATGCCCGAGGTCAAGGCGATCGCCGACTACGTGACCGACGACGTCGCACACGACGGCACCGTCACAGCGATGCAGCATTTTGGGTTGATTTAATAAATGGCCGGGTCGCCCGCAGTGGGGGCGACCCGGCCATTTGAGCTATTTTGCAATATAGAGCTTGGGATGACTGCGACTGCTCTCGATCGCCGCCGTCATGATGCCCTCGTCGTCTCCATCAACGATGATGCCGTCGAGGTCATCGATCTGCGCGGACTGATAAAAACTGGTTTTGTTGAACTTTCCCTGGTCAACCATCATGTAGCCCTGGTTTGAGTTGGTAAGGTACATATGCTTGATCATGGCCGAGAAGTCGTGCTCGACGGTAAAACCGTGGTCGGGGTGGAATCCGTCGGCACTGACAAACGCCTTGTCGGCATGTAGTTTGCTCATGCAGTCGAGCGTCAGTGCGCCCGCGAGATAGAGGTGCCCCTTGCGCACGGAGCCGCCCAGCAGCACTACCGAAGCATTGGGGAGATTGAAGCTGGCGTAGTTCGCGATTGCAAGATCGCCGGTGATAATGGTGATCTCACGCTTGTCCATGAGGGCCTTAGCGAAGTAAAAGCCTGTGGTGCCGATATCAATTACCAGAACATCGCCATCATCAACAAGAGTTGCTGCGGTTGCGGCGATGGCCTCCTTGGCCTCGACTTGGACATTGATGCGCTCCTCGGGATACGAGATTGCGTTGGAGCGAGAAAGCGATACCGCTCCGCCGCGTACGCGACGCAGCTTGCCTTCGGATTCCAGCGAGATGAGGTCGTGCCGTGCGGTGACTTCCGAAACCGAAAAACGGCGAACGATGTCGGATACCGAGATATTTGGCTTTTCGGCCAGCCAATTCATGATAAATCGCTGACGCTCGGCCGGTGAAAGGTCTGAAGTAGATGCCATATGCCGCTCCTTTTGAACAAAAGGTAAAAGATGCGCCTTTCGTAATCGAAATATAACGTATCGATATGAAAAGAACAAGGCAAATTCGAATGAATCAAAAGAACGGAATGGCATGTCACAAATGCATGCGTAGCAGATAGTTCGCACGTAAACGGGCTATAAAGAGTCTCATTCTGAAGGTGCCGCCCAAAAGAAGTACGTTCACGCCCGATATTCGACCGTTCACGGAAAGTTGACAATTGAGCTTTCGATAGCTTTTGAAATGGTTTATAAAAGAAAGCCGAAAAGCTTTTGAAACAAAGAAGAAGGCTTTCGATAGCAATAGTGCTAGATGAGAAAGGACCGAACATGGCGATTAAGGTGTTTGCCGACGGCGCTAACCTCGAAGGCATGCTTGACATGCATGACAATGGCAACGTTCAGGGCTTCACGACCAATCCTTCCCTTATGAAGGCCGGTGGCGTGACTGACTACCGCGCTTTTGCCAAGACGGTTCTTGAGCACATTACCGATGTGTCGGTTTCTTTTGAGGTATTCGCCGACGACGAGGCTGGTATGGAAGCCGAGGCTCGCGAGATCGCAACCTGGGCAGACAACGTCTACGTTAAGATCCCGGCGCTCAACACTAAGGGCGAGTCCACTGCCGCGCTGGTCAAGCGCCTTTCTGCCGACGGCATCAAGGTGAATGTCACCACTATCTTCACGCCCGAGCAGGTCGACGAGTTTGTCGATGCCGTCTCTGCTGAGACCCCCTCTATTCTGTCCATCTTCGCCGGTCGCATTGCCGATACCGGCGTCGATCCGCTGCCCCTCATGGCGGAGTCCGTAAAGAAGGCTGCCGTTAAGCCTGCTGCCGAGGTTCTCTGGGCGTCTACGCGCGAGGTCCTCAATATCTTCCAGGCGGAGTCCGTTGGATGCCAGATCATTACGGTCCCCAATTCCCTTCTTGCCAAGCGCAAGAATTTCGGGAAAGATTTGCTTGAGTACTCGCTTGATACGGTCAAGGGCTTTGCCCGCGACATTCAGGCGCTTGGTTTTCATATCCTGCCCGAGGAGTAGGGGACGAGCATGCTGACCGATCTTCTTAAGCCCGAGCTTGTTGCCTGCCACGTCGAGGCCTCCGACTGGGAGGAAGCGATCAGGGCATGCGGTAAGTTGCTCGTAGACGCTGGCAAATGCGATCAGAGCTATGTTGACGCCATGATTTCATCGGTTCACAAATTCGGCCCCTATATGGTCTTGGAAGAGGGCATCGCCATGCCCCACGCTCAAGCAGATGGCAATGTGAGCGAAGCGGGAATCTGTATCGTCACGCTTGACCCAGCCATTGCGTTTGGACACGAGGATTTCGATCCGGTTCACGTGCTCGTGGGTATTTGCGCACCCGACCCCAAGGCTCATCTTGGCTGCTTGGCGGAGCTTTCGCAGATGTTCGAGGACGAGGACTGCGTTGCCAAGCTCAGCGCATGTGATACGCCCGAGCAGGTTTTGGAGACCATGCGTTCATTCTTTTAGGCCTTAATGGCACGGCGATGCGTCGCCGCTTTTGGATAGACGGAAAACCGTCACGTGTAGGAGAGGAAGGTTGCCATGCATATCATCACCGTATGCGGAAACGGCATCGGGTCCAGCCTGATGCTCGCCGGCAAAGTCGAGGAGCTTTGCGAGGAGGAGGGCATCAAGGCCGACGTTGAGTCTATGGACCTGAACGGTGCTTCTTCCGCAAATCCGGATCTGTTCATCACCGTTAAGGAACTCGCCCCCGAGCTCCACGGCAACGTTGTGATCGTTCGCAGCTATGTGAACAAGAAGAAGATCCGCGAAGACGCCCTCGAGGCAATCAAGGCGGCCGCCGCTAACGCCTAAAGCGGCACAAAAAAGGGCGGTTCCCTGTGGAAGAGGGAAACGCGCCCACGTTAGAGAGAAAGGAAGCGCAGATGCAAGCCATCCTTCCCATACTTGAGTTTATCCAATCGATTCTGACCAAGCCAGCGTGGATTATGGGTCTATTTGCCTTTGTGGGCCTTGTCGCGCTTAAGCGTCCTGCCCACAAGGTGATGACGGGCACCCTGAAGCCCATTCTTGGTTACATCATGCTGTCCGCCGGCGCCGCTGTTGTTCAGGAGAACCTTGCTCCGCTGGGTACCTTCATCGAGACCGGTTTCCACATCACCGGCGTCGTGCCCAACAACGAGGTCGTCGTTTCGATGGCTCAGAGCGTCCTTGGCGTTCAGACCATGATGATCCTGATTCTCGGCTATGTCGTGAACATTATCATTGCCCGCTTTACCAAGTTTAAGTACATCTTCCTGACGGGCCATCACAGCATGTTTATGGCCTGCCTGCTGTCTGCCGTTCTGCAAGCATCTGGCTTCCAGGATGTCCAGCTTGTCATCGTGGGCGGCATGTTCCTGGGCCTCGTGAGCGCTATGCTTCCCGCCGTTGGTCAGCGTTTCACCGAGAAGGTTACCGATGGCGATGAAATCGCCATGGGCCACTTCGGTTCGCTCGCCTATTACATCTCCGCTGCAGTCGGTACGCTTTTTGCTAAGGACGCCGAGGAGAACAGCACCGAGAAGATCGAGGTTCCCGAGAAGTTCGCCTTCCTGCGCGACACTACCATCTCCACGGCTCTTACCATGGCCTTCTTCTACCTGGTTACCGCTTTCGCCGCTTACATTGCAGATCCTGCGGTCGTTACCAAGACCGCTGGCGGCGACAACGTGATCGTCTATGCCTTGACTTGTGCTCTGTCCTTCGCCGTTGGTGTCACCATCGTCTATAACGGCGTCCGCATGATCCTCGCCGATCTGGTCCCGGCTTTCCAGGGTATCTCCAACAAGCTGATCCCCGGTGCCATCCCCGCCGTCGACTGCGCTGTCTTCTTCCCCTATGCTCCCACCGCCGTTATCCTCGGCTTTGTCGCTTCCTTCATCGGTGGCGTGGTCGGTATGTTCATCGTGGGCGCTACCCTGGGCATCTTCATCATCCCGGGCATGGTTCCCCACTTCTTCTGCGGTGCTACCGCGGGCATCTACGGCAATGCTACCGGCGGTCGCAAGGGCGCAGCTCTTGGCGCTTTCGTCAACGGCCTGCTCATCACCTTTGCCCCGGCCCTGCTCCTGCCCGTTCTTGGCGTCTTTGGCTTCAAGAACACTACGTTCGGCGACTTCGATTTCTCCGTCATTGGTATTACGCTTGGCCGCGCTGCCGAGGCCTTCGGTACCACCGGTGTCTACGCGATTCTCGCTGTCCTTCTGGTCGTTGCCTTCGTCCCCAACTTCATCCACACCAAGGGTGCTGTGATCAATCACGTTGAGGAAGAGTAATCCAGGCATACGTTAAGCCCTAATCGGGCGGAGCTCCGATAACCGGCTCCTACACGGAAGCGGTGACGTCTCAATCGAGGCGTCACCGCTTTTTGCTTTGGAGCGATTGTGAATATGAGCCGGCGAGGCGCTGCTTCTGTTCCGTGAACGGAATCAAACGCAATGATCGGCAAAAACGTTTTGCCGCTGGGGCGTCGATATAAAAATGGTAAATCTGCAAAACCGTTCGCCGAGAAGATAAAAAACCGCAGTTCACGCCTTGATAAACGTAGATAAAGTGTTTAGCAGTTTATCGCCCATGTGCAAGCGAAAGGAATCAGGCAGATGGCAATCAAGGTGTTCGCTGACGGTGCAAACCTCGAGGGCATGCTCGACATGTACGAGAACGGCAACGTTCAGGGTTTCACGACCAACCCGTCCCTTATGAAGAAGGGCGGCGTGACGGATTACCGCGCGTTTGCCAAGGAGGTCCTGGCCCACATCACCGATGTGTCCGTCTCGTTTGAGGTCTTTGCCGACGACGTCGAGACCATGGAGGTCGAGGCCCGCGAGATCGCTACCTGGGCCGAGAACGTCTACGTCAAGATTCCGTGCGTGACTACCAAGGGCGAGTCCACCGCCGAGCTGGTGCGCAAGCTTTCGGCCGATGGCATCAAGGTCAACGTCACCACCATCTTTACGCCTACGCAGGTCGACGAGATGGTCGAGGCCGTTGATGCCGAGACGCCGTCCATCATCTCGCTCTTTGCCGGCCGTATCGCTGACACCGGCGTCGATCCCATTCCGTTTATGACGGAGTCGGTGAAGAAGGCCGCCGCCAAGCCCAACTGCGAGGTCCTGTGGGCGTCCACGCGTGAGCTTATCAATATTTACCAGGCGGAAGGATGCGGTTGCCAGATCATCACGGTGCCCAACAACATCCTGGCCAAGCGTAAGAACATCGGCCGCGACCCGTACGAGGTCTCGCTCGATACCGTGCGCGGTTTCGCTAAGGATATCGCCTCGCTCGGCTTCCATATCCTGCCGTAAGCAAGGGTACCCCCTGCGGCGACGTGCAAAATCGCGAATATTCAGCACGGTAAAGGCTTTTACCAGCTGGTTGAAGCACGGAACGGCCCCCGTTTTGGCTCTAATTGACGCTAAAACGGGGGCCGTTTTTGCTTTTATGGCTCTCTGAGGCACCGCGGGGCTATCGAGAGATGCTGAATATTCGCGATTTTGCACGTCGCCAAGAGGGGGAAGTCGGGCCCTACTCTGACCACTCGGACGTACTCTTACCCGAACCCGCTGCTTCATGGGACGGCATGTCATGCGTCTGAGCTGCGGTTTTCATGCAGCGGGTAGTCGGATTGCTGCTGAGTTGCTCGAACCTACTCGAACCCACTCTGTCCGAGCGGGGCCCAAGTGGCAAGGGGCTATTAGGGGACTGAAGAGCTATAGGGAGCTCGAGGAGATGGCATCGGCTCCCGAGCGCATGACTTCCCCCAGCATCCTGATTCCTCGGTCAAGCTCGATCTGCTTTTCGAAATAGTCGGCGTGCTCAAGGAAGCGCTCGCGCAGGGTGCGCAGGCCTGCCGCCTTTTCCGACCTCGCGTCCGCATCGCTGACAATTCTATCGAAGCAGAGCACGAGTGCGGTGAAGTCGTGGATGACGGGGAAGCGCTTCGTAAGGGCGACGAGCTCCTGGTCGATTCCGAGCTCCTCCCGCGCGGCCGTCGCGATGGAGCCGACGGGCTTCTGTAGACGCTGCCCGATCGTGTTCAGAACGTTGCCGTTATGAGCGGCCGCGTTGCGCAGGGCCTTCACGGGGAACAGGAGCTGCTTGACGGATTCGGCCTCCTGGCTGCGTTCCCTCCTGAGGTCGTAGAAGTAGAACTTGTAAAGCGCGATGATTCCCCCGAAGGAGACGAGTTCCAGGTAGTTCCAGACGTACATGTCCTCGCGTCTGCCGTACTTATTCGCGAGGTCCCGGGTGTAGTTCGAGTCTCCGAGGTACGAGACGCTGCGCTCGAGGTGCTCCGGGTCTATCCCCAAAGTCTGATCCTCGGCGATGTGGAGCATCTCGAGGAAGAGCATCACCCGCTCGCTGCCGCCCACCCCATCTAGCCGGTCGGCGATGGCTTTCATCTTCTCGACGGCTGTTTCTGACCCGCTTGGATCGAACCGCTCCTCCAGCATCCTCTCCTTACGCAGCCTTTCGTGGGCGAAAAGGAGGTCGAGGACCTCCTTCCCGTCGGCGCCGTCGTCCATCATCGTCCGGTTTAGATGGACCTTCATGTAGTGCTCGATGTCAAGCGTCATCGAGAGGATGTGCTCGCGGAGGTGGTGGTCGAGTCTGGTGAGCTCGGTGAGGTAGGCGAAGTCTAGGTTGACGTAGCGTCCGTAGCCCTCCGACGCTGGGCTACGATACGTTGAGAAGCACTTCGCAAACGCCTTGACCTTGAAGAAGAAGTTCTTGTCGCGGAGGAACGCGACTGCATCCTTGGGGCTCATTATGTCGAAGCGGACGCCCCGCTCTGCGAGGTGGGAGACCTGTTGTTCTGCCGGGATGAGCGGGCGCTCCTTCATGATCGTTCCTCCAAAACGAAAAATGCGGCTGTAGGTACAGGTACCCGCAGCCGCTAAAAGCCCGAAGGCTTTTCACACTGCGGACAGTATACCCCACTTTGCCGAAGGGACAAAGAGCGCGAGGAACGCCTACGCTCTTTGCGACACTTGCCGCGAAGAGGGGATATTCGCTTTGGCGGTTTACTTCCCCCGCACCATGGTGAGGGAGATCTTCTTGCGGTCGCAATCGACCTTTTCTACCCATACCTTCACCGTGTCGCCGACGCGCACCACGTCGCTCGGGTGCTTTACGAAGCGGTTGGCCAGCTTGGAGATGTGCACGAGGCCGTCCTGGTGCACGCCCACGTCGACGAAGGCGCCAAAGTCGACGACGTTGCGCACCGTGCCCTTGAGCTCCATGCCGGGTTCCAGGTCGTCGATGGAAAGCGCCGAGCGGCTAAAGACCACCTCGGGCGCATCGTCGCGCGGATCGCGGCCGGGTTTCTTGAGCTCGTTGACGATGTCGATGAGCGTGAGGGTGCCGCAGTCCAGGTCGCTTGCCAGCGTCGATATGCTTCCCAGGCGGCGCTCGATATCGGGCACGCCGCCACGGCCGAGTTCATTGGCCGCCACGCCGGCGCGTTCCAAGACGGATGTGGCCACCTCGTAGCTCTCGGGGTGGACGCTTGTCGCGTCGAGCGGGTTCTTACCGCCGCTGATGCGCAGAAAGCCCGCGGCGTTGAGATATGCCTTGGGTCCCAGCTTGGGGACCTTCTTGAGCTGGCGGCGATCGGTAAAGGCGCCGTTTTCCTCGCGGTAGGCCACGATGTTCTTGGCCACGTTCGGCGTGATGCCCGATACGTATCCCAGCAGGCTCGCACTCGCGGTGTTCACGTCGACGCCCACACGGTTGACGACGTCCTCCACCACGTGGCCCAGGGTGCGCGAGAGCTCAGCCTGGTCAAGGTCGTGCTGGTACTGGCCCACGCCGATGGACTGGGGCGGAATCTTGACGAGCTCTGCCAGCGGGTCTTGCAGGCGGCGGCCCAGGCTCATGGCGCCACGCACGGTGACGTCCAAATCGGGATATTCCTGGCTGGCGAGCTCGGAAGCGGAGTACACCGACGCGCCGGCCTCGTTAACGATGGTGTAGCGAAGGCTGGGCGCCTGCTCGGCAATGAACTCCGAGACGACTTCCTCGGTCTCGCGGCTGGCGGTGCCGTTGCCGATGACGATGGTGTTGACGCCGTCCTTCTTGACGAGGCGGGCGAGCTCGCGCTTGGTGCCGGCGACGTCGTGGCGCGGCTTGGTGGGGTAGACCACGCCGTGGTCGAGTAACTTGCCGGTCTCGTCCATGACGGCGACCTTGCAGCCGGTGCGGTAGCCCGGGTCGAGCGCGAGCACGCGGGCGCCGCGGACGGGGCGTGCCGAGAGCAGGCCCTCGAGATTCTTCGCAAAGACGTTGATGGCCTCGGTCTGGGCGCGAACGGTGAGCTTGGCGCGGGCCTCGCGCTCCAGTGAGGGGGCCATGAGGCGCTTGTAGCCGTCGCCGATGGCGGCATCGAAGACAGGCGCGAAGACGCCCTGGCGTCGGGGCCAACGGCTGCCGAGGCGTGCCGTGGCGGCGGCGCCGTCGACGTTCACGCGCACGCGGAGCTTGCCCTCGCGCTCACCGCGGTCGATAGCCAGCACACGGTGGTTAGGGATGCGGCGCAGCGGTTCGTCATAGCTGTAGTACGGCTCGTAGGGGGTCTTCTCGGTGGGGTCGGTGGCCTCGACGACGATATCGGCGGTGTTTTGCGTAAAGGCGCGCAGGTCGGCGACGTTCTCAGGGTCTTCGGCCACCGTCTCGGCCACGATGTCGGCGGCGCCGGCGAGCGCCTTCTCGGGCGTGTCGAAGCCGGCCTCCCCGTTGACGTATGCCGTGGCGGCGTCGAGCGCGCTGCCCTTGGCCGAGGCCTGCATGATGATCATATTGGCAAGCGGCTCCAGGCCTGCCTCGCGGGCCTTCTGCGCGCGGGTCATGCGCTTTTTGCGGTAGGGCTTGTAGAGGTCCTCGACACGCTGGAGCTGCGTGGCCTCGCGGATCTGTGCCTCGAGCTCGGGCGTGAGCTTGCCTTGGGCGTCGATGAGCAGAATGACGTCCTCTTTACGCTGCTCAAGATTGCGCAGGTAGGACAGGCGCTCGTCGAGTGCGCGCAGGGCGACGTCGTCCATGCCGCCCGTGGCTTCCTTGCGGTAGCGCGAGATAAATGGGATGGTGTTGCCCTCGTCGATGAGCTTGACGGCCGCCTCGACGTTGGCGGCCTTAAGGTTGAGCTCGCGGGCGAGCTGGGCGATAAGATCCATGGGACTCCTTGCGTTTAAGGTGCGTTTGCAGCACAGGGCTACCAAGGATACCACCCGCCCCAAAAGACTGTTTTGGGGCCGCGCCACGAAAGCGGCCTATCTACTACGTTTGAACCGTATGGGTCGACCATCCCCCGGTTTTCCGAGAATACGCAAGCCGTCTACCTGCGGCTTTTATTTCGCGAAATTTGGCATGGTTAAGGGCGATCGGTTAAACGTAGTAGATAGGCGCGTTTCGTGGCGAACGAATCAAGCCGAGGTGCAAAATAGCCCCCGCCCCAGAAAAATCGTCGGCAAGGTAGCAAAATGCCCCGCGGGCAGGAGGCTGCTCGCGGGGCAAAGAAGAGGGGCTTATTTGTGGCGGACCGAGGGGCTCGGCATGGGGTTTCCGCCGCGGCCGCTCTTAAGGCATTACAGCTCGACGAGCTGACCGGTCTCGGCGGCCTCCTTGATGGCGTTAAGCAGCGTGAGCGTCTTGACGTTGTCGGCGGGGGTCACGACGGGCTCGACCTCGCGGCGGACGACCTTCACAAAGTGCTTGAGCTGCATCTTGTGCGGCAGCGCTGGGTCGACGGCCGGAATCTCCATCTGCAGCGGCTTGTGCCAGTTGGAGGCGCCATCGTAGGAGAACTGGTGCAGGCGGGGCAGCGACAGGGCGCCCTTGGTGCCGCCGATAAAGTAGGCGTCGGCGTCGAAGGGACGGTACTGCGGGTCCTCGCGAGCGGTTGCCTCCCAGTTCCAGGGGCTGGCGGTGGCGTCGGAGATGGTCATGCTCGCGAGCGCGCCATCGGCAAAGCGGACGTTGACCACGGCGGAGTCCTCGGTCTCAAAACCGCGGGCGGCGCTGGACTGCATGCCCTGGACGGCAACGGGCTCGCCCAGCAGGTAACGGAGCAGGTCGACGTCGTGCACTAGGTTGACCAGGATCGGGCCGGCACCCTTCTTGCGGCGCCACTCGACATCGAAGTACTCGTCGTTCTTATAGATCATGTAGTGGAAGCTCGACACGGTGAGCTTACCCAGCTCGCCGGACTCGATGATCTCCTTGGCCTTGTTCACAAACGGGTTGTGGCGACGGTGCTGACCCACGAGCACGGGCACACCGGCGGTCTCGGCCTCGGCGGCGAAGGCCTGGGCATCCTCGAGATCGTTGGAGATCGGCTTTTCGACCAGCGGCACGATGTTGCGCTTAATGGCCTCGCGGGCAACGCCCAGGTGCAGGTCGTTGGGGGTGGCGATGATGACGGCCTCGGGCTTGACCTCGTCCATCATCTGGGCGGGATCGGTAAAGAACGGCACGCCGGCGGCCTCGGCCGTGGCACGGGCGCCCTCAAAGGCGTCGGCGATGGCGACGAGCTCGGCCTCGGGCTCCTCGGTGACAAAGCGGATGTGGTTGCGGCCCATGGCGCCGGCGCCGATGACGGCAATGCGGACGGGGTTGAGCTCAGACATTTCGACTCCTTAATACTGGTGGCTGGCGGAATGCGGCAAAGGGACAGTCCCTTTGCCGCATCGATAAAACTAGGCGGACTTCTTTTTGCTGTCGGAGACCATCATGTAGACGGTGAGCACGACGGCGATGGCGGCGATCACGATGGCGCCGTAGAAGGACTGCTGGTAGGCGGCGCTGCCGGCCTCGGCGTGATACAGCACGGCGGTGATGGGCTGGCTGATCCAGGTAGAAGCGGCGTAGCCCAAAAACATGATGCCGTAGTTGACGCCGATGTTGCTGGTGCCAAAGGCGCCACCGGTGAGCGGCGGGTAGATGACGAGCAGGGCGCCAAAGCTAAAGCCGAGCAGGGCGAGTGCCACAAAGAACATGCTCTGCGTAAAGCTCATCGACATGATGACGAGCGCGACGATGGTGACGACAAGGCTGATGAGCAGCGACTTGTAGGCGCCGAGCTTGTCGATGATCTGGCCAAAGGACAGACGGCCGACCAGGTTGGCGCAGGTGTTGACGGAGACGACCACGCCGCCGAGGGCGACGGCCGCGGCGCTCGTGGGGTCGGCGAAGAGCTGGACAGCGGCGATGGAGGCAACCTTGCCCACAAGCAGGGTGCCCGCGGTGGCGGCGAAGGCGAAGGTGGCGATGAGGACCCAGAAGCGCGGGGTTTTGACCATCTCGCCCGGGGTGAGGTCGCCGAAGGTGCCGGCGTGCGCGCCGCCCTTGGGGGCCTCGAAGCCCTCGGGCAGCCAACCGGCCTCGGGGGCCTTCAGGAACAGGGCGGAGGCGGCGATCGTCACAAAGAAGATGACGCCGAGTGCCTTAAGGGCGCCAAAGATGCCAAGGCTCGGGATGAGCAGCGAGGCGAGCACCGGGGACAGCACGGCGGGGCCGGCGGTCGAAGCGGCCAGGGTGATGCCGGAGGCGAGGCCCTTTTTGTCGATGAACCACTTTTGGCCGGTGGTGAGCGCGGGGTTGTAGCCCAGGCCGTTGCCGATGGCGGCGACGAGCGAGAACCACAGGTAGAACTGCCACGGCTCGGTGACGGTGCCGGACATGAACCAGCCCACGCCGTAGCACACGGCGGCAGCGATCATGACGTTGCGCGGGCCGATCTTATCGGAGATGCGGCCGGCGAAGATGCCCGTCACGGCCATGATGGTCTGAAAGACCGGGAAGGCCCAGGTAAGGGCGCTGGACCACTCGGGGTAGACGGCGAGCAGGTTCTTGGACACGACGGAGTACAGCGCGATGGAGCTGATGAAGAACATGGTGACGCACGCGGCGGAAAGCACGACGGCGCGACCCTTGTTGGAGTTGGTGGAAGCCATGGGACTCTTTCTAATCGATGCGGGGGGAGGGGAGGGGCAAACGCCGCTGAGGTGCTTGCCCCGCGCCCCTTTCTACCGGGTTGGTTTACTGGTCGGTCGGCTTGGCGACGCCGGACTCATCGGACCAAAGCTCGACACCCTTGTTCTTGAGGTAATTGTCGGCATAGGCGCGACGGCCGCCGGGCTTGGCGGTGAGGTCGCCCATCATGTTGGAGAAGCCGCCGTCGACCTTGATGGCGTCGCCGGTGGTAAAGTCTGAGCGCGTGGACGCCAGGAACATGACGGCGTTGGCGATATCGCTGACCTCGCCGATGCGGCGCGTGGCGATCAGACGGCTGCGGCTCTTTTCGACCTCGGGGTCGGCGTAGAAGTTGGCCGACATCGGGGTCTTAACGAAGCAAGGCTCGACGCAGTTAGAGCGCACGCCGTAGGGGCCCCACTCGGCGGCGAGCATCTTGGACATCATGTTGACGCCGGCCTTGGTGGAGCTGTACACGCCCGAGAACGTCTCGGGAGAGTGGCTGGCAACGGTCGAGATGTGCACCAGGCGGCCCTGGCCGGCCTTGATCATCTCGCGACCAAAGCGCTGCGAGGTGATGAAGTAGCCGGTGAGGTTGACGTTGATGACCTCGTTCCAGTCGGAGAGCGGCAGGTCCTCCATGGCTGCGAAGCGCAGGATGCCGGCGGTGTTGACGAGAACGTCGACGCGGCCGAAGTTGGCGATGGTGGCGTCGACGGCGGCCTGAACCTCGGCCTCGTCGGTGGCGTTCATCTTGTAGCCCTCGGCGTGAATGCCAAACTCGGCAGCAAGGTCGGCGGCAGCGGCCTTGACCTTCTCCTCGTCCAGGTCGAGCAGGACGACGTTAGCGCCATTGCGGGCGAACTCTCGGCAAATCTCGACGCCCATGCCGCCGAGCGCGCCAGTCACGGCGCAGACATCGCCCTCGAGCTTAAGCCAATTGCTCATAGGAACTTCCCTTCTTGTGCCTCCCGGTGGGTCGCTCCCATTAACCGACCCACGTGGTTTTCGCTGGTTATCGTATGCTTAGCGTTCGCGCAGGTGAATTGCATATTTGTTAGAATGGCGTAAACCTATGGTTTATAGCTTGCAAGACGACTGGTCCTTATTGAGTGTGTGGCCTGCCAAAACAACCTCCTTCGGCAGCGCATGGACATACGTCTGGAAACGGGAGATTGACGTGTACGATCGACGACTCGAGGC
Organism: Collinsella aerofaciens; assembly: GCF_015554145.1. Lineage (GTDB taxonomy): Bacteria > Actinomycetota > Coriobacteriia > Coriobacteriales > Coriobacteriaceae > Collinsella > Collinsella aerofaciens_AA. The sequence continues at coordinate 52,100 of NZ_JADNHZ010000012.1, read as the reverse complement.
AATAACGGCCGCCGCGGAGCTGGGAAGTTTCTCGCGTGCGGCGGCAAAACTGCGCGTGTCGACCCCGGCGCTTGTCAAACAGGTGTCGGGATTCGAGGCCGAGTTTGGCATCACGCTGTTTGAGCGCTCACATTCGGGCGTCAAGGTGACGCCGGCGGGCGCGCTGCTGGTGGACGACGCGCGCTCGATCATGCGCCAATCCGAGGACGCGCTGCGCCGCGCCCGACGCGCGGCGGGCGATGGCGGTGCCGTGCGCCTGGGTGTGTCGATGATGTGCCCGGGGCGCCAGACGCTGTCGATGTGGTCGGGCATCCACGATCTGGAACCGTCTCTGCGATTTGAGATCGTGCCGGTAAGCGATCTCTATGACGAGCGCGAATCCGTCATGCGCAGCTTGGGCCGCGAGGTGGATGTGGTGCAGTCGAGTTTTTCTACCCCGCGCTGGGGCGACGCCTGCCAAAAGCTTCGCATCGTTAACGTGCCGTTTTATATCGACGTGCCGCGCACGAGCCCGCTGGCGCGCAAGACACGCATTACGGTCGCCGACTTGGAGGGCATGCGCCTGCGCGTGCTCCGCCACGGCAACGACGCTATGGACAGCCTGCGTATCGATCTTTTGGCAGACGGCGGCGTGGACGTGATCGATGTGGATAACTTCGACTTTGCGCTCTTTAACGAAGCCGAGGAAAAGGGTGACGCGGTGCTCACCTGCGGCGCATGGTCGGGTGTGCACCCGGCCTTTGTGGGCGTGCCGTTCCTATGCGGCCGCGAGGTGCCGGTCTTCTTGCACTACCCGCTTGAGCCCACCCTCCAAGTCCAAAAATTCGTCAACGCCATGGCACAACTTCTCAAATAGCTATCGTGTCGATGATTCTTTAATCCCCGTCCTAGAAAAATCATCTGGTAGAGTTGACCTCACGTGAATTTCAGCACACTGCGTATCACCTGTGCTTTTGTCATTTGGGGGAGTGAACTTGTGAATACTTCTGTCGCCAAGAAAGCCAGCCGGGCGATGCGTCTGCTCATGATGGTGCTCACGGCAGTTCTCATCTTCTTCTTCATCAATGTTATGCTGCTCGTCTCCGACATCCAGGGCACGGCGCGCGTGGTCAACTACGCCGGTCTGGTGCGCGGCACCACGCAGCGAATCGTTAAGCTCGAGGACGCAGGCCAGCCACAAGACGACCTGCTCAAGGCCGTTGATTCATACATTAATGGTTTGCGCTACGGAAGCGACGACCTCAATCTCGTCCGTCTGGATGACGATGAGTATCAGGCAAGGATGACCGAACTCGCGAGCTATTTTGACGAGCTTCGAACCGAGATTACCCGCGTGCGCGAAGTCGGCTACGAGAACACCGACATCATTGCCATGAGCGAGGAGTTCTTTGGTATTTGTGACGATGCCACGAGGCTCGCTGAGGACTACTCCCAGGAGAAGGCTACGGCGCTCAACTATCTCGAGGGCTTGGTGATCATCGACATCGTGGGCTTGGTGACGACCTTTGCGGTCGAACTTGTTCGCGCGGTGCGCACTGCCGCACTCAATCGCGAGCTGCAGAGCAAAGTTTATCTCGACGAAGCTACGGGACTGCCCAACAAGAACAAGTGCGAGGAAATCTTGGGCCAGGAGCATCCCGTTTCCGCTGAAGCGCCCGTTGCGCTGTGTGTCTTCGATCTAAATAATCTGCATACGGTCAATAACCGCTTTGGCAACGAGAAAGGCGACGAATACATTCGTTCTTTTGCCCATCAGCTGGGGCGTGTGGCGTCAGAGACCTGCTTTGTGGGTCGCGACGGCGGCGATGAGTTTATCGCGGTGCTGTGGGATGCCGATCGGTCTGCCGTGGAGTCCTGTCTCGCTCGGATTAGTGTGAGCGTGAACGAGTATTCCGAGGCCCACCCCGACATGCCTATCAGCTATGCGGTGGGTTATGCGCTTTCTAGTGATTATGATGAACCGCCCACGATGCGCGAGCTCTTTTCCCAGGCCGACAAAAACATGTACATCGACAAGAACCGCATAAAGACGGCCGAGGCAGCCGGTCCGCAACGCGAGGACCGGTAGCCTGTAACAGAGGACGGCTACAAAAAGAGGCCCTGGCCATTTGGCCAGGGCCTCACAAACTTTCACCCCGTTCTAAATGGCTGGCTGATTGCGCGCAGGAGGGTGCCCCGGGGGCGGCGGGGTATTTCCTCCGCGCGCAGTTTCGCAGCGCAGCGAGAATGTTTGAGCACGGAGGAAATACCCCGCCCGTCCCCGGGGCACCCTCCGTCAGTAATCGGTCCTACTCCAGCTCAAACGCTCCGGTGTAGAGCTGGTAGTAATACCCGCGCTTGGCGATCAGTTCGTCGTGGTTGCCGCGCTCGATGATACGGCCGTGGTCCAGACAGATGATCGCGTCGGAGTTACGCACGGTGGACAGGCGGTGTGCGATGACAAACGTCGTGCGGCCCTCCATGAGCTTATCCATGCCCGCCTGCACGATGGCCTCGGTGCGGGTGTCGATGGAGCTCGTGGCCTCGTCTAGAATCATCGCCGGCGGATCGGCGACGGCGGCGCGGGCGATCGAAATTAGCTGACGCTGGCCCTGCGACAGCTGTGCGCCGTTGCCGGTGAGCATCGTGTCGTAGCCGTCGGGCAGGCGGGTGATAAAGTCGTCTGCGCCCGCGAGCTTGGCCGCCGCGATGCACTCCTCGTCGGTCGCATCCAGGTTGCCGTAGCGGATGTTGTCCATCACGGTGCCGGTGAACAGGTTCACGTCCTGCAGCACGACGCCCAGCGAGCGGCGCAGATCGGCCTTGCGGATCTTATTGACGTTGATGCCGTCGTAGCGAATCTTGCCGTCGGCGATGTCATAGAAGCGGTTGATGAGGTTGGTGATGGTCGTCTTACCGGCACCGGTGGCGCCGACAAACGCGACCTTCTGACCCGGCTTGGCAAACACGGACACGCCGTGCAGGACCTCGTGGTCGGGGGTGTAGCCAAAGTCGACGTTGTCCATGACCAAGTCGCCGCGCAGCGGGACGTACTCGATCTCGCCGGTTGCGCGGTGCGGATGTTTCCACGCCCACATGCCGGTGTGGTGGTCAGCCTCCTCGAACTCCCAAGTCTCGGGGTTCACCTGTGCGTTGACGAGCGTCACGTAGCCTTCGTCGGCCTCGGGCTTCTCGTCGATGAGCTCAAAGATGCGGTCGGCGCCGGCGAGGCCCATGACCACGGCGTTGATCTGCTGCGAGATCTGGCCGATCTGTCCGCAGAACTGCTTGGTCATGTTGAGGAACGGCACCACGACGGCGATGGACAGCGCCATGCCCGAGATGCTCAGGTTGGGCACGCCCAGCGCCAGGAAAATGCCGCCCGCCAGTGCGACCAGCACGTAGAGCAGGTTGCCCAGGTTCATAAGGATGGGCATGAGGATGTTGGCGTACATGTTGGCCTTCTGGGAGACCTCGAAGAGCTTTTCGTTGCGCTCGTCAAAATCGGCCTCGGCGGCAGGCTCGTGGCAGAACGCCTTGACGACCTTCTGGCCGTTCATGACCTCCTCGATATGGCCCTCGACCACGCCGAGCTCGGTCTGCTGCGCAATGAAGAAGCGCGCGGAGTTGGAGCCGAGCAGCTTGGTCATAAAGGTCATAAAGGCGACGCCGGCGATGATGACCAGGCACATCCACACGCTGTAGTACAGCATGATAAAGAACACCGTGACGATGATGATGATCGTCATGAGCAGGTTGGGCAGCGACTGGCTGATCATCTGACGCAGCGTGTCGATGTCGTTGGTGTAGTGGCTCATGATATCGCCGCGCTGGTGCGTGTCGAAGTAGCGGATCGGCAGGTCCTGCATGCGGTTGAACATCATCTCGCGCAGCTTCTCCAGCGAGCCCTGCGTGACGATAGCCATGGCGCGGTTCCAGAAGAGCGAGGACAGGACGCCGACGCCGTAGATGCAGGCGAGGGTGGTCACGAGCTGTGCGATCTTGGGCTGCGCGGCTTCCCAATCGCCCGACTGCCACGATTCGCCAATAATTTGCAGGGCGCTCTGCAGGAAGGTCGCGCCGATGGAGTTGATGATGGCGCAGAGCACCACGCCGGCGACGACGAGGGGCAAAAGCACGGGATAGAAGCCAAAGAGCGTCTTGATGAGGCGCGACATGGTGCCGCCCTTGCGGTTGAGCGCGCGCTCGGCGGTCGTTGCCTTACTCATGGGCCTCGCCTCCTTCCTGGGTCTGAGCTTGCGTTGCGGTCATGTCGGTGTTGTCTGCCGCCGTGTTCGCGTCGCCAGAGACGTCGCCGGCGTCTTGCGTACCTTCGGCAGACATCTTGTTTTGCGAGGTAAAGGTCTCGCGGTAGATCTCGCTCGTCTTGAGCAGCTCTTCGTGGTTGCCGATCTGTGCGATGCGGCCGCCCTCCATGACAATGATGCGGTCTGCGTCCTGCACGGAGCTGATGCGCTGGGCGATGATGATCTTGGTCGTGTTGGGCAGATAGCTTGCCAGACCTGCGCGAATCTTTGCGTCGGTCTTGGTGTCGACGGCGCTGGTGGAGTCGTCCAGGATCAAGATCTTGGGGCGACGCAGCAGGGCGCGTGCAATGCACAGGCGCTGCTTCTGACCGCCCGAAACATTAGAGCCGCCCTGTTCGATCCAGGTGTCGTAGCCCTTGGGGAAACCGTCGACAAACTCGTCGGCGCAGGCCAGATGAGCTGCCTCGCGGACTTCCTCGTCGGTGGCGTTCGGGTCGCCCCAACGCAGGTTCTCGGCGATGGTGCCGCTAAACAGCACGTTTTTCTGCAGCACCATGGCGACCTGGTGACGCAGCGCGTCCAGGTCGTAGTCGCGCACGTCCACGCCGCCCACGCGCACAGCGCCTTCGGTGGTGTCGTACAGGCGGGCGATGAGGTTGACGAGCGTGGACTTGGCCGAGCCGGTGCCGCCGATGATGCCGATGGTCTCGCCGCTCGTAATGTGCAGGTCGATATCGTCGAGCGCCTGGCGCTTCGCATGCTTGGAATACTTAAAACTCACGTGGTCAAAGTCGATGGAACCGTCGGCAACCTCGAGCACGGGCTCGGCGGGATCGGCGATCGTGGGCTCGGCGGCCAGCACCTCGGCAATGCGGTGGGCCGATTCGTCGGCCATGGTCACCATGACAAAGATCATCGACAGCTGCATCAGGCTCATGAGAATCTGGAAACCATAGGTAAAGGTCGAGGAGAGCTGGCCCACGTCGAACAGCGTGCCCTGGCTTGTGATGATGAGCTTGGAGCCCAGGTAGATGATGACGACAAACGCGCCGTTGACGCAGATGTTCATCATGGGGTTGTTAAAGGCGAGCAGCTTCTCGGCGCGGGTGAAGTCCATCTGGACGTCGCGCGCGGCGGTCGCGAACTTCTCCTTCTCAAAGTCTTCGCGCACATAGCTCTTGACCACGCGCATGCCGGTGACGTTTTCCTCGACGGACTCGTTAAGGGCATCGTACTTGTGGAACACGCGCGAGAAGATGGGGCGCACCTTAAAGATGATAAAGAACAGTCCAAAGCCCAGCAGCGGAATGATGACCAGGTAGACCATGGCGACGCTGCCGCCCATGATAAATGCCATGGTAAAGGCGAAGATCAAGACCAGCGGCGCGCGCACGGCGATACGGATGATCATCATAAAGGCCTGCTGAACGTTGTTGATGTCGGTGGTCAGACGCGTGACGAGTGAGGAACTCGAGAACTCATCGATGTTGGCAAAGCTGAACGTCTGGATCTTGTAGAACAGGTCGTGACGCAGGTTCTTGGCGAACCCGCAGCTCGCATGGCTGCAGGTGACGCCGGCCGCGGCGCCAAAAGCAAGCGACGTCAGCGCGATGAGCACCAAAAAGCCTGCGGTGGGAAGCATCTCGGCTACGGTGGCGCCGTCTTTGATAGCGTCGATCAGGTTGGCGGTGATGAATGGAATCAGCATCTCGCAGAGCACCTCGCCAAGCACGAGCAACGGCGTGGCAACGGTGACTTTCATATAGTCGCGGATGCTGCCCATGAGGGTTTTAATCATCCAGTTCCTCCCAGGTTACGCGGATTTTATCGAGCATTTCGGCGAGGTCCTCGCGCTCGTCATGGGTGAGCGCGCTAAAGGCCTGCTCTCTAAAGCGAATGCGGGCTGCCTGCTCTACGTGGGCCTTTTCCCATCCCGCTTCGGTCAGGCGAATGGTGAGCTGCCGCCGGTCTTTGGGATTGCGGCTGCGCTCGATAAGGCCGGCGCATTCGATCTTGGAGAGAATCTCGGAAAGCGAACCGGGCTTAAGATCAAAGTGCAGGCCTAGTTCCTGCTGTGACATCTCGCCGTTTGGCTGCTTGGCGAGCAAGCAGACGATGGGGGCCTTTCCCGAGGCGCCGCCGCCGTGAAAGTGCAGAAAGTGGCCGCAGAAGCCCAGCCCGTTTAGGATGTGCTTGGCGAGCGCGTCTGATTGGGACTGTGCCGCGGGCGCATCTGCGGGTTCATGGGGGTCGCCGCCCGGCGTGTGGGGGCAGAGGCCGATGTGGTCATCGCACATGGTGTCGCTCCTTTCTTTAGTTAGGTAGTGAAATTGTTTTGTGCCTAACTAATTTAGGAGTGCAAGAAATAAATGTCAAGGTACCAAACTTATTAAGTTACGGCGTTTGGTAAAACGCCGTAACCGCTCGACGCTGCAAACGCTCCTAAGCGGCAATCTGATCCCTTGGGGACGAAGGAAAAGGTATCGTTTTGGGCTGCGATGATGCCTTTCGAAGCGGCTTTGCCAAAAACTATGCCTAATTACTACGATGAATCCGGCATCCCCGACCATAACAGCTGTTTCTGAAAAAGCGCAAGCTATCTACCTGCGGTTTTGTTGGAGTGAAATTTGTTGTGGTTGGAGGTGGGCGGTTAAACGTAGTAAATAGGCATAGTTTTGAAATGGCGCTATATGAGTAGTATCAACTAGGCCGTTATGGAGCAAACAGCCCCCATTTCCGAAACCTTTCCGCAACAATTTGCCCTTCGTACCGCTCGCCTCTGCCCACAACGCCTCCTGCGCTACACTTAGTCGCACTGTGGCGCTGCTGCGCCGCGCCCGAAACAAGGGAGACCCTCATGAAGAATACTCAGCTGCTGCTGATTAACGATATGTGCGGCTACGGCAAGGTCGCGCTTTCCGCCATGCTGCCGGTGCTGTCGCACATGGGCTACCGTATCCATAACCTGCCGACGGCACTTGTGTCCGATACGCTCAACTATCCCAAGTTCTACATCCACGACACCACCGAGTACGTGCGCCAGAGCCTCGCCATCTGGGAGGAGCTCGGCTTTGAGTTCGACGCCATCTCCACCGGCTTTATCGTGACCGAGGAAGAGACGCGTATCATCTCGGACTTTTGCCACCGCCGTGCGCAAAAGGGCACCAAGGTGTTCGTCGACCCCATCATGGGCGACAACGGCAAGCTCTATGCCGGTGTGCCCGAGTCCACGATTGGCCTTATGCGGCACCTGCTGGAGTGCGCAGACTACGCGGTGCCCAACTACACCGAGGCCTGTCTGCTCACCGATACGCCTATTGCAGAACAGATCACGCCCGATGAGGCCCGCGCCCTTGTGGACGCCGTGAGCGAGCTGGGTGCCAAGTCGGTGGTCATTACGAGCGCCGTGGTCAATGGCACGAACGCGGTTATCGGTTACGACCATGTGGCGGGGGAGTACTTCACGATCCCCTTCGAGCTGATCCCGGTGTACTTCCCGGGTACGGGCGATACGTTCTCGGCCGTGCTTATGGGTCGCGTGATGAGCGGTTGGACGCTTCAGCGCGCCACGGCCGATGCCATGCGCGTGGTGGCCGAGCTTATCGAGCGCAATGCTGCGCAGGAGGATAAGTCTGCCGGCCTGCCCATCGAGGCCTGCCTGGATGTGATTGACCATGAGTAACGCTGGCGAGGGCGGCGTCAAGCCTGCGGGCGAGAACAGGCCGCTCGGCGCGCCGCGTGGCAAGCGGCCGCGTATCCGCGTGAGCTGCGTGGACCAGCTGGGGACGTGCCGCTGCCACCATGGTCACAAGCCGGGCGACGTCTTTGACTTTGACCGAGACCGCGGCAAGATGTGCGCCATGGCCTGTCACGTGGGCTTTCCCTATATCGATATCCTGCGCTATGGCGGAACCGTGCCTGGCAACGAGCCCGGCACAGCAAAGTTCTGCTGCCCCGAGGTCGATACGCTGAACGTTTGGCTTGCCGAGATCGTCGACGGATAGGTGAGCGTGGATTTTCTCCCGTTTAGAGCGCACTTGAATGCTCAAAGTGGGAGAAAATCCACGCTCATTTTTCATGCGGGAGATTATCCACGCTCGTTTCGCGCCGAAGGCGTGGCCCGCGACCTCGCTTGCCTACAGCTGCTCGAGCATAGCAGTGCAACCGTCGAGTACGCCGCGGTAGGTGGCATCGAAGTTGCCGGTGTACCAGGGATCGGCCACGTCGCCGGGGCGCTCGGTCCAATCGAGCAAGCGCGTAATCTTGCCGTAGGGGTCGTCGCCAAAGATGCGACGCAGGCCGCGCGCGTTCTCAGCATCCATATAGACAATGTGATCCCAGTCGCCATACTCTGCTCGACGCACCTGGCGGGCACGGTGCGCAACGACGGGAATCCCGACTTCGCGCAGCTTGGCGACCGTGCCATGATGCGGCGGGTTGCCGATCTCCTCAGTTGAGGTCGCTGCGGAATCGATGACAAACTCCGCCTCGCGCCCAGCGCGGCGCACGAGCTCGGTAAACACCGACTCAGCCATCGTCGAGCGGCAGATGTTCCCATGGCAGATAAACAGTACACGTTGCATATGCGGTTTCCTTTCGATCGCCATCATCGAGCTCGAGTATCGCATCTGCGCTTACGCCCTCGCTCGCTTGCGCTCCCAGCGAGCCAGCTTAATCGTCACTAGCGCAAGCGCCCAGGCTACGAGCGAGAACGCAGCGCCCACGGCGCCCACGTAGGCAATGCCAACGCTGCTCACCACGGCGCCGCCTACTGCGGTGCCAAACGAAATGCCGACGTTAAACGCCATGGGTTCTACCGAGCTCGCGAGCACCATCGACTTGGGATGGCGGCTGCGCGCCACGTCCATAAAGTGCGTGATGCATGACACCGAGAACAGGTACATGAGCAGCGCTAGGCTAAAGACAAAGACCAGCGCGAGCGGCATGGTGTCGCCCACGGCAAACAGCCCGAGTAACGCCGCAGCTTGCAGCACAAACGTCACAAGCAGCGCCTTCATGCCAAAGCGCGCGTCGATCCATCCGCCCAAGATGTTCGAGACTAGGCAGAACACGCCGTAGGCCATAAGCGTGGTGCTCGCCTGAACAGTGCCCATGCCCAGCACCTGCTCAAGATAAGGCGTCACGTAGCCGTAGAACACATAGACCGATCCCACGCCAAACAAAAAGATGAGCATGCCGGTGATGATGCTCGGTTCGCGTAGCAGACTCGCCTGCTCGCGGAAGGTAGCGGGTTCGTCGGTCTGTCCGGCGCGCGGCATAAACGCCACGAGCGCTCCGCAGATCAAAACGGCAAAGGTCAGCGTACCGTACATGGCCACGTGCCAGTCGAGCGTGTCGGCCACAAGCTTGCCAATCGAGGTCACAAAGACCATCGCCACGGAAAACGCGCCGTACACGACCGAGATGGCAAGCGAAGTTTGCTGCGGGGACAGCAGCTCGGGGATGTACGTCACGCCCACGGCGAGCAGCGCGCCCGAGACGGATCCCAGGACAATGCGCGAGATAAACAGTACCTGGAAGTTGGGCGCCAACGCCATGACCAGATTGCCGAGCACAAAGATAATGCTGTAGCACACGAGCAGCTGGTAACGACGGAAGCGCCCCGTGCTGAGCGCAAGCACCGGCGTCGCGATGGCGTAGACCAGTGCAAAAACGCTGATGAGCTGGCCCGCAGCGGCAAGCGATATGCCGAGTTCCGTCGCCAAGTCACTTTCGATGCCGATGACCACGAACTCGGAGCAGCCGAGCGAGAATCCCAGCAGCACGAGCAGCGCCAGGCAGAGCCTGGTGCGCGCGGGGGAGAGCGCGGCGGCGGTTGACTTACTTTTAGGCGTGGTTGCGGCGGTCAAGGTTGTCACTCCAATGTCGCATGAATAAGCGGGATTCAATCCCTGCAACTCTAACAGAATGTGTCAGGTGCCTGCCTCCTTTGTCGCAGGCTGCGCTTGCCTGTATAGTCGCAATACAGGCGAAGATGGTCTCAGGTACATTGCGGGCGACAGGAGATCCCATGGGTATGCACACGACAAAGGTTGTAGTGGGCGAGGGCAAGTTTGCGCTCGAGGCCCAGTTGACGGTGACGCCGCGAGGTATGGCGGTGTACGCCTGCTCGCCGGAGTTTGCGCACCTGGGCGCCACGGCGCAGGCCATTCCTCGCCCCGAGCCCGGCCGTACGGCGACGGTGAGCATCCTGGCCGTTCCGTGCCATCGAGACGAGATCCCGGCGCACGATATTGCGGCGGCGCTGGCCACGCGCTTTGGCGTGCCGGTAGTTGCAAGCACGGGTTTTCATGTGGAGAACGCGACCGCGGACGACTTGCGGCGCATGCTCGATACCACCAAGGAACTCATCGCCGCGCTCGAGGAGGCCGCAGCCCGCATTCTGCGCGCCGGCTGGGATGAGGGCGGCGCAGGCGCCGAGGTCGTGGCGGTCGATGCTGCGACCGGCGAGGCACTTGGCCCCGTCGATCGCATCGAAGCCCATACGGGGGAGGGCGTCCTGCATCAGGCATTTCTGACGCTTCTGGTCGAGGGCCAGGGCGAAGACGCGCGCCTGCTGCTCTGTCGCCGCAGTCCGCTCAAGCGCCTGTGGGGCGGGGTGCTGGCCGATAGCTGCGCCGGCCATCCGCTCCCCGGGGAAGACGTCGCGGCCGCCACGGCGCGTCGCATCAACGAAGAGCTTGGCATCACGCGCGGGCCCGATCAGCTCAAGCACCTCGGTCACGTGGTGTACCGCGAGGACCACGGCGACGGCCGCTGCGAGTGCGAATGGTGCGAGGTCTACCTTGCCCATGTTGAGCCGGGCGAGCTGCATATCAACCAAGAGGAGATCTCGGAAGTGCGCCGCGTGGCCCCGTCCGAGCTTAAAGGCTACCTGCAGGGTCACCCCGAGCAGCTGGCCCCCTGGCTCCGCGAGGCCCTCAGCGACCCATCCATCCGTACGGATCTCGCTATGTGAAACAAAAGACAGTCCCTTTGCCACATCCAAACCGTCACAACATTCGATGAAAATCTCGAAATCGAGGAAAAGCGTCGAATGTTGTGACGGTTTTGCCCAGAGGATCGCTTCTCATCCAAAAATCCCGCTTGACTGTATTGCCACAACACAGCGCAACGTAAGGGGTGTCCGATAACGGGCGCCCCTTTTCAAGTGGCAACGTGGCCGCGAATCCGGAGCGCCCCCAACAAGAAAGGTGGAGAGATGGAAGCGGAAAAGAAGGCGTTTAAGATCACCAAGCGCGAAATTGGCTTTGTGCTGGGTATCGTTGTCTTTTTGCTGGTGAAGTTTCTTCCTTTGGCGGAGCTGAGCTCGACGGTCGAGCTCACGGTCGGCGCTCAGACCTGTCTGGCACTGACGCTCGCCACGGTGGTGTTCTGGGCATGCGGCGTGGCGCAGCCGGGCTTTGTGGGCCTGCTCTACTGCGCGCTGCTTGTTCTGTTCAAGGTGTGCGTGGACGACACGGGCGCCGCGAGCATCTCGGCGACAGTCGCCTCCACGTTTAGCTCGTGGACCAAAGCCACCATGTGGCTCGTCATTGGTGCCTACCTCATCGCCAGCGCGGTCAAGGAGTCGGGCCTGGGCGAGCGCATCGCCTATGCGTTTATGCTCAAGTTCGTGCGCGACGCCAAGTCGCTCATCATCTCGATCTTCGCTCTCACCTTTGTGCTGTCGCTGCTGATCCCGCATCCGTTCCCCCGCGCCTTCCTCATCCTCGCCGTCGTCTCGGTCATCGCCGAGTCCGCCGGCTACGGTGACGACGACAAGGGTAAGCTCGGCTTCCTCGTGTTTGCCGCTGCTGCCCCGGGCTCCATGTTCTTCCTGACGGGCGACTCCACACTCAACCCGCTCGTTGCGCAGTACAGCGCCGAGGCCGGCGGCATGAGCCCGTCCTTTGTCGACTGGTTCCTGTACATGAGCGTGCCTATGCTGGTCGCGCTGCTGTGCACCCTGTTCTTGGGTCTCTTCCTCTTTAAGCCCAGCAAGGAGCTCGTCTACGATCGCGAGCAGATCGTGGCCAAGCAGGCCGCGCTCGGCAAGCTCTCCGTCAAGGAGATCCGCACCATCGTGTGGCTTGTCATCGCCATCGCGCTGTGGCTCACCGTCTCGGGCGATTACATCGGCTGGGTGACACTTGCCATCGGCGTCGCGCTCGCCATGCCCATCATCGGCGAGGTCCTCACTCCCGCCAGCTGGAACGCTGTCGACATCAAGTCCCTCATGTTCCTGACGGCCGCCATGGCCGTGGGTTCCGTGGGCGGCGCCACCGGCATGAACGCCTGGATCGCCGACGTCGTACTCCCCAGCTCCGTGCCCGAGAACATCTTCCTGTTCGCCCTGCTTGTCGCCGCGCTCTCCATGGTCATCCACATGTTCATGGGCTCGGTCATGGCCGTGCTCGGCGTGTGCGTGCCGGCGTTCATCAGCTTCGCGGCCGGCTCCAGCGTGAGCCCGCTCGCCGTGGCGCTCATCGTCTTCACGTCCATCAACATCCACTACATCCTGCCGTTCCACAACCTGCCGATCCTTATCGGCGAGGGCAAGGACGCCGGCGGCTACACCTCCAAAGAGGCCATGCGCATGGGCATTCCCCTCACCGCGGTCGTCTTTGCCGTCGTGCTGGTCGAGGCCGCCTGGTTCCACCTCTTTGGCCTGATGTAAACGGTCGAGCGCCTCATCTATGAGCGCCGCGGCCCCACTACGTTACCCAGCCCGGCGGCATCCCCGCCGCCGGGCACTCTCCCGAAAGGAGCATGCTATGTCCACTACCGATGCTTCCCAGATCCACGACCTGCGCTCCGCACTCGACTTTTTGCGCGAGATGCCGGGCCAGCTGCTCGAGACCGACACCCAGGTCGACCCGGACGCCGAGGTCTCGGGCGTCTATCGCCACGTCGGTGCCGGCGGCACCGTTATGCGTCCGACCAAAGAGGGTCCGGCGATGGTCTTCAACAACGTCAAGGGCTTTGACGATGCCAAGGTCTGCATCGGCATGCTTGCCAGCCGCAAGCGCGTTGCCGCCCTGCTCGATCTGGACGAGGAGCACCTGGGCCTCGAGATCGGTAAGCGCTTCGAGAACCTGATCGCGCCCGAGCAGATCGCCGAGGGCAAGCATGTCGACTGCCAGGAGGTCGTGTACAAGGCGACCGACGAGGGCTTTGACCTGCGCAAGATCGTTCCCGCTCCCACCAACACGCCCGTCGATGGTGGCCCCTACATCACCATGGGCCTCGCCTACGGCACGAGCCCCGACGGCTCCCAGTCCGACGTGACCATCCACCGCTTCTCCTGCGTCGACAAGGATAAGCTTGCCATGTGGATTACCCCCGGCAGCCGTCACCTGGGCGCGTTCTTTGACGAGTACTGCCAGCGCGGCGAAGACATGCCCATCTCCATCTCCATCGGTTTGGACCCCGCCGTGTACATGTGCTGCGGTTTTGAGGCTCCCACCACACCGCTCGGCTTCAACGAGCTGCAAATTGCCGGCGCCCTGCGCGGCCACGCTGTCGAGCTTGCCGACTGCGTCACCGTTCCGCAGAAGTGCATCGCCAATGCCGAGTACGTGCTCGAGGGCTACCTCATGCACGACGAGACCATCAACGAGGACGTCAACGGCCACGGCTACGCCATGCCCGAGTTCCCCGGCTACACCGGCGGCGCCAAGGTCTGCCCGGTGATCAAGATCACCGCCGTCACCACGCGTGTCAACCCCATTATGGAGAGCTGCATCGGCCCTTCGCACGAGCACGTGTCCATGGCCGGTATCCCCACCGAGGCTTCCATCTACAAGATGGTCGAGACCGCTATCCCGGGCCGCCTGCTCAACGTCCACGCTGCTCCCTGCGGCGGCGGCAAGTTCGTTGCCATCATGCAGTTCAAGAAGTCGAGCAAAAATGACGAGGGCCGTCAGCGCAACGCCGCCATGCTCGCCTTCTCGGCATTCTCCGAGCTCAAGCACGTCATCCTTGTTGACGAGGACGTCGACATCTTCGATATGAGCGACGTGATGTGGGCCATGACCACGCGCTTCCAGGCCGACGTGGACCTCATCACCATCCCCGGCTGCCACTGCCACGTGCTCGATCCGTCCAACGACCCCGCGTTCGACCCTTCGATCCGCGAGCACGGCATTGCCTGCAAGGCCATCTTCGACTGCACGGTCCCGTTCGACCTCAAGAAGAACTTCATCCGCTCGCAGTTCATGGAGATCGACACAGATAAGTGGGCAGCAGAGCTCGCTTTCTAGTACGTAGCCCTGCCAAATAGTTAAGGAGTTGTCATGCCTGAGTCTTCTGTTCGTCCTCGTCGCATTGTCGTTGGCGTTTCTGGTGCCAGCGGCGCTGCGCTGGGTCTCGAGTGTCTCAAGTGCCTGCGTCAGGCCGGTGCCGAGTCGGCGCTTGTCGTCACGCGTGGGGGAGAGATCACCATCGAGCAGGAGCTCGGCATGACGCTCGACGAGTTTGCCGCGCATGCCGATGTGGTCTACGACAACAAGAACATCGGCGCCGCCATCGCAAGCGGAACCTATCCGGTCGACGGCATGATCGTGGCGCCCTGCTCCATGAAGACGCTCGCCGGCATTGCGAGCGGCTATAGCGAAAACCTGTTGCTGCGCGCGGCCGACGTACAGATGAAAGAGCAACGCCGCCTGGTGCTCATGGTGCGCGAGACGCCCTTCAGCGCCATTCACGTCGACAACATGGCGCGCCTGGCGCGCGTGCCGGGTGTCATGCTCATGCCGCCTATGCTTACGTTTTACAACGGCCCCGCCACGCTCGATGACGCGGTGCATCACATCGCCGCCAAGGCGCTCGAGGCCGTCGGCGTGTCGTGTGCAAACTATAAGCGCTGGTCGTAGGCGTTTTTAGGGTAGGATACGAGGGGTGTTTGAGCCCGCTGCCCCTGTGGGCGGCGGGCTTTGTGCGCCAAAAGGATGTGTCGGGAGGACCTATGCAGACGGGCATGTATGCGATTAGCGAGATGGCGAGCCTGTTTAACGTTTCGCGCCAAACGCTCATCTACTACGACAAGATCGGCCTGTTTAAGCCCGCCGTGGTTAACGAAAAGGGCTACCGTTTCTATTCGCCCACGCAGATCCCGCTCATGCGCCTGATCTGCATGCTGCGCGACCTGGGGCTCGAGCTCGATGAGATTGACCGTCTGACCTCGACGTTCGACATCGGCGAGATGACCGATCACCTGCGCTCACGGGTGCAGGCGCTCGACGAGCAGATTGCCGGGCTCAAAGCCGAGCGCGCGAGCGTGCAGGAGCGCCTGAGCTTTTACGACGAGGCGGTTTACTGGCGCGAGCGCGAGGGCAGGCCGGAGCTCAAGCAATTCGAGCGCCGCTACGTGGTCTTTGAAGAGTTTCCGAGCGAAATCGAGCGTGGCCGCTCGATGCTTCACCCCACGCTCATGCGGGCGATACTGCGCATGCGTACGCTGACGGGCACGCGCCCCATGCGCGGTTGGGGAGCTATGTTGCGTCGCGAGGCGCTGCATTCCGACGATCCCATCGCCGGCGCCGGCTCCTTTGCCGTGCTGCCGCGCGGTGCCGAGGAGATGCTGCCGAGCGATCCTGCCGAGCTGGCGGAAATTGGCGTCGAGGTGCTGCCCGAGGGCACGTATCTGTGCATGAGCCGCTGGGGCATGCCGTATGAGCCCGAGGGCATCCGCGCCATCGTGGCTTGCATGGACAAGCACGCGCTCCAGCCCATCGGCAACGCTTTCGACTTTTGCTACCTCGACACCACGAGCTACGACGAGTCCCATCAAGAGGACTTCTGCTGCATCCAAATCCCCGTCGCCCTTCAGATGTGACAAAGGGACAGTCCCTCTGTCACATTCGCGGCATGGCTGCCGCCCAAACCGTCACAACATTCGATGAAAATCTCGAAAACGAGGAAAAGCGTCGAATGTTGTGATGGTTTTCCTATCTGTGCCGGCGAGCCGCCGTGCCGTCTGGGGGTATAAGGCTAGCAAGTGTTTATTTGCGAGGCCAAGGGGGCGCCCCGTATGGATATCGATAGCTTTGAATGGTGGTACAGCGAGGGCGAGGCTCCGGATGAGGTGTGGGACGAGCCCTTGCCAAGTGATGAGTTGAGCGACGGGACCGATGTGGACTCCGATGCTGGCGATGCGCTTGACTCGGATGCCGATTCCGACCCCGCCGAGCCCCTGACCTTCGAGCAGGCCTGGGCCCAGGCCGAGGCCGACGAGGCAAAGGCCGATGCCACGGCCACGCTGGGTGAGCCAGCCGACATGTCCATCTCGCCGGCCAAGACCCCGCAGCCGCGCCACACCATCGACCCCGGCAGCACGGCATCCTTCAGCATACTCGACGTGCCCGCGCAGGGTGCCCAGGCGCCCGCCCCCACGCGTCGCCCCAACCTGGCTCGCGAGGAAGACGCGGCCCGCCGCTCACCGCTCGGCCCCATCCTCATCGCCTTCATGGCCGGCGTCATCGCTTGCTCGGCGATCGGAAATGTCTGGAGCCACGTGGAGCAACAGCGCAAAGACGCCGCCAAGGTCGAGATGTCTGTCGAGCAATCGCTCAGCCGCACGCGCTCGGTGCATGTGTCGGTCGAGGTTAAGGACGGCGCGACGTGGGATACCGCGCGCGGCGATAGCCAAATGCTCATCCATATCGTGGGCCGCACGCTCAAGGGACAAGCAATCGACGAGTATCAATACGTTAATTCCGAAGGTGACGGCATCGAGCTCAAGCCCGGCGACTACGAGCTCACGGTCGATGAGCCGCCCGTCGCCACCGACGGCACGCGTTACCGTGCCTCAAAGCGCATGGTTCCGGTGAGTTTTAATTCACAGGCGCCCGATACGGTCGACAGCACGCCGCAGGGCGGGTTCGACCTTTACGCAATCGTTCAATAACTGTGCCTGTCGCTTCTCCTTGCCGCCAAGAGTGGGACAATAGCCCTCGACACTATTGTTTACTTTTGGAGGAAGTAACATGTCCACCGTCACTACCATCAAGCGCGGCGGCCTCACCGCGGCCATCGATTCCATGGGTGCCCAGCTCACGAGCCTTGCCCTCAACGGCAACGAGTATCTGTGGCAGGGCGACCCCGCCTTTTGGGGCAAGCATGCGCCGATTCTGTTCCCCATCGTGGGATCGCTGCGCAACAACACGGCAACGTCTGCGGCCGGCACCTGCGAGATGCCGCGCCACGGACTCGCGCGCATCGTCGAGCACAAGCTGGTCGAGGTCTCTGAGGACGGCTCGTCTGTCACCTACGAGATCACTGACACGCCTGAGTCGCTCAAGGCGTTCCCCTTCCACTTTAAGCTCAACATGACCTATGCCCTGACCGGCGACGCCACGCTTACCCAGACCTTTGCCGTTACGAACACCGGCGACGTGGACCTGCCGTTCTCGGTGGGCGGCCACCCTGCATTTAACGTGCCCGCCCCCGGTGCCGAGGACGAGGCATTCGAGGATTACGAGCTGGCGTTTACCGAGGCTTGGACCAACGAGGCTCCCATCATCACGCCCGATGGCCTCATGACGTTTGAGGGTAGCTACAAGGCGCCCGATAACTCTGACGTGCTGCCCATCACGCACCGCAGCTTCGATAACGATGCCATCATGTTCACCGATACCCCGGGTTCCACGCTCACGCTGCGCGGACGCAAGTCGGGCCACGGCGTCAAGATCGACTTTGAGGGCTTTAAGTACATCGGCGTGTGGTCTGCCGCCAACGATGCTCCGTTTGTGGCGCTCGAGCCTTGGACCGGTCACACCACCATGGACACCGAGGACGACGTCTTTGAGCACAAGGTCAACACCATTACCTTGGCACCGGGTGAGACGGACGTTCGCAGCTTTAGCGTTACCCTGCTCTAGAGGTTCCGCCGTTCTAACGAACGACGGACCGGTCGACGCTGCGCGCCACCCAGAGCGACAATTTGTCATTCAAAAGGCAAGGCATGACCAGAAGGTCTATGCCTTGCCTTTTTCATGCTAACTTGTTCGCTCTGGGTGGCGCCCGCTGGCATTGCCAAAACATCGACGCTCCCAATGACTACCGTGTGTCTATTAATTTTTCGAGCTTGTGCTGCGCTGCTGGTCGCTGGCGTATATCCTGTTAAGTCGTCAGCATACGATTCAACAGGGAAGGCAGATTATGCATTCTCCCCATCAACGCGACGCGCATCCACAGCCGGTATGCAGCCGTCGCATCTTTTTGGGTAGCGCTCTCGCTGCGAGCGCTTCTGTCGTCGCCGGCGCACTTGCCGGCTGCCAGCGTCCCTCCACGCTGGAAGTAGTTCAGCCCACGACGGGCGGCGGTCGCGATGACCTGTCCGATTCTGTGATCGGCAAGGATAAGATCCGCATCGGCATGGAGGCGGCCTACGCCCCGTACAACTGGCAGGTTTCCGAGGCCAGCGAGTTCACGATCCCCATCGACAACGTGCAGGGCGCCTATGCCGATGGCTACGACGTGCAGATCGCCAAGATCGTCTGCAAGGCTCTCGGCGGCGAGCCCGTTGCCGTCAAGCAGAGCTTCTCGGGCCTTATCGACTCGCTCAACAACGGCCAGATTGACCTCATCATCGCCGGCATGAGCGCCACGCCCGAGCGCGAGGAGTCCGTCGGCTTTTCCGACCCGTACTTCATTGGCTACTTTGGCCTGTTCGTAAAAGAGGGCTCGCCCTACCAAAACGCCACCAAGCTCAGCGACTTCAGCGGTGCCACGGTGCTCGGCCAAAAGGACACCATGCTCGATACCGTCATCGACGAGATTCCGGGCGTTGTGCACAAGAACCCGGTCGATTCGGTCCCCACGGTGTTCTCGAATCTGCTGCAGGGCACGTGCGACGCCGTGACCTACAACACGGAGAACGAAAAGGGCTATATGGCCCAAAATCCCGGTATCGTCCCCATCCACTTTGCCGAGGGCGAGGGCTTTAAGCAGGAGGTCACGGCAAATGTCGGTTGCCGCAAGGGCTCGGACAAACTGCTTAAGCTCATCGACAAGACACTCAAGGGCATCAGCCAGGAGGAGCGCGACCAGATGTGGGACGCGTGCCTCGACCGTCAGCCGGCATAGGGAGGCAGCATGAAAGGCATCAATCGTCTGGCCTCCTTTATCAAGGCCGACCACCGTTATGTGTACCTGGGCACGAGCGTTATCGCGGCGCTCGGCTTGGCATTTAGCCAGCGCAACCCCACGCCGCTGAGCTTTTTGGCGCCCACCGGCATCTTCCAAGATTGCCTTTGGGCGATTCTTTGGGCCTGGATCGTCGTGTCGGCGGCAGCGCTCGTCACCAAGGTTATGCACTGGAGCGACTATCGCGAAAAGTCACCGTTTGCATCCGAGCGTTTCCGTCGCGGCGCGCGCCTGGGCAGCTATGTCGTGGTCGTCATCGCGGCGATCTTCTTTGTCGACCGCTGCGTCATGTCGTTTATCGACCTGGTGCAGGTGAGTATTGTCTCGGACTCCAACCCCAGCGACTTTTTGTCGAGCCTGGTCTACATGACCTACAAGAGCGGGGACTTCTTTATCCGCGGCATCGAGATCACCATCGCACTTGCGACCTTCGGTACCGTCATCGCTTTTTTCCTTGCGCTGCTCTTTGTGTTTTTGCGCATTCAGACCTTCGATCGCGTGGACAACGACTTGGTGCGCTTCTTTAAGAGCATTGGCCGAGGCTTTGCGACCATCTACTCCACCATCGTGCGTGGCACGCCCATGATGGTCCAGGGCCTACTCATCTATTACGCGGGCTTCACCGTTTTGCGCGGCATGGGCTTCGAGACCGCCCAGGCCAACCAGATCTGGAGTACCTTCACTGCTGGCCTCGTCACCATCTCGCTCAACTCTACCGCCTACATGATGGAGGTCCTGCGCGGCGGCATCGAGTCCATCGATCCCGGCCAGGCCGAGGCTGCGCGCTCGCTGGGCCTGTCGCAGTGGCAGGCTATGCGCAAGGTCGTGTTCCCTCAGGGCATTAAAAACGCGATCCCCGCGCTCACCAACGAGCTCATCATCAACATCAAGGACTCGTCGGTGCTTTCGGTCATCGGCGTGTTCGACCTCATGTACGCCACCACCACCGTCGCCGGCGTCTACTACCGCCAGATGGAGGTCTACTGCGTGGCGCTCGTGGTCTATCTGATCCTGACGCTCGTGGCGAGCCGCCTGCTCGAGGCCTTTGGCAAAAAGCTCGGCGCCGCGGCCCCGGCCACGCTGCCCAGCTCCAACTAGGCTCAAGACGAGGAGAATCATCATGGCAGATACCGCCACTACCGGCGCCGCGGCCGCCGCACAAAACCAAGAGCCGCTCATCCGCGTCGAGGGCCTGCGCAAGAGCTTCGGCTCGCTCGAGGTGCTCAAGGGCATCGACCTTGCCGTCAATCCCGGCGAGGTCGTCACCATCATCGGCGCCTCGGGCTCGGGCAAGTCGACCTTCCTGCGCTGCCTCAACCTGCTCGAGACTCCGGACGCGGGTCACATCTGGTTCCACGGCCAGGACCTCACAGCCGAGCGCTGCAATATCAACAAGCTGCGCGAGGACATCGGTATGGTGTTCCAGGGCTTTAACCTGTTCAACAACATGGACGTGCTCGACAACTGCACGCTCGCGCCCGTCACGCTCAAAAAGATGGGCAAGGCCGAGGCCGAAAAGGTCGCTATGGAGCATCTGACGAGCGTGGGACTCGAAAAGTTCGCGCATGCCGCCGTGGGTCGCCTGTCCGGTGGCCAAAAGCAGCGCGTGGCCATCGCGCGTGCCCTGTGCATGAACCCGCAGATCATGCTGTTCGACGAGCCGACCTCCGCGCTCGACCCCGAGATCGTGGGCGAGGTGCTCGAGGTCATGCGCAAGCTCGCCGCCGATGGTATGACCATGGTTGTCGTCACGCACGAGATGGCCTTTGCCCGCACCGTGTCCGACCGCGTGGTCTTTATGGACAAGGGCGTGGTGCTCGAGGACGCGGCACCGGCCGAACTCTTCGGCAACCCCAAACACCAGCGCACCCGCGAGTTCCTCTCTCGCTATCTCGAGGACAAGTAACCGACCGCAAACACGTGAACGACAGGGCCGCTCCGGTGGGGCGGCCCTCGTTGTCACAATCGAAAGGATGTCATGGCCGAGGTTTGGCGCTTTTTTGCGCATGAGGACGATTTTGCCGATTTGGATGAGGCTGGTGCGTGCGAGCGCTTGGGCCGCGTCCTGTCGTTTCCGACGATTTCGAGCATGGATGCCGAGGCGGTGGACTGGCAGCCGTTTTCCGATTTGCGTGCCTATATGCAGCAGGCCTGGCCGCGCGTGTTCGCGGCGGGCGAGGTTGAGCTTATCGACCATTCGCTGTTGGTGACGCTTGCCGGCTCCGACCCCGCGCTCAATCCCGTCATGCTCATGGGCCACATGGACGTGGTCCCCGTGGTGCCGGGCACCGAGGAGGACTGGACACACGCTCCCTTTAGCGGGCACGTGGACGACACCTACATTTGGGGCCGCGGCGCCATCGACATGAAAGACCAGGTCGCGGGCATTCTCGAGGCGGTGGAGTATGCACTGGCGCACGGTTGGCAGCACGAGCGCACGCTGCTGCTGGCCTTTGGCCAGGACGAGGAGACCACACAGTACGGCGCGGGTGCCATCGGCCGCGTGCTCGAGGAGCGCGGTATTGAGCTTGAGTACCTGATCGACGAGGGCGACTACCGCATCGTTCCGGCTGCCGAGTATGCTGCGGGCGAGGGCTGGCTCATGCACGCAGACCTGGCCGAGAAGGGCTATGCCGACGTTGTGCTCAAGACGAAGAGCGAAGGTGGGCACTCGTCCAATCCCTACGGCGGCACGTCTCTCGAGGTGCTCAGCCGCGCCATCGCGTCGATCTGCGATATCGAGTGGCCGACGCGCGTGACCGACCTGCTTGCCGCACAGCTTGGCGAGCTGGGGCTCTACACGGTCGACGAGATCGCCTCCAACAAGGACGCCATCGTACGCGATTGCCTCGCTAGCAAAAAGCTCTATCCGCTCGTAACGACCACCTGCGCGCCGACCCAGATCGAGGGCGGCAGCACCGGAGCCAACGTAATGCCGCAGGACATGTGGGCCAACATCAACTTCCGCATGCTCGAGGGCACGAGCGTGGCCGACGTCGTGGCGCGCTGTCGCGAGGCTGTTGCCGCGGCGGGGCTCGCCGGCCGTGTCGAAGTGGAGCTCGGCCCCGGTAGCTCCGAACCCTCGCCGTCCCCGCGCGTGGGCGGTCCGGGGCTCGAGGCCGTCCGCGCCATCGCCGCCCGCTATTTCCGTGATCCCAAGCCGACGGAGGAAAACGGATCGTCTGCGGTGGGCCAAGAGCCGATGAGCATCGTGCCCTCGACCGTGATTGGTGCAACCGATGCCGCCAACTACCAGCGCATTTGCCACGAGTGCATCCGCTTCTCCGCCTTTGTGGTCGACGATGACGAATGCGACCGCGGCGTCCACGGCACCAACGAGCGCATCACCCGTCGCGCCTACCTCCAAGGCATCCGCTTCCTCATCGCCCTGCTCCACACGCTCTAGCATGTGACAAAGGGACTGAGCCGATTTCATCGGTAATGAGACAAAAACTGTCATAGAATAAGACTAAGATATCTTAAGAGACATATGCTGGGGTTGGTATTCCTTGAACGACTGCGGGCATGTGCCAGACTGCCTCGGCCCCCGGGGAGCACTCGGGCAGGTCGCCGTGTGACTGGGGAGGAAATTATGCAGGAGCTCAGAGAGACGACGTCTCGACTCGTGAATAATGCTACCGGGGGGGTGTCTAAGCAGGGAACTTCCTGGTGAACACCGGCCGCGCGAGCGGTGGTCCGTCATGTCTTATGGCCGTCGTCGTGGGCTGCGCCCGGTCTCGCCATATGTGATTGTTTTGGCCCTCGCCGTCGCGCTGACGGCGAGTTTCTTCCTGCCGACCCGTGCGGAAGCGGCGTTTTCGGACCACACGGTTACGACGATTTCGCCTTCGGGGACAACAATCAACCTGTTTGATTACTGGGTGAATCCCGATAACCATCTGTCGGTTTCCGGCAACGGCGGCGTCAACGCAGGCCACAAGTTCCAGTTTAACGACGGCAAGGGTGATGGGCCGCTCAACAATTGGACGGGCGGCACGAGCCCGCGGCCCGGCATCGTCAACAACACGCTTTCAGATGGCTACCCGAAGCTTTCCGAAGCCTTGGGCGACGAGTCCCTCCGCTACCTATTCGATTCCTCTGCCCAGACCGGCAAGACATCCCATTTTGGCGTGACGGGCCTCCTTAAGGTTCAGGACGGCTACTACGTCTATGACAGCTCCGAAAACTACGCAGCCTACAACGCTGACAAGAATGCCTTTGACATCTATGACACCTGGGGCATTGACAAAGTGGGCGATTCGTCCCACCAGGGTCAGTTCTTCCCGTTCGACGCGGCAGACAAGGTGTTCAAAGAGGAAAACGACAGGCTCGTCCAAAACGGCATCAAGGCAGACAACACCGGTGATTCGCGCTACAACGGCGGCAAACCCGTCAACCACCACTTCGGTCTCTCAATGTCCACGCGATTCGTGCAGCCCAACGGCGGCCTGACGAACAATAATAATGACATGACCTTCGAGTTCGCCGGCGACGACGACGTCTGGGTGTTCATTGACGATGTCCTTGTGGGCGACATTGGCGGCATTCACAACCGCGCGAGTCTGAGCATCAACTTTCGTACGGGCGACATTAAGGTAAACGACAATTACAACGGCACACTGCTGACCAAGTACCAGGAGGCGGGCAAGGCCGACGACACGAGCTGGAAAGGCAACACCTTCGCCGACGACACCAACCACACCCTCAAGTTCTTCTACCTGGAGCGCGGCGCCACCGACTCCAACATGGAGCTCAAGTTCAACCTCGTGACGGTGCCCGAGTCCGACATTATCAAGTTCGACCAGGATGGCAAGTTCGTACAGGGTGCCGAGTTCGCGCTGTACAAAACAGACGGGAGCTTTACAGATACGACCAATAACGAGAACGCGCTTCTCGGCTCCGGTACCACGGACGAGGCCGGCCACCTAACGCTCACGAACGACGTGGACAACGGCGTCATCAACTTCGACGATCTCTACAACAAGGATCACGACAACAACAAGTACTACCTCCTGAAGGAGACGCGCGTACCCGAGGGATACCGCTCGAGTCTCGCGGCGACGGGTGGTAGCATGCAGCTCGAGTACGTGCCCGCGAGCGCTGAGAACGGCGCGGGCGGCGTCATCATCAACCGCGGCGGTATGGACGCGGGCAGCGTCGTGTGGAAGACCGGTGCGTTCGCCGCCGCGAAGGAGACCATCACCGCGCCGTCGACCGTGTACAAGGCAAATAATGACCTGACGAAGTCCGACAAGACCGTCAATCTGGACTCCGGCATACTGTTCGCTGTGGTGCTCAAGCGCGACAAAAGCGCAGGCACAGGTATCAAAGATCCGAGCAATTGGTACGCCGTGTCGGGCGACCCATCGACGGGAGCGGGATACACCCTCGCCAAGGAGCCGGGCATGACCGGTGCTATCGAGGCGGCGAAGAAGGACCTGCACGCCTTCACGCTCAACACAAGCGGCCAGTACCAGGTAGAGATTCAAAATCTGCCCGGTGACATCTCCAAGTACTACTACCTGCTGAGCGGTGATGCCCGCAAGGATGCCGAGTACACGGTGGCCATCTGCCACACAACGGCGAGCTCGATCGGCGACGCGACGCCTAAGAACACAGTCCACGTGTACAGCGACGACATCGCAGACGGCACGAACTTCAAGCGGCAGTTCGCCACGCGCCTGCTCGTCACGAACATCCAGAATCGCCTGTTCGTGCAGAAGACCGATACCGAGGGTAAGCCCGTTGACGGGGCGAAGTTCGGCCTTTACAAGTCCACCCAGGTGACTACGGATGCGAACGGCAAGGCCGTGCTCGATGGCGACCAGGCCTCCTACGACACCCTGACGACGAGGTCGGTCGCCAACCCGGTCAAGCTCGAAGGGGCGGGCGTATTCCCGTCTACGAGCGACAGTAGCGAGCCGCTCGTGAAGGGTACCTACTTCCTGAAGGAGGTCTCGGCGCCCAATGGCTTCCTGCTTAATGACAGGCTCATCAAGGTGATTGTGGACGATTACGGCGTCCACGCCGATGCTGGTACAGTTGATGACGGCGTTTCGACGTTCGTGGGCGTGGGCTCGCTCATGAAGAGCCTGGGCCAGTTTGGCGCAGAGGGCGACATTGACAACACGCTCACGTGGATCAAGGGCCAGCGCCAGACGTCCGACGGGACGCTCGACGGCAACGGCAATCTTTCCTGGAACAATGACGCCAAGGGCGGCGAGAATGAGGTACATCTTAAGTACGGCGCCAATGGACGTGTCTACCAGTATGGGCCCACCAAGAAGGACGAACCTTACCGCCTGGAGACCGAGACGGGCTGGATACGTATGGGCATCACGCAGGATGAACCTGGTGTCACTAATGCGAAGGGCGCCCGCGCCGATCTGGGCGACATGAACCTGAATGCCCTGTTCACGGGCGCCACCTGCGTGCGCGTGGCGAACGAACGCGAGGCGAGCCTCGAGGTGACGAAGAAGGTTGACGTGCCCGATGGCCTGACGGGCAATAAGGACGCGGGGTTCACCTTCAAGTTCACCGTGCCCGAGGGGAAGACCTACAAGGCTGCAGTGTTCGAGAAGGCGGGGACTGCGGGCGAGCGGCGGGTCGGCAACGTGTTCAACCTGACGAACGGCTATTCACAAACCATCACGGCCGACCAGACGATCCGCGTGTACGGTCTCGCCGAGGGTGACCAGTACGCGGTGCAGGAGCTGACCGGCGCAGACAAGATGCCCGCGGGCTATAAGCTGACCGGCCGCAAGCAGGGTGACAAGAATCTGACTGAAGAAGGCGATAGCATCTCGGGCAGGATTGCCCCGCAGAATTCCGACGGCACGGTGGCCAAAGACAACAAGCTGGTGTTCACCAACAGCTACAGCGTGAAGTCTTCGGTGACGCTCACAGGCATCAAGGCGAAGAAGAAGTTCACCGGCCGTGAGTGGACTAGCGCCGACAGCTTCGAGCTTTGCCTGCGCGCCGCCGATGGAACGCCGATGCCTGATGGTGCCACGGCAGCGCCCGTGGCCGGCATGAAGCAGGTCGAGAAGACCGTTACGAGCGCCGAAGAATTTAGCTTCGGAGAGATTAAGTATGAGAAGCCTGGCAAGTACACCTACTACATTGCCGAGACTACGCCCGCCAAGAGCGATCCCAGTTGGCTGGGCGGTGTCAGCTACTCCAGCGCCGAATACAAAGTGACCGTAACGGTGAAGGATGACGGCAAGGGAAATCTGACCGAGCCAGTCGTCAAAATGGAGCAGATCTATAAGGATGATGGCACCGCCACATCTCAGGTGATCGACGATCAGATTGCGGTGATCACGAACACGTACCGCCCGAAGGAGACCTCGGTAACGCTCAAGGCGACGAAGCGCTTCACGGGCGGCGAGCTCGCGGGGAGTGACTTCACGTTCCAGCTGCTCGACAAGGACGGCAGCGTGGTCCAGACTGTCCAAAACGAGAAGGACGGCAAGGTCGCCTTTGCAGCCATCGACTACGCTACGCCGGGCGACCACGACTACACCATCAAGGAGGTGAAGGGCGCCGACTCGACCGTCGTCTACGACGCGAAGGGCGTGAAGGTCCACGTCAAGGTCACCGACGAAAAGGGCGAGCTGAAGGCGACCGTCACCTACGACGGTGAGAAGGCCGTGCCGACCTTCACCAACACGAAGCCGACGGCGGACGTCACCGTTGAGGCCACGAAAGTTCTCGCGGGCAAGGACCTGACGGCCGATGCGTTCACCTTCGGCTTGTACGACCAGGACGGCAATGAGGACGCTCGCGGCACCAACGATAAGAATGGCAAGGTCAAGCTGACCGTCAAGGGCCTGAACCTGGGCGAGTACGACTACACGCTCAAGGAGGAGAAGGCCGGCCAGTCCGTCGACGGCGTGGCCTACGACGCCAAGGAAGTCAAGGTCCACGTCAAGGTAGAGCAGAACCAGGACGACAACAACAAGACGAAGGTGACCGTCACCTATGACGGTACCGCTACGGCTCCCACCTTCAACAACACCTACACCGCAAAGGGATCCGTGGAGCTGACGGCGACCAAGACCATCAAGGTTGCGGACGGCTTCGATCACACGACGAAGCCTGCGGACGGCGAGTTCACCTTCGACCTGAAGGACGCTGCCGGCAACGTGATCGCCACCGCGAAGAACGATGCAAACGGCAAGGTCTGCTTCACGCGCGAGTTCCAGCTCTCCGACTTGGACGGTGCCGCGAGCAAGGACTTCACCTACACCATCGTGGAGCAGCCGGGCGCGGAGCCGGGCATGGTCTATGACAATCATGCCCTCACCTATACGGTGACGGTCACAGACGGCGGGAACGGAGCACTGAATGCGAAGGCGATCGTGACGAGCGCATCCGGCTCGGATACCTTCACCAACACCTACCAGCCGGCCGCGACCGGTCTGGCCCTCGGTGCGCAGAAGAGCTATGTGAAGAAGGACGACAACACGCCGATCGTCCCCAAGGACGGCGAGTTCACCTTCGATGTGTACGAGGGCAAAATGACTGCTGAGCAGCTTGCCGGGGCCAAGCCCGTCCGGACCGCGACCAACGGCGCGGACGGAAGCGTTAACTTCGACGCCTTCTCCTACGCGAAGCCGGGCACGTACGAGTACACTATCGTGGAGCGGAAGGGTGATCTGGCCTACGTGACCTACGACGACGCGGTGCATCATGCCGTGGTGACGGTTGTGGACAATGCCGGCACGCTGCAGGCGAGCGTCGCCTACGACGGCGCGGACGCCACGAAGCCCACCTTCACCAACACCTACAAGGCGAAGGCGACGAACTCCGGCGCGATCGCCCTCACCAAGAGCGTTGACGTGCACGACGGCAGCTATCAGCTAAAGGCGGGAGACTTCGCCTTCGAGCTGGTGGGGTCTGACGGTACGGTGCTCCAGACCCAGAAGAACGACGCCAAGGGCAAGGTTTACTTTAACGAGCTGACCTTCGACCATGCGGGCACCTTTCCCTTCACGGTCCGTGAGGTGCAGCCGACGGACGGCGCGCCGGGCGTGCCGGGCGTGACCTACACCGGCAAGACGTACACCCTGACCTACGTGGTGAAGGACAACAACGACGGCAAGCTGGTGGTAGAGAGCTCTACGGTGAAACCGAGCGAGGGCACCGAGAACGGCGTCACCCCCAATACCATGACGTTTGCGAACAGCTATCAGCCGGGTCAGACCTCCTACCAGATCTCTGGCACCAAGGTGCTTGAGAATGCCGACCCGGCCACCACGCGGACGCCCGCCGATGGCGAGTTCACATTCGCGCTGATTGACGTGGCCACCGGGCAGGAGATCGACCGGACCACGAACGTGGGTAAAGCGTTTACCTTCAAGGCCATCTCGTACACCGCAACTGGTTCGCATGCGTACCAGGTGAAGGAGGTTGCGGGCCAAGATGGCACCATCACTTACAGCGATGCGGTGCTGGACGTAACGGTGAACGTGACCGATGACGGCAGCGGCCAGCTGACCGCGACGGCGAACAAGACGGCTGCGGATCTGACCTTCACCAACACCTACACGCCGACGGCAACGACGGCGACGATTACCGGAACGAAGGCTCTGACCGGCCGCGACCTGGCCGAGGGTGAGTTCTTCTTCAACCTGAAGGACGCCGACGGTAACGTGGTGCAGACGGTGCAGAACGGCGCCGACGGCACGTTCGGCTTCGCGCCGCTGCAGCTGGACAAGGTGGGGACGTACGTCTACACCGTGTCCGAGCGGGCAGGGGCGACGGCGAACGGCGTCACCTACGACACGACGGTCTTTACCGCGACGGTGACGGTGACGGAGAATGCGGAGACGCACGCGCTGGAGGCGCAGGTTGCCTACAGCAAGGGCGGCAAGGCTGCGGATGCGGTGGCGTTCAGCAACAGTTACGCGCCGGCCGCGACTGAGGTGAAGCTGGGGGCCTCCAAGGTGCTGAGCGGCGAGGACCTGAAGGAAGGGCAGTTCTCCTTCCAGCTGAAGGATGCCGACGGCAAGGTGCTGCAGACCGCAAAGAACGCGGCGGACGGCACGGTGGGCTTCGAGGCGATCTCGTACGACAAGCCCGGAACGTACGCCTACAGCATCTCCGAGGTGGACGACGGTCAGAAGAACGTGACGTACGACGCGGCCGAGCACCGGGTAACGGTGACGGTGACAGACGACGGTGCGGGCCATCTGGTGGCGACGGTAACCTATGACGGCGCCGTGGCGCCGGTGTTCAAGAACACGTACACGCCGCCGACCACCCCGCCGACGGAGCCGCCCACCAATCCGCCGGGCAAGTCACCGGTGCCGAAGGAGGAGAAGCCGGGTCTGCCGTATACGGGCGATACCAGCTTGTCGCCGATGGCCCTGGGTGGCATCGCGGGCGGCGCGGTGGTGCTGATCGCCGCAGGCGTTATCCTGCGGCGCCGGAACCGGTAGCTACGGCGGCCGAGAAGGGCTTTGATTGAGGGCGGGTGGTCGCAGGGCGCGGCCGCTCGCCCTTTTTGGTGAAAGGCTATGTTAACCCGCCGTTTGCACGTCCGGCTCCAGATGGAACTCGTACTCCGGCTCCATCATCTTCTTCCGGATCTTTTCGTAGCGCCCGTCGTCGAGCTGCTCGCGCATGAGCGACGTCCTGTCCCCGACGCGTGCGGCCTCGCGCAGCCATCTGAACCACATCAGGCAGCTGTGGAGCCTGCGGGTCGATACGCCCTTGAACCTCTCGAGGAAGTGGCCGAGCGAACCCTGCGCTTCAGCATCCTCTGGACCGTGTCCCGCTCGTACCCGGTGAGCCTGCCGTGGGTCCTCGGGACCGCCCTCGCGGCGCCCTTCCCGCCCTTTCCGGACATGGCGTCCTCCGATCTCCCGGGGCCGGCCGATCCGGCCCTCAGGGTATCGGATTCCCAAATTTATCCGTATATGTGCGGATGAATGCGGGAGGCGTTCGGATGAAGTTGTATTCAAGGAAAGAGACTGACCCTTTGTCGCATTCCGTGCGGGTTATATGCAGGTATGCCTGCGCACGCTATCATGTATGGGTTAGATCGCAACTATGTACCCCATACGCGAAGGGATGCGCATGTATCTGAAGATCGACATGTTCTAGCCGGGCTTACCCCCGTAGTGGCGCCGCGCGCCCCATCAACTCTGCCGATTTTCACCTTCACGCATATAAAGGAGTCCCGCCATGCGCGACAAGCTCGAAAAGATTATCAAGGCCTACGAGGAGCTCGAGAAGAAGCTCTCCGACCCGGCCGTCGCCTCTGATATCAAGGAGTTCACGCGTCTCAACAAGGAGTACGCGCACCAGTCCGACCTCATCGCCGCTTCGCGTGAGTACATCGGCGCGCTCGATGACATCGAGGCCGCCAAGGAGATGCTCCACGATACCACCGATGCCGATGAGAAGGAGATGCTCCAGATGGACATCTCCGAAAACGAGGCCAAGCTTCCCCAGCTCGAGGAAGACATCAAGTACATGCTCATCCCGAGCGACCCCAACGACGACAAGAACACCATCGTCGAGATCCGCTCCGCCGCCGGTGGCGACGAGGCGGCCATCTTTGCCGGCGACCTGTACAAGATGTATCAGCGCTTCTGCGAGTCGCGCGGCTGGAAGACCACCGTGCTCGACTCCAGCCCCAGCGAGGCCGGTGGCTTTAAGTCCATCGAGTTCAAGGTCGAGGGCGACCGCGTCTACTCCGTCATGAAGTTCGAGTCCGGCGTGCACCGTGTCCAGCGCGTCCCCAAGACCGAGTCCCAGGGTCGCATCCAGACCTCCACGGCAACCGTCGCCGTGCTTCCCGAGGCCGAGGAGATCGACGTTCAGATCAACCAGTCCGACCTGCGCATCGATACCTACTGCGCCTCCGGCCCTGGCGGTCAGTGCGTTAACACCACCTACTCCGCCGTGCGCATCACCCACCTGCCCACCAACACCGTGGTGCAGTCGCAGGAGCAGCGTTCCCAGATCCAGAACCGCGAGGTCTGCATGCAGATGCTGCGCGCTCGTCTGTACGAGATGGAGCTCGAGAAGCAGCAGGCAGAGCTCGGTGCCGAGCGCCAGAGTCAGATCGGCCACGGCAACCGTTCCGAAAAGATTCGTACCTACAACCAGCCCCAGGACCGCGTGACCGATCACCGCATCGGTTTCAACTCCACCTACAATGGCGTCCTCCTGGGCGACCAGCTCGGCACCGTCATCGAGGCACTCGCCGCCGCCGAGCGAGCCGAGAAGCTGGCACAGGCTGTTTAGGTTCCGCCGTTCTACCGAACGGCGGACCGGTTGACGCTGCGCGCCGCCCAGGGCGACAATTTGTCATTCAAAAGGCAAGGCATGACCAGAAGGTCAATGCCTTGCCTTTTTCATGCCAACTTGTTCGCCCTGGACGTCGCTCGCTGACATTGCCAAAACATCGGCGTTTCCTTGGTTGTCAAATGATCCGTAGGGAGTCATTGGTGACATTGCCTTGATATTTTATTCAGTCGGCTGTGATGGCATTTGAGCTTCTTACCTGCTTAAAGCAATTGACGGCATGTATTCGCTATCGAAAATATTGCTCGAAAAAGCGTCCGAGAAGTCGCGGAGCGATTTTTGATGGGTCGTGCGTCAAGCGATGTGGCAAGTTCTTGGTTAGATATTGGTCAGTTTTGGGGCAACCTTGCCAAAAGCTTGACGAATGCAAATTTAGACGTCAGCGAATGAACACTTTGAGCGAGCTCGGTGCAAAATTCTGGGCTGATTCTCGATAATCGCCTTCAATCGCCCCTTGCCAGGCGCTGGCCTCGCTTACAATCTGCTCCGACATTCGCGCGCCGCCCGGCGCTTAAGAGGGGAGGGCCCCATGGCAAACGAGATCTGGACCATCAAGCGTTGTCTCGAGTGGACCAAGGAGTACCTGGCCGAGCGCGGCGAGGAGCATCCCCGTCTTTCTGCCGAGTGGCTGCTGTGCGCCGCCACGGGCCTGGCGCGCATTGACCTATATATGCGTATGGACGAGACGCTTAACGCGGCCCAGCTCGAGACCATGCATGCGGCCGTTGTCCGCCGCGCTAAGGGCGAGCCGCTGCAATACATCACGGGCAGCACGCAGTTTCGCATGATCGACGTCGCGTGCGCCCCCGGTGTGCTCATTCCGCGCCCCGAGACCGAGATGCTCGTCGAGGAAGTCCTCAATTATCTGGATGCCGAGGTACTGAGCCCCGAGGCCGCTGCCCGTCAGCGTGTTGAGCTGCCTTGGAACGATGAGGTCGAGGAGGCACGCAAGGCCGAGGCCGCATTGGCCGACGAGCGAGCGACGGCCGAGCGCCGTGCCGCCAACCTCACAGCTGCCGACGAGGCGGCGCTAGGCGGCGATGTGCTGGGCAGTCGCGCTTATGCCGAGGAACTGGCCGATCGCGAGGCCGAGGAAGCCGCCGCGCAGGCGGCAGAAGCAGAGGCCATGGAAACCCCCGAGCCCGAGCTCGACGAATACGGCATCGCCATTGAGGACAACGACCAACAGGCGACTCCCGCGCAAGATGCCGCCGAGGCCAACGTATCTGCCCCAGCTGAGCCCCGCACTGCCCGCGTTCTCGAGGTCGGCTGCGGCACGGGCTGCATTTCGCTCTCCCTTGCCTGGGAGCGCCGCGGCCACGTTACCTGCACTGCTACCGATATCGAGCCGCGCGCCATCGACCTTGCTACCAAGAACCGTGATGCGCTTGGCCTCACGTCCGACGAGGTTGCCTTCAGCCTCACAAACCTGGTGAGCTCCATTCCCCGCGAAGAGTGGGGCACCTTTGACGTACTCGTCTCCAACCCGCCCTACATCCCCACCGATGTCATGCGCTCGCTGCCGCACGAGGTCAAGGACTTTGAGCCCGATCTGGCGCTCGAGGGTGGCGCCGACGGCCTCGATATCTTCCGCCGCCTGCTCAACGCGGCGCCCTACATGTTGCGCGCCGGCGGCCTCTTTGCCTGCGAGCTCTACGAGGGCGCGCTCGACGCTGCGGCCGAGCTCTGCCGCCAAGCGGGTCTGTCGGACGTGCGCATCGTCCACGACCTCACCGATCGCCCCCGCATCGTCCGAGCCATCGTCACCGAGCCCAAACAGCGCCAGTAATATTTATTAACTGGTTAGCAAAAATTATAAAGTAGTTTATAATTAGGACGGCTGAAAGAGGTCGGCCCATGCAACCTCCTACCTTTCGGGAAATCATTGCCCTACTCAAGCACGATGGATTCGTGAAGGTCGCGCAAGTCGGTAGTCATGCTAAGTATGTTTCTGGTGACCGCGTTGTCACCGTGAACGGCTCTGGTGGTGATCGACCAAAGAAGGGCACGTGGGCAAGTATTCGTCGCCAAGCTGGATGGTAGTTGGAGGCAAAATGAGGCAGCGATTTACCTATGACTGCGTTCTCATAAAAGAAGACGATGGTTACTGCGCTAGCTTCCCGCAGATTCCCGGCGCCTTTGCCGATGGCGATACGCGCGAAGAAGCGATTGCCCATGCCACCGAGGCGCTGATGGCGTTTTTGGCCGACGACCTCAACAACGGTTTGACTCCGGCAGGGTACGAACGCTCGGCCGAGGTCGTGGCCCTTTCAGTCGAAATCGACCACGAGGACGCTCGGGAAGCGGCGTGCCGAACATTTAAAGACGCAGCGCTGGACCTCAAAGTCTCCGCTCCGCGGATTACCGCGCTGGTCAAAGCCGGAAAGCTCGATGTTGAACTCGTCGACGGCCGTCGGATGATAACGATAGGCAGCATCGAGCGCTACGCCGCCCAAGAACGCCACGCCGGCAGGCCAAAGAAGTTCGTCGCAGTCCAATAACCCCCTCACTTTCACCGACTACTAGAGCCGCTCACCAAACCAACATGCGCTCTGGGCAAATAGGTTGAACGTTTCGTGCGAGAATGCCCCACAGTAAACAAACTTGCACCAGAGCGTAAGGGGCTGGCATACACATGCAGACGGTCTATCGGGTATACGAGGGAACGCGCGAGCCGCATCGGCTTGCCGTCGAGCGCACGGCCGAGGTGCTCGGCCGCGGCGGCCTGGCTTTGATCCCGACCGAGACCGTCTACGGTGTCGCCGTGGCAGTCAACGCCTTCTCGGACGCCGTGCCCCAAGATACAAGCGAATTCCCATCGTGGCCGCGCGATCCGCAGGCTGCCGTCAATGGCGCCGCAGTCCCTGCGCTCGGCACCGGCTATCGCCGTATCTTCACTCTCAAGCAACGTGAACTCACGCAAACCGTCGCTTGGCTGGTCGATGGCGTCGAAGCACTCGACCGCTATGGCGTGGATATCCCGGAAGATGCCCGCATACTCGCGCGACGATGCTGGCCGGGAGCCCTGACTATCGTGGTCAAGGCAGCTCCCTGCGTGCCGACCTTTATGCGCGCTGCCGACGACACGGTGGCACTTCGCGCTTCGGCCTCGCCCGTGGTGCAGGCGCTCATTCGCGCCTGTGGCAGCCCCCTTGCCTGCACCAGCGCCAACACGCATGGCGCGCCCGCGCCGGCAAGTTTTATCACGGTGGAGGGTCGCATCCTGGAGGGGGTCGATGTTGCCGTCGACGCCGGTGAGACCCCGTGTCGCGACGCCTCGACCATCGTGTCGTTTCAGCACGGCGAGCTCCAGATCCTGCGCCAAGGCGCACTTCCCGCATCAGAGATCGAACGGGTCCTGTCCGACCCGATGCAATAGAAAGGTTTAAGCGATGTCGTTGAATCTGGGCAGCCTGGGCATGGAAGATGCCTCGTTTGACTTTGGCGGTTCCTACATCATGGCGCTCGACTGCGGCACCACCTCGGTACTTGCGACCATCGTCGACGAGTACGGCTGCATCGTCGCGCAGGCACGTCGCAGCGTCAAAACCAGCTTTCCGCGTCCCGGCTGGGTGGAGCAAGACCCCATGGCGGTCCTTGCTAGCCAGATCGCCGTCATGATGGAAGTCCAGTTTAAGAGCGGTATCCACTCCGACCGCATTGCCGCCATCGGCATCTCCAACCAGCGCGAGACCACGGTGGTCTGGGATCGCGTGGGCGGTCAGCCGATCTATAACGCTATCGTATGGCAGTGCCGCCGTACCGCACCTCTGATCGACGAGCTTGTCGAGCAGGGCGCAGAAGGGCTGGTGCGCTCCCGCACGGGACTCACGCTCGACCCGTATTTCTCGGCCTCCAAGGTGCAGTGGATTCTCGACAACGTCGACGGCGCACGCGAAAGCGCGGCGGCGGGCGACCTCATGTTTGGCACCATCGACACCTGGCTCATCTACAACCTCACCGGCGGCCAGGTCTTTGCCACCGACTACACCAATGCCAGCCGCACGGCGCTCTTTAATATCCATACGCTCGATTGGGACGACGACCTGCTGGCACTCTTTGACGTTCCACGTTCCATGATGCCCGAGGTTCGCTGGAGCTCGGGCGACTACGGCCGCGTCGCGAGCGACATCATGACCAACATGCCGCCCATCATGGGCGTGGCGGGTGACCAACAGGCGTCGCTATTCGGCCACTGCTGTTTCCGTCCCGGCCAGACCAAAAACACCTATGGCACGGGTTGCTTTATGCTCATGAACACCGGCGACGAGATCGTCGAATCCAAGAATGGCCTGGTCTCCACCATCGGTATCGCTGCGGACGGCAAAGTCAGCTATGCGCTCGAGGGCTCTATTTTTGCCGCCGGCTCAACGATGAACTGGCTTCGCAACAACATGGGCATCATCTCGAGCGTGAGCGAGTCGGCACAACTCGCCGCTTCGATTAACGACAACGAGGGCTGCTACTTCGTTCCCGCCTTTGCGGGTTTGGGCGCTCCCTGGTGGGATCCGCATGCCCGCGGTATCGTGTGCGGTCTGACCGGCGCCTCGAGCCGTGCGACCATCGTGCGCGCCGCCTGCGAATCCATGGCATATCAGAGCTACGACGTGCTGCGCGCCATGGAGCAGGACGTGGGGCTTTCGATCGAGCGCCTGTCTGTCGATGGCGGTGCCTCGCGCAACGAGTTCATCATGCAATTCCAGGCCGACCTGCTGGATATCCCCGTGCTGCAATGCGAGACGGTGGAGACCACGGCAATCGGTGCCGCGTACTTGGCGGGTCTTGCCGTCGGCTATTGGGAAGACCTGGAAGAGCTGGAGCAAAATGCCCAGATCGTTAGGACCTTCCTTCCCCACATGTCCGCCGAGCGCCGCGAGCAAAACCTTGCGGGCTGGCGTGATGCAGTCAAGCGTTCGCTCAGCACCTCACAGTAGGGCTGCGATGGGCTGCTCGATACAACAAACCGCTAAACTAATGCATGGCGTGCGGCGGCAACATTGCTGCACACCTTGTCAGCAAGGCCGTTTTGCGGCCGCAACGAAAGGGGCAATCAACCCATGACCGTCACCTACGATGCGTCCCGTGTGACGCTTGTTGATCATCCGCTCGTTCAGCACAAGCTGTCGATCCTGCGCGATAAAAACACCGGCACCAACCAGTTCCGCCAGCTCGTGCGCGAACTCGCGCTTTTTGACGGCTACGAGGCCATGCGCGACCTGCCCATGGAAGACGTCGAGGTCGAGACCCCCATCACCACCGCCACGTTTAAGCAGCTTGCCGGCAAAAAGCTCGCCATCGTTCCCATCCTTCGTGCAGGCCTTGGCATGGTCGACGGCATCCTCGACCTGGTACCCTCTGCCCGCGTGGGCCACATCGGCATGGAGCGCGACGAGGTCACCCACGAGCCGCATGAGTACTACTGCAAGATGCCCAAGGATATCGACCAACGCATCTGCCTGGTTGTCGACCCCATGCTCGCCACGGGCGGTTCGGCCGAGATGGCTATCAGCTACTTGCGCGAGCGCGGTGTCAAGGACATCCGCATGCTGTGCATCGTGGCGGCCCCCGAGGGTCTCAAATCACTGACCGAAAAGGACCCCGACGTACATATTTATACGTGCGCCATCGATGACCATCTCAACGAGGCCGCCTACATCGTTCCCGGCCTGGGCGACGCCGGCGACCGCATCTACGGCACGCTCTAGTCGCTGGGCTAAACGGCCGCGGCTGCAAATACGAAGAAACGGTGCGCGCGGACGAACAAAAGGCGACCGCGCGCACTCCCGTTAACGGACGTTTTGCCCTGCAGGGTTCGAGAAAAACGTATTACCTACCTGCGGCATAAAGAAGGTCTTAAGAAAACGAACAGGTGCGTATTAACCGATGCTTTTTCGGTTGTACTTTAGCGATTGGCTCGTACAATAGTCACCAATGTTTGGCGGGAACTGTTCTGGGAAGCGTTAAAGAGGGAAAGTGAGGACGCCAGTGTTTCAGATAGCCGATCTGCTCGCTATCGTTGCAGGCGTCATCGCGGGCGCGGTCGCCTTTCTTCCCTTTGTTTTTACGCTCAAGCCGGTTCTTGACGATAAGCAGAATGCGGACATGCTCAAGGGCATGGTGAGTCTGGCGGTCTCGGCAATCGCCCTACTCGTCTTTACCTTGGTTGTGTTTGTGTTGTTCGGAGAGGCATTTCGCATGTTCCTCCTGGGCGAGGCGATCGGCTTCGTGGCCTTTATGGCTGCCTGCACGGTGCGTGTCGTCAAGGCGCTGCGAGATCCTCATGAGGTCGAAAGGTAAGTCGTGGAAATTTTTGAAAAGCTGCCTGATGAGATTAATCATCTGGTCAGCGAGTTCAGCTCCACCCCTGTCGTGGGCGATCTGAGCTGCGGCATCACGCAGTACTCGTTTTGGCTGATCGTCTCCACGATCGTGCTCCTGATCGTCCTGGCCGTGTTCAAGAAGAAGCAGACCCTGGTCCCCAAGGGCTTCTTCGTCAACGGTTTCGAGTACATCATCGAGTACGTCGAGAACGATATCGGCAAGGGCGTCGTGGGTGAGAACTGGAAGAAGCACTTCCCGTTCCTGTGCTCGCTTTTCCTGTTCATCCTGATCAATAACATGATCGGCCTGATTCCGGGAATGAAGCCCGGCACCGGTGCAATCGGCTCCACCGCCGCGCTCGCCATCTTCGCCTTCGTGTACTTCATCTACTACGGATGCAAGGCTCACGGCGTGATCGGCTACATCAAGAGCCTCGCCCCGCAGGGCGTGAGCTTCCCGATGAACGTGCTTGTGTGGGTCGTCGAGCTTTTCTCGACCTTCCTGCGCCTCATCACGCTCGCCGTCCGTCTGTTCTGCAACATGTTCGCAGGACACGTGGTCATGGGCTCGTTCGCCATCATGGCGAGCATGTTCATGCAGCCACTGCTTCAGCAGGTTTCCGCGGCCCACGCCGTCGGCGCCCTGCCTTCGCTGGCCTGGCTTGCCATCCTCATCCTGATCTATGCGATCGAGCTTGTGGTCGGCGCCATCCAGGCTTACGTCTTCACGGTCCTTACCGCCGTGTATGTCTCCGAGGCAGAGGAGGTCGCGGAGGAGGAGTAGCCTTCCGTTCGCGCCTTAAAGGTAAGGCAATTCGTTAAACCGCCGGTGCCCGTACCCATGGAGCCCGGCAGTTATAAAAAGGTTATCCTGCGTGAAATAAGACACGCACGACAAAGGAGGAATCGTGGGAGTTATCGGTTACGGTCTCGGTGTTATCGGCGCTGGTCTTGCTATCGGCCTGTCTGCTCTGGGTGCTACGGGTGCTATGGCCCGTCAGCCTGAGGTCCAGGGCCGCGTGTTCACCGTCTTCATCATGGGCTCCGCCTTCGGCGAGGCTCTGGCTCTGATCGGCTTCGTTGTCGCGCTGATCGTTAAATAGCACGGAGCGTCAAGTATGAATCTTTCATCCCAGAAGAGCGCGATCGCACTCTCCGCGTCCGCGGCCGCGCTGCTCATGCCGGTTTCCGCGTTCGCTGAGGACGGCGCTGCCGGTGCGGACATCCTCATCCCTAAGATGGCGGAGTTCATCCCGGCGCTTATCGCCTTCCTGATTATCTGGATCGTGCTGGCCAAGGTCGCCCTGCCGGGCATCATGAAAACCATGGAGGAGCGCGGCAAGAAGATCGAGGAGAGCCTCGACGAGGCCGAGAAGACCAAGCAGGAGGCTATCGCCAAGCGCGCTGAGTCCGACTCGATCGTCACCGACGCCCGTCGTCAGGCTGCCGACATCGTTCTCGAGGCCCGTAAGGACGCCGAGTCCGAGCGCGCCCGTATCATCGAGGCTGCTCACAAGGAGGCCGAGGAGATCATCGCCAAGGCCCATACGACCGTCGAGGACGAGCGCAAGTCCATTTACGCCGGTGCCGCGAGCTCCATCGCCGACCTGTCCGTTGCCGTCGCCACCAAGATCGTGGGCGAGGCACTCGAGGACGATGCCGAGCAGAAGAAGCTCATCGAGCGCTACATCCAGGAAGCAGGTAGCCTGAATGCCGACTAGCCGCTATCAGGACAAGGTGCTCGAGACCTACGCGCGCTCCCTTCTGGAAGCCGCTAAGGCCGAGAACCATGTGTTCGAGGACCTCGAGATGATCGAGCGCTTGGCTTCTGCCAGCCCCGAGATCATCGCCGTGCTCGACACCATGTCCAAGCGCGACCAGCTCGACCTTCTTCCCAAGGTGGCAGCTGCCTTTAAGTATGTTGCCGAGGAAGACGAGGATGTAGTGGGCGTGACCGTCACCACGGCGATCCCGCTCGACGACGAGCTGCGTCAAACCATCACTAAGAAATGCGAGCAGGACTTCGGCCGCAAGGTATTCCTTATCGAGCAGGTCGACCCGTCTATCGTGGGCGGCCTGGTGCTCGAGGCCCGCGGCGAGCGTCGTGACATTTCCGTCAAGACGCAGCTGCGCATCGCGCAGGAGACCCTCGCAAACTCTGCTAATTCGTACGGAGGTGAAGCCTAATGTCCGAAACCCTCAATGCCCAGGATATCGCCAAGAAACTGCAGGAGCAGCTCACGAGCCTCTCCGCGACGGTCGATACGCATGAGGTTTCAACGGTCGACGAGGTAGGCGACGGCATCGCGCGCGTCTCCGGCCTCAAGAGCGCCATGGCAGGCGAGCTTCTGGAGTTCAAGAGCTCCGATACCGGTGAGACCGTCTTCGGCCTTGCCCAGAACCTTGACCGTGACGAGGTCGGCGCCGTTCTGTTCGGTGCCGTCGACTCCATCAAGGAAGGCGACGAGTGCCGCACTACTGGCCGCATTATGGATATCCCCGTGAGTCGTGCCATGCTCGGCCGCGTCGTCAATCCGCTCGGCCAGCCCATCGACGGCCTGGGCGACATCGTCGCCACGCACCGTCGCCCCATCGAGTTCAAGGCTCCCGGCGTCATCGATCGTACCCCGGTGTGCGAGCCGGTTCAGACCGGTCTGCTCGCTATCGACTCCATGGTGCCTATTGGCCGCGGTCAGCGCGAGCTCATCATCGGCGACCGTAAGACCGGCAAGACCGCCATCGCCATCGACGCTATCCTCAACCAGCGCGGCAAGGGCATGGTCTGCATCTATGTCGCCATCGGCCAGAAGGCCTCCACGGTTGCCAACATCCGCGAGACCCTCGCTCAGCACGGTGCGCTCGACTACACCATCATCGTTTCGGCCACCGCTGCCGATTCCGCCCCTATGCAGTACATCGCGCCTATGGCCGGTGCCGCTATCGGCGAGTTCTTCATGTACAACGGCGAGGACGGCAAGCCTGCCAGCGAGACCAACCCCGGCGGCCACGTGCTCGTCATCTACGACGACCTGTCCAAGCAGGCTGTGGCTTACCGTCAGATGTCGCTGACGCTGCATCGTCCGCCCGGACGCGAGGCCTATCCTGGCGACATCTTCTACCTGCACTCTCGTCTGCTCGAGCGTGCCGTCAAGATGTCCAAGAAGAACGGTTATGGCTCCATGACGGCTCTTCCGATCATCGAGACCCAGGACGGCGACGTCTCGGCCTACATTCCGACCAACGTCATTTCCATTACCGATGGTCAGATCTACCTGCAGTCCGAGCTCTTCTTCCAGGGCCAGCGCCCGGCAGTCGACGTGGGCATTTCCGTGTCCCGCGTCGGTGGCGACGCACAGACCAAGGCCATGAAGCAGGTCGCCGGCAACCTCCGTCTGGACCTTGCTTCGTACCAGGAGCTCGCCGGCTTCACGCAGTTCGGCTCCGACCTCGACGAGGCCACGCAAAAGCAGCTTACCCACGGCGCTCGCATGACCGAGCTCCTGAAGCAGCCGCGTTACAAGCCGTTTGAGGTTGGCGAGCAGATCGTTACGCTGTTCGCTGGCAACGAGGGCTTCCTGGATGACCTGGAGATCGCCGACGTGCTGCCCTTCCGTGCCGAGCTCATCGAGTACATGGACAATGGCTTTGGTTCGCTGCTCGACAAGGTTCGCGCCAAGAAGATCGATGATGACACCAAGGCTGAGCTCTTGCGCGTCATCGGCGACTTCAAGCAGCAGTTCATGGCCAAGCACCATTCGGATGTTTCTGGATCAGAGGAGAACTAAGCCCCATGGCCAACCTTCGCGACATTAAGAAGCGAATCTCCTCGGTTACCACGACCAAGCAGATCACGCGCACGATGGAGATGGTCTCTACGGCCAAGATCCGTCGTGCCCTCGATC
The DNA here is from genome assembly GCF_015554145.1 of Collinsella aerofaciens. Lineage (GTDB taxonomy): Bacteria > Actinomycetota > Coriobacteriia > Coriobacteriales > Coriobacteriaceae > Collinsella > Collinsella aerofaciens_AA. The sequence goes on along the minus strand of NZ_JADNHZ010000012.1, from coordinate 10,160 downwards.
GCTCCAAGCAGGCCGAGCCCTATAAGGAGGCGCTGACCGACGTCATGTTGACGGTCGCCGGCGACGCTTCCTGTTCGGGCACCGATCCCATGCTGCAGAAGCATGAGAGCGTCAAGCATGGCCTGATTGTCGTTATTGCCTCGGACCGCGGCCTTGCCGGCGGTTTCAATACGACGGTGGAGCGCACGGCCGAAAAGCTCGCCGCTTCTTGGGCGAACGACGGCATCGAGTGCGAGATCATCGCGTGTGGGCGCAAACCGGCCACGTATTTCCGTGACCGCGCAAACGTTGTCATGCACTTTGAGGGCAATTCCTCCGAGCCCGATTTCAATCAGGCCCGCATGATCTCCTCTCATATCTGCGATGCGTATCGTGCCGGTGAGCTTGACCGTGTCGAGCTTGTCTACCACCACGCCAAGAACCGCGTGGATCAGGAGCTTCGCGTCGAGCATCTGTTGCCGCTCGACCCCGAGATGATCGCTATGGCCCACGGTCCGCGTAAGAACGAGACCGACGCCCCTAAGCGCATCTCGTCCACGTTCGAGTTCGTGCCCTCTCCCGAGCATGTTCTCGGCAAGCTTGTGCCGTCTTATATCCTGACGGTCATCTACCAGGCCCTGATCGATTCGGCGGCTGCCGAGCAGGGTGCACGCCGCAAGGCCATGCACTCCGCGACGGAAAACGCCACCGCGATCATCTCGACCCTTACCCGCACGTATAGTCGCGTGCGCCAGGCTTCGATCACGACCGAGATTAACGAGATCGTCGGCGGAGCCTCAGCATTGGAGGAACAGTAATGGCTAATAACACCGTAAAGCTTGCGGTCGAGGAAGCCACCAAGAAGACGACTGCCGGTGATGGTCGCATCGTGCGAATCATCGGCCCTGTCGTCGACGTCAAGTTTGACGGCGCGGTGCCCCCGATCTACAACGCGCTCACGGTCGAGGCCGAGACCCCGATCGGTCATCTGAGCACGATCCTCGAGGTCGAGAGCCAGCTTCCGGGCGGCGTCGTCCGCACGGTCGCCATGTCCTCGACCGACGGCCTGCAGCGCGGCCTCATCGCTACCGATACCGGTGAGCCCATGAAGATGCCCGTTGGCCCCAAGACGCTCGGCCGCATTTGGAACGTTATGGGCAAGCCCGTCGACGGCAAGCCCATGCCCGAGGTGGAGGAGTTCTACCCCATCCACCATGCAGCGCCCCGTTTCGACGAGCTCACCACCAAGACCGAGATCTTCGAGACCGGCATCAAGGCCGTCGACCTGCTCGAGCCCTACATCCGTGGCGGCAAGACGGGCCTGTTCGGCGGCGCCGGCGTCGGCAAGACCGTTCTGATTCAGGAGCTCATCAACAACCTCGCCCAGGAGCACGGCGGCACCTCGGTGTTCACCGGCGTCGGCGAGCGTACCCGCGAGGGCACCGACCTGTTCCTCGAGATGAGCGAGTCTGGCGTTATCGACAAGACCTGCTTAGTCTATGGTCAGATGAACGAGCCGCCCGGAGCGCGTCTGCGCATCGGTCTGGCCGGCCTTACCACCGCTGAGTACTTCCGCGATCGCGGCCAGGACGTTCTGCTGTTCATCGACAACATCTTCCGCTTCTCCCAGGCGGGTTCCGAGGTTTCCGCACTGCTGGGCCGTATGCCGTCCGCCGTTGGTTACCAGCCCACGCTGGCAACCGAGATGGGCGACCTCCAGGAGCGCATTACCTCGACCAAGACGGGCTCCATTACCTCCGTCCAGGCTGTCTACGTCCCCGCAGACGACCTGACCGACCCGGCGCCTGCCACGACGTTTACGCACCTCGACGCCACCACGGTTCTTTCGCGTAGCATTTCGTCGCTCGGCCTGTTCCCGGCTATCGACCCGCTCGCGTCTTCCTCCGACGCTCTCGATCCCTCGATCGTCGGCGAGGAGCACTACCGTGTCGCCGTCAAGGTCCAGGAGCTCCTGCAGGAGTACTCCGACCTTCAGGACATCATCGCCATTCTGGGTATGGACGAGCTGTCCGAGGAGCAGCGCCTTACGGTCAACCGTGCCCGTAAGATTCAGCAGTTCCTCTCGCAGTCCTTCCACGTCGCCGAGAAGTTCACCGGCAACCCCGGTGTCTACGTCCGCGTCGAGGATACCGTCCGCTCTTTCGCCGAGATTGTCGACGGCAAGGCCGATGACCTGCCCGAGCAGGCTTTCCGCTATGCTTCCACGATTGAGGACGTGCGCGAGCGCGCCCGCAAGATGGGGGAGAAGTAGGTTATGCGTATCCGCATCGTGTGCCCCGTGAGCTGCGCCTATGAGGGCGACGCTGCGTTTGTGTCGATTCCGTCCACGGATGGCGAGTTTGGCGTTCTGCCTGCTCACTCCAGCGAGATCTGCACGATCGACCGCGGTTACGTTCGCGTTTCCGATAAGGCCATGGGCACTGTCGACCACACGTTTGCCGTGGCCGGCGGCTATGCCCAGGTTGCGGACGATGTCGTGACCGTTCTCGCCGAGCGCGCTTGCGATTTGGCGACCGTCGATGCCGACAAGCTTAAAGCTGATATTCAAGGTTTTGAAGAGAAGCTGGGTAATTTGTCGGAGGATGATGCACGCCGCGCCTACCTCTATAATGAAATCGCATGGTGTAAGCTCAAGCTTGCCCAATAGTCAAACGATTTAGCGTTCGACCATTTGCGAACACATCATGCCCGGGATGGCCCAGCCACCCCGGGCATGCTTTTTGAAAGGGTAGACCTTGGATATTATCCGCGTTGAGGGTGGCCACGCCATCGGAGGCTCCGTGCCCGTCTCGGGCGCCAAGAACTCCGCGCTCAAACTCATGGCGGCAACGCTTCTGGCGCCGGGCAAGACGACGCTGCAGAACGTGCCCGATATTTCCGATGTCCACGTGATGGGCAAGGTGCTCAAGGGCATGGGCGCTACGATCGATGTTCTCGACGAGCACACGCTCGAGATTGATACCTCTCAGGTCGATTCTTGGGAGGCCCCTTACGAGCTCGTTGCCAAGATGCGTGCTTCCACCGCCGTCATGGGACCCCTGCTGGGCCGCTTCCATCGCGCCAAGATTGCCATGCCGGGCGGCTGCAACCTGGGTGCTCGCAAGATCGATATGCACATTCTGGGTCTCGAGGCCCTGGGCGTTGAGTTTGATACCGCCCACGGTTACATCAACGCTAATGCGCCCCAAGGTCTGCGCGGTACCACCGTCACGCTCGAGTTCGCCAGCGTCGGTGCGACCGAGAACCTCATCATGGCCTCTGTGCGCGCACAGGGCACCACGGTTATCGACAATGCCGCCCGCGAGCCCGAGATTGTCGATCTCGCCAACATGCTCAACGAGATGGGCGCCAAGATTGTAGGCGCCGGTACGCCCGTCGTGACTATCGAAGGCGTGGAAGAGCTCCATCCCGTTACCCATCGCGTGGTGGGCGACCGCATCGAGGCCGGTACCTTTATCGTTGCCGGTGCGTTGATGGCCGACGATCGCGGTGTCGATGTCACGGGCTTTTGCCCCATTCACTTGGGCATGGTGCTCAAGAAGATGGAGCTCATGGGTATCGACTGCGAGCGCGTCGAGGATGGCGTCCATGTGAACCGTGCCGAGCGTATCAAGCCGGTCGACATCCAGACGCTTCCGTTCCCCGGCTTCCCGACGGACATGCAGGCGCAGATTATGGTACTCTCCGCCCTTGCCGATGGCAGCTCCGTTATCACCGAGAACATCTTCGAGAATCGTTTTATGTTCGCATCAGAGCTGGTGCGCATGGGTGCCGACATTCGTATCGAGAGCCATCATGCCATGATTCATGGCGTCAAGGGCTTCTCGGGTGCACAGGTTACCTCGCCCGATCTGCGCGGCGGAGCGGCCCTCGTTGTAGCGGGCTTGATCGCCGACGGGACGACCGAGGTTTCGGCTATCCATCACATCAAGCGCGGCTACGAGCAGTTTGTCGAAAAGCTGCAGGCGCTCGGCGCGCATGTCGAGCATGCTACCGTCCCCGATCCCGTCATCTACTAATACAGGTTGCCTATGTTTAATAAAAAGCCCCTCGCGGATACCACCACCCGAAGACCCTCAACTGGTGCGCAGGCCAAGATCTACAGTCGCGATAACGTGGCTCGCTATTCCGAGCGCGCTCGTCAACGTCGCCGTAGCCACACGATTCGTCACGTCGCGCTCATTGTCGTGCTTGGCGTGCTGCTGAGTGCCACTACCGCTGCCGGCCTGTGGTTTGCCACCATTATGGGCAAGCTCGGCGATTCTAATGTCATTACCGACAATCTGCGTCGGGTTCTGGTTGACACCGATGAGGCAAAGGATCCGTTCTACGTGCTGCTTCTTGGCACCGACGGCCGTCCGGGCGAGGATACGTATCGTGCCGACTCGATTATCCTGGCACGCATCGACCCCACGCAAAAGCAGGCGACGCTCATTTCCGTTCCGCGCGACACCAAGGTCGAGTACAAGGGCGAGACCATGAAGATCAACGCCTGCCATACCGTTGGCGGCGCCGAGGCCATGGTCGAGGCGGTCAACGAGCTGTGCGGTGTTCAGATTTCCCACTATGCCGAGGTCAGCTTCGACGGAATGCAGGCGCTGATTGATTCGGTTGGCGGTATCGACATTAACGCAACCGATGATGTTGACGACCCCGAGCACCTGGATATTAAGATTACCGCTGGCCAGCAGCATATGGACGGTGCCACCGCCCTTACCTATGCCCGCTGCCGCTACACCTATGCCGACGGCGATTACACGCGCATGCGCCACCAGCGTCAGGTGCTTGGCGCCCTTGCCAACCAGATTCTCAATAACTTCGATGCCACGAAGATCTTTGGCCTGGTTAATTCGCTGTCTGATATGCTCGTAACCGATATGAGCGTTCAGGATATCGTGGCTACGGTCAATGCCATGCGCGGTATGGATGTCGACGGTATCTACTCGGCCAACCTGCCCTCGTACGCCGACGACAGCACCATGATCGACGGTGTGAGCTACGTCTTTGTCTACGAGGACGAGCTCAAGGAAATGATGGAGCGCGTCGACGCCGGCAAGGATCCCAAGGGTCCCAACACCATGGGTCTTTCCGACGGTTCGAGCTCTACGATCGGCGACCTGAACAACAACACGTCTGACGACTACGCGAACGGTACCGCAACCTCATCGGTCAGCTCTGACGATTCCGATGACTCAAGCGATTCGAGCGATTCGGACTACTACGAAGAGCCCACCGGCGACGGCAACGGCTACGAAGCCAATTATTAGGGTTACGCGGGCTTACCAGCCCGCGTAACCAGTTGACGCTGCAAACCCGCCAGAGCGGCAATCTGCCTTTCAACTTCGGCGGCATGATCAAAAAAGATCAATGCCGCCTCGTTTCAAGGCACCTTGCTCGCTCTGGCGGGTTTTCGCTGTCGTTGCCAAAACATCGGCGTTGCCTTGGTCCGGACTAGTCGTTGGGTAGTCATTGGGGACGTTTTTAAACGACTAGTCAAACAAGAACCTCCCCAATGACTACCCACAAAGCGAGAGTGGATGTCGTCATTTTGCGGCACTTGGGGACGTTCCTTTTGTGCCGGCAGTTTGGGACACTCCTTGCGTTAAGAGGCTGGCGTGCGTCAACCTGTTCTCATTGCAGCAAAAAATCGCCCCGTTCTCGGTTGAGGACGGGGCGATTCGTCTTTTGGACTTGTGCAGCCAGGCTTATGCAAAGCGGGAGACGAGCTCCTGGAGCACGTCGGTCATCTTGACGAGCGAACTGACCGGGACGAATTCGTTGACGCCGTGGTAGCAATAGCCGCCGGTGGAAAGGTTGGGGCAGGGCAGACCGCGGAACGACAGCTGCGCGCCGTCGGTGCCGCCGCGAATCGGCAGCACTTGGGGCTCAACGCCGCAGGCAAGGTAGGCTTCCTTGGCAACATCAATAAGCTCGGGAAAGTCACAAACGATCTCGGCCATATTTCGATATTGCTGCTTAATCTCGACCGTCACGCGCTCCTCACCCAGACGCTGGTTGAGCATCGAGGCGGCGGCATCAATAAGGTCGAGTTTCTGCTGGAACTTGGCGGCGTCGTGGTCGCGGACGATGTAGCGCGCCGTGGCGTGGTCGACGGTTGCAGATACACCCTCAAGGTGATAAAAGCCCTCGTAGCCTTCCGTATACTCCGGGCGCTGCACGTAGGGGAGCAACGCGTTGAAGTCGCAGAACAGATTGCCTGCGTTGACCATACGGCCCTTGGCGTCGCCCGGGTGGATGGACTGGCCCTCAAAGCGGACGGTCGCCTCGGCGGCGTTAAAGCACTCCCACTCCAGCTCGCCGATGGGGCCGCCGTCGACCGTGTAGGCGTACTTGCAGCCAAAGGTATCGATATCCAACAGCTCGGCTCCGTGGCCGATCTCCTCGTCAGGGCAGAAGCAAATGCCGAGTGCGGGATGGGGCAGAGAAGGGTCCTGAGCGATACGTGCGACAAGCGACATGATCTCGGCGACGCCTGCCTTGTCGTCCGCGCCCAGCAGTGTGGTGCCATCGCTGCAGACCAGGTCCTCACCCGCGAGGTCGTTCAGGGCGGGAAGCTTGACGGTACTCATGGCAACGGGCTTACCGTCAACCGTGCCGCAGACCAGGTCGCCGCCTTCGTAGTGTACGATGTGCGGCTTCACGCCGGCGCCCGGTGCAACTTCGGTGGTGTCGAGATGGGCGATCAGGCCCAGGGCGGGCTTGTCCTCAGCGCCCGCACTTGCGGGGATATGCGCGCAGACATAGGCATGCTCGGTCACGTGGGCATCTTCCGCACCAAGCTCGCGCAGCTCTTCAGCCAGCACGTTGGCAAGGTCAAACTGAACGGCGCTCGAAGGTACCTGGTCGCAGTTTGCATCCTCGGACTGCGTGTTGATCTGGACGTAGCGCAAAAAGCGCTCGAGGACATCGGGGTTCGTGGTGGTGTTTTCCATAAAGACCGCTCCAATCTTGGTCGTCGTGTGCAACAAGAACTCTAGCACGGTATGCCACGGCATACCGCGACGCTTGGATGGGGTAGAATCAGCCATTGAATGCAGAAGGGACGGAAGATCATGGATACGACAAATAGCTCGCGCGAACTACATCTGACGGTGGCGAACGAAGACTACTTGGAGTGCATGGTTCGCATTGAAAGCGAAGAGGGGGAAACCAACGGCGTGCGATCGGTCGACATCGCGCAGCGCCTTGGCGTCTCCAAGGCATCGGTCAATAAAGCGGTTTCGGCGCTCAAGGCATCCGAGCTTGTCGAGCAATCGCACTATGGCAAGGTAATCCTGACCGATCGCGGCCGCGAGGTTGGCACGGCTATCTGGTACCGTCATCGCCTCATCCGTACGTTTTTGGTTCAGGAGCTCGGTGTCGAATTTGAGCGAGCCGATTCCGAGGCCTGCATGATGGAGCATGCGCTATCCGAGGACACGATGAGCCGCTGGCTCGCCTATCTCGAAAAGCAGGGAATCAGCGTCGAGGAATAGCGGGATATATATGGATACGAGTTATTACAACCGCTTTGGTGCCGAGGAACTTACGCGCCGCTTGTCGAGCGAGACCTTGTTGGCGCAGGGCCCCATGGGCAGTGTTCTGTTGAGTGAGTACGACGCCGCCGATATTCCACCGGCGTTTTGGAATCTGGCGGAGCCGCAGACCGTTTCTCGTATCCATCGCTTGTATGTCGCCGCCGGTGCGCAGGTGCTCATTACCAATACCTTTCAGGCATCAAGCTATGCCCTCAAGCACGACCAGATTGCGCCGTCCGTGGCGGAGGTCAATCGCGGGGCCGTCGACGATGCCCGCCAGGCGCACCCTCAGCTGCTGCTGGGCTCGATGGGTCCGATCGGTATTGAGTGGTTTGCCGAGGACTCTGCCGAGTTTCGTGAGATCCGAGGCATTGCGCGCGAACAGGCGCACGCCTTGCTCAATGCTGGTGTTGATGGTCTGCTGATCGAGACGGTGACGTCTATCCGTAATTTGCAGCCCATGCTTGCCGGCGCTCGAGATGCCGCTGACGGCATGCCTGTCCTGGTGAGTTTTGTCGTTGATGACAAAGGCGACCTGTTGGGCGATGGCCTCAACATCGAGGCAGCCGTTTTGTACGCCGAAAAACACGGCGCAAACTCGGTTGGTGTTAATTGCTGTTCGCTTGCGGCCGCGAACGCGGCGGTGCCTAGGATGGTTGCATCGGCGACTACTCCCGTCACGGTGCGTCCCAACGTGGGCGATCCGGTCCAGACTCAGGATGGCCCCGTATGGCACGAGAACCCCGAAGCTTTCGCGCGCGCATGCATCGAATGGAGACATGCCGGTGCCGCAATGGTGGGCAGTTGCTGTGGAACCACGGCAATCACTACGGCAGCGATGGCCGAGGCGCTCGATATATAAAGGGCAAAACCGCTCCATACGGGGCGGTTTTTTTTATTGCCTGCATGTCCTCGGCAGCATTTGCCCAAATGGTGAATGCTGGTGCCGGCAGGTTGCCGAGCGTGTATCGCGGGTATACCTCATGCGTACCATGATCCAAACACTGTGAGGTGTCTGCGCGTGTGCGCGATAATTCATTTTGGAACTGACGGTTGGCGCGCTCGCGTCGATGAGGACTTCACTGCCGATAACGTTGCCCGTATCGCCGATGCCGTCGGCGAGTTGTGGCAAAAGACCAATCCGGGCAAAACGGTATATATAGGGTTCGACACTCGGCCCCTGGCGCGCGAGTTCGCTGAGCTTGCGGCGGGTGTGCTAGCAGCGCACGGGCTAGACGCCGTGCTCGCTTCGCGACCTGTTCCGACCCCTGCCCTTACGTGGGCGGCGGCTTATGACGGTGAGGCGTGCGGCGCGCTCATGGTGACGGGGTCCCATCATCCGCAGGGTTATCTGTGTCTCAAGATTCGCATGGGTGACGGCTCGACCGCCAACCAGGATGTCATCGAAGAGCTCGAAGAGACCATGGCTCCCGAGCCAATGGGGATCGAGGGGCAATATCGCACCGCGGATATCATTCCTGACTATATGCAAGCGGTGGCATCGTTTGTCGATGCCGAAGCCATCCGCGCCGCGCACCTGCGCGTGGTTGTTGACCCCATGGGCGGCGCAGCCCAGGGCTATCTAGCCGACTTGCTGCGCGAGCTTGGCGTTGAGGTGCACGAGATTCACGCCGGGCAGGCGCCTGACCAAGAAGATATCTGCCCCGACCCCGTTGAGCCGTGGGTGGACGCTTGCGAGCATACGGTTATCGAGGACGGAGCTTGCGCTGGCCTGGTGACCGACGGCGACGCCGACCGTATCGGCGCGGTTGACGAGCGCGGCAGATATATACATCCGCATCAGATCATGGCGCTCGTTTTGGGCGACTTGGTTCAATTTCGTAATTTGGAGGGGCGCGTCGTCGTCAATCTTTCGTGCTCGACGCTCGTGCGTCGCATTGCCGAGGCGCTTGGCTGCCGCGTGACCGTCAAACCAGTCGGTTTCAAATATATAGCGGCGGAGATGAAGAAGGGCGGCGTCCTCATGGGCGGCGAAGAAGCCGGTGGTATCGGCATCGCCGCGCATATGCCCGAGCGCGATGGAATCCTCGCCTGTCTGATTCTGTGTGAGCTTATGGCAAAGACGGACGCGCCTTTGGGCGTTCTGGTCGACCAACTCGAGGACAGTTTTGGTAAGACGAGTTACGGTCGACGCGATTTGCGCCTTGAGGCCGAAGATGCCGAAACGTTACGAACGCTGCTGCCGGGCGTAAACCCCAAGTCGATTTGTGGCAAGGTGCCGCAAAACGTTAGTCATATGGATGGCTTGCGTTTGGCATTCGAGGATGACACGTGGCTGCTGGTCCGTCCTAGCGGGACCGAACCAGTGGTGCGCGTCTACGCCGAGGGGTTCTCGGTGGAAGAGCGTGATGAGTTGCTCGATGCTGGCTGTGCTTTAGCTAGGGGAACGTATCCGCTTTAACCATGAGACTGCCTTATATAAAGAGATGCTCGGCGAGCGGTAGTTAACGGCTGGCAAACGTTAGTCGGATCCCAAATTGTGTAGGAAATGTGTATGCCCAGATTCCCGCCCACGGCGCCCCTCCGGTCTGGCAATATATCTCCTTGCCGCGCGGCCCGGTCGGACCGGATCAGCCGCCAGGCGTGCACCTTGAGAACCGG
>NZ_JADNHZ010000011.1:30778-86831 GCF_015554145.1 Collinsella aerofaciens | reverse complement strand
GCTAGAAATCATATGACGGGGCGCGGGCCGTGTTCCGCTATGCGGTTGTCAATTTGCGAAAGAAATTATGCGTCACCTGTGAATCGCGCCAATTGCGAAGCCTGCTTTTGATCCGGATATCCAAATCTCAGCGTTAACTTTTGAGCGACGCTTGTTGACTGCACTCACATGTGTTGCGGTGGAACCGAATTCATTTAGGAATTTGGCTGCGATTGTTTTCATCTTAAACTTAGGCGCGATGCTATAGCCGAGGTCTTGGGGTTTAAGATTGCCTGCAATCGCTCGGGCATACACCTCATGAGGTTTGATTCGGCAATTGTGTTTGTCGATGCCTGCGAGATGACTGAAGTTGCCAGCAGAAAATGACACTTCGAGAAAACGAAGTGTCATTGTACCGAAGCAAATAAGAAAAGATTTGCCATTCAAATTCTTCTCGAACTGCTGGGCTAGTGAAATTATTGCTTCAGCTTCTTCCTTGCCGGCTAGACGCCCATAGCTGTTGCTTCTCATGAGGTGCCTCTTTTTTGGGAAAACTACCTCAATCGCTGAAACTGTCGTTATCGGTGCCGCTGCGGCAATATCTACTCTCTAAACAAATAAGGGCGCTTTCGCGCCCTTATTGATTCTCGGTTCCTGCCTGCCAGTCTGCTCTCCTAGACCGAAGTCTAGGCGCGGGGGCTTAGGCCCCTAGGCTTGAACGTACTCGAGGTCAAGCTCTCCAGGCGCGTCCACGTACACCGCGCCGAACGTCAGGTTTACCAGCCGAGCCTGGGTTCCTTTCGGAACGCTTTCATTATACCCTGGTAAGTTTAGGTGATCAATATCGTTTAGGAAAGATTTCAATCTAATCTCGATTTCGACGTCTCCCCATCCACTCAGTCAAACATGTGGGGCGCCCCAAAAAGGCGCCCCTCAGTAAAGCAAGTTGTTTTCATCACTCATATCGCGAACCCACATCGCCCTATTTATCCCTTCCGCTCCTTCCTGCCCTTCTAACTACCCGCTAGTCCTCTACCTGTGCCGAGCCGCCATATAATCCTCACCGCAGCAATGGTTTATCCGTCGCCCAGGCCAACCCGACAAAGACAACCAAAACCAACCATTTCCGCAGTTCTGCGCTATTACTCCCTTCAACATCCCAATACCGAACCGTCTCCACATCACGTTCAAACTCCCCGTAAAATCTACCTGCTTGAAAATCGCCTACCCGCGCGTCTATCAGCTTGATTAGACCCCAGTCATTCACTCGAACGCATCCCCGAACGCGACCCCGCGCTATCTGCCCGCCGCCTCGACACCTACCTCGACAACTGAATTTCGCCCGACTGGCTATTCTTGACCTATCCGGTTGCCTGCCGCGCGATCCGACGCCTGATCAGCATCGGAAAGCGCCGAGCGCGGAGGACGTGGCCGCTAAGGGCCTGAAAGAGTCCGCAAGTGCTCAAAACTTGGCGAAAGGCGCAAAGGATGACGGGATCCATTTCGGATACCGAGTACCCAGGTGGGGTCGATATAGGCGGTTTTAGCAGACTACGTCTCCTGCCAGCGATCACCCCTGAGAGGGAAAGGGTCTCGTAGGGTTCCGTAATTCAATGCAACCGATCGTCGCTTGGACAAGGGACCGGACTTCATGGCCACATGCCGCGAATCCATAAACGCAAATTACCCATACCACGGATTCGCGGCACAGGCCTCCATGAGATAGGAGCCACATGTCCGCAAGCGGTTTGAAATTAAGGGACTACCAAGCGGAATGTATCGACATAATCGACAACCTAGACGGCGGCGCCCATTTGGTGCAGATGGCAACCGGCTTGGGCAAGACCGTCACGTTCGCGAACATCCACAGGCACGGCCGAATGCTGATTCTGTCCCATAGGGACGAGCTGGTGGCGCAGCCAGTCAAGTATTTCGATTGCCCCGTGGGAATCGAGAAAGCCGAAAGGCATTCGGATGGCGAGCCAGTCGTCTCCGGTTCGGTGCAGACCCTATCGCGCGGCACCCGCCTTGAGCGGAACTTCAAGCCGGGCGATTTCGACCTCATTGTGACCGACGAGGCGCATCATGCCTCAGCTCCAACCTACCGCAAGATAATCGATTACCTGCGACCCCGTCTCCACATCGGTTTCACGGCGACGCCGAATCGAGGCGACGGTAGGGGATTGGACGATATCTTCGAGGATATTGTCTTCCAGCGCGATCTCCTCTGGGGTATTCGCCGTGGGTACCTCTGCGATATCGATTGCATGCAGGTGGAGGTCGAATGGTCCACCGCTGGCGTGAAGCGCGTGGCGGGAGACTTCCAGCTGAGCGCCCTAAACGACGCCGTGAATCGCCCGAAATCGAACGCGCAGGTCGCCGAGGCATACCGCCGATTCCATCGCGGCCAGACTCTCATATTCGCCTCGTCGGTTAAACATGCTTACGCGTTGGCCGAACTCATCGAGGGCGCGGTGGTCGTCGATGGAAAGACCCCGATGGACGAGCGCCGCCAGATTATCGAGGACTTCACCGCCCGAAAGATTCCCGTCCTCATCAATTTCGGCGTATTCACCGAGGGCACCGACATGCCCCTCATCGAGACGATTCTACTGGCCCGACCGACGCGAAACTCAACCCTCTACACGCAGATGGTCGGGCGCGGCCTGCGTCTCTACGAGGACCCCGAAACGGGCTACAAGAAACAGAACCTGCTGCTGATAGACTGCGTGGGCGATTCCGACAAGAACGATATCTGCACGGCTCCGAGCCTGATCGGCATCGACCCGAGCGACCTCGACGAGAACGAGAAAAAGACCGTCCGCGGCCCTCTGTCGGGCCTACGCGACCGTATCGAGGCGTCCGAGGACACTCCCGAGGGCTGGGTCCTTTCCGTCCGCAAGGTCGACCTCACATCATCGAGCCAGAATATCGCTTGGATTCGTCGCGCAGACGGCTCGAAGGTCATCCGAGGCAAGGGATGGTCGGTTCGCATGCACGCCCCCGATATCCTCTACCGCGTCACGGTCGATTTCAACGGCAACAACAAGACCGTCCGTGAATATGACGATGAGGCTGAAGCCGAGGCCGCAGTTCGACGCTGGTTAGACCACTATCCCGTACCCTCCCAAGACAGATCCCTATGGGACACTGAATCTGTCAAAAAATGGGGCAACAAGCCCGCCTCCAGCGCCCAAATCAGCCAAATCAGGCGCATGCTCGGCGATGATGCCGAGGCGATCGATGTCGAGCACCTAACGAAGCGCGAGGCGGCTGCGGTTCTGGATAACGCATTCGAGAAGCAGGAAAAGGCCTTCGCCGAGATCTATGGTTTGTGTCCCAAGTGCGGTCAGGCTCTAAAACTTACCAAGAACAAGAAATCCTTCACCTGTACGTCGAACCACTGGTCGCAAAACGGATCATGGACGCTGGTTTCGGGATGCGGAACGACCTTCAAGGTGAGAGCCGACGGCCATTGCATAAAACCCGCCGAACTTAAGGCAATTCGGGAGAACGGCTTCTACGTATGGCGCGGGAAGAAGTACGCCTTCGAACCTGCCGTGAACCTCGGCGACTTCAGTGCTGTCAGATGCATCGGACAGGCCGATGATGACTCCTGATAGATTTACGAACCCGCGCTCCACAACTCAAACCCGTCCAACCCTTATGGTCGAACAACGCTCAGCTCCAGTCAATCGGAGTGATTTTCAATAGCATCTTCATTGACTGATTTCTTTAGTCATTCCCTCAATCCCCAACCTTACCGCAGCGGCAAGACCGCCGCAAAGACCTGCGGCACCTCTACGATTGCGTCGAATCTATTAGCCCTGAGCGAAGGGAGCCGCGTATGCATGCAGCGGCATTTTCGCCTCGGGGGGGGGGTCGCTCCTAAGACGACCCGCCTTCGAGGCCAATCTATAATCGAGTACGTCCTGATCATCGCTCTCATCGGCCTGGTGATCGTGTTCGCGGGACCCGGTGTGGCGGGAGCGATTCGAAATCAGTTCAACCTGGTCGGCGGCGCGGTCAATAGCGGGACGAACAGCGGTACCGAGGGCGGTGCGGCGGGCGGCGGTTCCACAGGCACCGGTTCCGCGACCGTGCAGGTGGCCGTCGCCAAGGACGCGAAGGACTGGACGCTCGATGAGCAGGAGGCCGTAGCCGAGGACATCGCAGCGAAGGGCGAGGCGTCGCCCGCCTACGCCAAGGCAAAGGCCGCCATGGATGCCGGCACGAAGTGGTCAATCAAGCTCACCGATGGTAAGACAATGCAATATCGCATCATCGGCATCAACCACGACGACTTGGCCGACGAATCCGGCAAGGCGGGACTGACGTTCTTAACCACCTCAATGGGCATCGAGGGTCGTATGAATCCCCCAGATTGGGGGGCTCCCGAACCGGGCCCCGAGCCGCCTACCGAAAAACCGGTGCTGCCAAATAGACCGGCCGTAAAGCCCGCCAGACTAATCGCTGAAGCGTCCGCCTCGATTCAAGGCTATAACGGCGGGGGCTGGGAGGCCTGCGAGCTTCGTGCGAAGATGAACTCGGGTGAGATTTGGAACCTCATGCCGTCTGATTTCCAGTCCAAAGTGAAATCGGTTAGGAAACTTACGAACAACATCGGCGGCGGAGATGAGAATAGGCATGCAGCCGTGACGGCCACCTCGGACAAGCTGTTCCTGCTCAGCTACTCCGAAACCGTTAGTTATATTCCGACGGGGTCGGGGACGGTTGCAGATTATAGTATGTATACTTGGCTACCCAAGGAGGGAAGCCAATATGAGGCATTCCGGGGTAAGGTGTCGCCCGCCTCTGGAAATAGGATTCTTAAGACTGAAGAGAACTTGTTGGCATCGATACGCCTTGGTCGTTCCTCCTGTCCGACTGATTACGATTGCTTCATGGGCATCTTTGGCCTCGGCGAGGTAAGTTTTTATAGATATATTGAAAATGACACTAAGGCATACGTTATCTGCCCAGTCTTCTGTTTCTAATTTCGTCTACATCTTGCACAAACCCCGCGCGATTCCGCGCGGGGTTTTCTTTTGACAACCGCACGAACGGTTTGATTTTCGTGTCACAGGTAATGCGGTCTGAAGAACAATGGGGTCATAAAACAGCTCTCAGAGCGCCTGCCACACCCTATCAATTGCCGCAGCGGCAAATCAGCCTCGCTAGACCCCATGACCTCTATCTTCAAACCATCAAAGACTTCGGTTTGAAAGGATACCTTCATGGCAGATAGCGAGGCACGTCTGTTTAACGCAACCGGAAACAACATCGGCTCTTATAAACTCGAGGTGATGGACACCTTCTGGAAGCGCTTCATGGGATTGATGGGACGCCCTGAGATGCCAATCGGCGATGCCGCATTGTTCCGCAAATGCTCTTCAATCCACATGTTCTTTATGAAGATTCCCCTCGACGTCATTTGGTACGGAGCGGCAGAGCCAGATGGTCACGCACCCGTCTTGGCGGTATCGAGGGCCGTCAAGCCTTGGCAATTGTCGTTCGGTCCGAAGCACGCTCAGGGATGCCTCGAAGTGGCTGCCGGTACCGTCCCCATGAACGTCGATTCAATTGAGATCGAAACCACATCTTCCGACCGCCCGAAAGCAGCTGTGACCCCTCCCGACTACCGCGACGTCGTCCGAGACCGTATCCAAGTGACCAGATGCGCCGATAGCCAAACCCACTTGGGCGGAGCCGCCTCGCTCCTACATGGTCATGTCTGCTAGCCAATTCCTCCACGCCACACTACCTGATGAGCCCATGGCTTCCAGTATCGCGGCGACGCTCGACCTCCATAGGTTGAGTTTCCATGGGGTAGGGGATACATGCCTACAAGGCCGCACGTCCCATTCGACCCGAATGATTCCAAAGATTTCCCCTCATTGACTGATTCCTATAGTCATCTACCTCAATCAAAACGCTCAAAACCACCCAGCCCTCGCAGCCGTTCAATATCATGACCCCAATCAACTAGAGAGATTCCAATATCCCTGCCTGACTTCTTTAGTCATCATCCCCCCCCAAATTGCCGCAGCGGCAAGACCGCCACAAAACCCAACGCGGCTCCTACCCTTGGCTCGTATCTACCAACCCTGAGCGAAGGGAGCCGCATATGCATACAGCGGCAATTTCGCCTCGGGAAGGGGTATCTCCTAGGAGTGCCCGTCTCCGAGGCCAATCGATCATCGAGTACGTCCTGATCATCGCCCTCATCGGCCTGGTAATCGTGTTTGCAGGCCCGGGTGTAGCCGGCGCCATCCGCAACCAGTTCAACCAGGTTACGAACACGGTCGATTCCGGCACCGATGGCGGCAATTTCATGAGCGCCGAGGAGAAGGCCTACCAAGAGGCGATGAAGACCGTCGTGAACAAGGACGCGAAGGACTGGACGCTCGAGGAGCAGAAGGCCGCAGCCACCGATATCGCCAAGAACGGCACGTCCTCCGCTGTCTACGCCAAGGCCATGGCCGCCATGGAGGCCGGTACCAAGTTCTCCGCCAAACTGACCAATGGCAAGACGCTCGAATACCGCATCGTCGGTATCAACCATGACGATCTCGCCGATGGTTCCGGCAAGGCGGGCCTGACGTTCGAGGCGACTAATTCTGCACTGGGTTACCAGAAAATGAACGCTACGAATACCAACGCCGGCGGTTGGGAGAAGTCGGAACTCCGAGGCCGTCTCAACACCGGTGACCTCTGGTCGCTCCTGCCTAGCGAACTTCAGTCCAAGGTGAAGGCCGTCACGAAGATGACCGATAACCAGGGTGGCGGCAAGGCCGGTACTCCCACCGCCACGACCGACAAGGTCTTCCTGCTCTCGGCGACCGAGGTCTGGGGCGATATGCAGTCCGACGGCACCCAGTACGAGTACTACAAGTCCAATGGCGTGACAACGTCGAACTACTCCGGAGCTTCGTCGAGCTACTATCACTGGACTCGCTCCGTGAGTTCGCTCGGCTCCGCGTACTTCCGCTATGTCGGTTACAGCGGCGACTGGAGCAGCTATTACGCGTCGGGCACCTACTACGTCTTCCCCGCTTTCTCCTTCTAATCTACGCCCCTGAACCCCTCCGGCATTCGCCGGAGGGGTTCCTTCCCAGTTGGAGGCTCCATGGTTCCCAAAAGTAGACAAACCGAATCGGTCTCGACTGAATATCTCCGACAGGCGCGGATTGTCTGGCGTGAACTCATATCGATAGCCAAGAAACTCCCGAAATCCCGCGCCTTCACCGAGACGCAGTACATCTGCCGCGCTGGTTACGACCTGATGCAGGCAGCGGCCGAGGCTGATGGAATCTACGTTATGACGGTTGAGGAAAGCGCACAGAGGCTTGTCCTTCTGAATGATGCCTACGGGCGGCTTTGTCTCATCGGTATGTTCATCGATGCCTGGCTGGACGATATGCCCCAAGTTATCTATACCGAGCAAGGCGCTGGGGGAGCCGAGGTGGGAGTTTCCAAGCCCTTCGTGAAGATTAGTCGGCTCGAATCGCTTGCAGGCACCGTTTCTACCGCCATGAAGGTGACAAAGGGAGCCATAAAGGCAGAGCGTATGCGTCTGAAATCATTTGATTCCAAATCAGATGCAAGTCCGGTTTCTCCCGAGTAGGCTGTTCTCCATCTGGGGTTCATTTGCGTGAATCCCAGATGGTGGGCATCCGTTTTAGCTTCGTCGAGCAACAATCACTGGACTCGCTCCGTGAATCCGAACAACTCCACGAACTTCCGCTATGTCAATAACAGCGGCGACTGGAACAACAATAACGCGACGAACACCAACTACGTCTTCCCCGATTTTCTCCATCTGGTCTGAGTAGCGCACCTCGCGAAAGCGGAATGGTAAAGGAGAAAAGGGGATACCCACCGGTCGGCGCCCCATTCGGCGCTGCGAATACAGGCCCTGGTGATGCAAGATGGGCGGACTTGACTCCCAAATGGGACGGCATCTGGACTGCACTAGCGGTTTTCAGGCACATCGGAATCGGCGCCCTGAATAGGGGTGCAGCCGGGGCTTATTGTCAATTTACGGAAGGAGGGAGCTCCTTGAACCGCTCCCAACGGGCAAGGCGGCGCGAACGCCGAGAAGAGCGCCGCCGAGAGCTGAGTCGCCGATCGCTCAAGACGGTACCGAAGACGCCTGAAGACGTATTCTCTTTCGGAAACCTATATAAAGCGGCTCGTGTATGTGCGAAGGGTACCTTATGGAAATCGGCTGCGATGAAGTTCGATAGGTACCGCGCCGTCAACTGTATCCGCCTGCGCGAGAGCCTGCTATCGGGTAAGTATCGCCGCCAGCCCCCAGTCCGCTTTACCCTTTGCGAGCGGGGCAAGATCAGGCATATCGTAGGACCGCGCTACAAAGACCGCGTCGTCCAGCGTTGCCTATGCGACCGCTTTATCGTCCCGATGGTGTCGCGCAGCCTCGTCTATACGAACTCGGCGAGCTTGAAGGGAAAGGGGACCTCCTTCGCTCGCAGCCGCTTCGAGCGGGACATGCTTTTGGCGAGCCAAAGATACGGGGCAGCCGCTCGGGTTTTCCAATACGACGTCAAGAATTATTTCAGAAGCATCCCCTCGGCCTGGGCGCATGCCGTCCTGTCTGAAATTATCTTGAAGCCCTATCAAGGACGGCCTGAATCGGACTCCATGTCACGCCTCCTCGATATCGCCGCTCTCTATAGCCGCGAATCGGATTTCCTGACATTGGGCAATCAAGTGAACCAGCTTGCAGCGATCGCCTATTTGAACAGGCTGGATCACGCCTTCCATGAACTCCTCGGGCAGGGCGGGGCTGGCCGCTATATGGATGATGGCTACATTTTCTGCTCTGAAAAAGACCTGCCGTACATCCGCCATCTCTTCCTAGCGGGTCTTGAATCCCTGGGGCTTCAGCCGAATGTAAAGGCCTGCTTCTCCTCCCGCCTGAATCGGGAGCTGACGTTTCTCAAGATTCGATTCTCTTGCGCTGATGGCCATCCGTGCCGCCATCTCTCCCAGACCACACTCATCCGATATCGAAGGCACCTCAAGTCCCTCTGTTCGTCTGTGGATTCGCAAGAACTGCCGCCTGAAGTCATCAACGCATCTATCGCGAGCTTCAAGGGTGTCCTGTCCGGCTCCACCGCAAGGCACAGACGCGCTCTCGAATCGAAAGCCCTGTCGCCACTTCGAACATTTACGGACATTCCCGGACAATGTCCTAAAACAGCCCAAAAATGTCCGAAAACGGCCCTAAATGTCCGCAATTGCATACCGTCCACCGATAACACAGGAAACATATAACGGCGCACCGTTAACTATGCTAGTATCCTAGCTGTCAGGCCGCACCCCAAACGACCTGCCGGACAGATAGGATGACGATATGAACACTCTGTTTGCAGGAGGCGGATTTAAATCCGCCTCCGCCCTTTTGCGAAGCGAAAAACCTATAGGAAGCCGAATGTTCTACTTCGAGGACGAGCCGCACAATGACGGTACGTTCGTCCATGAGGCGGTTCAGTCGCTGGTAGGCGAGGTCGTGGATGTCGCTATGCCGTCACCGTTCAAAGCACGCGGCATGGAGACCGTGCGCATGCAGATTACCCAAGCGTACCCTGCATTTTTCATCGGACGCCGAGTGAGCGGCCACAAGCGCGGCCTCGTCGTGAGCGTCCGCTATGCCGATATCTCGAGCGGTACCTGTATATCCGACCAGATTTCCACTGCAGTGCGCCGAATCGAGGCATCCCACAGCCGCCCGCAAAGCCATGCGGGCCGCGCGAAGCGTGCGAACTTCATCGCAGACCTTATCGATTAGCGTTTCGAGAGAGGAACCGACATGTCCGATATCAACAACGTTTCCCTGACCGGCCGCCTGACGCGACCTCCCGAGTTGCGTACGACCGCAGGCGGCACGCAACTCCTGTCATTCACCCTGGCGTTCAACACCTCGGTTAGAAACAGGCAGACCGGCGAGTGGGACGAAAGGGGCAACTTCATCGACTGCACCATCTTCGGCAAACGTGCCGAAGCCCTGTCGCGCTATCTCGCGAAGGGACAGAAAGTCGCAATCGCAGGCGAGCTCCGTTACTCGACATGGGATAAGGACGGCCAGCGACATTCCAAACTCGATTTGATTGTCGCTAACATCGAGTTCTTGGCAACTCGACAGTCCGCAGCTCAGCCCGCGCAGGCACCTGCCCCGCAAGCCCCGACGCCTCCCGTCGTCGATGACTTCGATGACGATATCCCGTTCTAAGGGGGGCAAGGGTTAATGGATTTTAAATGCTCTGTCCGCGTGCAGACGGCAATCGAAGGCATTATTTATTTCACGATTCTAATAGGAGTGGGTTTACTCCTCTTTGCGATTTGGGACTTTGGCGACAGCGAATACAATTCGTTCCAGCTCGAGCGCACGCAGGCGGGGAGCATCCAGGGCAAATACATCGACTCATCGGGTTCAGCCAAAAGCTACTACGTGACCGTCCGAAACGGGAGATACGAGGCAGACCATGAAGTCTCCCTTGTCGATTACAACGCCGCCAAGGTCGGAGCCGATTTCCCGGTCGTGCCGACCGATTCCGATTCCGTCAAAACCGATGAGGCTCAAGAGCAAGCCGACAACGCGCAGGCAGATTCTGCCAAATCCCAGGCGGCTGAACGCCAGAACAATGCCTACTGGCAGTGGTTTTGGACCCACCAGTTGCTCACGAACATGAGCGCGGCCGGCGAATAATCGTGAAGCATTCTGAGCCCGAACACCTTCTAGTTTCACAGGAGCGATAGATGCACGTTATCGAGAAACTTCGGGATATCTGGATGAGATACGGCGGCGGGTTCAATAGCCTGAGCCCTTACGAGCTGGACGAGATCCTGCACGGTGTATGGACCTTCTCGCTCGCACTCGGCGCTCTCTCCTGCATTGCCGCGCTTGTCGTGATGCTCGCACGTCTGATTGAACTCTTGGCGTAATTCCCCTCACAAGCAACTGTTTATCACCGGGCGGCCCTGTCAGAGCCGCCCTTGAAGAAAGGAAGCTGCATGTTCTTCGAATCTGTAATTTTCAACCTGCTCCCCATCATCATCGGCATCCTTGTCGTGGCGATGGTGTTCGAGAGCTGCTGGCGCAAATGCCCACCGGACAAACTGATGATCGTATCTGGATTCGGGCAGATGCGCAGCGTCTCCGGTAAGGGCACCTTCGTTATCCCGCTCCTTCAGCGCGTCGACACCCTCTCCCTCGGTGCCGTACAGGTGCAGCTGACCACCGAGAACGAAATCCCCACTCAGGATGCGATCCTCATCCACGCCTGCGCGGTCGCCAACTTCCAGATCGGCCAGACCCCCGAGCTGATCGAGACCGCTTCCAAAAACTACCTGAACATGGACAAGGAGGAGATGACCCGCCAGGTCACCGAGGTCATGCTGGGCAAGATGCACGAGGTCATCGGCCAGATGGATCTCAAAGAGCTCATGCGCGACCGCGAGAGCTTCAATGCCAAGGTCTTCGACGGCTCCAAGGACGACCTCGCCAACCTCGGCTTGGAGCTCCGTACCTTCAATGTCCAGGACTTCTCCGATTCCCAGGGCATCATCCGCTCCATGGGTGCCGATCAGGCTGCCGAGATCAAGAAGGAGGCCGAGCTGGCGCAGATCAAGGCGGCCGAGGAGGTCGCCATTCGCCAGAACCAGCTCGATTTGAAGCAGGCCGACCTCAAGAAGCAGGCCGACAAGGCGAAGGCCGAGGCCGATATGGTGAAGGCCACCGTGACGGCCGAGAAGCAGCGCGAGCTCTATATCGCCCAGCAGGAGGCCGAAATCGCCGCGGAGACCAAGAAGGTCGAGCTCGCCGAGCGCCAGGCGGACGTCAGGGAGCGTGAGTTGAACGCGACCGTGAAGAAGCAGGCCGAGGCCGACCGCTATGCAGCCGAGCAGGCGGCCGAAGCCGACCTCTACAAGCGCACGAAGCAGGCCGAAGCCGCCCGTATCGAGCGCCAGAACGCCTCTGATGCCGAGCTGTATTCCGCCCAGAAGGACGCGGAGGGCATCAAGGCGAAGGCTACCGCTGAGGCAGAAGCCACGCGTCTGAAGGGCGAGGCTGACGGCGCGTCCGAGAAGAGTAGGGGAGAGGGCATCGCTGCCGGCGTGAAGGCCCAAGCCCAGGCCTACAACGGCATGGAGAACCCCTATCTGCTCGCCAACCGTTACATCGACATCATGCCCAAGGTGGCCGAGCAGGTCGCGAAGCCCCTCACCGCCGTTGATTCCATCAAGATGTACGGATCTGGCAACGCCCAGAAGCTCGTAAAGGAGACCACCTCGATTGTCGACCAGGTCGCATCTGGCCTGAAGGACAGCACGGGGATCGACCTGCCGTCCCTGCTGAATGGTCTGATCTCGAATCCCAACACCGATGCTGACCCCGCCGAGGGCATGACGGACTGATGGTCATCCATCTAATCGCCTCGGCCTTGTTGCTCGACATCCTTGGCTGCATGACACCCCTGTCATGGATAGTGGACATCAAGGGCATCAAAGCGGGTGTCTTTCTGATTTGGTTGGCATTCGTCATCGTTTCCGTCCTGATGGGAGTGCTGCACCAAAAGCAGCTGGTGGCGGTGAACCCCCTGTTGACGGTAGGGCTTGAGTCCATCTGCCTGGTCTGCGCGATTTACCCCTTGTTTGGTTTCGCTACGAGCTTGGCTCCCCGCGGTACGGCACAGATCAACACGGTAACCGTCCTTGCCTTCTTAGACCTCCTTGTGACGACCGCAGGATATATTTCCCTGCTCCTGGGCACGGTCTGGCTCATATTCTTCTAACTTCACGGACGCACCCGTATCGCTTATAGTACCCGCATCATTTGTCCCCCGCGACCACAACGGTTGCGGGGGCTTTTCTTTGCGATGTGACCCACCCCACGCAAATACTAACGACGCGCCGATAATTCTCAGATAATGCTTGCATTATGCCGATAGGCTGATATCATATAGTTAAGTCAAAAGCGTACCCCAAGCGCTGGATGACGGACAGGAAGATGACTACGCGACATCTATAAATGTCGCAAGGTGACGGACGGCACGCCGCCCGTCACCTGGGCTATCTATGTTCGCAATTCCGTTCGGGGTCGCACGAATCCGAAGGGAGTCCGATGATGGGTGCCGATGGCGTGGCGCAGGTCGCAAGGACGATTGCAGTAATCAACAATAAGGGCGGGGTCGGGAAGACCACCGCGAGCAAGGCCCTCTGCGAGGGCATGGCCGAGCGCGGGCTCAACGTTCTTCTGATCGATATGGATGCCCAGGCGAACATCACGACTTGGATGAAGGCCGAGACCGCTCCTGCCGTCCCCACGGTCTTCAATCTGCTCGAGAAGCCCAAGACATTCCTCTCTGATTGCGTCCAGTTCATGGACGGGTGCGACATTATCGCCGGCGATATCGCGATGAAGGACCTCGATTCGGTCCTCTCTCAAGGTCTCGGCCGCGAGTTTCGCCTGAAGCGAGCCTTGGAACCTGCGATGGACGTCTACGACTACATCGTTATCGATTGCCCCCCGTCCCTCGGTCTCTCGACCCTGAACGCCCTCGTCGCGGCAGATGACGTGGTTATCGTAACCGAGCCGTCGATGTTCTCGATTAACGGTTTCGGCAACGTCTACGATCTCGTCGAGTCCATCAAAGCCGACTATGCGTTCAACCCCGACCTCAATATCGACGGCATCCTGCTCAACAAGTACAGCAAGGACGAGGTTGCATCCCGAGCCGCCGACGAGCAGCTTCCCGCGATCGCCGAGCTTGGCCATACGAAGCTCTACGCGGCGCGTCCGATGAAGCACAAGGCGATTGAGGACGCGGCGAACAACAAGGAGCCGCTGTTCGGCTTCCGCCCCAACGATGCCGCCGTGGCCGAGTTCCGCAAGTTTGTGGACGAATATCTGGGCGGCGAATAGCCATGGGCGCGCCATCGAAGAACCGCATGGACCTCACGGCCGACGCGAAGCGTGCCATGCTGAGCCGGCGTTCGGGGAGTCCGTCCGTACGCTCTGCGGAAACTGCCAAATCGACAGGCCCCTATCCCTTTGGCGATGAATGCGTGAAGGGGATGGCGGCTGCAATCAAGGCGGCCTACTCCAAGGAGTATGCGGCGGGGGATTTCCCACGCCAGACGCAGGTCTCCTTCAAGATTGATTCCAAGGCGGTAGACCGCATGAAGGTCGCAGCCGTCACCCACCACATCCGCATGCGCGATCTTTGGGCGATAGCGACCGATATCGTCATCCAAGCACTCGATGAACTCGATAGGGAAGGGATTTAAATGGACGAGATTGAGGATATTACCGGAACCTCGCATCAGGATTGGCAGGTCGAGCGGGTCTTGGAGCCCAAAGACGTTCTCATTCCGAAGGGGATGAAGACGCTCGCCAAGACCCTGCGGCACGCAGGTCAGCTGCTCGCGGTAGCGACCGCCTCCAATCCCGATGACCCTGAGACTCCCCGTTATGCCTTTATCACCGTCTCTCGCAAGAACCGCGCCGAAATCAAGGCGTTCATCTGCGAGTTGACGCCCGAGCAATACCAAGATTTATTCGAAAGCGAGTGACCCTATGTCCGATTCTGCAAACAAGCTGCCCGTTCTGACCGATGAACAGCGCCGCGCGAACCTTGAGAAGGCTACAGCCGTCCGAAAGGAACGCAAAGCCTTGCTTGACTTGGTTCGCCAGGGTTCCGTCACCTTCGAGCAGGCTTCCGCTGATCCCAGATACTGGCGTATTCCCGTGGTTCGCCTGCTGATCGCCGTCCCCGGTATCGGCAAGATGAAGGCCACCCAGCTCATGGCTCAAGCCGGCATCTCCCCGAATCGCCGAGTCAAGGGTCTCGGTTGCCGACAGCGTGATTACATCATCGAGCATCTCCCCGCGTCCAAGGGCTAGGACATGTCCCTGCTTGCGACATTTCTTTATTTCGCGGCGGTCATATCAGGCTATGCCGTCGCCATGGCCCTACTCCTTTGTCCTTGGCTGGCGAAGGGGCTGCGGCGTCGTCTCCCTCGTATTTGATCGATTCTATTTCACGGATCGGGTTTCACGCTTTCCCGACACCCCATTTGTTTGACTCCTTTCCTTCCTTTATGTGATACGTGCCTGAGTGGAAGACGGCGCCGCAGCCCCCTCGTCATATAGCTGCCGGCATGCTCGGCGCGGCGGACTCTGTTGAATTCCATTACTCCCCACACCCCCTTTTCACCCTCCCTACAGACAATGGTCTTCGACACGCCATAGAGTCCACCGCGCCGGGCATACCGGCGAATTTCCCTACCCCTATTAAAAGATTGGTGATCCGATATGAGTCAGCTGACTGCTGTCGATATTTCCGATAGCGACCGATTTGAACTCGCAGAGGTCCTCAAAGAGGAATCCGAATCGAACTCCGCTCCTCGTCCCCTTGAGGACATCCTGCAGGAGACCTGCGATAACGATTTCGACCCCATGAGCCAGCGCAGCTGCTATGAGCTTCTTTCGGCATATATCGCCCGCCCGACGGCGACCATCGTGTCGAAAAACGGGCATTCCTCCTGCTCGAATTGCGGTACCGGCATCCCATATCACACCCGCTTCGCCGCATACTGCTTGGGCTGCGGAGCCGTTTTCAGCATCTAATCGCACGCAGCCGATCCTACCGCGCCGCTCCACCCACTGAGACGGCATGCGTTGGGGCGCAAGTTGATAGCCGTTCCCCTATAGAAAGCGATATCAAAATGGAACCCAATTCAAGTCCGACCGATATCTTCCCCCGCATCGAGGGCGAGGACGAGTACAACGCCTGTATTGCCGCCCTGAAAACCTGGAATACGCGTTATACCGGCCCCGCCGGTTTTTAAACGGATTGGGAGGCATGGAATGAGACAACGCGATAACATCACGAGCTGTCTGTCCGAGCGCGTATTGGCCCGCCTGCGCCGTGAGTACCCGCTGGTGGCGTCCGAGGTCTGGGTGGACGATGACCACCGCGTTGATTTCGTCGCTTTCAAGCCTGAAAGTTTCAGTCCCGGACGCTCATCGCCGACCCCATCTTCCATAGAGCGGGGTGAGTTCGTCTTCGTTGAAGTCAAATCATGCATGGCCGATTTCAAGAGCGGACACGGCCTGACGTTCCGGGGCGATGCAAACTGGCTTGTCTGTCCGCAGAGTCTCGCCGAATCACTCTACCAGACGATGGGACTCCCCAATGGCGCAGCGGTATTCTGTCCAGACGCTGGGGGTCGGCTGCGAAAGAAATTCGATCTCAGCATCGGCGCAGGGAGCTTTCGCACCGCACCCGCCTCCGAGCTCCTGTATCGGATGGTGAACCACAGCTACAACACTTGGCGGACCTCACGCGGTGTCTTCGGCTCATATTGCCCGTGGTGCTCCCCATACAATCCCAAGCCCTTGGGCGATATCGATACCGTCAGCGGGGACATGGACCTGATTGACGGGATAGGGCTCACGCTCGATGTCAGTGACCCGCATGGGGCGCATTTGACGATGTCCCACGACAACGATATCGACCGTGCATGGATTCCCATCAACTATTGCCCGATTTGCGGGCGAAATTTTCGGAAGGTTAGTTAAATGACCGTTATCCAGTATTGCCGCGAAGAGGCCAAGTGGCGCGATCTCGTGATTATCCGAGCTAACGGATGGGTGGAGTGCTCGGCCTATATCGAACACAAGAATTTATTACGTCTGCCGCCCGATATAGCCAATGCCGAGGTTGTCGGCGCAGAGCGCGGCTGGATTCGCATCGCGAACCGGTTAGGCGGCTTAGAGGATGCCCCATGCATCTATCTCGATATCAAATAGGGAAGTTAAAGGAGGCTGATTATGACCGTTATCGAATACTGCCGACATGAGACCAGGGTGTACGAACTCGTGATTATCCGTGCTGGCGGACGGGTGAGGTGCTCGGCCTATATCGACCACGAGGATTTATTTCGCCTGCCGCTCGATATAGCCGAGGCTGAGGTTATCCGCTCAAAGCGCAGCTATATTGACATCGCAACTCGCGCGGGCGGCGCATGGAGTTCTCCGTGTGTCTATCTCGATATCAAATAGGGAAGTGTTCTGGGTGGATCAAGACGAGATTGCAGTCATCATTCCCTGCTATAACGAGGCGCTGACCATCGGCAAGGTGGTCGAAGATTTCAAACGCGAGCTGCCAGCCTCGACTGTCTACGTCTACGACAACGATTCGACTGATGCAACGGCTGCGATCGCGATGAGGCACGGCGCGACCGTCCGATTCGAGCCTCGCCGCGGCAAGGGGAACGTCTGCCGGCAGATGTTCCGCGATATCGATGCCGCCTGCTACCTCATGGTGGACGGCGATGATACCTACCCTGCTCAAGCAGCGAGAGCCCTTTGCGAACCGATTCTAAGCGGACGAGCCGATATGGTGGTCGGGGACAGGCTGTCTAACGGGACGTACGCCAAGGAGAATAGGCGTGCGTTCCATGGCTTTGGCAACGATTTGGTTCGTGCCATGATCAAGTGGATTTACGGCTACGAATACGCCGAC
Organism: Collinsella aerofaciens; assembly: GCF_015554145.1. GTDB lineage: Bacteria > Actinomycetota > Coriobacteriia > Coriobacteriales > Coriobacteriaceae > Collinsella > Collinsella aerofaciens_AA. Next base: position 69,297 of record NZ_JADNHZ010000011.1, on the reverse strand, counting down.
GTCATGACGGGTTTCCGTGCCATGTCCAAGCCCTTCGTCAAGACGTTCCCCGTTCTTTCAGGCGGCTTCCAGATTGAGACCGAGCTATCCATACACGCCGTTGACCGCCGTTGGCGCATTCAAAGTATTCCGATTGACTATCGGGACCGACCCGAGGGATCGGAGTCGAAGCTGAATACCCTGTCCGACGGCATTAAGGTCGTCGCAATGGTCGGCACACTTTTCAAGGACTACCGACCCCTGAGGTTCTTTTCCCTGGTCGCGCTGTTGTTTTTCATTGTTGGAATGGCGCTGGGTCTCCCTGTCATTCATGAGTTCGTCGCTACCGGCATTGTGCTGCGTTTCCCGACTGCGATTCTCGCCGCGGCTTTGATGTTTCTCTGCGCCCTGGCGCTTGCCACCGGTCTGATTCTTGATGCGGTGGCGAAGTCGGATCGCAGGCAGTGGGAGCTTGAGGTCTATCGCTCTTTTCTTCATCCCAACAACAGCACGAACGATAAGCCGTGGTGGGCATCCGAGTTCCAGCCGCGAGGTAGCGACCCCTCGGCTTTATAGTTTCGTTTCACCGCGTAAATCTGAAAGATTTACGCTCTGCCGACTTTCGTGCAGATATTTAGCTATAATACTATAGTTAATGCGAACGTTCCCCAAGCGTTCCAATGGACAGGATGTAGTCGAAATGAATATCTACGAATCGCCCGCGCATTTGCCCGATTTAGACACTCGAATCCACTTCGCCGCAAGGCTCCGCCACAACTCGCACTGTCATTTCGCGGCGGGTATACCCATCTTTCCCGCTGCAATCGGCGGCATCATTGAGGAGACGGTCGCCGACGAGATGCCCTTTACCGATGAGGATACGCTGGGCATGCTTGCGAACCTGATTGACCCCGGCACCTGCGAGAACCTCAACGGGCCGCAGACCGGACACTTCACGTGCTCCGCTTGCGGGGCGGACGGCCCGCTCGGCAAGGTTCGCCTGCCCGATGATAGTTGCAAGAACGGATGGAGGGTCGAACTCATAAAGAGCTGCCCCTACTGCGGACGCAAGGTCGTGGCCCCCAAAGGGACGCTTTTTCAGGTAATTCCGGACGGCACTAAAGCCCGTCAAGACTGAAAATAGAATCGAGACCCCATATGGATAACCTAATCAACGTGAACCGCGAGATGGCCGGTGCGCTCCGTTCCCTTGCCCTTGCAGGTCCCAAGCCTGTCAGTGAATACGTCAATGTCGCCGCTGCACTGTCTAAGCTGGGCATTGAATGCCACAATGCCGAAGGGGAACTCCTTTTTGAGAGGCGCGACGCGCTCACGCTTGCAGACTATATCGATCGCCCTGTAGGTGATTCCGGCTTCCAAAGGCAGATTCGTAGTGATATCGCCATGTCCCTCCGCTATGCAGTCTCGGACGCAGTCTTCGAGGAAATATCGGACGGCGATACTTTGGACCGACGAGGCCTGCTGGACCTTTGCGACCTCGCCGAAGCTCTCGGCTTGGACGTGAAGTACTACAACGAGGAATACCCCGCGGTCGAGCAATGTGCCGCAAGAGACTTAGCCGACAAGATTGACGTGCAGACATGTAGATACGTCCGCGAGCGGGTTGGCGTATGGATTTGCGACAAATGCGGCCACGATGAGGGGAAGTACGGTGCCCATTCCTACCGCCACTGCCCCATCTGCGGTCGAGTGATTGAGAAGACGGTAGGAAAATGATATTGGATAGTTCTGAAGCCATGATGTTGGATAGTCCGTCTGCCATGACATCTCAGGAATGTCGCTACTTATGGGAAATCCTCAAATTGACGTATGCGGACATCGAGCCATATGACCTCGATGCCCTTCAGGGATATATCGCTCTCGAGTGTGCCGAATCATGTCGCAAGGGTAAGACTCCGCGCTACACGATTCCTCGGCGCAAGAACGATAGCCTCTGCTACAAGATGAACCCCGATGGCGGCATTGCTAAGGCATATCTGAAAATCGACTGTCCCGGTCAGTGGAACGGTCGCGAGGCGGTGAGTTTCAACTCCGACGGCTTCATAGGCTTCTGCGGCTGGGCTGACTCGCAGAATAGCCAACCGTTTTACCGAGCCTGGCGAGAGTGGTGCTGCAGATATATGGCCTACAGGTACGAGGATGGTCGGCTTGTCGAGATAGTGGATGGACTGGAAAATGTTGAGTACTGATGATGGGAATCGTATTCGCGGCTCGTATGGCGATGCCGTTGTCGTCGACCCCGCCGAGCTCATCGACCTTGCCGAATACCTTGAATCGATAACGTCGGTGGTCTACTGGGAGGGCAAGTCTATCTGCGGGACGGGAAACGACGTTTCCAAACGTCTGCGGGAGATTGTCTCCCAATCCAGACCCTGTTGAGAGGAGAAAGTCTTGGATATACTCCCATGCCCTTTCTGCGGCAACTCTGATATAGAACCGAGCCGCTACGACGTAGATATGTAAGATGACACGGACGGCGTTACTGTCTACGACGTCCGCATGATAATGAACTGTGGCGAGTGTAACATGCACATGATTGGCCCAGACGGCATTGCCGACTCGATAGACGATGCTGAGGACACCGCGCGGATTCTGTTGACTCGTCAATGGAACGCAAGATGGACCCCGAGCGATAGGGGCGCGGATGAATTGGTTTAGATACGTATTTCTTGCACTGATTCTCGTCTGCGCAGTCAGTTTACTTAGTCTGCTCGCGCCCGATTCAAAATCATCCGATAGACGTTTCCGCATATATATCGCATCGGTCGTTGCCGTGGGTGCGATCATCTGCGTTCTGTTTCAGGCTCTAGTTCCGACAAGTATTGAATCGGCTGGGGAGAAAACTGAGGTTGCAGGGACCCACTCCCTTGCGTCGCTCAAGACGGAATCTAGCCTATCGGGCGCAACGGCGCTTTCTTTCGGATACCTTACCTCAACCGATGAGTACGTCCTGATGGTGAAGCAAGATGATGGGGGCTATCGGAGAAGATGCTACCCTGCCAAAACGGTGGTAGTGTACGAGGACGCGGACGCCGAGGATGCGAGAGTCGAGACGGTCAATAGCTATGAAATCGTCCGTTTAAACTATGCATTGCCCATAGTTGGCGAATGGTCGCGCAATCAGTTGTCTTTCAGCAGGCAGGAGACACGAATACACGTCCCGCAAGGTAGCATCACCCAGGGTGAGTATGATTTCTCTTAGTGCGTCGGCAGCGTGATCGGGCGTTTTTCTAAGGCGGTCGTGAGATCGCCTTTTTTGATGTTCTTTTGCCGTACTGATCTTGTTTCCCTGCCCGTATTTAACTATACTATATGTCTGAAGCGGGACGTCTTCCGTCCCGCAATCCCATAAGGAGGGATGTTTCCAAATGACATTCCATTGCCTGATAGTCGGGAGCAGGGGCTATACCGATTACGGTGCTTTCAAGGCGAAGTGTGATGCCCTTCTCGCCGACAAGACCGATATCGAGATTGTTTCGGGCGGATGCTCGGGCGCCGATGCGCTGGCCGAGCGCTATGCCCATAGTCATGGCTACCCGTTGCAGATTTTCCCTGCTGATTGGTCCCGATATGGGAAACGAGCAGGTTACGTTAGGAACCGCGAGATGCATGCCTACATCTCGACCTTTGCCGAGCGCGGCGTCATTGCCTTTTGGGACGGTACGAGCAAAGGCACCGCCCAAAGTTTCGCCCTCGCGAAAGAGTTTGACAACCCTATTAGGATTGTCAGGATTGACCCTCGCCACGGCATTTATGGCCCATGATTTCATAGGTACGTATTATCGCCAGACCGTTATCTCCAACGAAAGCTGACGGCGCACCGTTTTCCTGTGCTAAAATCAACGTCAGTTAATGCGTTTCCCCAAGACGCATCGGACAGGAGAAGACTAGACGCAGTTCCGGAAGGACATTTCGTGCTGCGTCGGAATTGCAGGCAGGCGTTGCCCTGCCGAAGAGCCGCGCAGTAGGTCGGGGAGACGCATCCAGTTATCGATAGGAAAGGATGCGAGACCAATGACCCGACCAACTGAAATGAGCGGCGCCCGTGAAAATCTCTAACTCGAAAGTCAGGCGGTTGCTAGAGTTCGGCATCGCACTTGTCTTTGCCGTAGGCACCTCGTTTTTGGCTCAAGGCGCTGGATTCTTCGGTGTTTCCACTGCCAATCAGTTTGTCACGGCTCCTCAGACTTCTGATGGAACCTCAACTGCAGGCCAGCCGATTTCGATTCCCGAATACACGGGCAACCCCTCGGTAGCCCTTTCGGACACGAGTGGCCTATCTGCTAAATCGGCGCCCTCCGATCCAGTCCTCCCGGATCTCGATTCGACCGGTCGATGCGGCTCCGCGGAGATGGTCATCTCCCTCGAGACGGCTCCCGAACGAGGGGAGAAGCGCGGCTCGATTGGAATGGTGAGACCCTCCGGTTGGCACACGGTTCGCGATGATTCCCTGGACGGCAAGTACCTGTACAACCGTTGCCACCTGGTAGCCTGGTGCCTGTCCGGCTTGAACGCCGAGAAGCGCAATCTGATTACGGGGACGCGCTATATGAACGTCGAGGGTATGCTGCCCTATGAGATGCGGGTGAGTGACTTCATCTTTGCCGGCGGCGGGCGTGTTTACTACAAGGTGACCCCCGATTTCCGTGACGGCGAATTGGTCGCACGCGGCGTCCGCATCCAGGCGTACTCCTTGGCGGATAAGGGGAAGAGCATCGATTTCGACGTCTACTGCTATAACGTGCAGCCCGGCTACAGGATTGATTACGCCACGGGCGAAGCGACGAAAGTAAATTGATTTGATTTCAGAACGGAGATTCATACATGTACACAACGGTGACTTTTATGGGGCGCGACGTGACTGCCAATGCGGAGGATGAGCTCCCGATCAAGAACCACCTTCCTGCTGACCTGGGGGCGAGTTTCCGCACGCTGAACCAGTGGCTCAATCGCGGTTTCGCGCCAAAATCGGATGCCGTTGGATATAGGATGCATCCTTCGGTCATGGCTCGGAGAACGTATGTCTATTTCCATGAATCGGATGTTGAGGACGATTGCGGTCGCTGTCCGGCCGACTCGGCCAGCTACCTCAATGAGAAACAGGTGGTGGAGAGCGCCTTAAAGCAAAGCACGGGCTCAGGCGGCTTGACTGCAATCGGCATGAAAGGCCTTATGGACTAGGTGGTTGTTTTGGAAGAGCCTGGAAACGAGACGCGCCTGCCTATTCCATGGGGCGCCGTTATCTACGCCGCGATAATCCTGGCGGCGATTGCAACGGTTCTATTGATAAGGTCGTTCGTGATTGAGCCGTTCAGCATCCCTACCGAATCGATGTGCGATACGCTTCAAGTCGGCGATAGCGTGCTGGCCGAGAAAATCACCCTGGAGCTGGGCGGCACCGTTTCTGCGGGGGACGTTATCGTCTTCGAGAACCCCGAGAAGGGCTCCGAGAAAGACGTCCTATGTAAGCGTGTTGTCGCCTGCGCCGGGCAGACGGTCGATATGAAAAACGGATCGGTTTATATCGATGGGAAGAAAATCACGGAGGATTACGCGAAGGGCGATTCTTATCCGCTGTACCTCGGGAAGGGAAAGCGGATATCCTATCCCTATGAGATCCCCGAGGGCGAAATCTGGGTTATGGGAGACAACAGGGAAAACTCCGCAGATTCCCGCTATTTCGGCCCGATATCCGAGGACAGCGTGATTGGCATCTGCGTCATGCGCTACCTGCCCTGGAACCGCATCAGTTTCCTTTGAGATATACAGTTTGACATATAGTGATACTCAAAAGGGCATCCTTTAATGGATGCCCTTTTTGTAAATCTCTTTGTTATTATTCTCATTTTGATCTTGCATCCCTGCCCATATTCAACTATACTATATGGCGACAAGCGGAACGAAAGGCGTTCCGCACACCCGGAGGGGAGATACCCTATGGATCGCAAATTCGATGACTTCCTCTTCTACTTCCCGAGGATTGTCATGGCAATCATCGGCGCGGCGGCGTTTGCTTTCGGTGCATGGTTCAGCCAGTTCTACTACCTCTATCTGAACTGCATCGTATTGCCCATCTCTTGGGCTATTGCCGCATACGGCATCGAGTGCGCCAACCAAGTGGTCAAAGCCTACCGCTGCTCGCTGTAACCGCCGACAGGGGGAGTGCAACGGCGCTTCCCACCTTATCGACTCTTACCCTACAGAGAAAGGAAACAACAATGACTGAGGAAATGATGAGCCTGGATGAGGTTGCAAAGGAATGCAAGGAAGCGGCTGAATATTTGGCGAGCCAGCCCGGTGAAGGCTATGATCTCGACACGCTCATGAGGGACAAGAACCTTGAATTCGAAGAATCCTTGTCTAAAGCCGAGAAGCGTCTCATTCGCGCGAATGAAATCGAGAACCTTGAATGCCTCGCCGCGCACCTCGAGCGCCTGCCGAGGCATTGTTTCCGTGGCAATCAGATGACCGGATTCGGCAATTATATTTCGGCCATCATCTACGAAGCTGTGGAGGTTCTCAAGGATAACAGCTAGCTCCGAACAAAAGGCGGTTGCGAGATCGCCTTTTTTCGTGTCTTTTACCTTGACCGATCTTGCATCCCTGCTCATACTTAACTATACTATATGCCAACAAGCGAGATGAAAGGCATCCGGCAAACCCTTTTGGAGGTACCCAATGACTGTCCACACGGATGAACTTCTCGAGCGCAAATGGCGCGAGCTGGGAAACGTTCCGATTGACTACACCCCTGACGAGCCGGACGGCGTTTTGGGGACGGATTGGTTCATCTTCGAGCAGGGCGAACCGCTAGTCGAAGGTGTCTGGCGCTGGTTCGATTCCCGCTACACCGCAGGTATCGGTGCCTTGATGTTCGGAACCGACGAGTAGATTGAAGGCCATGTGCGCTCTGGTGCACACGGGTAAAAGGAGGATATGATGCAACCGAATCGAAAGGAAATCGAGACGATTGCCAGGGTTCGAGGCTTGAACCACGAGGCGCATCGCATGATCGGTAAGATTAAAGTGCTTGAGGAACCCGAGGAGGGCGTTTTTCGAGATCGCATCCTTGTGAACTACGAGCGCATGCGTCTGGCCATGGAGAGAATCGGGCTTTTGCTTGAGGTCAGGTTGCATTCCAAGGACCGTGATTTTGGGGAGTATATATACCAGAAGGTTGAGCATGACTTGGATATTCTGGAAGACCAAATCGCCGTCTTGGACACCCTAATCGACCTCTGGCAGATACAGGAGTTTTAAAGGGCATCTGGTTTAGTGGGTTCTCATCCATCTCCGTGAACGCCATATATTGGAAAGGAAACCGGCATGAAGAAAGTCTTTAAGTTCACTGAAACTCGTTCTTGGTACTTTGAGCTCGATGTTGACGAGGGAGCACAGGTCGAGGAGGCATTGTCGGCATTGGTTGGAACCGAGGGTTTTAATTATTATCTAACCGACCGCGCCGAGGATGAATATAAGAGCGAGTGGGATGAACTATCAGCAGGCGAAAAACGCACATGCTGCGATCACGCTACCGAGTATTTTCGAAAGGTCGCGGATAGGGAACTCGAGGGAGAGGCTCGAGATATGGTTTTGAAATCGCTGTGCGAAAGCGAATAGGACGTACTGTAAGCAACGGCGATTTCCGCCGCTGCTTCCGTGCCATTTTCCCAAACAGATCTTGCATCCCGTCAGAAATACAACTATACTATATGTTAACAAGCGGAATGAAAGGCGTTCCGCAACTCACCGGAAAGGAAGCTCCAAATGACCAACACGAACGATATTTCCAGGTACGTGACTAGGGTGGACGGCGGCCTGATCCGTCCTATGACGGTGCGTGAGCTGATGTCCAGGCTGAACGAATTGATTTCTATCGACAAGTCTATCGCGAGGATGCCCGTTGGATTGTCGACTGATGCGGAGGGCAACATGATTTATGTTCCCCGTGTTTTCACACCGAATGACCCGGAGAAAAACGATGGATACACGTCCTTTGCCGATCTCGTCGGAGTTCTTACTGACGAGGATTGCGCTTACTACCGTGTTCCCAAGTGCGTTGTGATTGGATAGACAGGACACACGAAGACTGCATAGATAACCTAGAGGGCGACCGGTAACGCTCGCCCTCTTCCGTTAGATACACAACCTTGGACCCTTGAGTTCAATTCGATTATTCCCATAACTTTTTCGAATTTTTCTCGATTTGATCTTGCGCCCAGCTCAACTATCAACTATACTATATGTCAGCAAGCGGGATGAAAGGCATCCCGTAGACCCTAGTGGAAGGAACAACACCATGTCTATCAATCGCGTTCTGCTTTCCGGGAACCTCACCCGTGACCCTGAGCTCCGCGCTACCGCAGGCGGTACCCCCGTCCTCTCGATCGGCCTCGCCGTCAACGACCGCCGTCGCAACGCGCAGACCGGCGAGTGGGAGGATTACCCCAATTTCGTCGATTGCTCGATGTTCGGAACCCGCGCCGAGGCAGTCTCCAAGCACATGCAGAAAGGCGACAAGATTGCCATCGAGGGCAAGCTCCGCTTCACCCAGTGGGAGAAGGAAGGACAGCATCGTACCAAGCTCGAGGTGGTCGTCGAGGATATCGAATTCATGGCCCAGCGTCGAGACCAGTAGGAACCAAAAGGCAGGTGGTCGAAAGATTGCCTGCCTTTTGACATATGCAACTAGCGCAACGATAGGCGTTTCGCAGGCCTTAGTAGAAGGGACTCAATATGGCTACAAAGAGCTATTTGGCGGCGGCATTCATCGGTGATCGGGAGGTTAGCGGGGCTTTTGGAAGCGGCGAGTTTCGCTCGAGCCTGAACTTTGCGAGGCGAGAGCTTCGCGGGTACCAGCGCCTGGCGGAGACCATCTACCGACACGAAGTCGTATTCTGCAACCGACGCGGCCTCGAGGATATAGCCGCCCCAGAGCTTGAGTTCGGCATCCTTACCGAGACGAAGGACACCGAGACCGGTATTGTGGAGGCCAATTTTTCCGTGACGTCGACCTACACAGCCGAGGATTTCGTATCGGATACGCGAGACGCATTTCTCGCCTTTGCAGCCGAAGATTTCGGCGAGCAAATCGCATCCGAGGCCGCGGCGCTCGTTGAAGGTCAAACCGCGTCGATGCCATGGCATAAGCGCTTCGAGATATGGAACTGCCTCACGAGTTACGACCTATATGGCGTCTCGACTGCAAATCAACTCATTGATGGGGTCAGGGAGCTCGCCGCCGCCCTTGCTGATGGGCGCACAGCTGACGTAGACGGGGAAAGCCCCGTCTTTCAGGCTTTCCACCGCTTCGAGCGAAATAATCCCGACAGGGAATAGAGAGCGCTGAGGAAGTGGCATTCCTCCGATATCGAGAGAAAAGGGCATCGGCTTATCCGATGCCCCTCTGCCCGTGACCGCCTCGCATATGCGGTCACGGCATGAACATCAGAATGAACCGAACTAATGGAATTACATTAGTTCGATAGCGATCACATAAGTTTCCAGCCCCTTGAGAGGAACCGATAATGAAGAAGACCGTGATGTACACCGAGACCAGGACATGGTTCTTTGATTTGGATATGTCTGAGGACGCAGATCTTGATAAGACCATGCGTGCGCTGAAAGACACGAACGGTTTCTATTTCTATATAGACGATTGCACGTCAGATGAATATGAGAGTACCTGGCAGGAGATGCCAGAGGACTGGCGCAGCGGGAGCGACCCCGACTATACCGAGGACTTCCGCTCGATAGCCAAAAAAGAGCTGAAAGGAGAGAACCTAAAAATCGTACTGGCCTCCTTAGCAGAACAAGCGCAATAGAACGGAAAGGGAGGCTCCTAAAGCCGTTTATTCCGTATCATTTCCCAGTTAGATCTTGTATCCCAATCCATATTCACCTATACTATACTTAAGCGAGCGGGATGAAGAGCGTCCTGCAAATCGGAAGGAGATACCCCTATGGTTACATTAGTCAACGGTAAAGGCGAACAGGTTAACGACTTTCAGTTCCTGGACTGGGAAGAGGCAGAGAACTATTTGATGGGGCAACGAGAGAAAGGCGAACGTGACCTGTATCTGCGCGGTGATTTTGTCACCCCAGCTACCTATGATGGGGTCTATTTCATCGTAGTCGGTTTTGCCGATGATTACAGCATGGTTATCAAAGCCAGACACCTGCCCTGCCCAGACGAGATTATGAGCTGGATTGAGTCCGATATGAAAAGGTTTGGATATTCCGATATCTTCGAGTATTACGTGACGGACGAGGATGACGTGTACACGGGCTACGACACCGATAACATCGACAACTTGCCTGTTTTCGGAGCATAGTTTAGCGACTCAAGGCGATCGTATCCGATCGCCTTTTTCATGCTATTTTCCCCAATCGATCTTGAAATCCTCCCCATATTCAACTATACTATATGTTAACAGCGGAACGAAAGGCGTTCCGCACACCGGCGGGGAGAAATGACTGATGAACAAACAGGACTACATCGAGGAGATTGCAAACTGTATCGCCGATAGCTGGCTAGCTGCCGATGCAGGCGATCAGGTTGCCCGTAAGGCGGCAAAGCAGGGTGCCATGGAAATCGCCAAGCAGGCCGCCGAGAACCTCGGTCACACGGCCGGCTATTGGCTCGCCGAGTCCCAATTCCGAGCAGCCGACCTGTATTAGACCTCAATTTGGAAGTGACGCAGCCGATTAAATCACGCCGGCGTCTCTTCTCGTTGTGACGCTTCGCATGAATTGAGGAGGACGATTCAAAACCAATGCTTGTTCTCAAGAAAAATGACCTGATAAAGCTCCTGGGCGATGAGCTCTACGGGATTGAACTGGACTATGCGATGCTCCGCGATATCGAAAGACGCGCGACCGAGAGGCGGGAGACCCTCGATATCGTTGGAGACCTTTGCGAGGCTTACGGATACAATCGACGCGAAGTGCAGGAGAGAGCCCAAGACCGGCTTGAGAGATTTCTTCTTCGCAAGGATGAAATACGCGATTGGGATCCTTACGCCAACATTAAGTTGACCGAGCTTTCTAAAGTCATTTGTCTTAGATAGCCCTTGTATCTCCGCCCGTTTTCAACTATACTATATTCCAATAAGCGAAACGAAAGGCGTTTCGCACACCCGAAGGGAGATACCTCATGAACCCTATCGATTCCAAGCTCAAGAAGATTCTCGCCATGATTGATGGCGCGACTTCCGAGGGCGAAGCTAGGGCGGCATCCCTTGCCCTCCAGCGCCTCCTTGCCGCGAACAACATGACCATCGACGATATCGACCTCGACGACGATGTCCCCGAGGTCAACGAGTCTGCCGAAGACCTCGGCAAGCGCGTACCGGAGTGGGTCAAGGTCCTCGCTTACGTTATCGCGAAGAACTACCGTTGCCGCTACTACATGCAGACGAGCCATGGCGCATATGACTATTGGAGCGGTCGTCACACCGTGACCGGTAGCCGTTTCGTTTTTGTCGGTGAAAGCCAGGACGCCACGGTCGCAGCCGGTTGTTTCCGCGCCACCAAGCACGCGATTGAGACGTGTTTCAAGAAGTTCTGCGACAAACGTTTCGAGCAGGATGGAACCAAGATTGGGCGCCGCGCGGGTGTAAAGAATAGCTATTGCCTCGGCTTCATCGAGGGCCTCGAGAACTCCTACCGCGAGCAGCTCGAGCAAGACGAGACCATGGCCTTGGCGATTGTGGTGCCCGAGAGCGTCAACCGCTACATGAATGACGAACTGAACTGCAAAAAGATGAAGCCCCGCCCCATTACCGTCTCCTCCGATTCATCAATCGAGGATGCCGGCAGGCAGGACGGTTACGGCTTCGGTCAAGGCGACCGCATCGCATCCTGCGCATAGCGACCGACACCAAATAGGGGAGGGCGATGCCCTCCCCATCCATTTCCTATATATGGCCATAGGAAAATTAGCGCCGATTTGAGTGGAGTTGGTTCGCTATCGTACTGATAGAATTAGACAAAATGCATGACTGCAATGAGTCATGCGACCCCGCTACAGGAAGGAACGATTATGTTCGACTTCAAATGTTCAATGCAGGCCCAGCTCGATAACTTGTGGCTCAAGCCCGAAGACCTCGCACGAGGCATCGATGTCCGCGTGTCGAGCGTGCGCAAATGGCTCGACCCCGAACTCGATTGCGTTCCGGTCAAGGACGCCTTTGATTGGGTCTACGACCAAACCGAGAAGCTCGGAAACCTTACAATGCATTGCCTGAATGAAGCGAATGAGTCTGCCGAGAAGTTCGGCCGACATATCCTTCGCTGGTATCGCGACGAGGATCTGCCCGAGACCGAACCGATGGGCCTCTACAAACTAGCGAGTCATCTCGTTGCCGACCAACTTGAGGCTAAGGATATAGAGTGCTCATTTGTCTATGCGTGCCGCGATGATGAATGGATCGAGCAGCACCTGGACGATTTTCCCGACCTCGATCCGAAGGCCGAGTTTTCCGCCTGGGCAGATATCTTGGGAGTGCCGACGTCAGAGATTGCAATGGGGCTGGGCATTACAGGTCGCTCGGTAAAAGACTGGAAGAACCCCAAGCGCGATACGATGCTGCCGGTAGACGAGGCCTGGGACTTCCTGGAGGATTACGCTGATGCGATCGAGTACCGAACCGCCGAACTTCTCGAAAGCAAACCCAATCCGATGCCGTATCACCCTATGACCCGTCTCGGGACCCTTTTGAAACAGGAGCGTATCGACAACCTTGCAGCCCTGGCTGCCTCCAAGCAACTCATGGCCGACGGCAAGACCGTTGTAGATTTCGCATACGTCTAAGACAGGCGTGTGGGCTGAAACAGTTGCAACCCAATGGCTAGACCCAGCACGAAGCATGCCGCGGCATCGCTTCTATTGGATGATGAATGGAAAGTGAGCTATCAATGACCATAAGCGATGGAATGATCAGAGCAGAATGGCGCTCCTTGGAACAAGCCGAAAATGCCAAACGAAAATGCGCGGACTGCCTCTGTTGCACTTGCAACGGAAACGTTCGGGACGATTTGCACCGTCCCGAAGATACGAAAGTTGAGTACATATGCCACCGCAGGGACGGCCATGAGTTCGAGACAGCCCATTCGAACCGATGCAATTACTGGAATAAACGCGACGAAAGCTGATCAGAGCGCTACTTTTTCACATCGGTCCGCGGTTTGTTCTCGTCAATCCCACGCAGGTCGAACTGTTTGTTTCCGCGTTTAAGTACGAGCTGCCAGCCGCACGCATCGCAGATCTTGACAAACTCATCGATGGTGAATCGCGTATTGTTGTGCAGTCGCGTTGACAAACTGCCTTTCTGCTTGCCGGTTTTAATCGATGCATCCTGCAGTGTCATACCGCAATCCTGCACCATATAGCGAATAGCGTCGGACGAACCGATTCGTTCAAGCACTGGATACCTCTTTCAGATATACGATAGTCTATCCCGATTATAGCCATTCTAGCTATTTCCTAGACGCGACAATGCGATCGGCCGATGCCCGATCACTGCCAACAGCACCGAAAACAGTACTGAAAGCACTACTGAATCGCCCCTCGATAGCCCTCGGTTCGCTCATGGGATTGCCGCTGCGGCAAATCACACTGGATATATCAACCCTGTCCCAAGATGTAAGAACTAATTCCCACATTAGGAGGACAGATGGATAACGATGCCCAATTCGACCCGGCAACCATTCGTATGGCGTATTTCGCCTTGCTCTTGAGCGGCAGGAAGGGCGAGAACCTAGAACTCGCCGTTGCCCAGGAAATGCTAAAGCTGGAACGTCTCACAGCCGAGCGCTCGTTGCCCTCCATAATTGGCCGTTCGGTACGAATCGCGGCAACGATTAACTCGATTGAGTTCGAGGAATCTTCGAAGCGTTACCTGATCAAGTTCCAAGCGGACAACGGAGAAAAGGAGGAGAAGATCCGTTCCGAGCGCGTTGATTCCAACCATAAGAGCGCGGTAAAGAAGATTTGGGAACGCGATCTGGTCGGTCATCGTGTCCTCCTCTTCAAATACAAAGACAGGGTCGGAACAAAAGAGGCGCCCAACGGCTATCGAATCGCCCCATACTGCATCGACCTCGGCAAGGTGGAGTAGCAACAGATGAAGCGCAAGAAACTGGTTGATTTAGATTTAAAGGCGATAGTCGAAACCGAACTCGAGAACCGTAACTGCGACGGACTCTATTCTCCATGCAAGCGCTGTGAGTGTGGCTGTTCCCGAACGAAACTCTTTTCCTGCGGTAAGGCCTGCGCAGATTGTCGCCCTGGATTGCAACACCCAGGCACAAGCGACCTAAAGATCGTCTCACATGATGAATATTGCGAAATTATCGATCGAATCAAAGCTGAACACAAGCGCAACGAGGAGAAGCTCCGAGCCGAGGCAATTGAGAAAAGAAAGGCCGAACGACTCGGAGCAAAGCAGATTAAAGAGGAAAACGCCCTCAAAAAGAAACAGGTTCGAGCCGAGAAGAAACAGCGGCGAGCTGATAAACGAAAGCAGTTCATTGATAGCATCCATGCAAAACTTGAGAAGCTGGTCGAAGATATTTCAGCCGCGATACGCACGAGTATTCTTTGCAAACTTCTCAGTGGCGTATCGATCGGATCGATTGTCTTCTCGATTGCATCTATCATCTTCTTTGAGGTTATCAAGCATGAATGGATGGCTTCGGCGGCAAAGGCAGAAGCGCTTGCAGCCGTCTATCTATTCCAAAAGCTGTTTATGTTTGAGGCAATCTACGTATTCGTTATCGTAGCGTTTACGATTGGCTTGATTATCGTCCGCGTCGTTCGCGGCGATTGGAAGGTTGATTTCGAGCTTGAAGAACAGTCTGAAAAGGAAGAAAAGGACGATCAGTTCTTCCTTTAGGATTATCCGTACCCTCCTCCTTATATATTCCCAGCCTCATATTATTGGGTCAATTCATTTTGGATTGACCCAATTTCTTTCTTCAAAAGCAGTCTTGATAGCTGATTTGATGTTCATCCGCTCGTTGCACAAGAGCCTGGCAGGACTTTATTCGACCGATAGTTTTTAATTTCGCGGCCGAGGTGCGACATTTTTTTGCCGCCTGTTTCATGCATGAATAGGTTGAGCATCTTCACAGGCTTTTAGACGATGATTTAGATGTACTTTGCTATTTGATTTCAACTCACCGTCCTAAAGATTTTCAATTACCGATGCACTGCTTTTGCTTCAAAACAACCGCGAACATGTATTCAGCAGGGTTGAGATTCTTATAGGGCAGACCGAATTCCAGTTCTAAATTGCAGTCCAGAAACCAACCAAATAACAACTAGAGACTAATTGAAAGGCATGCGGAGTGCCTTGAATGGCACTCCGCGGCATCGCTGTTTGTTATTATTCATATTCTTATAATTCCATCGAAATGCCGATGCATTTGAATTGCGCAGCCTATTTGGGATTGTATTCTGCGTATTTTTGCCCGTTTGCTTTTTAGGAATCAAACGGAATCTATCTACCCGCTCGTTAGGATTGCCATTGCATCCCATCAAATATGGCAGAAGCTAATGCCTGACTGACACGCAAAGGCGAGAACGGAAACCTATCAGCTCACCCATGTCCATATGTTTCTACCGCTCTTTTATTTTCTTCAGCAATTACTTCCGTCCTTTACGCACGCTGATTTCAGTTTGTAATTTATGGTTACGGGTACTATCCTGCGTGTGATTTAAAGCAATTTGCAAACCAAGCGGAGTGCCTTGAATGGCACTCCGCAGTATCACTATTTGTTATTATTCTTTTTATCCAAAGGCGAAAATAGCTTCGCAAACGACTTGAATACCCCATATTGCTGTGCAATAAAAACTTCCAGCAGTTTTTGATTTCCTTTATATCGAATAACGTTTTCAGTTTCAGAACTACAACCAGTTTTAATTTACGGCGTGCATCAATCGGTACGCGAAGCGCTTTCCTTTTCTATTTCAGCTATCCGCCCTTCAATAATACGCAGTCAATTTGCGTTTCTAAATTGAAAGAACTTGCTTTCTGTTTGCCAGCAATCATCAAACACGAAGCGATCGCACCATCGTTTTGCGTTGCACGAAACCCATTTACCGACTTTCCAAGTTTATACAAAAGCATTTGCAAATGTCGATTTCGGTACCGAACAACAACCAGATCAGCGTTCAAATCTGATTGCTAGAACCCATTCAACCTTACAAATAGTTTGTTGTCGACTACTCCCGCCCTTGTTCAAATCGGAACCCGTATATAACTTACTAATTGCCGCACACACATCAGAACTCGATCCCAGACTACTGAACCACTCAGCAAGTAGGGGAGTGCGCCACCTGATCCGAATCGCAGATTACTACGTTCGCCTTCCAAGCGCATCTTCAGAACACACCTACTTTCATCGCCCGTAACCTCTTTGCTAGACCTATTCCCTATCTGTTTCATTGTCGGACATATATCACGAATCTTATGCCCTGTCAGACATTTAAGCTCCCCGTCTGTAGGATTGTCAGACATTTACCGGGCAAGTGATAGCAACCTGTCAGACATTTCCCAACGTCCCGACCACGGGCCACGGGATAGCAGAATTCGCCCCAAGCAGGGGCCGATCACCCCGCGGCGCGGCCGCCTGCCCTGCGGTCAGGCGGCAGGTGCAAAACGGCCTTGCCAATTGTGGATGCCGCTGCGGCAACACCTGAGCCAACCTAAAAACGTGCCCCAAACTACCCATAAGGCCATTTTGCACGCCAGCTTCGTTCAACGTCAGACATTAGGAATGTCAGACATTGAACCTGCGGCAAAGCCGCAGCTGGGGCCGCTAGCGGCCTGTAATCGCGTCGCTCCGCTCGCTCCCGTCAAGCAAAATGTCAGACAGGCTGTCAGACATTTTGATCCGCTTGACGGACGGCCTGCTCGCGAAGCTCACCATCGGCCGTAGTTAAGGAGATACGAAATGTCAGACATTTCGACAGATGAAAATGAATCCCAGACCGCCACACCCAATTTGTCAGGCAATAGCCCCGACGCATCCCAAATGTCTGACATTTTGCAGCCCCAAACGCCGACCTCCATGTCGACCCAAGCGCAGCCCAGCCAGTCACACGAAATGCCTACGGCCTGCCTGTCCGACATTTTGCCGCCTCCAAACGCCTCACAACCCGCCACCCGCCGCATCACGGTCCGCCTCCCGACCGCAGACCTGACCGCCCTCGACTCCCGAGCTGATGCCCTCAACGCGAGTCGCAGCGACTACCTCCGCACGCTCATCGCGCTCCCTGTCACGCTCGACCTTACATCCATCCGCCATGCCACACCGGGCTCCGAATCGCTCACCCGTCCGCTCGGCCCAGACCTCGCCCTCATACAGCCCGACAGCCAAACGAATAGTTTGGCAATCCAAGCCATTACCGACAGCATGCTCGAATCAATCTCCAACGAGGTCCGCGCCATCGGCGTCAACTACAACCAGGCAGTCCGTGCCCTGAATCGCATCATCAAGAAGTACGGCAACCATCGCGCCCTCTCGCAGGATGAGCGAACGGAGATTGTTGAGCTCTATGAGCGCCTCTCAAAGCAGAACAAGGCGATCTATGAGCGCCTCAAGACTCTCGCATCCGATGTCGAGGCCCTGTCCGCTAAACCGTCCGTCAACCTGACTGCCATCGGCTTGGTTCAAACCGAGGCCCCTGTCAATAAAACCGAACCCGAGCGCCGCCGACGAGTTCGCGGCAAAAAACACGCCACACTCCGACTCGACCAATTTGAGGACGGGGGCAACTCATGACCTATATGAAGCCCCTCTCCGGTCATAGCTCAGTCAAATGGATTCGCTACTATCTATTCAAGAACGACCGCGCCCTGGACAAGGATTTCCTGAACCTCACCGATCGCGACTGGAAAGGCCGCGACTGGGCGAAAGTGATGGACCGAACCCGCGAGATTTTCGGAAACAACGTGCCGGTCAAAAAGGACACCAAGGTTCGTACTTACGAGCACATGATCATCTCGCTCGACGAAAAGGATAACGGCGTAGAACTCGACGACTTCCGCGATTTCGTGAATGAGTGGGCATCCAAATGGTTCGATTCGCGCGGCCCGGAAGGGGAGGGAATCGGTCGCTTCGAGGTAGCGATTGCCTATCACGATGACAATAAAGCTCGCGGGGTCCAAGGCAAGCAGGGCATCCTCCACGCCCACATAGTCATCAACAATACCGAACTCGAGACCAAGCGCCGCATCTCCGGTTTGCTCACGACCAAAGTTGTCCAAGCAATGCGAGCTGACTTACAGACAATGTCACTCGAGCGCGGGTGGCACGCATTCGCTACCGATGGCAAGTCCTACACCCAGGCCGAGATGGATGCCAAGGGTCTGCAAGTCTCCCGCGGTAAGAGACTCGATCGTGCAATGGCGGCACTCGACAGGGTTCTCGCTAATGAAGCGAGAGGCGCTCAAATCAAGGACTACGGCGATGCCATGCAAGAGAAAATGGAAGAGACCTATTCAGTTGAGAAGATGATTCCCGAGACATATACGGGTAGCGAATCTTCCAGTCTGCGTCTGAAGGTCGGCAAAGCCGACCCGACCAAATCCAACGAGATCGCCGGACTTTCGTACACCACTATGACAACCGATGACGGACGTATGATGCGTTTGGTCGTTCCGCGCGGATTTGGTGACTCCGATACCATGGCGGAGAGACAGATTGAGACTCGTGAAGGCTGGACATGGAAGGACGACATTCGCGATCGTGTGGACGTCGCGATGCGAATATCCAAGGACCCTGTTGACTTCGCAACAAAGTTGAACGAACTTGGTGTTCAAATCAACTACAACCGAGACGGTGACCTCGTCTACCATCATCCGAGCGACCCCATCTCCAGGAAGGTCAAGGGCTTAACGCTCGGTAGGCAATATACTGCGGAATCGATAGAGCAGACGATGGCCGAGAAATACGGTGATCGTCGTCAACGAGCACACAACCTGCCGGGCCGCGAACGCTGGATGACCGAAGATGAGCGCTCCGCGGCACTTGCGATCGCCAAGGCTGCTATGCCGTGTACGCGAGAAGGTACGGAACTCATGAACCGCTTGAAATCGGCTATCGCGAAGAATGATTCCGCCCCGCGCAAGCAAATGAGCCATGTTTCTAACGTTGAGTACCCTTCCTCGTTGGCTAACTCACTTGGCATAGAATACCCAAAGACTTCCTCAGCAGGCGATGGCCGACGCAAGAAGATGACCGAGGACGAGATTCTCGAGGCAATGGCGGACATTCGCGATGAGAAGGGCCATGGCGGTCTCGCTGCAAATAATCCGACGGGCACTTCTTCCAATACCGGCATTTCTCAGCATCAGGAAGATGCGACCGAGATTCAGAAAACCAAACATCACTAAGGAGTGGGCATGATAATTGCTATCGAGTACAAGAACGGCCGTATGAAGGAATTCGACACGAGTGCCTTCACCGCCACCAATGCCATGAGTGCGGGCGATAAGACAGCCCGAAACGTCATGACCGAGCTCGACTTACGGCTCGACCTCGTAGACAAAGTTGGCCTAAGACTTGATTTCTATTGGTATGACGCAACACCCCAGGGCCAGCGCGTCGATATTCCAGGTCTCACGGATTCGAAAGGGGACCCCGTCAGCCTCACCTCTGCATCGAGGCGCTTGGGGACCTCCGTGCTCCTCTGCTCCCGCGAAGGCATCAAACAGATTTCCCGCATCATCGTACAGCGTGCAAACGGAACAGTGGATGTCCTTTGGCGGCAGGGTTCTGGTGATTGGCTTATCAACGGCGCCAGGTTCGAGGCTAAACGAGTTCTCTCCTATACGGACAGCAACGTTAGCTCAATGAATCGCCAAGCAGTGTCTGTTTACAAGTATATGAAGAAGGCTCACCCTCAGATGACCGAAGAGGAGCTTTGTGACCTTATCGGCTACCCAATCGATGCATACAAGGAAATACAGCTGGAGGAGTCGATAAACAGCGTGGAGGCGGTCGGCGCGGAACTCATCGAATCGGATGATGGGGGAGAGTCCAACTATTCTCCCGAGCCGGAAAATCCCGACCCTTCCGATTCTCCCGCCAACCCATCCCTCGGAAAGCATTTCGCCGTGGACGAAGACGATGACGGATTCGATGACGATGAGGACTCTCTGTTCGATGTCTGACATTTGCCACGACCGTCGGATTCATGATATTTTGTGTGTGTTGGCGTAACCCCAAGCGCCATGAAACAGGAGAGACGAATATACCGCCCGACCGTGCGAGGCACGGCTATCTATTCCAATTTGATTACGCTTGACTGACTCGGTATGACTCGGACCGTCTCTCCGCACGTTCTGACAGGAGATGACAGGTTTGCGGAAGTGTAACGACACCCAGACGGAAAACCAGATGAGCGCTTGGTCGAGGTGGTCTCGATGAAGGCGGCGGTCAAGGTAAGCGAGGCAATCTCTCGGCTTCGCAGGCAGATTGACACGATGGAGCTCGAGGAAGCAGTCGATGATTTTCTCGCGGCTTACGGAGAGCTTCGCAGCCAGTACTACTACGAGGACTCCGAGGCGAAGGCGAACGCAAAGACCGCCTCGACGCTTCTGGAAGCCGTTGACCGTGGGTTGATTGAGCTGCCCCAGACCGACGATGGAATCGTGATTGTCCCAGACATGAAGCTGCGCCTCCCCGATGGGGCGAAGCTCTACGTCAACTCAATCGAAATCGAATCGACCGCGACCGGCCGCGCCCCGATAGTCCGCTTCGAGGATGGCTCGTCTATCCGCTGTCGGCGCGGCTCGGGCGTGCAGATTGTCAGAATGCCACTCGAGGAGGAGCAGAATGCCGACTGAACGTGACACCCAGCTCGCCCTGCCGTTCCGCATCCCCGTTCTGCGTGTCTTCCTGCTGCCTTTCGTGCAAGACGGGAAGCGCGACCGCCTGTTCCTCATTCTGCTTGCCTGCGTCATGTCCACTGCAGGCTTTCTCATGCAGGGAAACGGATCGTATGACTCCGATGGCTGGTTCCTGCTCGCAACGGGAAAGCAAATCGTCGAGAACGGCATCCCGTACACCAACCCTTGGTCACTGGCGTCCTACAGGCCGATTGTCGTCCAGCAGTGGCTCCATGATGTGCTGCTCTACGGTTCGTATACCCTGGCAGGATATGCCGGCACGATACTCTATCAGGTCCTCCTCGCCGCCATCGTTGCCCTCGCGCTGGCCTTTGCAATCCAAGGATTCGGCGATAAACGCCTGACTTTGCCCCGCCTGCTGTTCTGCATCGGCCTAGCCTTTTTCGGGACGGGAATCTATATATCCGTCCGTCCTACCGCATGGTCGATGGCATGCATGGCGCTGACCGTCGGCGCCTGCACCCGCTGGCAGCGTACCGGTGACTGGCGCTATCTCATCGCCCTGCCCGCGATCACGGTGCTGCATGTGAACATGCAGTCGGCCATGTGGCTCCTAGATGTCTTCCTCGCCGGCTGCTTCCTTCTTCCCCGCGACCTATCCGATTTCAAAACCACCACCCCCGATGAGATGCTGGCCGAGATCTTCCCGTTAACCATCGCCCTGCCTGCGATGCTTCTCGCCGCCTTCGTGAACCCGTACGGCGTCGACGGTGTCCGCTACGTGATCGACTCGATGGGTGCTGCATCTTACGCAAATGTGATATCGGAGATGAAGCCCGCCTTCGAGGCGACGAACGGCTTCTGCGTTGTCTTCTTCGCGGTCGGCTTCATTCCCACAGCACTTGCCGCCGCCATCGGGCGCAAGCGGATCGATGTCCCGCTGCTGGCCATCCTCATCGCCGCCTTGGTCGCGACGATGCTCCATTGGCGAAACGTCTGGATCTTCTCGGTTGCATCCGCCCTCGCCTTCGCGAGCCTGCTGACGGGAACCGAAGACCCTTCCGTATCTAAATCGCATCACGCGGCAAAAACTGCTGCCTTGATTGCCCTCCTTGCCGCAATCGGCCCGCTTGTTGCGAACTGCTGCGTCTGTGTCGCGAATGGAGGACAGTCCTGCTGGCAGGCCTCCGAACGCTCGGCAGGTTCCCTTGTGAGGGAGATTGTCAAAAGCGGCATCTACGACCCCGTTATTTATGCCGATGATCCCGTCATCTACAACTACCTGGAATGGAAAGGGTTGAAAGTTCCTTTCGACCTGCGACCTGAGCTCTGGGACGATAAGGGTACGGCGGGAGTCGTCTCCCCATACCGTGACTACGTGGACGGCATGCAATCCAAGAAAGCAAAGCTGTCCTACCTCGCGTTAGGCGATTTCGACTATTACATCGTCTCGACCGAATCGGCGCCTTGGTACGCAGCTAAATTGAACCTGCAAACCATTGATTCCACCGACACCCTGACTCTGCTGAAGGATGCGAGGTAGGGAAGTGGAGATCAAAGTCTGGACGTACTCGGAGGGCGATGAATTTCCGAATCGCAGGTCCTCTTTTTTCCGCAGGCATTGGGAAGCATTTCTGATTGCTTTCGTGGCGATTATCCTCGCCGCTGCGGCGTGGTCATCTATTGCGGCAAGGTCTGCGAGCCAGCCGTCTTTCACGCCCGATTCACCCTATGTCTATGATGGAGCCGATGTCCTTGACTACTCCGTTGCCGATACCCTGACGCAACTAAACGAGACGTTGGAGAGCCAAGCAGATGGTGCACAGCTATACGTAGTGACTATCGACAACCTGCCGTTAGGTCAGACTATCGAGGACTATTCGATTGAGCAGGCTCAGCGCATCGGCGCGGGTGACTCCAAAAAGGACAACGGCGTACTCTACACGTTCGTGAAAAGCACCCACCAGGATAGGCTTGAGGTCGGATACGGTCTCGAGGACAGGCTGACGGATTAGGTCTGCTCGAAGATTCTCGACAGCGCCCACGGCTATTACCGAGACGGCGACATCAAAGCTGGCGTGAAAGACCCCGCGCGGGCTTTCTTTTGTCCGCCTTGAGAGCCACGCTACCGAACGTACCCAGCAGGGCAGGGCAGAGCCTTTCCCATCCATCACCCTCATGTTCTCCTCCTTCTTATTCTTATTATTCTCATCCTCCTTTTCCTTCTCCTCCTCCGGCGCTCATGCGCCGCCCCCAAACATCGCTATTCCTCAAAACCGAATATTTTTCAGTTTTGAGGAATAGCGTCGAAATCCTTCAAGCTCCGCCAATTGTCGCCACTTTATGAATCCTAGATTCCCATTACGCATATGTGGAATCCCGCCTATTATGGGAACCACCGAACGGACGGGGATCTAGCACCCCAATGAATGGTACTCTGTTTGGGTAAGAGGATTCGTCCCGTAGGATGAATCACTCGCGGAGTATATCCTCCCGGTTGGTTTTGAACGCCAACTGGGAGGTGATCTCCTTTTTCAAATCGCAATTCCAAAATCAAAATCCCCAGGCGCTTTCACCGAAAGCGCCTTTTTTGTATTACAATAGCCATGACCTCCTTTCGGTGCGCCGTTATTCCTTTTTTGGATTAACGGCGCGTTATCTTTCTGTTATACTTAATATCGACCAAGGCGTACCCCAAGCGCCTTGTAGAGCAGGAAGATGAACAACATGCCCCAGAATCTAAACGGTTCGCGTGCATCCCGTTTCCAAAATGGTGCGCGTCATGCCGACTGAAACCGAAGAAACTAAAGCCCAAACGGCAAGCTCCATCATTGCCCCGCAGCAGGAGACGATTGTCCTGACAGCCTGCATGCGTTCGAAGGACGTTCGCGAGGACGTTCTCCCGATGCTGCTCGAGGATGATTTCGTCAAATCTGACCATCGTGCGCTGTTCCGCGCCATCCGCGCCATGCACGAGGCGAACTACCCGATTGACGACGTATCCCTGCTCGACTACCTGAGATCCAACCGTG
Source organism: Collinsella aerofaciens (assembly GCF_015554145.1). Taxonomy (GTDB): domain Bacteria; phylum Actinomycetota; class Coriobacteriia; order Coriobacteriales; family Coriobacteriaceae; genus Collinsella; species Collinsella aerofaciens_AA. Next base: position 45,404 of record NZ_JADNHZ010000011.1, on the reverse strand, counting down.
AGTTGGATACCGCGGGCGGAGAGCAGGCCGTCGAGCGAATGTTCGAATCTGACATGCCCCTGCTGTCCTGGCAGACCGCCTACGACGAGCTGATCGATGTCTCGAGGCGCAGGGCGCTCGTGACGGCGATGAACGAGATCGAGGCCGAGGCCTACGGAACCCCGACCGATATGAAGGCATTCGTCTCGAAGGTCGAGGGCTCGATCGCACGGGTGGCCGAACGCCGCGATATGCGCCCCTATCGGCACATCTCATCGTTTCTCACCGCAGCTGTGGACGAGGTCAGAGACCTCGATAGCGTCCCCTTGGACTCCACCGTCGTGAACACGGGCTTTGCAACCCTGGACGAGATGCTGGCAGGACTGCGAGCAGGGCAGCTCATCGTAGTCGGCGCGAGGCCTGCCGTCGGCAAGACCTCTTTTGCCCTCACCCTCGCGCTGAATGCCGCCCGCCAGGGCGTGAAGGTCGGCATTTTCTCGCTCGAGATGTCAGGCAAGGAACTTGCTCAGAGAATCATCTGCGCTGAATCAGGCGTCTCGATTTCCCATTTCCGCATGGGAACCATTCCCAAGGCTTCATGGGACGCGATTGCGGCGGCCTGCTGCGACATCCCCGGCAACGGCATCGAGATTGAGGACAAGGCGAGTGTGACAATAGGGGATATCCGTGCAACCGCTGCCCGCATGATGCGAGGAGCCGAGCGCGGGCTGATTGTAATCGACTATCTCCAGCTCATCTCGTCCGCATCCGATGGTGCCAGATTCCAAAACCGTGCAGTCGAGGTCGGCGAGATAAGCCGTCGCATGAAAGTGTTCGCTAAGGAACTGGGCGTTCCCGTTGTCACGCTGGCACAGTTGAGCCGCCAGGCCGAATCCCACCCAGGCCTGCCACGCCTGTCGGATCTTCGCGAGTCGGGATCCATCGAGCAGGACGCGGATACGGTTCTATTCCTGTCGCGCGACCCGGACGAGATTCAAGACGAGAAATCGGGTTCAAGGCAGGTCATCCTGTCGGTCGCGAAAAACCGCAGCGGCCCCACAGACGAGATCGACATGCTCTTCGTCCCCACGAGCACGAAATTTTACGAGGTGGGACCCAGAAAGGAGACCAGCGATGAGTAGGAAAAAGGCCAAGTGCGCATCGAACAAGATTGTCGGGCGCTGCCTTGAATCGGATGCCCAATCACAGACCATCGACGAGGGCTTTGCATTTCTCGACCGTCCGATTCTCAAACCGCGCGAGGCTCTCGCGTATCAGTGGGCGCTGCGCAACATCGCGCTTCAGAACCTGCGGATTAAATCGGAAAGCACGCGCGATGCGATAGACAACGGCACGAGCTATTTTTCCGACGGGGCGATTAAGGTGAAGGCCCATATCTTGAGCGGCATCGCCACCGATGTCCGCTTCGCCACCGATGACCCGGATGCCCCCATCGACCGGATCATGATGTCGTTCGTAAAGGTTTACAACGAACAGCAGCACAGATGGTGTCCCGTGGATTCCCACCTCTGGCTATTCGCAGACAAGCTGACCGTGCGCCTAGGAGAGGGCTGGGAAGAGCGGAAGGATGGCGAGGGCTTCGGAGTAGCGTTAGGCGACCGCGTCGTATTCCTCGCCGAGGATAGGCTCTATGACGGACCAAAGGGCATGCGCCGACATGGGGCAGGGGAGTGGTCGGTGTTGTCGTCTCAGCTGATGTACGGGACGAACAACAAGAGGAAAGCCCGCATCTGCGAGGTTCCCCGCAAAGTGGTAACCGATGGCTACCTGATGTTTCTCACGAAACGAGGCGAGCAGGTCGGTATCGCACTCATGAATAACGAGGAATGGGCGGAATGTCAGGAGCGCTGTCAAACGGCGGCAATGAAAGAGCCTTGGAGTCTCGTTGCCTACCTCGAGCAGGCCAAACGGCCCTTAAAGATATAAAGGAGATACATGATGATTCAAAAGAATACGCCGCGTTGTTCCCGAGTGGTCCTAGTTGAACCGACTAGAACCATCTATGGGCACATGGTTTTCAAGTTCACGGGTAAAGCCGAGCGGGTAACCACCGGTTTCATCGAGAGGGAAAATCGGGAAGATGGTTCCGTTGTGTGGCGTCCGTATATCCGCTCATCGACGCAATCGGGCTACTGGAACGCCGGTCCGATGAAACAGTTCGTCGATGGGTACAAGTCGGAGGAGGATGCCATGACGGCGCTTCTGGGCGAGGCTCAGGAGGTTCTTTGGAGTAGCTAATGGTCGAAATTGAACCCAACCGGCTGCACAGGCGCTTGAAACGCGCCTTGACGGCCAAAGGCATCTCTCAGCGCGAGCTGGGCAGAAGGATTGAGGCGACGCAGGCGAGCGTCTCGCACTACGTGAAGGGAAAGCGCCTGCCGGGAACGGTCGTCCTGTACAAGATCTGTAAGGAATTGGATGTCTCAGCGGACTGGCTGCTGGGGCTGAAGCGAAAGGAATCGGACATGAACGATGGCAATTGGATTGATGACGGGATTGTGCCCTACCGCACAGCCGACGATTGCTCCCTGGTCGCCCGCATCGAGCAGGCGGAAGACGGCTCATTCGAACTGGGAATCCTCGAGGGCGACACCGCCTGCGAGCTGTTCGCCCAGCGGTTCGACTCGATGGATGCCGCCAAAAAGTATGCCGATGGGATTCTTGACCAGAAGCTGCAAAGGGACAAGGCGGTCACGCTTATCGAGGACGAACTGGACGGCGTACTGGGTCCCAACCTGTCAGACGAGGACTATCTCGCCAGCGCATCGCTCGACCGCGAGACGATGCGTACGCTGGTCGTACGCATCATGCCGACTTGCACGGGTCCCGCCAATCAGGAGGTTGCCGTGGCGTTCTCCATTTCAGGCCCCGACGGCATCGAGATGGAGACGGAGCAGGAGCAGGCCGCCTTCGACCTCGCGACCGAGCGAGCCGTGTTCCTCTCCGGTATCTGGTCGGTCTACGCAACGCCGGCGGCTGCGATTGAAGCCGTGAAGGGGCTCATCGCCAAACTTGAAAAAGTCTATCCATCCCTGAACCGTTAGATAAAACGCACTACCTGTCGGCAGTTTCTCTATCTGTAGCCTCCCTTGTAGCGGCACCTGCCGCCATGAGGGAGGCCTCTTCGTTCTTGCCGCCCATCATCTCATCAAGAGATTCTTCCTTTTTCTCATTATTCTTATTATTCTCATTGTCCTCGTGCGCGGTGTTCGACTTCTCACGGAGCGCTTTGGCAAACTCCCCGATCTTGTCTCGTCCGATGGTCACATAGGTATTCTTACCGCCATCTTCACGGGACAGCTTCAAGTCATACCTTCCATTGAGCATAATTTGGAGAGAACCCTCATCCGCGGCGCGGTCGAGATATTTGTCTACTACGACCACCTTGGCGGTAAAGCCGCCGAGACCGTAGCCATCGACCGCGACGCCCTTAGGCACCGAGAAGGTAACCGAATTGAGCACCTGACCGTATTGATTGGTTTTCGTCTTACCGTCCTTATCGGTCATAGTCTCGCTGTCGACGATGTTGCCGTACGGGATGATGACCTTCGGATTGTCGAACGTGACATCCTTATCGATCTTCCTGGTTCCGAGATATTGCCCGTTAAAGGGTGTCTTGCCCAGATCAGTCTTCTTCTCATCGGCCCGGTTCGCACCCGATGCGGTCGCGACCGCCAGCTTTTCAGGTTTCCGACTCGCCGAGATCGCCGGCACAGCGGCATCTCTATCAAATGTCTTTGCATCCTTGCCCTTCGGGATGTTGATGAGCTCTTCGCAGCATTTCTCGAGGTTTGAGACGAATTCCCCGATTTTATCCTGTCCCACGGTCAGCTCGATGGCGCGACCGTCCTTGAAGCCGCTGAGCTTCAAGGGTCGCGAGTCGTTGAAGGAGGCCTGGAGGATACCCGTCTTCTTCGCACGTTCGAGGTACTTGTCGGGATTGATGATCTCGACCCGAAGCCCGTCCATGCTGTAGCCATCCAGCTCCATCTTGCGCGGCAGGCGGATCACGATTCGCGACATCTCCTGCCCATATCGGCTCGTCACGGGCGTCCCGTCTCGACGCACCGCAGCCGTGGAGGAGATGACGCTCGAGTAGGGGATATTGATGACTGTCTTCTCGATCTTATCCTTTCGGTCTTTCGAGACGGTGCCGATGACTTGTCCCTTCTGCACGGGCTGCAGATCGGAATCAACCGGATCGATTCTCTTCACGCGGCCCAATCCGAGTTTCTTCAGAAAGTCGAATCCGCCGAGCGGAGTGGTGTTCTGGCTATCGTATTTCGGCATGATGCCTCCCTAATATCGCAAATCTATTTATCAAGGTATCTACCGAACGCGCAATCGAGCCGGACGGGACGAAAGAAGCCAAACGGCCGGCCGATAATCCTTATCCATATTGACGGGGTGATATACTTTTGTTATCATAAGAGTCGTAATCGATAGATAGATGCGTTTCCCCAAGACGCATCGGACAGGAGATTGACAATGTCAGATTTCAATAAGCCGAAAATCCGGCTGCATACGGTCAATATGCGCGAACAGTTCGTGGCCCCTTTGATGGATGGTCGCCTCAAGGCGATAACGCGCCTGAACGGACGCGGCTACAACACGGGGGACTACCTACGCTTTAGCGTGCTGCCGATGCAGTCCTCGGATGTCCAGTTTTCCATGACCACCGATGACGAGCGTGAGGCGCTCCAGAATCGGTTCTACAGGATCACCTTCGCCATGTACGGCAAGGGGCTGAAGGAGGGCTACGTGACACTCTCCTTGGAACTCGTCCGCGAGAAAGCCATCATGGACACCCTTCGTTCCGAGATCGACAGGATGGCCAACAACGGGCAGAAAGTTGAGAATCCGCTCGATGCCTACGCAGATCTCTTCGACACCGCCTATCCCCAGGGTTATGATTCCCCGTATACGAAACGTCACGCACAGCCCAGTCTGGACAGCATCGCCGAGGTAGCGACCGAGGCGGCGTCCAGCGCAGAGCGACCGCGCGGCTGCTGACTTCAAGGAGTGCCCCATGCAAGCCATCACCCTCTTCCTCTCCGACCCCTATAACGTGGCCGGCATCCTTCTGTTCGCCTATATCTACTTCATGGTCTGCAAGCGGATGCTGCACTTCCGCGCATTCAATGTATGGAACGCGAAGACAAACCCGAATGCTTGGTGGCGCTTCGACCGTAGCTCCATCAAGTACGCCTACAGGCATGGGCGCCGCCACATGCCCAAGAAGATCGAGGATTTCTGCATCATGGTGAACCGCGTGATGTACCGCCGCGAGATTCTCGTGAAACTCTACGGCGAAGACGGCAACGACCTCCACATGCCCACCGTCTGGATGAAGAAATCCGATTTGTCGCGCAAGGAGCGCATGACCAAGACGATTAAATGCTGTCCCGTCTCCTCGCCTGACGGACACGGCTTCGCGTTCATCACGGAGAAGCATGCCTACATCAGCGCAGTCGAGACCTTGGCGGGTGCGACCCGTCTTGCCGGAAAGCCTTACAAATATGCCTCCCTCGACCACTACGAGATGATCCAGATGCCGCAAGAGCTGTTCCTGAAGGACGAGGTCATCAAGGCTCGCGTCGAACGTCTGAATGAGGACCACGCATTCATCGTCCGTCACTACAAGCGTGCGGCCCTGTCGTACCGCTTGGCCTACGGCCGCTGCCTGCCGCTCAAGTACTTCCTGCCCCATTACCAGTACAGCCCGATCAGCCACGACATGGCCATCATCTAAGCCCTGTCCCCGCAGAAGCCTATAATCACTTGATATCTAGACCAGATTGGAAACTGCCATGAACACCGACATGAATCCCGAGAACATCAACCCCGACAGCTCCGACAATCTCAACGCCGATAACGAGGAAACCCAACTCATGGATACCCCCGATAACCCCATCGCCGCAGATGTCACCACCGAGCTTCCGCCTGCCAAAGACCTGGAAGATGCCGTGGCACCCGACCTGGACGCTACCGCCGATGACTCCCAGACACCCAGGCGTCCGAGTGGCCTGAAGCGCAAGCTCGTAGCAGGCGGCGTAGCGCTCGCCATCGTCGCGGCACTCGGCATCGGCCTATCGCTGAACCACGAGGCCGTGAACATCCCCGACAACGCACCCGTCGCATCCATCGTCGGCAAGAAGGACTCCAAGACCTATCCCGCATCCGTGACGCTTACGGCCGACGGCTGGAGCGAGGGGGACGGCGAGTTCTCCTACGAGATCGTCGATGCCGACGGCGAGTCCGCCGCTAAGGGGGATATCAAGCCGGGCAAGGAGGCTTCCGTCGACCTACCGAAGGGTGCCTACGCCCTGAACGTCACCTCTATCCCCACCGCCAAGGACGGCAAGACCACCTGGCTGGTGCCGGACGCGGTTGATTTCGTCGTCGAGGGCAAGGGAGCCTCGGTCAAGGTGAGCCTCACCAAGGTCGACATGACCGACGATGCGGCAGTGGACGCGGCAATCGAAAATCTCCCCGAGGAGGAGCGTGCCGCCGCCAAGAAACTCATCGAGGCCAAGCGCGAGAACCCGAACGCCAGCACGGTCAGCGCACCCGTATCCAAACCCAGCAGCTCCACCGTCCAGCAGGCCGGCGCGGCAAACGGCTCATCCGGCAAGGGCGATTCCAAGCCCGCATCCAAGCCCTCCGGCTCCAGTTCCAGCTCCAACAAGAATGACTCGAAGCCGTCCTCGGGCTCTGGCTCGAGCTCGAACAAGGGCGATTCCAAGCCCTCCGGCTCGAACAAGACCGACAGGCCCGCATCCAAGCCCGACAACTCCGGCAACTCCGGCAGCGGCTCGGGATCCGGCAGCTCCAAACCCTCCAAGCCCGCTGAGTCCGAGAAGGTCTGGGCAATCGTAACCCCCGCTTGGGACGAGCAGATCTACCACCCCGCCGTCACCCACACCGAGACCCAGAAGAAAAAGGTTGGCGTCCAATACCGCGCAACGGATGGCACCCTCTTTGATAACGAAGATGCTTGCTCTGAGTATTGTTGGGATAACGGACTCCAGTACGGATGCCTGCCCAAGTATGAGGAGGTCACCGTCACCGTAACCGATCAGGAAGCATGGACCGAGACCATCCACCACGAAGCCGTCTGGGGTTGGGTCAACAAGTAAGATGACCGAATCAAGGAGGGGTGTAGATTATGTTGCTACGTACCTTTATCCATGGGCTTGTGAGCGGAACCAAATCAAGCGACCTGAAAGCATCAACATCGACAGGCTTCGAAAGCAGCTCAAGCGAAAGCGGGAATCCTTCGAAAAGTCGTTCACCCGAATCGAAATGACCAAGGAACACCTGAACGAGATAATGGCGAGCCTTTGCAAGAAACTGATGATCGATAAAAGCGATTTGGTCGCGATCCACGAGGCCGCGCTCGTCGCCCTTGGAATCGACAGTAATGCAGTTCCGTACGGGTTGGACTTTCTCGTCTTGCGGGGTCTAGGGGATGCGGGTGTTTCCAAGTTATCCATCGATGGCTTCGATATCCGTCTTCATGCGCCCGAGATTTTTGAAGCGAATGGCCCTATCTCCCTTGTTGCCCCCAGAGGCATGGATTTCCCGTCTCTTGCTCCCGAGACCATCTTAGAGACAATTTCCAAGTCTCCGAGCTGCAGGTACCTGATGGAACAGAGGGCTGCGTTGGCGGAGCTGCTGCACTTCGACGATATGGACGATGACGAGCTCCGCCAATTTGCCGCCTATGTCAGGCCGTGATTTCATAGGATTCAGCGAAGGATGCTGTCACGTCCACCGTTTAATGAGGTACCGCCCTGAAATATCTCGTTGAAGATTCCGATAATCCTGCGCCCCCTGTTCAGGACTACGCCGAGGCCAAGGAAATCGTCCGCCAAGTACTCGGCTCCCATCCTTCGGTGAAGCAAGCTGCCATGTTCGGCTCTTTCGTACGCGGCGAGCAGACGGGCTCCTCCGACGTCGACCTGCTTCTCCAGGTCGACAGCAAGAAGGCCTTCGAAGTCGTCGGCATCGGCCTCGACTTGGCCGAGAGGCTTGGATGGGACGTAGACATGCTGGCGACTCTCTGCGGAGCCCAGAGCGGTTTCATCGAGAACCTGAATAGAGAAGGACGCATCATCTACAGTAGGGAGCTATAGAGTATGAGAACACTTGAAGAGGCGCGAAACACCCTTCAGATTTCGCAGGAAGATATCGACTTCATCATCGAAGGAATCCTGCGCGCTGGTGAGCCGATCGTCATCATCGCCTACGGCTCTCGGGCTCGCGGCGAAGCCGATGAATATAGCGACTACGACATTCTCTGTCTTTCCGCCCTTGAGGGATGTGAGCTTAAGGAATACTCGCTTGCAGCCGATGGGGAGCTATGGGGACTCGCTCGCGACTTGGACTTTCTCGTCCTGAACGTCGATGAGTTCAGAGCCGGTCTGAAAGCCGGAAACGAGTTCGCATGCGACGTAGACCGAGATGGTGTGGTTCTCTATGGAACAGTTTAACGCATACGAGGATTACTACGGAAATCTGCTATTCGCCGCCTACGGTTGGGGAACAAGTAGAATAGAACTGATACCCTGATAGTACCAAGGGAGGTGCCACCTTGAAATATCTTGTTGAAGATTGCGAGAACCCATCAATCCCCGTGAATACGCTTGCGGATGCCGCAAGCCGCGCCCGAGCAGTGTTTTCCGACTACCCATGCGTGGTCAAAGCGGTTCTATTTGGCTCGTTCTCGCGAGGTGAGCAGACAGATGCGTCCGACGTTGATTTTTTCCTCGGCCTCGATTCGACCTGCGCATCCTCAGACTACCTGTCCTTGCTCGACTCACTTGCCTCGGCGCTCGGAAGGGATGTCGATGTCACGGTGAAGCTGAAGGGCGCCACGGACAGGTTCGTATACAACCTCAAAACGGAAGGGAGACTCATATATGACAGAGCCAGAAATCGAGATATTCCATCAAATGCTGCTTAGATGCGATGATATTGCAGGGAAGCTCGACTATTTCGATGTCGATGAGAGCCTATGGCAACACAGCCCCTACATTAGGGACTCTTTTCTCATTTCGGTTTCGCAAATAGGCGAACTCGTCTCCAAAATCAGTCCCGAGACGTGCCGCCGGTATTTTCCCGATATCGAATGGCAGCAAATTAGGGGAATGCGAAACATCATTGTGCATGTCTACGCTAATGTCGATTACGATATCGTATGGGATGTCGTCAACGAGGAGGCTCCCAAGCTCAAGCAGACCCTCCTCAAAAACGATGATATCCGCCGTGAGTATGAGTCCACGCTTGTGGTTGAGGAGGACATCGAAGAAGACATCCTCGGGTATTTCGGCGCTCTCGATCCGATTGTCGGCGATGGTGCTGATGGACGCATTCCGCAAGACGGCAATCGCCCTTAAGGGCACTAATCAACCCATTAAAACGATAAGGGGCCAGAGATAATATCTCTGGCCCCTTTACTTACTTCCTCCTGACGCCCACCACGCCGTCCGAGACGACCTCGCTCCAGCGGATGTAACGCACCGTATCCATGGCTAGCTTTACTGCGCTGCCAGCTCGTGCTCGCGAGCACGAGCGCCCAGAGACATCAATTTCGGATGCCGTCGCAGCGTTCGCCTCGTCCGCGTCGAGCCACGCTTCGCACTTGTAGGTGCGCCACTGCCCGCCGCCGATGTTTCGGTACGCGGTCGCGGGGACCGTGATGCGGGCGAGCTCGTCCCAGTAATAGGCCGTGTGGCCCTCGCCGGAGTCGCCGATCGCCGCAAGCTCGAACTCCTTGCCCTTGGCGTCGTAGCCCTTGTGCTTGGGCTCCTCGAACACGGGGATGAAGCCGGGGTGCGCCTCGGCACCATCCTCGGGCAGCAGCCTCATGTCCCAGCTCGGGTCCAGCTCGACCGATCCGGGGGCATATTCCGTGCGCAGGGTGCAGCGGTTGCGGCCGTACAAGGCGGTAATGCCGCTGCCCGCCGTGCAGCTTGATATAGCCTCGTCACCCAGCTTCATGTCCAGGTGCCAGCCGGTGAAGCCTGTCGAGGGGTCGGTGCCGAATTTATCGTTGAGGTTGCAAGTGGGCTCAAGCTCAGTTTTGGCAAGCTCTGCCGGAAATACGAAATTAGTGCCAGTCAGATATCGCTGGGACTTATAGAGTAGATGGGTCTTGTCAGTACCGTCCTTATAGAAGTAGAACTTGCCCATGGTCACCCAAGTCCACAGGTACAGATCTCCGTTCACCTTCTTGCTCACGAACTTCGGCCCGCTGAAGATGCTCGGGTCCGAGCAGTCCTTATCCCCTTCGTACCACCCGTCTAGACATTTGTCGAGCAGGCTCATGTCCTGCCCCTCGTCGCGCATGACCTGCTCGATGGCCGCGCGTGCGTCCGAGAAATCGCCCTGGTTCCCGTTTACCGAGAAGGTGCTGTTGAGCTTGATATAGACCGTATGCATCTCCTGCGTATCGCCGATTGTGTCCACCAGCATAAAGTGGACGGTCGAATGCTTCGGGACATCCGATACCTCGATGGTCGTGTCGCGGTCGAGGCGAATCTTATGGACATCCTTGTCAATCCCGAAGCCTTGCGGTGCGACCGTCTCCTTCACCCAGTAGTCCATGTTCGCAATCAGCTTGTTCGTCCCGTTGACCGCCGAGAGGGTAGCCTCGCCGTTCTCGTCCGTCTTGAAGGTCCCGCACTTGCGGGTGCAGGCCTCGTCGCAGTAGATGGCGTACTCGGCTCCGGCGAGAGAGAAGTACTCCGGATCGATCTTTGTGACATCGGGGTTGGTTGAGGACTTCTTCAGGCTTAACGAGCAGAAGTTGCCGATAGACTGAAAGTCGAACTGGAACCCGTCGCCATACACCGTGTCGCCGCGGACGCACGAGATGCTGGGTCCCTTGTATGCGATGATGGCGCAAGTCCGGTCGCTCACCTCGTTTACACGAGACGAGATGCAGCTGTAGCCGTCGAAGTTGGTGAAGAAGAGCTGGGTGTCCACTCCCCGCGGGATGAAATAGGCGTCCTGATTGTTCTCGGCGGGGCTGATCCACTCATATCCGCCGCCGTCACACTGTATGCTCCTAGCGCCGAGGTACGCCCAATCGAGGTCGATATACTCGCCGGGCCTGTCGGAATAGAAGAACTGATATACCATCTTTATCGACTTCAGCCCCAGTAGCCAGTGACAACTGTCCCACGCCGCGAAGGCGTCGCTCACCAAGAAGAAGCTCTTCGTGCCGAAGTGCTGCTGGTAGAATTGGGCGAGCTTCTGGTTGAAACCCGCGTTGTTGTTGTAGCCGTTGCCAACGGCGGGATTCGAGAGCGTGAGCGTGCATCCCACGGGCTTCCCGTTATAGGTTCCAATGCTATTCCACGTGACGCTCGCGCGGTATCCGGAGTTGTCCATCGGTAGAATCGTGTAGGGATGCCCATTGTTCAGAAAGAGCTGTGCTTTGTCCCCCCTGTGGAAGACGTCATCATAGGTTGGGGTCCAGCTTGCGTGCGTCGCCCTGCCGGCGCTGTGCCACCAGCCGGTGGGGTGCGATGAGATGCCGTTGACACTCATGGGAACGGCGAGCCCCGATGGCTTAACCTTCGGGTTATCGGGCGCAAACTCCTCGAATCTACTCATCGAATAGGTCGATATGCCTATCGCGTCGAAGACCGAGCGCATCACGACCCCCAGGGGGCTGGAGGGTCTGGCAACCGCGTCGGTCACTGCCGCCGCAGCCGTGATCCCGCCCCCGGCGATAAGGGCCCTTCTGGAAAAGGCTAAGCCTTTAGAGGCACCCCCCCCCGAAGTGATTCCGACATCGATGTGGCGTTTACTTTCGCCCACAATTACCTCCTGAGTACGTCATCCTAAGTATCCACTAGACGGTAGTCCTGTATACGAGGTGATTTAGAGTATTGCCGCAGCGGCAAGAAGCATCGAACGCCCCAAAGGCAGGGCGCTTCGTAAGAGCGATAGGGGGCGGAGAAAATCTCTGCCCCCCTTTACTTACTTCCTCCTGACGCCCACCACGCCGTCCGAGACGACCTCGGTCCAACGGATGTAGCGCACGGTATCCGCAGTCATCTTGACGGCGCTAGCGGCACGACCGCGGGAGCGCGAGCGTCCCGAGACGCCCGTCTCGGAAGTCTCCGAAACCTCAGCCGCCGCGTTCGCCTCGTCCGCGTCGAGCCACGCTTCGCACTTGTAGGTGCGCCACTGCCCGCCGCCGATGTTTCGGTACGCGGTCGCGGGGACCGTGATGCGGGCGAGCTCGTCCCAGTAATAGGCCGTGTGGCCCTCGCCGGAGTCGCCGATCGCCGCAAGCTCGAACTCCTTGCCCTTGGCGTCGTAGCCCTTGTGCTTGGGCTCCTCGAACACGGGGATGAAGCCGGGGTGCGCCTCGGCACCATCCTCGGGCAGCAGCCTCATGTCCCAGCTCGGGTCCAGCTCGACCGATCCGGGGGCATATTCCGTGCGCAGGGTGCAGCGGTTGCGGCCGTACAAGGCGGTAATGCCGCTGCCCGCCGTGCAGCTTGATATAGCCTCGTCACCCAGCTTCATGTCCAGGTGCCAGCCGGTGAAGCCTGTCGAGGGGTCGGTGCCGAATTTATCGTTGAGGTTGCAAGTGGGCTCAAGCTCAGTTTTGGCAAGCTCTGCCGGAAATACGAAATTAGTGCCAGTCAGATATCGCTGGGACTTATAGAGTAGATGGGTCTTGTCAGTACCGTCCTTATAGAAGTAGAACTTGCCCATGGTCACCCAAGTCCACAGGTACAGATCTCCGTTCACCTTCTTGCTCACGAACTTCGGCCCGCTGAAGATGCTCGGGTCCGAGCAGTCCTTATCCCCTTCGTACCACCCGTCTAGACATTTGTCGAGCAGGCTCATGTCCTGCCCCTCGTCGCGCATGACCTGCTCGATGGCCGCGCGTGCGTCCGAGAAATCGCCCTGGTTCCCGTTTACCGAGAAGGTGCTGTTGAGCTTGATATAGACCGTATGCATCTCCTGCGTATCGCCGATTGTGTCCACCAGCATAAAGTGGACGGTCGAATGCTTCGGGACATCCGATACCTCGATGGTCGTGTCGCGGTCGAGGCGAATCTTATGGACATCCTTGTCAATCCCGAAGCCTTGCGGTGCGACCGTCTCCTTCACCCAGTAGTCCATGTTCGCAATCAGCTTGTTCGTCCCGTTGACCGCCGAGAGGGTAGCCTCGCCGTTCTCGTCCGTCTTGAAGGTCCCGCACTTGCGGGTGCAGGCCTCGTCGCAGTAGATGGCGTACTCGGCTCCGGCGAGAGAGAAGTACTCCGGATCGATCTTTGTGACATCGGGGTTGGTTGAGGACTTCTTCAGGCTTAACGAGCAGAAGTTGCCGATAGACTGAAAGTCGAACTGGAACCCGTCGCCATACACCGTGTCGCCGCGGACGCACGAGATGCTGGGTCCCTTGTATGCGATGATGGCGCAAGTCCGGTCGCTCACCTCGTTTACACGAGACGAGATGCAGCTGTAGCCGTCGAAGTTGGTGAAGAAGAGCTGGGTGTCCACTCCCCGCGGGATGAAATAGGCGTCCTGATTGTTCTCGGCGGGGCTGATCCACTCATATCCGCCGCCGTCACACTGTATGCTCCTAGCGCCGAGGTACGCCCAATCGAGGTCGATATACTCGCCGGGCCTGTCGGAATAGAAGAACTGATATACCATCTTTATCGACTTCAGCCCCAGTAGCCAGTGACAACTGTCCCACGCCGCGAAGGCGTCGCTCACCAAGAAGAAGCTCTTCGTGCCGAAGTGCTGCTGGTAGAATTGGGCGAGCTTCTGGTTGAAACCCGCGTTGTTGTTGTAGCCGTTGCCAACGGCGGGATTCGAGAGCGTGAGCGTGCATCCCACGGGCTTCCCGTTATAGGTTCCAATGCTATTCCACGTGACGCTCGCGCGGTATCCGGAGTTGTCCATCGGTAGAATCGTGTAGGGATGCCCATTGTTCAGAAAGAGCTGTGCTTTGTCCCCCCTGTGGAAGACGTCATCATAGGTTGGGGTCCAGCTTGTGTGCGTCGCCCTGCCGGCGCTGTGCCACCAGCCGGTGGGGTGCGATGAGATGCCGTTGACACTCATGGGAACGGCGAGCCCCGATGGCTTAACCTTCGGGCTATCGGCCGCAAACTCCTCGACTCTACTCATCGAATAGGTCGATATGCCTATCGCGTCGAAGACCGAGCGCATCACGACCCCCAGGGGGCTGGAGGGTCTGGCAACCGCGTCGGTCACTGCCGCCGCAGCCGTGATCCCGCCCCCGGCGATAAGGGCCCTTCTGGAAAAGGCTAAGCCTTTAGAGGCACCCCCCCCCGAAGTGATTCCGACATCGATGTGGCGTTTACTTTCGCCCACAATTACCTCCTGAGTACGTCATCCTAAGTATCCACTAGACGGTAGTCCTGTATACGAGGTGATTTAGAGTATTGCCGCAGCGGCAAGAAGCATCGAACGCCCCAAAGGCAGGGCGCTTCGTAAGAGCGATAGGGGGCGGAGAAAATCTCTGCCCCCCTTTACTTACTTCCTCCTGACGCCCACCACGCCGTCCGAGACGACCTCGGTCCAACGGATGTAGCGCACGGTATCCGCAGTCATCTTGACGGCG
>NZ_JADNHZ010000011.1:0-30678 GCF_015554145.1 Collinsella aerofaciens | reverse complement strand
TGACGCCCACCACGCCGTCCGAGACGACCTCGGTCCAACGGATGTAGCGCACGGTATCCGCAGTCATCTTGACGGCGAGCGGGATGGAACGATAGCACAGGTCATAGTTCTCGGCCAGCTCGCCGGTAAGCCAGATCTTGACCTCAGCGATAGGGGAGCCACAGATCTCCGCGCCATCCCGACCAGTCACCCAGACCGAGGAATCCCAAGCCCTAGCCGCGTAGCAGATCGAACCCGCGAATTGCGACCCCTCGACATGCAAGGCGAGGTTGTAGATGGAATGCCCACCGTGCGGATATCCGATATGGCGGTGTGCGGCGGCCTCGGTCTGCTTGCCCCAAGTAGATACCCAGCAGCCTGCCATGATGACCGCATCATCGTCATCGGGGATATCGACCACATCGCGGGTCACATACCAGCGATACATCGGCTGCGGCGGCAGCTCCTTGCGGTTTGTGACATTATGCGCCCATCCGTTAGGAGACAGCGTGGGTGTCTCATTTGAATCGGGCATGAACCCGACACAGGTGACGCTATCGCCGATCTTGGCGGTCTTCTTACTGTTTTTCACGTAGCCGCCGCAGCGTGCCTCGATAAGTTTGAACTGGGCGTTCTTCTGACCACCCCAAACGCCTGGGCAAGCATAGCTCGACACGCGGACGGCAGCGCCGTTCGCAGAAGCGCCGAGGGTGTCGAGGCGCTGGCCATCAGCATCCGAGGTGAGGAAATAGCACGTATGGTCGGTTTCGTTCGTGGCAGACGGTTCATGATCAATCCACCAGGAATTCTCTCTACCTGCTGCCTTTCGAATGTCCCAAATGACGGCACTGCCCGTCTCCATAGTACCGTTTTTCCAAGAGCTATTGGCGTTAACATGACCGTTATTGTTGAGCGTCTGGACCAATTTGGGACCGATGAGGCTCCCGAGGGCGAACGTGAAGGCGCCCACCCCGTCATCGAGATAAGGCTTGAAGGCCCACATCTGGTTGGCGCCATCGTAGTCCTTCCAGAAACACAGTCCTCGACCGTTGCCCCATTGGGTAATAGGCTTACCGCTGACATAGCCGCCCTGCCCGACATCCACCATGGCGTTGGGGAACGCCAAAGGCGAGAGCTTGAAGACACCGCCGTAAAGCGTCACGTCGTTCCTGATATTGATTTTCTCGGTATCGATATCGATGTCACCCGTGACCTCGCGGAGGTCTTTTTCGTGGTCCGGCGTGCCATCCCTGTTGTTCCTCATCACGTTTTTGACGTCGACCTCGGCTCGAAACGTGTTCACGGCCTCGTTGGCGCAGCGGCGCATGAACAATTCCGGTTTTTCATACGAATAGTCATCGTACCCGACGATATCCCAATGCCCGTTATTCTGGCTGACTCCCGCGCCCGCGTCCGTATCGAGCATGTCTCCGCGAAAAGTCGAAAGCCGGTTGTTGTTCAGGAAAAGCTGGCCGTCATTATCATCGGCATGAATGTTCTTCCACAGGCGGTTCGCATTTTGGCGGTTTATGTCCGCGCAGGCCATATAGGGATGCGCTTTGATATGGTCGTACAGCTCGTTCGAGTAGTCGCACTCGACGAGCAGGCACAGGGAGTAGCCGAGCGCTTGGAGATAAGGGCTATCCCAGCCTTGATAGGTAAACCTATCGGCGGCAACCCAAGTTATCCATCCGTGTGCGAAGCCGCGGCCGTAGTTATTCGCACCCTGTGTTCGGTCTGGATGCGTAACGCAATGTGTGTAGCCGTTGGAAGTGAAGCAGCCGCCGAAATAATACGAATTCGGCTGCGGGCTGATGTGCTCACCGCGAAACCACAGTTCCTTTGCCATGGCAGACCGTGCAGGCACCGCGCCGAGGCCAGCAACGACCGCCAGCGCCGCGAACAACCCGCGGCGCGAGAAGGAAATGTCTTTATACGGGTCTTTTGCGAGATTCTTACCGTTGCCCTTACTCATCGATATCCCCCAAGTCATTAGAAGCGGCAGTGTAATTCGAAATGCCCAACACCGCGACCGCCGCGATAATCAGTTCGAGAAACGCCTGCGTGTCCAAGCCGCGGTTGATGTTGATGACGGAACCGGCGACCTGAAGGCAGGCGATCGCGATGCGCGCCGCCTTGTTATTCCTCACTGCCGGCACGAGCAAAAGAAACCCCGTGAGCGGAAGCCATAGGGTATTGATGTTCAAAACGGAAATCATTCCCGAGATTCGTCCTTCGCCTAGACGGCCGTCCGTGGCGAAATCGATGCCATGGGTGACATTTATAAAGAGGTACTCGGCACCCAACCCGATCGTCGGTAGAAGTCCGAAAAGACTGGCCAGAAGCCCTCCCTTGAGGGCATCAGGGCTTGAGATATACCTTTTGAGATTGAATTTCATATCATCCTCCGCTAGCTCTGGCGATTATTCCCGAGGATACTCATTGCTCAACCGCCCCGCTCAGACTTGCCGCTGCGGCAACACCCGTGCCTTCCGCAACCTGCCGAAACTGCTAGAATGTGCTCGAATATAGATTCACTTGGAGGAACTCGTTGGCTTACATCCTCATGGCGGTAATCGTCCTTTTAGCAATCGCCTATATCGTCTACCTAATCCTCGACCTCATGTCGCGCAGAAAGTTTGCCGAGCAGTACAGCACATGGGAGCCAGACCTTGACAGCTACTACAAGCAGGAGCTTGAGAGGGAGCAGCAGGCCAAAGACGCGAAAATCTGTGAGATTCTAGAAGACCTGCTCCGAAAGCAGGGGATGATATAGGGGGCGGATCTCTGCAAATCCGCCTACCGGCAGCCTGACTCCCTCACTAGCCCGACTTCCTCCGATAGCCCCGCCTCTACGCTTTTGGATTCAAGTAATCCGTCTATTCCAATCTCATCTCGCTCGGTAACTTGATCTGGTCCCACCTCGGGGAAGGCCGCGCAGACCGCATCCTCATCCAATCCGAAAAACTCGGTCCCGCGTGCGAACCGCCCCGTATGGTGCCAGGACTTATATTCGAGATACCTATCGGCGAGCTGCGCCCTGGTCATCGACTCGATCTTAGAATCGTAGGCAAGGTCGAAATCGTCGCAGTAGTCCTTGATGGCCGAGATGATGGCGCCGCGCGTCCACTTCGACATCGGCATCTCGCCCGACTCATATGCCGCCCGGGCGCGGACGCTCATGGAGGTTCCCACGTACCCGGCCTGTCCGTAGCTCACAGCACCCATGGCTACCACTCCGTATCGTCGTACGAGTTCTGCCAGCTATCGTCGTACGAGTTGGAATATTCGTCCTCGAGACGTTGGTTGTACAGTGCCGCCTCGTCCTTCTTATAGCAGATGAACTCATCGATCTGCGAGGACTCGTTGTTCCACTCGTCCTGCTCCCTGAGCTTTGGGTCGGGTTTCATGCATTCCATATAGCCGAGCGCCGACACGCCCGAGTACGGGCCGCCGCGACCGCTGAACAAATCAACGACGTCCTGCACTTCCTTATCGGAAAGGGAGCATTCCGTCCCCTCATACGGTTCATAGCCCACCACAACGAAATCGCCGTACAGCACATCGGCCGGGTCGTCCGCCACTACGGTCTGGCCGGTGAAAGGGGACTTACGATCCTCGTCCGCCATCTCCTGGGTGGCCCAGATTGCACGGTTGGCAGGACAAGCCGCCCGCCCTTCAGCATTGACATAGACGCAGACCGCATCTCCCAAAGACTTGTCGGGCAGCTCTTGGGATACATTGACGGCCCGCTCGCCGACAATTCCCTTGAGTGCGGCGCTACAGCTCCCATTCTCATCGACCGGCAGCTCGACTTCGCGGCATTCGGCGTTAACGGGCACCAGCACGGCGATAATCGTATCCATCATCGATCGCCGCCCTCAAGAGTGCCGGCGCCGATAGTCCCGATACCCTCATTGACCATCTCCGCCTCATCGCCCTTCGCTTCAGCAAGGTCATCGAGGCACAAGTCCCCATCTGGAGCCCCTTGCAAGGCAATCATCTTCTCGGCGGACCCGATGATGGCGTCGATGTCATAGATTTCATGGTCATCGTTGTAGTAGAAGAGCTCCCCGACGCTGAGTTCGGGGTTGTTCACAACGACCTGTGCGAAGCGGTTCATGTCTGCAATGGACTCGCCCATGTCGAAATCATGCAAGGAGTATTCGCTGAACCGCCCGTGGAGCTCATAGTCAGACATGACGATATCGGCCGCTGCGACCCCCTCCATATCCGCTATGTCCTGAAGGGCACCGTCGAGTTCTCCTTCATCCATCGGCAGCGTCAACTGATGGGCGAGGCTGAAACCCATCTCGGTCATGTCGCGGCTCTCGACATAGACGACGATGCGGTCGGCCGCGAAATCGCGGTCGCCCTCGAAAGCCGCCTGCTCGAGCTCATCCAAATCGAATTTCATCAAATCGACCTCTTTTGAGTTGCGGTCGAAATAGCCGCTTTGGCCCAGGCACACATCTCCGCCCGCCGCCATCCAGGCGCCCAATGCCTCGGCAGGCACATTGTCGAGCAACTTGCCGATACTCAAGAGGCTGGCCTTCGAGGCGGGGGAGAGATGGCTGTCGTTCACGCACGCCTCGAGCTCTTCGCTGGCTTGGTCGAGGAGCGTGAGGCCGTATGCCCGCCACAGGTCGCTGGGCAGCGGGTTCGCGCTATCGACATCGACCGAATAGCCGCTAAACGGCATCTCATCGGTCTGCATGATGACGTTGCCGACCATAAGCGGGTCGACGGGGACATCGAAGTTGTCGCAGTAGTCGCGCACGGCATCATAATCGAGGTCGGGATTTCTCTTGACGCACGCCGCCATGGCATTGAGCGCCCGCAGGTCCACACACCCGTCCTCGGCGAAGTGCAACTTGTCGAACTTGCCGGATGTCTGAATATCCTCGATGGCATAGTCGTGCCTGCCGAAATAAGTCATCACGTTGATGACATTCTGCAGGTCATCAGGCGCCATCGGCAGGGTAACACTGTCATGCGGGGCGTATGCGTAATAGGCCGCATCACTCGCCGCGACGTCGACCCTGATGTTTCCGATCTTGCTCATCGTCTGCTCTCCTTATGCTCAAACTGCCTATCGCGGTCAGCCATCCCCTCGACCAAATCCGCCTCGGCCTGCTTCTCATCGCAAAGGTCATCCAGCCCGCGCTCGATGCCGTCCTTTATCGGCTCCAGGCCAAGCGTTGAGCCGTCGATTTCGATTTCCACGGCGCTGACGCGCCCGCCGGCCGGCATCTCCGCCTGACCGCTCGCGATGGCGATGCCCTGGGCGCAGGCGTTCTCGATACACATATGTCCGAATTCATGCGCAGACACGTCGATATCGATGCGAATACTGGCCCTCGGGATATCGAAGCCGGCGCTGCGCAGGGCGCAGCGGATAGCTGCCTTCTCGCATACGCGAGCGATGTTGTAGCCGACGGCTCCGTGTCCGTGAAGTCCGGTAAAACTGATGCTGGGCATACACGGGCCGCCGCCGATACTGACGGAAACCTTTCCCTTGCCCTCGATATAGAGGCTGCAAGACCCACCGTTCATATCGGCCTCCTTATTTTCCGTTTCCTAGACTGTCAAATTTCGTTTTCGATTCCAACGCGACTGACCTCATCACCGTCAGAGACAAGGACAGCTTCCTCGCTTTTCGCCGAACAGATATCATCGAGACCCTGTTCCCCTCGTTTATCCTCGATATATCCCATCTCAAGCCCCGCGTTGAATGCGATCCCCGCGGCGAGATCGTCCCGTTCGATGCGCTGTTCTGCTTCCGCAAGACTAACGGCTACCTTCTCGAGGGCAGCAGGTTTGAGCGTCTCTTTCATATGCTCGGAGCCGAGTTCGTTGACTGTGTCCGCTACATCTTGAACGGAGACGAAACCGATGGGGAACTTGCTATCGGGATTGACTCCGGCAAGCGCATATTCGTCCGCATCACGACAGCTCGATTGCAGTTCAGGCATGCCGAGATCAGAAAGCTCAATAAAGGCTCGAGACTTGAACTCCTGATCGAAATATTCAATATCAGCTCGAGCTTGAGATGCCGCACCAAGAGCGATAGCAGAACCGAGTATGAACTCAGAAGAAATCTTGCCGCCGCCGTAATCCTCGGCAGTCAATTGAGAATCGAGGACAGCAGCATAGTTCTCGATTATTTCGCTGCATCTGGAATCGGTATAGCAGTCGATGTTTTCGGATGCGAGTGCATATACCGAGCTACGGGTATCGCCCTTGCGTTTATCCAGCTCGTTATGGGCGATTTTGTTGACGAGCCACATATCCAGACCGCCGGACTCATACAGCTCGGCAATGGTCGGCTTGACCTCAGACATAGCTACTCCATCTCTCTAATTACTTGATGTATCCCAGCGTACTTTTGAAGGTCAACGCGCACTGAAAAGGGGACGAAAGTAGCCTTTGCGCCAAACGAAAAGGGGAGGGATGAAAATCCATCCCTCCCCGCATCCAATGGCTGTCTAGACTCAGCGCTGGACGTTCTGGGAGCTGCGGTCCTGAGAGCCGCTCTCGCGCTCATTTGCCTCGGCCGTCTTCTGCTCGCACAGCTCATCGAGACCGGTCTCCTGCTCCTGGGAGCGGTCGTGGCTCTGGTGCTGCTCGCGGTACTCCGCACGGGCGGCCTCGACGGCATCGGAGAGCTTCTGCGGCTCCACGGACTCATCGTGGCGCTGACCGTCCTGATCGTACTTGAAGAGGCTCACGTTGCGGTCCGCATTGACGAAGACGCCCGTACCCTTTCCAGCCTCGATATCGGTCTTGTTCCACGGCTTCTGGAACGTGGTGAAGCTGAAGCCGGAGAGGTCCTTGCTATCGACCTTTGTGCCGCTAGGAAGGGTGCACTTGACGGCAGGCCAAGACTCGCCCTTGCCGTTGGAGATGGTATACGGCTCACCGTTGGCCTTCTCAGCAGTCACCCACTTCGGCGGGAAGTCAATGCGGACCTTGCCCTTGTTCATGTTGTTCTGCTCGCTCATGGTTCCTCCATCACGCGAATTGATAACTTAATGACTAGCATGAAGCCCTGTCCGCCCGAGTCGCCCCAGGGGACAGAAGTAGCATCTACCTCGGGATGCCCTCCGTATCGCGCGAGCCGCAGCTTTCTTGGCAAGCACCCTCATCGCCATACGCTTCAGCAAGGTCGTCGAGACTCGTCTCTTCGCAACGAGAGTCATGACGCGCATCCCGCACGCACTTGACCTCGGCTTTGATTTGCCCCCAAGCCACATCGTTGATGTCGTCATATCCACCCGAGTTCCATAGGTTCTCGTTGGCGTTATCGCGCACTTCGCGGGCTTCATCGAGCGACAGGTTCGGATAGTATTCCTTGATGTCATTGGCGGATATGGCGAGAAACACGTTGTCGATATCCATGCAGAGGACTTCGAATCGCTCCATCAGGTAATCTGCCGCCTCAGGTGAAGCCGCGCCATTGTGCAGAGCCTCACCTAGTGCGGTTTTCAGATCATCGAACGAATTGATTTCCAGATCCTCAAGCATGGCTATCGTCCTTCCTCATAATTAACGGATGCCGTATCGCTCCGCCCAGTGCCGTTGGCGATGTCCGCTTCATCACATTTGGACTCACACAGCTCGTCGAGACTGAACCCATCGTCTCCCTGCTCGACCTCAGCCTCAGCGTCGCGTTCCATATCGACGTCGGCTACCGCCTCGGTAGCGTGTTCCGGGGACTTGAAGTAGTCCTTGCCGAGCTTCGGGATGAAGCAGTCTTCCACGAGGTAATCGGTCGCCTTGCTCGCCCGCGATGCGGCCTTCAGTAGCTCGCCGCCCGGATCCTTGAACTCCTGGGACCAACTCTTGAGGTAGGCAGCCGAGTTCGACATGGCATCGACCTCGTTGGCGGCAAGGGGTTTGTCGTCGTCGACGTTACGGAGATCGAGACCGATGGCGTTCGCGGTGAACACACTCGAGAGCTCGGCGATGAGTTCCTCGAAGGCGTACTTCTGCCGATCCTTCTTCAATCCGCACTGCTCGCGGTTGTTTCTGCTCGGATGGCCCGTGGCGTGCCCCATCTCGTGGAGCAGCGTTCGGCAGAACGACTCCACGTTCGTAAACTGGTTGCGCTGCGGGACGTAGATCTTGTCTGCGCCGGGCAGGTAGAACGCCTCGGCGTTCGGCGTCTCGATTACGGGGCAGGGCGATGCCTTGACGATGCCGTCGGCCACGCGATCGGGCTCGATGGGTTTGAAGCCCTCAACGGAGACGAGGTTTTCCGTGTTCTCCATCTGCTCGGCATTGAACACCGTGAACGTGCCGACGCAGCGCGGCTCGGCCTTGTATTCGGGATTTGCGAGGGCGATATCCCATTCCTCTTTGGTCTTGGGCTGCTTGAGGCGGGCGGTCGGGTCCGTCCTGCTTACGAGCATGCGCTTCCAGCGTTCGATGGGGTAGCCGTGCGACCCCTTGATGATATGGCAGCCCTTAACCGATGCCATCTTGAACGTGGCGAATCGCGGGTCCCTGAAGCCTCCGTCCCTCATGGCGTACATGAGCATGGCGGTATTTCGCGGCCCGTAGCCCTCACCTGTAGCGCCGTTCATGGGCGGGTGGGGGAACGACCACTCCTTGACCCATCGGGAGCCCTCGCGCTCCATGTCCGCGAGAAGCGCATCGAAGAGCGCCTGACGGGCATCCGTCAGCTTCTCGGTCGGACTCTTTCCTTGATATTTGCCATAGGTTCTCTTGGCCATAGGTAGCTCCCATTCACGCTCGGACAATCCATCTCGAACATAAACGGATGTCTCCCCATCGACCCACTGAGGGACAGAAGTAGCCTTTTCCGGGGACTTAAGCAACCACATGTCTATCTAGCTACGCAGCTACCGCGCTACACGGCTACACGTCAAACACCCGGTAAAGCAAACGGGACGTCCCCAAAAGACGTCCCACGTCAATGCAGCTTGTTATTATCCTTATTCCTTAGCGTTCCCCGTTGGATACGTCCAGGTCCTCGCCAAGTTCGTTTCCCTCAGCTACCTCGACCTTCTGCTCCATGAGATCATCGAGCGACTCGACGTTATCGCGAACGTCAACAACCTCCGGTCCGTTAGGGGAGTCATGAGTAAGCGACTCCCTCAACTCGCCATACAGACCGTTTTGTACGATAAGAGCGACCTCGCGCCCGCTGCCGCGGGGACTCTCGCGCTGGAAGTAATTCATGACATCCATCATCTCGCCATCGGTGAGAGACCTGTCACAAGCACGGTCGGGATTGAAGCCATTGACGACGATATTTCCGTAAAGCACGGACATGGGCAGACCGGCGACCACAGGTTTGCCGTCAACTGAAGAACGGCAGCCTTCTTTTTCCATGCTCTCGGTTGCGTAGAAGGCACGATTAGGCTGACAGGTAGGCTGAGGGACGGAAAGAGACCTATTAGGAGAGATAGTCCTACCATTGACGTATATCGAGACATTGAATGGAAAGACATCCAACGGCACGATTCCCTTACCCCTATCGCAGGGCATGTTCCCCGTAGCCTCGTTGAAGAAGCCCCCGACGTGATTCATAATGTCTTGCCCGCTGTCGATTCCAATGGCAACGGGATCGGAGCCCACAGGTACAAGTACGGCGCGGAATTTCCCAGATGCTATTACCGTGTCCCCAGTTTCGAGCTCGGGGATATCTCCACCGAGAAATTCCTCGATTTCAGCGCGACATGCCTCCGCGTTGCCCGCGTGGGTCAAATCGACAGGCGCATAGCGGGCAAATAGCCGTACGACCGTACTGGGCAACTTATCCCCGAGCATTTGCTCGAATTGCCTGAACCCATCGAGGTCGTTATCTTCAAATAGCTCACCTGCGGATTTCAAGAGCGCCTCCACCGAAACACCGTTCAACTCAGTCTCGAGACTGAGCTGTTTCGGTACCTCCATGGTGAGGCTGCGCCAGCCCCCAGCAGAAGCAGAAGGCCATGCCATCGCAACGCGAACCGACTCGCCGCAATCCACCTGATATCCGATACCAGGGTATTGGTCTCCGCAGATAGAGGGGATTTTAGTGATTTGAGAACCCATCCGACTCATCTCCTAAATCAGGGGATTCTATTCTCCCTCGATTCTCAATCCCCACATATGCCGTCAACCCGCACGGGACAGAAGTAGCCCGACTCACATCGCCAAACACCTACCGACCCACACGGCTACTCGCAAAACTCCCAGCCAAACAAAAGGGGCGTACCCATTTGACGCCCCGCGGCACAGCTACTTGTTATTATCATCTTCATCTGCGCGACTCTAGAACTCCCCTTTGTCTTTCTTATTCTTAATACTCTTCTTATTATCTTTGTTCTCATTCACCCACCTATGCGGCTACCGAGCTACACGTCTACACAGCTACACTGCCACAAGCCGCTGCCAATCACCCAGCAAAACAAACGGGGCGCCCCTAATGAGCGCCCCGTAGCAAAACACCTTGTTATTATCCCTCTTAACCCCTAGGACTCATCGTCCGCATCGCCATCCAGATCGACCGGCTCGCTTGCCCCGAACCCAAGCATCGTCCAGAACACGAAGCCAAAGATGACCAACCCGATCGTATAGCCGGTCTCCTTCCCGAAGGCATGGGACAGATCGTTAAGCACGATTATTGTCATCACGAGCTGAACCAATGCAAGCATCCAGCTAAGCGTATCGACCCAGCAGAACACCCACGAGCAGATGAGCACGATAAGATACGCCATGAGAAACGTCCTTGTACCGTCGTCGCGATGCACGCGCTCGCACAGCTTGTAGTCGGCAAAGACCGGGACAATCGAATACCAGCCGGGCATACCGAGCTTCCCATAGACCTTCCATTTTCCGGCGATAGGCACGAGCCAGATAAACGCCAGCAAGACAACGAGAAGAACGAGCAGAGCCGATTCAATAGCATCGAGCATCTGAAACCCCCTTACCTACAGGCTGCCCATAGCCTGGATAGCCGACATGGCCGCAGGCGACAGAAGCACGCCGAACAGGGCGGGGAAGATTAGGAAGATGATCGGAATGAGCATCTTGGTGCCGATCTTGTTGATTTCCTCCTCCAGCTTCTGCCTGCGGTACGTGCGCACCGTCTGAGCCTGATTCTCGAGCACCTCGACGAACTCGGCTCCGGTCTGGCGTGCCTGGATAAGGGAGGCCACGAAGATGGTGAGCGGCTGCACGCCGGCATTGGAGGCGAACTGCTTGAGCGCATCGGTGATATCCATGAAGCGGGCGTTGGCCAGTACGTCGCGGAAGCCCTCGGCGAGCGCTCCCTCGGAGTTCTCGGCCACTGTGCGCACGGCATCGTCGAACGTTGAGCCTGCGGCCATCGAGATGGACATAAGGTCGAGTGCATTGGGCAGCTCGCGCTCGATGTTATTGCGCCATTCGCGGCGCTTCTGGAGCAGGTAGAGCTCGGGCAGGATATACCCGACCATGCCGCCCAGACCGCCCGCCGCAATGGTCGCAAGGCCGCTCAGCTTGGTGCCGATGAGTACGCCGACCATGATGCCCACGACGATGCAGATAATCTTCGAGGCCCAAAACATCAGCGCCGAAATCTTAAGGCCGGAGCGCATGAGCGCCTCTCGCTGGCACTCCTCCTGCTCGCGCGACATTGCCCCGAAAAGGGCAGACCCCTGGAACGGCTGACCGAATTTGAAGCGGTCCTGCATCTCCTCGCTGCGCTGCTTGAGCGTCTTCTGGTTGAGAGTTCGAACCTCGATACCGAATTTCTTCTGCACCGCCAGAGTGGTGCTGAGACCCGCCGCGAGCGACCCCGCGCCGATAAGGCCGATAGTTGTTCCGTCTACGATCATATGAACCACTCCTAGTCGGTCTTGATGTCGAGCATCTTGTTGGCGATGAAATAGCCGAGGACCTCGAGCAGGGCGCAGATGCAAATGACGACCAGTCCAATGGCGCTCGAATAGAACTCGCGGTACATGTCGTTGCCGACATAGAAGACAAGTCCCAGCGCGGGCGGCACGCAGACCATGAGGATGGCCGTGAAACGCGCCTGCGAGGTGCGGGAGCGCACCATCTGGCGCATCTCGCAGCGCTGCTGGATGGTGCTGCCCACCGAGTCCACGATATCCGCCAGCGAGCCGCCCGTTCGCATTTGGGCGCGGACAGCCGAGGCGAACAGCTTGAGGTCGGCGGAATTATTTCGCTCGGCCAGCTTGTCGAGAGCCTTGTCCACGGGCATGCCGCGGTCCATATCGCGACGGAGCTGTTCGAACTCGCTCTTGATGGGCTCGTCCATGTTCTCCGCGACGGGGCGGATTGCCTGCGACAGCATCGCGCCGCCGCGGAGGTTTGCCGAGATGAGCGGCATGGTCTGACCCAGAAGCTCCTCGAATCGCTTCTCGCTGTGCTTCTTCTTGGCAGACAGGAAGAACAGCGGCAGGAACGCTCCGAGTGCCGCGAGCAGCATGACGACGAGCGCGTTCATACCCATGACGATGCCGAGCAGGGGCGGCACCGCAGTGCAGGCCGCCCAGATGCTCATGAACTCGTTGAGGGAGAACTTCACGCCGCTGCCCTCGATATGCTGGCGTGCGACCTCACGGAGTTCGACGAGGATGCTGGAATGCTTCTTCTTGGAAACCTCTTCGCGCTCATGGTAGACGTTGCGGCGCTCGGAGAGGACGCGCAGCTGCCTGGAGACGAGAAGCGCCATGACGCACAGCGTCAGCACCGCGATGATCAAGGTATACGTGACACCGTAGAAGAAATAGGTGACTACGGTCTGGTCCATTGCTACCACAACCCTCCGTTATCGAACCAGCTGGACTTGATCTCGACTCCGTTGGAATAGAAGCGCTCCTTGTGGTCCTCGGAGACGATGCGCGAACCGGTGGGGCGGAACTCGCCCTTGATGCGCCCGTTGGAATCGATGCCGGTTTTCTGGAACTTCATGATGGAGCCGACGGTAGGCACATTGCCCTGCATGCCGCAGACCTCGCAGATGTTGTTGACGCGGCGGCTGCCGTCGGGGAGACGCTTGATCTCGACCACGAAGTCGACGGCCTCGGTGATGATCTTCATGATGGCATCGGGGGGCATGTTCGCGCCTGCTCGGCTCATCTGCACGAGGTTTTGCAGGCGGTCGAGGGCGGCGCGGGGATTGTTCGCGTGCGTGGTCGTGAGCGAGCCGTCATGGCCCGAGTTCATGGCCTGGAGCATGTCGAACGCCTCTGGTCCTCGGCACTCGCCGACGACGATGCGGTCGGGACGCTGGCGCAGCGTGTTGATGACCAGCTGCTGGAGCGTGATCTCACCCTTGCCCTCGTTGTTGGCGGGGCGGGACTGGAGCGACAGGACATGGCTCTTCGCCAAGTTGAGCTCGGCGGTGTCCTCGACCGTGATGATGCGCTGGCCGTCGGGGATGAAGTTGGAGAGCGCGTTGAGCAGTGTGGTCTTGCCCGAGCCGGTGCCGCCCTCGATGACGATGTTCATGCGTGCGAGGACGAGTGCCTGCAGGAAGTCCGCCATGTTTTCGTCCATGGAGCCGTTGGCAATGAGCGATTCCGGCGTGAGGGCATCGTTGCGGAACTTACGGACGTCGAGCGTCCAATGTTTTGCGATACCGAAGGCCACGGCGTTGACGCGGCTGCCGTCGAACGGCGCCCCCGTGCGATGCAGCATGCAGTCGCAAAGAGGGCTCTGGTTGTCGCACCTGCGCCCGTCCGAGGAGACGATTCGCGCGATAGTCCTCTGGACATGTTCCTCATCGAAGAAATGAACGTCCGAGAGCGTGATTTTGCCGCGGCGCTCGACCATGACCTGATCGGGCGAGTTGACCATGATTTCCGACACTTCCGGGTCCCAGAGCAACTCCTCAATGGGGCCGAGCTGGAACAGGTCGTCTACGACGAACTTGGCCGCCTGGCGCTTCACGTCCTCATCCGCGTCCTTGAAGGTTGGCGAGCGGCTGACGTATGCGAGAGCGCGGTCTTGCAGGCGCTCTATGCCGTCGGACACCTCTCCGACGAGAGCCACCTGATTTTGCAGGTCGTTGGCGCATCGCGACATGACCTCGGCGACGGCGTTGTCGTACATCTTATCGAGCATGTTTACTCCTCAGCCGGGGTATCATCGGCGTCCACGACAGGCGCGGTGCCGGAATCGCCATCGCTCTGCGCATCGAGGGCATCGGGGTCGGAATCGTCCTTCGGGTTCTCACTGAGCGGCTGGGCGGCGAGGCTGATGGAATCGGCGGTGCCGATTTCAGAGAGTTGCTCGGGCGTCAGCTCAAGGGTGACGGTCGAGTAGCCGGCACTCTGCGAGGAGCCGTCGGAACTCTGGAGCGTGGCGTCGGTTGCGAGGACCTTGACGTTCTGATAGGCGACGGTCTGCTGCGTGGAGCCGTTGCCGGACTTGAAGGTCGCGGTCACGGTGACATAGTCACCCGGCTTGAGCAGCGGCGACATGCTGGCAGCGGCATCGAGAGAGAAGGTTCGCGCGACATGGCCGGAAGCGAGCGCGAGCGAGATGGACGACGGGTTGGACGAACCCTGCACGGTGCCCATGGAAATCGGCACACCCTTCGACAAGTCGCCGACGGGAGCCTTGCCGATAAGATCGGACTTGCTCGACCCATCGGCCGCATCGGCGGGCACGTAGCGCTTGGGCACCTGTGCCTCCTCGAGCATGTCGGCGGTGATGGGGGTTCCCGACTTGATGGTCTCCTTGGGAACGACAATCTCGACCATGTCCGCCTGGCTCTTGGCGACCGTATCCTGGGCTACGGTGAACTCCACGGCCGCAAATGCCAGCGAACCGACCGCGACCGCAGCGCACGCACCGCAGAGCCAAGAGAGCTGGCGGCGGCGTTTCTCGGGCGTCACGATTTTTGCCGCAGGGTCTTTCTCCTTCTTGCGACCGAACGCGGGAAATCCCTTTTTCTTGACCTCCTCGCCCTCCAGAGGCTCAATGGGGTCCTTATCCTTCTTGTTGAACATGGTGTTCCTTTCCGGCGCCGCGAGCGCCTGTCTCATCGCTTATGGCTCCGGCACTCACGAGAGCTCCGCGAGTCCCTTGTTTATTGCATCGTTCAGCGCATCGGAGATATCCGAGGCCATGCTGAGCGTCGTATAGGTTTCCTGACCCACCGACTTGTCTGCAGACTTGACCAGCTTGCAGCCATGACCGGCGGAGTTCTGCCGCCAGACCTCGGTAGATGAATACGGGTTGATGGTGAACGTGATGGTGTTCTTGACGGGGACCGAGGCGAACCCGAACGTCTGGGCGAAAACGCACCTGTACGTGCCGGTAACCGAGACCTCGACTCCGATAAGCCTGTTCATGCTGCCGGACTTGGTTTTGGGTACCTCCCACGAGGTCACGGAGACCTCTGAGCCGCCGAGGTCGCGAAGGTTCTCCGTCAGGGAAGAATAGATAATCTCGTCGAGGGCGCGGGTCGAGTCCGTGGCGTTGAACTTGATTTCGTTGCTGCGCGAAAGGGCTGACTCCTTGGCGATTTCAATCGCATCGTTCTGGCGCTGCGATTTCCACCATGCACCCGAAGCATCGATCGCCAACCCCAGCACCATGACGAGGACGGCGGCGACTAGGACGAACATTACGAGCGCCTGCCCGCGTGTGGTTCCCTTGCCGAATCGTTCCAACTATGCCACCTCCCAACGGCGCTCGACGGTGAAGCTCTGCCTCACGGACCTCCGGTAGGGGATACCGCCGTTTCCCGCAAGTCCGATACCTCGGCCCAGGTGGACGGTGATATCCGCACTGATGTCGAGATAGCTGGCGGCCGTCGTCTTCAGCTCGCTTCCGAGCTGCACTGCGGTGCTGTTGCCGAGGTCGGTGCTGCCCTTGTCCTCGAGATGGATTTCGGCGGAGTTGACCTCGATATCGTCCTCGGAAAGTCCCGAGGCGGCCGCGACGCAGCTCTTCACGACCCGCTTGGCATCCATGGACTCCCAACCGCTGGGAAGCTCGTCTGCCATATGCGACACCTGGTAGTCGAATGAGGACTTCTGGAAGGTGATGAAACCGAAGCACAGCACGGCCATCATCAAAAGGATGAGCCAGATGCCCGCAAAGGCGAACTCTACGGTCGTCTGGCCGCGAAGCTGATGGAATCTCATCGCAGCACACCTTCTTCCGAGGAGCTGCCCACCACGGTCGCCGTGGCGGTGGCGGTATTTCCCTTGCCGAAAAGCGAGGGCAGGAAGGTCTTAATGGTCTTCTTACAGGTGAACGCCTTGCTTTTCGTAACGGTCTTCACATCCGCAGTCTTCCAGCCGCTGGATTGCTTGACGCGCATCGTATAATCGCTCTCCGCAGTGCCGGCATCCTCCGTGCTAAAGGAGAACTCGATGCCTTCGGTTCCCTTGACGCAAGCGAGTACATGGGCCTTGACATCGGCATCGGATGCATCGGGCCGCTTCGTGTAGAACGTGGCCGCTTCGGTGGCTGCCGTGCGCACGCACATGGCGCTGCGGTAGTAGGCCGACCCGTCCAGCAATGCGAACAGCATAATGATGAGCAGCGGGGCGCACAGGACGAACTCGACGAGAGACTGCCCTCCGCATCGATGGCAATTTGGAAAACGTTTCATGGCATCACGCAACCAAGACGAAGGCGAGCGCAGGCAGGAAGGCGAGGGGAGCGAAAGGCAGCGCCGTATCCGATTTCCTGATCTTCAGCACGGCAAGGATAATGGAACACTCGGCCAGCAGGGCAAGGCATGCGGCCAAAAGCGCGTTAGAGCTGTACACGGCAGATGCCCCGACCGCTCCGAGCAAAAGCACATCCCCCAGACCGAATGCCTCTTTCCCGCAAACCATCTCCGCACCGAAAGCGGCTAAATAAAGAACCACGCTGAGGCATACCCCTTGGGCGAGCCTCTGTGGGATATCCGCACCGCCACCCATGAGAAGCCCGAAAAGGGCGAGAAAGGCGATGGAGTAGGGGTCGATGCGTCGGTACCTGAAATCATTGACGCAGATACTGATGAACGTGGCGACCCAGAAGCCGAAGGCGGGCTCTGTCAAGGCGCCCGCGATGGCACCGGCGGCGATGCCGCCGACAAGGCCGACTCCCAGCAGCCAATCCGAACAGCCCGTATCGAAGCGGCCGTCTTCGCGGCCGCCCCAGAACTTATAGGATTTCTCGATACCCACGAGGTCTTCATCGCTGAAATCGCAGGCGGAGCAGGCGGCGCGGGCGACAGAAGGGCTGACGAGCCCCTTGAACGCCCCGTCGCGGATTTCCTCGACCCACTCGGCGTCCGTCTCAAGACCGTTCTCGATGGCATGGATCTGTGCGGTATCGACTTCCTCCGCATCACGCTTCTTCGCCGCGAGCGAGAAGATGGCAGCGGCAAGGATGAACGCCGCGCCGATACCTCCTATTACTCCATTGATTGCGGTCATAGGGTCTCCTGTCAGTCTCTGTCTAAAAAGAAAAGGCACCAGCCGTCTTTGGGAAACGGACGGTGCCGAAAAATGCAAGCAGCTCAGCCACTAGGCACCGAAGCCGGTACCGGTACCGGTGTTCAAGGTCTCGGAAATCTTGGTGAACTGATTGCGGATGGCACCTGCGACGGCGGGGCCGGCGAAGACGACGACGAGCGAGATGACGGCGATGATCAGGACGTACTCGATGAGGCCCTGGCCGGACAGCTCGCCGGCCTTGGCGGCGCGGAAGTCACGCACGAGCTTGTTCTTGAGCTGGTTCTTGGCGACCACGGCGCGGGCGCATGCGGAGTTGACGAAATCCATTGGAGTGTTCCTCTCTAGCGGAGATAAATAGGGCAAATATGCCCGATGGACGAGACGGATCGCCCCGTCCATCGGGCATAGACGAAGTCTTGGCGACTAGGCACCGAAACCGGAGGTGGTACCGGTGGTCAGGGTGGTGGCAATCTTGTTGAACTGATTGCGGATGGCGCCTGCGACGGCGGGGCCGGCGAAGACGACGACGAGCGAGATGACGGCGATGATCAGGACGTACTCGATGAGGCCCTGGCCGGACAGCTCGCCGGCCTTGGCGGCGCGGAAGTCACGCACGAGCTTGTTCTTGAGCTGGTTCTTGGCGACCACGGCGCGGGCGCATGCGGAGTTGACGAAATCCATTGGATGAATCCTCTCAGTAGAGAACGATAGAAAGCGAGGGGCGCGCTCCCTCGGCGAACATAATCGGGCTCCGTCAAGCGAGAAAATATGTCGTGCCGCAGCGGCAATCACATTCCTTCATAACTTGTTGGTTTTTAGAGAACCGCCTGAAAGGGGAGCCATAAAAAACGGTCGACTGTATCGGCCGACCGTTAAAACACAGCTATTAGAATCATCTCGCGCTATTCGGGCTTAATGCCTTTCCCCTTGTCGCGCGACTCGAGAAATGCCTTCATGAGCGATTTGGCGCTTGCCAGATCGGAGCAGATGCCGACGAGCGGGCAGTTGTTTGGCTCTCGTTTGATGGAGATATATGGCAGGCCTTCCTTATTGACCAGAACGAAATACTTCTTCACGAAATCGCTTCCTATTTGTAGAGGTTGATGCCATCTGATTCAGGGTCGCCCTCGCCATTCGGACGAGACGCATCGACCTTGCCCTCTTGCTTTGTCTGGACTGAACCCGCAAATTCCCTGCGCGGGCGATGCGCAGGTGGCCTGAACTCGTCAAGCGAGACATCGAGCACCGTGGCGATCCTCTCGATATTCTCGAAGGAGGTCATTCTGCGACCCGTCAGCAGGCGAGTGATAATGTTCTTGGATACCCCAGAAGCCTCAGAGAGCGAACTCTGGTTCATACCCTTTTTTCTCATGATTCGCCAAATGCGAACTCCGAGCTCCTTGTCCCCGGATTCGATGTCACATCCTGCGATTTGTTCCCTGCGGGTCACGTCTTTGTAGGTGTTCATAAGCAGCCGCCCGTTGAGTTGAGATTTTGCACAAGCCAAAACTTAACCCAGTCAGCCGTAAAAATTAAGTAGGGTCATTCTGACCCCCGCTCAATATGATTCCGCCCGTCCCGAAGATAACATCAGAGCAGAATCAACATACCGTACGATTAGAAACAGATCTGTAGCGGCAAACCCAACCTACAGCATCCAGTCGAACCCGTTCTTGCCGATCGTCTGGCGCATGTTACCGATTTGCATCTCGGTATGGGTGCCGTTCTCATCGATGACGGTGTTCATGCCTCCGAATCCTGGGATGACCGTCTTGACGTCTCCCGTGGTGATGTCGATTCTTTGGTTGCCGAATTGCCGCTCGAGGTGCAGCTTGCCGTCCGAGCCGATTACCGTTTGATACATAATCCGATTCTCCTATTCGACGTACTTGTTTCCCTTGCCGCAGTTGCAGTCCTCGCAAAGGGTCTGGAGGTTGTCCATAACCGACTTACCGCCGCGCGAAACGGGGATCACATGGTCGACGTGCAGTTTGACTCCATCCTCGCGACCTCGCCCACACCGCACGCAATGGAACCCATCGCGGCGAAGCACGTCGTAGCGCATAGCGCGGGTTACCTTCGCATGCTCGGCATCGTTGGCCATGCGGCGGTCCTGATATTCCAGCCGCCGCTTCTCCCGTTTTTTAACACGCTCCCGCTCACGCTTGGCCTTCTTGTGCTCGCGCCAAAGCATGTCGAACACGGTTTCTATGCCAAACAGGACAATGGCAAGCGTAAAGAACGGCATCATGGCATCCATCACTTGATCCATACCTATCCCTTCAGTATGTTGAGGATCTTTCATGCCAAACATACCGAATCCCAATGCCCACCCATAACGTACTGCCGCTGCGGCATCGCCGAGGAGGCATCACCAAAAGAAAAGCCCGCGCAGGATTACGCGGGCTTTTAGGCAAGAGTTTAGAAACAGAAAGCGGGACAGACGCAATACGAGCCCGCCGCAACGCGGCCGGCCGACGGATCGCCGTCGGCGCTGACAAGGAGGAAGGCGTAGGAGCGGTACGGACTCACCGATCGCTCCCACCAAAGGCTGCCAATGCCAAGACAAGAGTTGCCCGAATAGTTGTTCGTTACCTTGCCCTGGAACGCCTCGTACTGGGTTCCCTCGTTGCCAATCCAGAGATAGTTAGACCAGCCGCTGTAAGGGGTCGCGACGATCTCGGAGTAGCTGAGCAGGAACAGCTTGTCTGATGTTGCCGTGACCGCGGCTGTATTCTCGTTCTGCTCATGGCCGCAGCCAACGTTGTTCGTGAGCTTCTTTACGACCTTAACCTTGGACTGGAAATCGGATGGCAGGAGGTTCCAGACCTCGCCTGAGTTCATCTTCTGGCGAAGTTCCGACTTCTCCCAACCGCCAGTGTTGTCACTTTTAGCGTTCATGCGGGATTTGATGTTCGTCGAGGTGGTTAGGAACGTCAACCCAGCTTTGCCGGAGCCGCCCGCGAGATCATCGTGGTTGATGCCGATAATGCGGTATTGCATCGTCTCGCCATTGGTGAGCTTGATTGACCACTTTGTGCCGACATCCATCGCGGCTTTGGCCTTGGCATAGGCAGGAGATGCCTCGCCTTTTTCCGCGATGTCCTCGGCTACGGCCTTCTGCTCGTCGAGCGTCCAGTCCTTCGCGTCCTTGGCCACCGCCGCCGAGACGGTCGCAGAATCGGTTCCATTAGAGCCGCCGCCAGCAGCACCGCCCTCGGTACAGCCGTTCGTCCCGCTGTCAACCGTATTGCCGACTAGGTTGAACTGGTTTCGGATGGCACCGGAGACCTGCGGTCCTGCGAACACGATCACCAGGCCGATGATAGCCGCGATCAGAACGTACTCGATAATTGACTGCCCTCGGAAGCGGGTCGTTTCAGGAGCGACCCCCCCCCCGAGGCGAAATTGCCGCTGCATGCATATGCGGCTCCCTTCGCTCAGGGTTGGTAGATACGAGCCAAGCGTAGGGGCGGCGCGGGGTTTTGTGGGGGGCCTTGCCGCCGCGGCACCCATAGCAACTAGGCACTACACCCAGAACAGCAGACGGGACGCCTTCCTCGGCGTCCCGCAGTACAGCAACTTGTTATTATTCTCATCCTTCCAAGACACTTAGCTCCCAGCCTTCCCACCCAAGTCGTTCCCTCACCCCAAACCCGCATGAAAAAAGCCGTGCCAAGTGAAACCACCCAGCACGGCGCCCCAAACACGATGGAGGGCGAGACAGGAAAGCTGTAGAGCATGACCCTCCATCTGCTCAAGTATCCCAAACGGCGAGAGGCGGCAACCCCTCGTGCCGCAAAGGCACACCTCAACGCTCCAAGGCAACTTCCCCCTCAGCCGTCCCCGCCTGATCCCCGTACACCTCGGCCAGCTCATCGAGCGAGACAGATGGTCCGTCCTGCTCGCGGACGGTAAGCCCGCGCCGCTCATCCATGTCCTGGTCGGCGTTGAGTCTGATACGCCTCGAGACCTCGTCATCCGTTACGAAGTCGGGCAGCTGGTCGATGCAGACAGCCAGCGCGATGAGATAGTTCGTGTCATGCTCGTCGACGACCTCCTCAAAGACGTTGTAGGGAATCATGACGGCAGCACCGGTTGACCCCGCAAGCGTCTCGGCAAACCTTGCCGCATCATGCGCATCGTCAAGCGAGCCGCGGTCTTGAATCGCCTCGCTGCACGACCAGATGCCCGCCTCATCGCGGCTCCATACCGCTATCTGCAGATCCCAGCCGCGGCCAAGGGAAAGGTCTTCGACCGCATGGCAGTCGACGAAGATAGGGGAGCGCTCCGGTTCCTTCACGACCCATGCGGCGCTATGGTGTACGAGGTCTTCTTTAGCCTTCTCCAGAAAGTACGGCTGGTGGTGGGTTCCCATGTTGTCTCCTAACGCTCATCACTTGATAATTTGCACTCCGCGCCGCAACGCTCAGGCTGAATGACCCCATCGATCTCGAGTCCATCGCTATCGCGACCGAACTGTTCGTAAGAATCCTGCGTGATATAGATGCCGAAACACTCGGCAAGCTCTTCCTCGATGCCCAAATCCGCATCCTCCACGCCCACCGCGCATACGCCGTCGGGCAGATAAAGTTCCCCCGCATGCTTGATATCGATATCGCCGATTGCGCGGCCTTGGTAGAAATCGGTGAGTTGCAGCGTGTACCCCGGATGGGACGTGCGCGAGAGCATATGCGAGACACCGCGACCGCTCGACCAACAATACGCATCCATAGCGCCGTTTACGAGCCTCGAGATCATGCCTGTCTCCTTGACCGCGTTGCGGGCGATTGCAGCATCAGCCAAGGTGAAGTCATGGGAGATATATGCCACATCGATAAGTTCCTCGACGGGCTCGAAGGCGAGGGGGAAGATGTTTCGGTTGATATCCATGCGATGGCTCCAATTGTTCATCGAAATACCGATTTCCTAACGCTCCTGGCTCGAAATTTCGCGGGCATCATCTCTCGCATAGGATCGAACGGATTCCCCGCGCTCGGGCCCCTCGTCAACGCAGCCGAACCGCTCATACACATCGGGTGTGATATAGATGCCGAAACGCTCGGCAAGCTCCTCCTCGATACCCGAATCGGCATGCTCGATACCAACCGCACACACGCCATCTGGCAAACTGAGCTCGCCCTTGCCGGCATGTTTGACATTGATATCTCCCCACGCATGACCTCGATGAAAGATGGTGAGCTGGAGCGTGTATCCCGGATGGGACGTACGAGAGAGCATATAAGAGGTACCGCGCACGCCTGACCAGCAGTATGCGTCCATGGCTCCGTTGACGAGCCTGTGGATCATGACGGCCTCCTTGACCGTGTTGCGTACGATAACCTCATCCGCCGCCCTGAAATCACGCGACCTATATGCTGCCGCTAGGATTTTCCTGACAGGCTCGAAGGCGAGGGGGTGGATGTTGCCGAAGTTATCCATGCGATGGCTCCAAAAGTCTATCTAGATGCCTATGCGCAACAGCTCCATTGCACGGTCGCGGTCGAAAGAAGCGGTGAGCTTGCCAAAGCGCTCGATATAGCCGATATGCTCGAGCCGCTTCACCAAGCGGCGAAACGGTTCGTACTGGACGCCTGCCTGATTCGACAGCTCCCGGATGGTGACGCGCTGCCCGACCGACTTCTCGAGGGCATCGAGAGCCGCCATATAGAATTCCCGTTCCGAGGGGGTCAACTTGAAGCGACTCGGATCGCAACGATCCGAAATCTCATCGGCGTCCGCATCGGCGCGTCGGTACGCCTCGGTCGGGATGTGCCGTCCCGCCGCCTTCTCGAGAAGGGCGAATACCCTGATCGACTGCAATGCGGTGAGGGAGAGGGAGAATTCGCAGCGTGTCGCACTCACGGAGCATTTCTTGACGATCAGCTTGGCGATCTCAGTGGACGGCACGAGATTGAAGGAAGAATAGCCGCCGTCCAGCAGGTACAGCTTGGCGAGCATCTCGACAAGCTCATCGCGGCTGAGCGCTATATCGCAGGAGCCTTTGACTATCATCGATACCTCCTATGCAATCGCCACATTGCCGTAAGAATCGAACTCGATGAGCTTCTTGACCTCAAGGGAAGTCAAAATCGACTCGAACGTTGATTCGACCGGCGCGGCCATGATGCCATCTCGAAGCTCAGCGCGGCTCACGGTATGGTCCCTGTTCTCGTATAGGTAGAAGAGAACCTGTTGTTCGGTCCTCTCGAAAAAACTGTCCCGTTCGTTCATTTGGTCTCTTTTCATAGAAGCCTCTCTTTGCCGAACAGAATACGGAGACACGCGCAGGCGCTGACCTTCTTGCCGCTGCGGCAGGTCTACCGGATTGGCGGAACCCTAGCGCCCCACAGACTGGGTCATATTGCCAATCTCATCGCCGACGCAGCACTCGTCCATGCGCTCGGCGATATCGTCCAAGCCCTCCTCGAGCCTGAACCCCTCGGGGACGTCCAGCGCCCCGATGGAGCAGAGCTGCGTGATGGTCAAATTAAGGTAATCCTCGCCGCCATCCTTGGAGAATTTGCCGAGCCAAAAAGGGGAGTTCTCTAGATCGGGCGTCTTGATGGCCATATCGATGTTCCAATCACTCGCCTCGATCCCCCTGTCCTCGAGAATGCCCGCCACATCGGAACGCTTCCATTTGACGGTGGCGCCTTCGATGATTTCAGGGTCGGCGATATCCCATGCGACCGATAGATCATCGACGCGAACGGAATCGCCCGTCCACTCGCCGGTCTTGCTGTCATATCCCTTCACGACCATAAACGGCTCGTCACCGCCGCAAAACAGTATCGCCGTCGAGCCGAACCTCGTGAGTTCGACATTGCCCCTCGGATCGGGTTTGATTTCCGTGCCTTGAATATCGATATCCATTTCTTCCCTCCTAAAATCCAGCTTTATCCCTGCCGCCGCGCCCATAGGGCTGCGCCGAATCGAGCTCGACGGCCTCCATGAGGTCATCGAGCGATTCCATCCTCCCGTTCCCGGAGAAATCCCAGCCGAACACCGTGCAGATATCCCGCTCGACGCATGCGACGTCGCCGCTCATCTCAGCCAGGCGCACGACAAGGTTCTCTGCAGGAAGACCTCGGCGCACCCGCAAGCGTGACATCTCCCGCCCGAGCTCGTCATTTTCCATGGCAATCACCCTGTCGCTCAGCGACTTGGCGATGAAGAGGACCTCATATTTCCCGTTGCCGTGTGCCATGCCCGGTGTCTCATCGAGGATGAGCTTGCCGCCTTCCACGACAAGCTCGAAATCCCGTGCATCGTCATCGAGCCGATATCGCCCAGCGGCGAGTTCGGCCGCGAACTCGCCGACGCTGCGCGGCTGCGCCCTGATGAAGGACTCGGTATCTGAAAACAGGTATTCGCAAAAACCCGAAGCCGAGTCCTTAAGGATGACGATGCATTTGGACGTGTCGATACAGTCGAGAAGGATGCGGACGTTATCGGTCTCGCTCGAATCGTAGAACTCGGCTTCGGATTCGAGGTCGCGACTGAAAGCAGAGCGGATGACGTCACACGCAAACCCGAGATCTGCGCAAAAATCCTCATAGGCGCCCCTGTTTTCGCCCGCCGCGGTGCGTGCGCTGTCCAGAATCTCATCGGTCAGCCCGCTCGGAATTTCGACATCCGGAAAGTGTGATGGGTCGGCGATTCGTGAAACCGCCTCGCGTGCCCAACTCTCACCGATGTCGTCGGCGAGCTCTTCCATCCGTGCCGGGCCATGTGCCAAGACTATATGCCTGTCGGTTCGGGTAGGTACCGCCGCGGCAGCCTTGGGGACAACGGCCACAAGACGGGCGAGGTTGATGAGCTTATGGCTCTCGACTGCCTTGCCCAGTAGCATCTCGTAGCTTTTCTCCGATGGGATATTTCGAAGCTCGCGGACCTTTTCCGTGATGGAGAACAGGCTGCTCGGGATGGCGGAGATTCGAGCAGCCGCCGTGCGGCCTCCATCATCTGAGAGAACGAGCTGCCCGTTTGGCTCGGGGTAGAGCCGCTCGGAATCTCCGACGAGACTCGACACAAGTTTACCCGCCCGCGACCCGTCTTTCTCCGCTACCCAAGAATCTCCTCGGCGGCAGAGGAGAACCGCATCGGGTACCTTTAGGCCTTCGAGATTGTCTATGGGTATTTCTCGCATCGGCGCCGCTCTCATCATGTTCGAAATTTCTGCAATCGTATATCCTGACTTTACGAACATATATGGCAGACAACCCTTGCGGGGACAGAAATAGACTTGGAGGGCGACCCGAAATGGTTCACCCTCCGCAATGCTCTGCCTTCCGTGCTCTAGAACTCGACATCCTCGTCGTAGAGCTCGGGCTCGGGCCCGGTGATTACATAAGGCTGTTCACCTTGAACCTCGGCCGCCTCGCTGCTCTTCACATCGCACAGATCATTCAGCGGCGCGTCCTCGCCGCCGCCCGTCTGGTGATATTCCAAGGCCGCAGCCTTGCTGCCCTGGCGCGATGCAGCGGCATCACGGTCCTCGAGCATCTGCTTGGCCTCGGCAGCGGCGGGATTCATTTCCTTGCCAGCCGCCGCGAGTTTGTCCTCGTAACCCTGGGCGTTGAGCAGGCGTGCATCGTAGGCGTCCTCGATGCCGGCAACCAAGGCACCTGCGCTGAACTCCTGCGGGTTACGGTAGTCATAGTCGAAGTTGTCGCGGGAATCCTCGCCGCTGACAGGATAGACGCGGACAGGCAATTCAGTTTTGAAGCTCGCCGTGAAGGGCTTACCGGACTGCGCATAGGGCAACTGCTTGTCCGTGAGGGACTTGCTCACAATCATGCCGCCGAGGTCTTGGTTGCCGACCATGGTGTGGGGAGGCAGCTTGCACAGCAGGAAGTTCTTATCGGGTCCGTCCTCAACGGGAACGGTCTTGACCTTCATATCGCAGGGCGCGAAGGTGAGTCCCGTGTATTTGTAGCTCGCGCTGCGCTGTAGCTCCGGCTTAGCGGCTTCCTTGCCCTGATAGGCCGCCGACACGGCCGCTGCCAAATCACTCGGCATGATCGCGGGGTCGCCCTCGCCGGGATAGTCGATGCGTTGGTTGTTCTCATCGTACCTGAAGAAGCGCACGTCGCGATCGGAGCGAAATCCGTACTTGACCGCCTTTCCGGCATCCTTGTCCTGCTTCATGAACTCGCGGGCGGGCATGGAGACCTTCATGCCGGAAAGGTCCTTATCCCCGACAACGGTACCCTTCGGCATCGTCATGTTGATGCGCAGGCGCTCGTTGCCGTTACGATCCGTATACGGCTTCACACGGACATCCTTGTTCTCGAAGCTGATATTGATGTACTCGGGTTTCTTCGACTCGAATTCGTTTTCCATATCCTTCTCCGTATTCTTCTTATTCTTCTTATTCTTGTTCTCCTTGCCCTCATCCTCATCCTGCCCGTGGGTTTCCACAGCCTTCGACTCGGCGGGTTCTACCTCGCGAGCAGCCACCTCATCGCGGACGTCTTTGCGCTTGGATGCGGCATCGACTTCCGACTGCACGAGGTCTCCGAGACTCATTGTCTTGCCGGTGGGCTTTCTCACGGTCTCGAGATGGATACCGCCATAGCCGTCCTCCAGGGCGCGGTCGACCATGCTCTCGAGCTTTACGCGCATCTCGCTTCCCACGGGAAGCGACTTGATGGCATCCTGCACGCTGATCGCCGCATTTTTGAAGCCCGCGATGACCTTCTCGCAATCGGGGGCGACATCGACCTTCTCGACATCCTTCACGGGATGCTCCTTACGGTCGAGGGCGACCTCGCCGCGGACGATATCGATGATGTCGTGGTACCCGTAGTCGAGCTGTCCGCTAATTCGTGGCCTGACCCCGCAATCCCTGAGAAAGGACCTGAACTGAGCGAGGGTCTGCTCGGTAAGGCTGCCGCTGGGGACAAGCTCGTACTGGGCGGCATCCAGCTCAAGTGCCGTCTCGACGGCAGCGCGGTAGAAGGAGTCCTCGCGGTCTCCCTTATAGCCCCAGAAGCTATCGACCACAGGTCCGCAGACGATTACCACATCCAGATCGGGGTCGGTGGAGCGCCGGTTACGTTCGGCCTGCATGGACGCGAGCTCGACGCAACTTTCGAGGGAGCCGTCCGTGAGCCGGAACGCCTGCTCATTGCCGCTCAATGCAGCGAGTTCCATCTCTCGGCGGCAGGACGGTACGGCGGCGGTACTGTAGCCCATCTCCGCAAGGGCGCCTGCGGTGAGATTGCCGAGCGTGTTGGTATTCGGACCGTGCAGGTTGATGACCAAGGCCATGATGGCTCCCATCGTTCTCGCATTTCATATACGATTCAAAGTATGGGAGCCAATGGCCGCCTGATGATCTATGGGACGGAAGTAGAAAGTGGGTCGCCCGTCTTTACCGGTAGTCTCCCGCGACACCAAAAAAGGGGCGCAGCCGCAAATCGGGCACGCCCCTTTATCAATTCACCCAGCCTCTAGTAATTCATCAAATGCTCCGCGGCGTCGAGCATCGGCAAGCCCACGCCCTCCATGCCGTACCTCATCGATTCGGACACCTCGGTCTTCTCATCGCAAAGCGAATCGATGCTCTGCTCGCGTCCGACCGCCTTGTCGGGATTCATATACGGCTCGGTCGCCACGGACACGACCAGTTCGGCGAGCTCGCGATTCTGATCGATTGCGTCGGGCAGCTCAATTTCCTCGATATCGCCCTCGAACCCATCGGGACGGAAAGGCTCGAAGACGACCGAGTCGTAATCCTCCGTACTTCGGGTGCTGTTCGGGCGGTAGAAGTAGCAGGACTCGCCCTCGACCGTCACCGTTCCTTCGATGAAGTTGTCGTCGTTGGTGCTATCGATCTCGACTTGAATATCCGGCACGCCCGTGCGGATGCATTCCTCCGCCCGCGCCCGATCGGCGTTGAGGGCACGTTCCTCGGGTTCGATGTCGAAACGATCTGCCATCGTTTCGAGAAGCTCGGGGACGGACTGCGTGCTGATGACGTCGCTGCCGGACAGGAGCATAGCCAGGCTGCCGAGGTCGACATCGTTGGAGCGGTCCCGCTCGGCAGAGTCGATAAAGGTCGGCTGAAAGGCGATGGGGTCGACGACAGGTCCGCTGAAGGGGATGTCGGCTACGTTCTCGAAGCCATAGAACAGCTTTCCGTAGGCAAGCTCGGACGGGAAGACGTTGAAGACGCACGTGTCGCGGTCATGAAGACCGAGCGGGTCGTATTCGGTGG
This sequence comes from Collinsella aerofaciens, assembly GCF_015554145.1. Classification (GTDB taxonomy): domain Bacteria; phylum Actinomycetota; class Coriobacteriia; order Coriobacteriales; family Coriobacteriaceae; genus Collinsella; species Collinsella aerofaciens_AA. The sequence continues at coordinate 2,040 of NZ_JADNHZ010000011.1, read as the reverse complement.
TCGTGACGAGGAGATTGAACTCGGGAAAATAGCTCACCGTCTCGCTCGACGTGAGCTTATCAAGTAGCTCCTTGGCATCTGCCCCGACCGGACGCTCCGATATCTCGGAAAGCGGCTTGCCGTGCGACAGCTCGAAACTCTCCCGATTCGACATCAGGTGTTTTTGATAATAAGAGGCGCGGCGTACCATATCGGGAATGCTGCCAGCAGTGATGGTCGAACTCCACGAGAACAGGCGGGACAGCATATCGATTCGGCGGTCGTGGAAGGTGAATCCATCGGAATCCTGCTCGTATGAATCGATGATGGCGATGGCCTTATCCCGCCCGTCCTTGAAAACAAAGTCGGATACATAGTCCCAGCCCTTGAAGAACTCACCGCTGGAGATCTCGGATGCCGTGACGTTGAAGATGGCTGTCTCCCTGCTCATCGGCCCACGGAACAGGGCGGGGCTGGAAGTGGCTGCGAGAAGGTTGAACTCAGGGAAGAACGTCATGCTGTTCTCCTTGACGAGCGTCTCGAGAAGTTGATCCTTGTCCTGGAAACCATGGATTTTATACATGGCTACTCTCCGATTTCCGAATTATCGTGATTCTTATCTTCTAGACCGCGGTCTTCCGCATCGACATCCTGTGCCATAGAGGCGACCTCGCGGCGATTCTCGCACATATCGTCCAAGCTCTCACCGACCCCGACAATCTCGTCGGCGAACCGCTCGCAAAACCCGTGCGCATCATCGAGGTCGGCGCAGAAGTGTCCGTAGCCGCAGATATGCCCGTCGGTGAGAACCTTCACATCGAACCGCGCCCCCTGGTCATAGACGAACGAATCCTCCTTGACCTCGGTAATCTGGAATTCGGTTTTCACGCCATCATGTACCATGATGTACTCCTCGGCGGGCATATCGAGTGCCTTCTCGGCAAAGCGCGGGCGGGAGCACATCTCGGGGTTGTCCCACAGGTCATGGATGAACGCACTTTCATCGCCCTCTCGGTATACAAACCCCATGGTCTCGAAACCGTTTTCAGGCAGATAGAACCCACCATCCATCTGAAAATCCGAATAGAGACTCTCACCCTTATCGGTCAGCTGGCGCATCTCCACGCGGGCGCGACCGTCATGGTGCGCACCGGTCACGAACAGCGACCCGTTCTCATCCCACATGCCGTCGATTTCGCAGTCGGCGAAGATGTTGTCCCCGCCGTGCCAGCTCTCAGACGTATCGACCGCTTTCTCGAAGTTCTCGTAGACGGTGATTCCGCCGCGCGGACCATTATAGAGACCGTTGCTGCCCTTGACGAGGATGGAATTCCCCCAGCTATCATTGGTTTTTTCAGATTGGTTGACGCGGCCGGTGCCGAAGAACTTCCCGAGCTGTTCATGTACCTCGCAGTAGTCATCGCCGACCATCTGGTCGAATACGGTGCGCTGTTTGGGTGCAAGCTCGGCATGTTTCTCGATGGCACGGCCATTTTCCACGTCGAAGCCCATCTTCTCAAGAGCCGATGCGATGTACTTGCATTCACGCGCCTCATTGGCAAGTGTCGCGCAATATGTCTCGCTGCAAATCTCGACATCGTAGAAGTTTGTGAGTGCCTCGATTTCGCTGTCTTCAAGTACTTGCCCCAGCGCGTCCATATTCTTCTCGCAGGCCTCCGTCAGGTCGTCCGCGCGCGCATCCGACAACCTGCGCCCGTTCTCCTTGAAAAACGCTGTCTGAACCTCCTCGGTGCTGGCACCGTCGGCGTATCTATAGTAGCCCTCGGCCGTTGCATACGCCGCATTGGCGAGGTCGATCTTATCCACATCGATATCGTTGAGCTTGGAGAAGGACAGCGTCACCTTCTTGTCCCCACGGCTCAAATCGACCTCGATAGTATCGCCGGAGCTTCGTACGGAGCAATCAACGGCATTGATGATCTCAATCGGATCTTCCGCAGTGATGAACAGCTCGACATCGGAGGGTTGATTTTCAATCTCAGCGCAACAGCCTGAACGGACCCCGCGTTTCCGCAGCTAGCGCAACGCGGAAATAGCCCC
>NZ_JADNHZ010000010.1 GCF_015554145.1 Collinsella aerofaciens | reverse complement strand
CATCGCGCCGAGAGTACTGCGGGGCCAGCCCGTGGGAGGCCAGGGCGCCGCTGACCGGTGGACGGCACCGAGCCGTCATCGAAACTGAAAAAGGGGGAGGCCTCGCGGCCTCCCCCTTTTTTGCGTTTACGGGCTTTTGTCTCACATAGTAGCTGTGTTTTATAACCCTCGTTTGTCGCATCTTCTGTGAACGGGCTACAATAGCTTAGTCTGTGCAATATGGAGGTGAACATGGCTGAAGCTGGTATCGGCGTTGATATCGTCGAGATTTCCCGCATGAAATCTATTCTTGAAAAGACGCCGTCGTTTGCTCGGCGTGTGTTTACCGAAGAAGAGCGTGCGTATTGCGATGCATCATCGCGTCCCGCTGCTCACTATGCGAGCCGCTTTGCTTCGCGCGAGGCGGTGCTTAAAGCTCTCGGCACGGGTTTTAGTCAAGGCGTGGGTCGCAAGGATGTTTCGGTAACGCGCGATAAACTCGGCAAACCGAAGGCGCTGCTTTCGGGCCGTGCTCTCGAGATCGCTCAAGAACTGGGTGTTGTTGAGGTCGCTCTTTCCATTACGCTTACGGGAGACTTGGCCGTTGCGAATGCCATCGCGATTACCGAAGATGCTCGGCCTAAGCCAAAAGATGAAAAGGTGAGCACCAAGAAACGCGTTGCGCAGACATTTAAAGAGGCTCGCTCTGTATTAGATGAGCTCGAGCAGCTGCAGAATTCAGCATTGACGGAGCACCTGGGCGATGCTTCGCAAGATACGCTAGGAGCATAGATGAAACCGGTTTTGAGTACCGAAGAAGTCGTTCGTCTCGAGGATATCATCGAACGCGAAGGGACTTCGAAGGCCGAGCTTATGGAGCTAGCGGGTGAGTTTGCCGCTAACGAGGTCTTGAAGCTCAATCCCGATCGGGTTCTCGTTTTGGTCGGTTTTGGTAATAATGGCGGCGACGGTTGGGTTGCCGCCGATATCCTGAGCCATAAGGGTGTGGACGTGGATATCGTTTCTCCGGTTGAGCCGGATGAGATTCCTGCTGCTCTGGCACGTCATGTTGCTCGTCGTACTGCCGGCCGCGATGTGCACGTTTGCGTCGGCCCCTCGCGTGATGAACTCGAGGTTTTGATCGATAAGGCCGATGTTGTTGTCGATGCCATTTTTGGTACCGGTTTCCACGGGAATCTGCGTGCGCCGTTCTCCATTTGGATTCCTACGGTCAATGAATGCGCCGATTGTGTCGTATCCATTGATGTCCCCTCGGGCCTGAATGCAGAGACGGGCGTTGTTGATGACGACTGCATTCGTGCCGAGCGCACGGTGACGATGATTGCGCCCAAGATTGGTCTGTATAGCGCTGATGGTCCTGAGTATGCTGGCGATTTGATCTGCGGCAATCTTTACGACCGTCTTGACGAGGTCATCGATGATGTCGACCACGCCGCCGAGATTGTCGAGCCCGGTGACTTAGTTGATTACTTTGCTCCGCTACCATCGAATATCGATAAGTATTCCCGTGGCTCTGTGCTTATTGTCGCCGGATCTGCGCAATATCCTGGTGCTGCCATTATGGCGGCCAAGTCTGCAGCTCGCGCGGGTGCTGGTTACGTGGCAGTCGCGGCTCCTGACGCCTGCGCCAATCTCATTCGCATGGCACTTCCTTCGATTCCGGTCTTTGCTATTCCGTCTGATTCCCGCGGCTCCTTTGGCGCTGCTGCGCGCATGACGGTGTGCGAGATCGCAAAGAAGTACAGCTGCGTGCTGTGCGGTCCCGGTATCACGACGTCTGCTGGCGCTATGCAGGTGGTTTCGGGCTTGCTCGAGCTTGATGTACCGCTAATTTTGGACGCCGATGCACTCAACTGCCTTGCTAAGATTGCCATTGACGGTATTGATAGTAACCCCGAGATGTATCGCCGCGAGCAGCCGTTGGTTATGACGCCGCACTATCGTGAGCTTTCGCGCCTGGTTGCCGGTGACGAGGTGAACGACCTTGGTACCGCGATTGCGGCCGCGCAGAAGGTTGTCTGGGCTGCAGGCTCCGACAATCTGGTGGTCATTGCCAAGGGGCCGACGACGGCTATCTGTGGCGTTGAGCGCGTGCTGCTGCCGCTCTCGGGTCCGGCTTCTCTGGCAACTGCCGGTTCGGGTGATGTTCTGGCGGGTATTTTGGCCGGCACGCTTGCCACCATGCGCGACGAGATGGATCGTTGGGAGTTGCTGTATTCGTACGCCGTTGCACTTCACAGCTACGCCGGTTTTGCTGCGGCGACGGAGTATGGTGAGAAGAGCGTTATCGCGACCGATCTTATCGACTTGATCGGTCCTGCCATGGAGCTGGCGGCAAAGGATGCGCTCGAAGATCTGGGAATCATGGACGAAGGGTCGGATGACTAATCATGAATAAAGCCGATTTGACGCGCTGGTCCTGGGTCGAGATCGACCGCGGGGCGCTCCGTCGCAACACGAGGGCCTATAAGAACTTGCTGAATCCACGTCAGCGCCTGTGCTGCGTGGTCAAGGCCGATGCTTATGGTCATGGAGCTGTTGAGTGCGCCAAGATCATGTATTCGGCCGGTGCCGACATGTTTGCCGTGGCGACGGTTAACGAGGGCGTTGAGCTCCGACAGGGCGGGATTACGAAACCCATCCTCATCCTAAGCGAGCCGCCTATCGAGGCCATTCCGACGTTGCTCGAGTTTGATATCATGCCCTCGGTCTATACGTCTGACTTTGCTCTTGCGTATGGCGAATGTGCCGTCGCGGCGGGCAAAGTGGGCAAGTATCATCTCGCCATCGAGACGGGCATGAATCGTATCGGCGTTCACTACACGCAGGTGCTCGACTTTGTCCGCGGTATAAATTTCCATCGCGGTATTCAGTGCGACGGCGTATTTACGCACTTCGCCACGGCCGATGAACCTTCGGGCTGGGACTACAAACTGCAATGTCAGCGCTTTACCGAGGCCGTTCAGGCCATTAAGGATGCGGGCTTTGAGTGCGGTATCGTGCACTGCGCCAACACGCCGTCCTCGATGCTCGACCCCTCGATGCATTTTGATATGATTCGCGCCGGCGTCGGCTTGTATGGCATGCAGCCGTGCGAGCTGAGTGGCCGCGTGATGCAGCTTGATCCCGTTATGAGCGTCCATGCGCGCGTGACGCGCGTGGCACACCCTGCGATGGGCGAGGGCGTGGGCTACGGTTTTACCTACCGCGTACCGCGTACGCGCGTTCAGATCTGCACGCTGCCGATCGGTTATGCCGATGGCCTATCGCGTACGCTTTCCAATCGTATGGATGTGCTGTATCGCGGCGAGCGCGTGCATCAGGTTGGCAATATCTGCATGGACCAGTTTATGGTCGCCATTCAGTCCAACCCGGCACACGAGATTCCCGAGGCCGAGTATGGTGACGAGATGATCATTGTCGGCCGCGATGGCGACGCCGAGATCACTATGGACGAGATGGCCCGACTGCGCGGAACGATTAACTACGAGGTCGCCTGCGGCTTTGGCATGCGTCTCGACAAGGTCTACGTGTAGGAGCCGCTATGGGCGTCATGCACATCCCCGGCCATACCCATCAGGCACCACGTGAGGTCGCACTCGAGGAAATTGAGGCCGTTCTGGGCGATTGTCACCTCTGCCAGCTCTACCAGTCGCGTCACAATATCGTGTTTGGCGTGGGAAATCCCCGCGCTCGCGTGATGTTTATTGGCGAGGCGCCGGGCCGCAATGAGGATTTGCAGGGCGAGCCCTTTGTGGGGGCGGCAGGCGAGGACCTCAACGGCATTTTGTCGCTGGCGGGGCTCAAACGCGAAGACGTCTACATTGCCAACGTGCTTAAGTGCCGCCCGCCGGGAAACCGCAATCCGCGCCCCGAGGAAGTGCTGGCTTGCTCACCGTTTTTGCGCGAGCAGATTCGAAGCATCTGGCCCGATATCATCGTGACGCTCGGCAACCCCGCAACGCACTTTGTGCTCAAGACCGAGATCGGCATTACCAAGCTGCGCGGCAGGTTCCATCAGATGGGGCACTTTGTGGTGATGCCCACTTTCCATCCGGCAGCAGCGCTGCGCAATCCGGCGTGGCAGGAGCTGCTGGAGGAAGACTTTAAGATGCTGGGCGACTATCTGGAGCGACATCCCGCGCCAGAGGACGCCTCGGAATAATAAGGAGCATGTATGTCCCTGGAGCGCCTGGGGGTAGGTATTTACAAAACGACTTGCGCTGCCGATACGGAGTACTTTGGCGAGCTAATTGCACCGTGCCTTGAGGACGGCGATGTGCTCATCCTGACCGGTGGCCTGGGAGTGGGCAAAACTCACTTTACCAAGGGCGTCTCGCGCGGGCTGGGCGATGGGCATATGGTTACGAGCCCTACGTTTGCGCTCATGGCCGTCCACGATCAAGGTCGTATTCCGCTGTTTCACTTTGATCTATACCGCCTGGAGCATGCCTACGAGCTCGAGGATACGGGCATTTTCGATGTGCTGGGCTATGAGGGTGCTTGCCTGCTGGAATGGGGCGAACAATTCCAGGACGAGCTGACGGATGAGTATCTTTCGGTGACGCTCAGGCGTGATGAGGGCGACAGCGATGTGCGAACGATAACGCTCGAGGCGCACGGTGACCGCGCAATGGAGCTTTCCCATTTGATTGATAAGGCTGTACAAGATGAGCTTGCATAACGACAACGCGCTGGTGGTGGCGCTCGATACCTCGACCGACATGCTTGCCTGCGCGGCAAGCTGGATTGATGGGCAGACGGGTGAGACGAAGCTCGTGAGTGGCGACCACATGTGTCGCCGTCACGCCAACGTTGAGCTCGTGAATACCGTTGATGGCGTGCTGGCTCAAGCCGGTCTGGATCGCAGCGATGTTGGTTGCTATGTGGTCGGCCGCGGCCCGGGGTCCTTTACGGGTGTGCGCATCGGCATCTCCACTGCCAAGGGCCTCGCGCGTGGTGCCAATGTTCCGCTGCTGGGCGTGTCGACGCTCGACGCTTGCGCTTGGACGGCGTGGAAGGCTGGCGTGCGCGGCAAGCTTGGTATCTTGGCCGATGCTATGCGCGGTGAGGTATATCCGGCGCTGTATATGCTGGTCGATGAGGGTCCCGAGCGTCAATTTGAGCGCGAACACGTGGTCAAGGCCGCCGTGGCGCTCGATGAGTGGCGCCGAGCAGCGGACTGGGGCCAGGTTCAGCTGACCGGTGACGGTCTCGTGCGCTATGGCAAGCTGCTGGGTGAGGACGAGGCCGCCCGCTGCGTGGAGCGCGACCTGTGGTGGCCTTCGGGCGAGGGCTTGCTGCTCGCGCACGCTGCGGGTGACGGCGATCCGGCCCGCGTCCTGCCGATTTACACGCGCCTTTCGGATGCCGAGGAAAACGAGCGCAAGCGTCTTGGTCTTGCCGAGAGTGCGCAGAGCGAAATTACGGGTGTTGCCGATGAGCTCGCCGGTCGTCATCTGCAGTTCCGTCCCATGGGCGCGGCGGATGCCGAGGGCGCGAGCGCGCTGGAGGCTGCCTGCTTTGAAGGTGCCGGACACGAGGCATGGACGCCGGGCATGTTCCTGTCCGAACTGGGCGAGGACGTCGCTGCGCCGCGTAGTTGGTGGGTGGCACACGACGACGGCAAGCTGCTGGGCCTTGCCGGCGGTATGGTCGTGGACGGTGATGTGCAGATTCTGGATGTCGCCGTCGACCCGGCACATCGCCGTGAGGGCATTGCCCGCAAGCTGCTGTCGCACGTGAGCTATGATGCCCAGATGCTTGGCTGCACTACGGCTTCGCTCGAGGTCGAGGACGGTAACGAGGGAGCGACCGCGCTTTATAACGCTCTGGGCTTTACCGAGGCAGGACGGCGCCGCGGCTACTATGGTGCCGGCAAGGACGCCATTGTCATGACGGCTCCGCTGCCCCTGGTGCTTCCGGTCGATAATGCTTCGCCCGAGCCGACGGCGGCAGAGCAGCGCGTATGGCCGCTGCCTGCGCCTGGGCGCTCCGAGGGGGAGCGTGCCGAAATTGAGCGCCGCCGCCTAGTGCTCGCTATCGAGAGCTCCTGCGACGAGACGGCCGTGGCGATTATCGATGCGGATGGCAATATGCTGGCCAACCAGGTGTCGACACAGATTGATTTTCACGCCCGCTTTGGCGGCGTGGTGCCCGAGATCGCCTCGCGCAAACACGTTGAGGTGATTGTGAGTGTCGTGGATGCGGCGCTCGAGGATGCCGCAGCATCGCTTGGTCTTGAGGGTGGAGCCATCGCGCCGAGCGAACTCGCCGCTGTTGGCGTGACGCAGGGTCCGGGCCTGGTGGGTGCTCTGGTAGTGGGCGTCGCCTTCGCCAAGGGCTTTGCCTATGCCGCCGGCAAGCCGCTCGTGTGCGTCAACCATCTGGAGGGCCATCTGTTCGCCAACCTGCTGGCGCAGCCCGATCTCAGGCCGCCGTTTATCTTCACGCTCGTCTCGGGCGGTCATACCATGCTCGTGCACGTGAAGGCATGGGGCGACTACGAGGTACTTGGTGAGACACTCGACGATGCTGTGGGCGAGGCCTTCGACAAGGTAGCCAAGGCGTTGGGTCTGGGCTATCCCGGTGGCCCCATCATCTCCAAGCTGGCCGAGACGGGCAACCCCCGCGCGATCGATTTTCCTCGCGCGCTTAACAGCAGGGGAGACTATCGTTTCTCGCTTTCGGGTCTTAAAACGGCCGTGACGCTCTACATCGAGCAGGAGACCAAGGCCGGGCGCACGATTCACCTGCCCGATCTGGCGGCTTCGTTTGAGGCAGCCGTCTTTGACGTTCAGTACAAGAAGGCCAAAAACGCCCTGCATGCCACCGGATGCAAGGAATACTGCATCGGCGGCGGCGTCTCGGCTAATCCGCATCTGCGCGAGATGATGATCAAGAAGCTTGGGCGTCAGGGGATCCGCGTAACGGTGCCACCGCTTTCGGCGTGCACCGACAACGCCGCCATGATCGCAGAGGTTGCCCGCCGTAAATTCGACCGAGGCGAAATCTCGCCGTTCGACGTCGATGCCGATCCGAACATGACGCTGTAGTCATACGGGTGCGGTCCCCGACCGGAGGGGCCGGATATAAGGTTTCCTGCTCTACAGTCCTGCGCAAGACGAAGGCCACATTAAGTGGCCTTCTTTGCGTGCGGAACTCGCGATAAACCTTATATCCGGCCCCTCCGTCCGGGGACCTTTCTGTATCGATATAGCTTCTGAGCTGGTTTGGCGTCGACAACGTCCGGCAAGGTTAGCCAGCTGCGTCGAATTTCCGGCGTGCTTTAGCTGAAAGAAAAAGATGGTGTGCGGAGCTTTGCTCCGCACATTTGGGATGGGAGCTCCTCGGGGGCGGGGCGGGCGCCTGCCGCCATATATGAACTTTATCGCGAGTTCCGCACGAACAGGAGGCCACTTAATGTGGCCTCCGTCGTGAGCAGGACTGTCCGAGCAGGAAAGTTCATATATGGCGGCAGGCGCCCGCCCCGCTCCCGAGGGGCATCTCTCAAGCAAAAACTGTCGTTCGGTAAAGTCCGAGGTCAGTGGCGTTTTATACCGAGAATTTCAAAAAAGTTGAAAATTCATTACAAATTTGCGTTGACTTTAGGTAACTAAAGTTTCATACTGCTTTTCATCCACTGGGGGATGTGAACACGCACGGATCGTTCGCATCATGATTGAAGAGGATTTCTTAGACATGTTCACGCATCAGCTAAACATTATCAGCGTAGTAATTATCTGATGCGGGTTAGCACATACAGCTAGCCCGTACGATAACGGGCGGCTGATGAAGATGAGGGCCGTCGAGCGCAACCGACGGCCCTCATTTTTTATGTCTAGGAAGTTCTTTTTAGAGGAGGAAATGTAATGAACGGAGTTTTGCTCATGGTTGTGGGCGCGGCGGTGCTCGCCTGTGGCTATCTGGGCTACGGCCGCTGGCTGGCCAACAAGTGGGGCGTTGACAAAGAGGCCCTCACGCCGGCCAAGCGCATGAAGGACGGCAAGAGCTTCTCGCCCGTCTCCGCCTTCACCGCGTTCTCGCACCAGTTCAGCTCGATCTGCGGTGCTGGCCCTGTCACGGGTACGATCGTCGCCATGGCCTTTGGCTGGCTGCCCGTCGTGCTCTGGGTCCTCGTCGGCGGCATCTTCTTTGGCGCCGTCCACGACTTTGGTGCTCTGTACGCTTCGATGAAGAACAACGGCAAGTCCCTGGCCCAGCTCATCGAGAAATACATCGGCAAGACCGGCCGTCGCCTGTTCCTGCTGTTCTGCTGGCTGTTCTGCATCATCGTCATCGCCGCTTTCACCGACATGGTCTGCAAGACGTTCATGTTCACCTCGGTCGTTGACGCTTCTGGCGCTGCCACCGGTGCTATCGACTTCACCAAGTCCTATGCCGCCGGCTGCGCTGGTACCATCTCCATCCTGTTCACCTTCGTCGCTATCGCCTTTGGTTGGGCCCAGAAGAAGTTCAACCTCACCGGCGCTGCCGAGTTTGTCACTGGCGTGGTGCTCATGGTTCTCATGTTTGCCGTCGGCATGCAGTTCCCGGTCTACCTGGACAAGTTCCAGTGGTTCGCCGTTGTCATGGTCTACCTGGTCTTTGCTGGCGCCATGCCCATCCAGATGCTCAAGACCCCTCGCGACTACCTCACTTCCATCATGATGATCGTCATGATCGCCTGCGCTGTCCTCGGTATCGTCGTCCTGGGTGTTAACGGCCAGGCCACCATCACCGCTCCGGCCTTTACCGGCTTCTCCAGCGCTTCTGGCATGATGTTCCCGGTCCTGTTTGTTTCCGTTGCCTGCGGTGCCCTCTCCGGCTTCCACAGCCTCGTTTCTTCTGGTACCTCCTCCAAGCAGGTCGAGAAGGAGCAGGACGCCGTCAAGGTCGGTTATGGCGCCATGATCGTCGAGTCCTTCGTCGGCATCCTTGCCATCATCGTCGCCGGCATCATGTTCTCCGATATGAACACCGCCGGCACCGGTGCCCTCAACGCCGGCGTCGCTTCCACCCCGTTCCAGATCTTCGCCGCTGGCATCTCCCGCGGTATGCAGGCCTTCGGTGTTGACGGCACGCTCGCTACCGTCTTCATGACCATGAACGTCTCCGCTCTGGCCCTGACCTCGCTCGATGCCGTCGCCCGCATCGCCCGCACCTCGTTCTCCGAGTTCTTTGCCCAGACCAACGACGCCCTGGCCATCGAGTCCAAGGCCGGCTACATGAAGGTTCTCGGCAACCCCTGGTTCGCCACGGTCGTCACCCTGCTTCCCGGTCTCGCCCTCGCCTTTGGCGGCTATGCCAACATCTGGCCGCTCTTTGGTGCTTCCAACCAGCTGCTCGGCGGCATGACCATGATCACCCTCGCCGTGTTCTGCAAGTGCACCGGCCGCAAGGGCTGGATGCTCTACGTGCCCGTCGCCTTCCTGCTCTGCTGCACCTTCACCTCGCTGGTCCAGAGCGCCATGGGCTGCATGACCGCTGTCCAGGCTTACGGCTTCTTCGGCACCATCCCGGCTACCGCCACCACGGCCGCCGTCACCGTCGCCGCCACCAAGGGCTTGCAGCTCGTTTTCGCCGTCCTGCTGATGGTCCTGGGCCTCATCGTCGCCGTCAACTGCCTCAAGGAGTTCTTCGGCAAGGAGGCCGGCTCCATGCCCGACGAGGAGCCCGAGTGGTCCGAGATGGGCAAGGCCGAGTACGGTCGCGCCGCTGCCGCTGAAGCTCCTGCCGACGCCGAGGCCGCTAAGGCCTAGTCGGTCGGACGGGTTGAATCTCCCATCTATTTGACTCGGAAAGACCGGGTCCGCAATCAAGCGGACCCGGTCTTTTTTCTTGTGAGAACAGGTGGTGCAAGGGCGTTCTCGCAGATGTTTTGCGTGGATAGGCTCGTGCGTTGTACCATATGAACGTATATGTGTGCATATGAAAGGGGCCCCGTGGCCAAGACGGTATATTCCGATAATCAAAACAATGTCGATGCTCTGGCTGAGCGTCTGAGCAGCCAGACGTCGCTTTCTGCCGAGCGCGCCAAGCTGGTTGCCTACGACCTACTCTGCCGCAAGGCGCTCAAGATTAAGTCGAGCGCGCTGGCGCAGATTTTCCGCTCCGTCGATAAGGAATGCGACACCAAGGCGATGCGCGATGAGCTTATCGCGGCAAATATCGTGACCAAGATCGAGGGCAGCGGCATTAACGGGCGCCCGGCGTTCTATACCATCAATGTCGAGATCCGCGATGCCCAGGAGCAGCCTGCCGAGTCCGTCGAAGATTTTGTCGTCGAGGATTCCGCTGACGTGCCTGCTGTGGAAGAAGTTGCTCCGCGTGAGCATGTTGATACCGATGAGTTGCTCGATGAGAACGTCGTGCGTGCCTTTACGGCCAAGGCGGGACGCGGCGGTTTTGGCGGGGGTGGCAAGCGCGATGCGCAGCGCCGCGCCCAGCAGGAGCGCTTCCGTCGTGCCGTTGCTCAAAAGGGTGAGACGGATGCCGAGGCTGTTGAGAACGAGGTTGCTGCCGAGTCGCAGAGGCCCGCGAAGGAGCAAAAGCCCGTGGAGGCCCAGGAGCCCCAGCGTCGCCGTGGTGCCCACTTTAAGGCTGCGCAGCAGGATGTCGCGCATGAGGTTGAAGAGCCTTCCGAGGCTGCAGACGATGTTGAGGAGTCTGCCAAGAAGGCTCCGGGTTCATGCCGTCCCGGGCGTGGTTTTGCGAGGCGCGCGTATCCCGTAAGGCGTCAGGAGAAGGGCGAGCCGGCTCCGACCGCTCAGGCCGAGAAGGCCGAACAAACCGAGAAAACCGTTGAGCCGGCGGCTCGCGAGCAGCAACCTTCCGAGTCGCAGCCTGCGGCTGACACTGAGGTCAAAGCTCAACAGACCGCTGATAAGCAGGCGGGGGAGAGCGCCTCAGGCAAGCCCCGCCGTCGTCGTCACCGCGGCGGTCGTGGCTCAAATGCCGAGGCCGCGGCCGAGAAGACAGCGACACAAAACGGAGATGAGAAGGCCGAGACTCCGGTGGATCAGGTCAAGCGCCAGCCGGCGAAGGAGGCCAAGTCCGATCGTCCGCAAAAGCGCTCGTCTGCGCCCAAGCAGGAACGTAATACCCGGGCAGATTCCAAGCGTAAGCCTCATGCACAGGCTGAGCCTGCCGCGGCTGATAGTGCTACCCAGCAGCCCGAGTCGGCCGTCCACGGCGAGGTATCGGCGTTTGCCCTTGCCCGCGTTTTGGGCAGGCAGCTGCTCAAAGTTGTCCCTACGCCTACGGCGCTCTCTAAGATCAAGGAGCAGCAGACTCAAATTGTTAAGGTCGAGGGCAAGGACGGCAAAAAGGCGCCGCAGCGCACTCAGCACAACGAGATGTCCAACCGCAAGATTGCCGAGGAAATCGCAATCATCCAGGCTTGGATCGAGCAAAACCGAGGTGCCGATACGCCGGTTGCCTCGCGCCGCCAACGTGCCTACCAGATTTTTAACGACGAGAAGGCTTTTGACGGCAAGCACGGTGAGCGCCTGATAAGGCGCATGACCGAAAAGGGCATCAGCATGCAGGCGATCAAGGTCGCCCCCAACCGCCCCGTGCACTTTACGGGTTTCTTTACGCTGGGCGCCGATAAGCCGTTCATTATGGTCGAGAACCTGGACACCTACGACGAGATCGTCAGGCTGCTGCGTAGCCGCAAGCACGTCAAGCTCTTTGGCATCAAGGTGGGCGGCGTGATTTTTGGCGGCGGATGCAAGGCGAGCGTCTCGCATGCCCTGGACGATTATCTGGCCGAGATCGGCTATCGCTTTAACTACGTCTACTACGTGGGCGATATCGACCGCGAGGGCGCGCGCATCGTCGAGCAGGCTCGCAATGCCAATGTGGTTGAGATTCGCCTGCATGCCGGTATGTACCGCGCCATGCTCGCCGAGCATAAGCGTCGCGTGAAGGCCGGCGGCGAGTGCGAGCGCGCGGCTGCCAACCAGGGCGTGCCGCAGAACTTGGCGGCGACGATCAAGGATCTGCCCATGGTCACGCGCGTGCAGTTCCGCAATGTGCTGCGCGAGGGCGGGCGCATTCCGCAGGAGATTCTGATGACCGCCGACTATCGGGATGGCGACTCGGGAAGCTTCGACCGCATGCTTAACAACTAAATTCCGCCGGCCCCGGGAGAGCGGGGACACCGGCTTAGGTTTCCTGCTCTACAGTCCTGCTCACGACGGAGGCCACATTAAGTGGCCTCCTGTTCGTGCGGAACTCGCGATAAACCTAAGCCGGTGTCCCCGCTCTCCCGGGGCCTGTCGTGGCTTGGCCGTTGCATGCGGCTCGCTTTTCGGAACGGGGCTGACGGACACGTTCCGAAATCTACCACCGTCGCTGTGCAGGGTGTCTATAAAGAGCCGTGGCCAAAAAACATCAAATATGAGTACTGATACTCTTTTAGTAGCAGTAATTTTGACCACATTTAAGGTGATTTGACGTGTCGATCGAGCAGATAAGCTGCCGTATCTCCTCAAGTGTTCATTAAAGGAAGACCTTGATGCGAATAAATCTCATTAAGATCTTCTTTTATTAACGAAAATAATGTAGCTACAACGGTAACAGTACTCATATTTGCCGTTTTTTGGCCACAGTCCTTCGGAGGGTCCTCGAAAATAGTCCCGAGCCGGCACTTGGGGACGTTCCTATAATGCCGGCACTTAGGAGCGTCCCCAAGTGCCGGCACCGCGTCTGCCTGCGGCGGCCGCGCCCCGCTGCGTCGCTCCGCATCCTTGCGGGTTCGGATTCCTCCGCTTGGCGGCGTTGGCTCGATTTGCTTGACGTGAGGGGCTCTTGGCTGGTGTGGGACGGAGGGATTCCGCGTCCGCCTGGTCGGCGGCCGCGCCCCGCTGCGTCGCTTCGCTCCTTGCGTGCTGCGCTGGAAAACGCTTCGCGTTTCCTCAGCTCCGCACCCTTGCGGGTTCGAATTCCTCCGCTTGCCCACAAGAAAGCGCCCTGGGCCGTTATGGGCTTAGGGCGCTCAGTTTTAATGGCTGGGACGGAGGGATTCGAACCCCCAACAGCCGGCACCAAAAACCGGAGTTCTACCGTTGAACTACGTCCCAATGTGTGGTGTTGCCCAAAAGCAACTCGTCTAGTTTACCTAATCTGCGAGGGCATCGCAAACGCCGTCGAGTAGGCGTACGGCGAGCGTCTGCGCGTCGCTGGCCGTGAAGGTGCCGTTGTAGCGCGTCATGCCCGTGAGCTCAATGCGAATGCGAGCCGGCTTCTGCTGCGCGGCGACATTGGCGGTGCGGATGCGCTGGGCCAGGTTGTGGCACTCGGCGAGGGCAATCGTGGCGCGTGGCGCGGCGTCGGCGGGCAGCTCGTCGCTTGCGATCTCGAGCACCAGGTCAACGTCGGTTGGGACCTCGGAGTCGCAGAGCATCATGCCGCTGTTGTCGGTCGTTGCCGTGGCGATGTTCCACATGCGCGAAGCAACGCTGCGTGCGATGGGGTCCTCACCGATAACGGCGATCTGGAAGCGCTCGAGCACGTTGGCGGCGCGAGCAAAACCGATGCGGGACTCGGCTTCGGTGACCGAGGGCTTGCCCTCCCACACATGGTGCAGGCGGTTGATGTAGGCGTAGGTGTCCTGGAAGGCCATGCCGTCGGCAAACAGGCCGACATTTTCCTGGAACTGCTGCAGGGCGGCCTCGGTATGCGGACCAAAGTAGCCGTCGTCTTCGCCACAGGCAAAGCCCAAAACGTTGAGAGCGCGCTGCAGGGCCTGCACATCGGCGCCATGGAAATTGGGCATGCGCAGATACAGAGTGCGGTCGCCCAGCTTATACGAGGCGTCGACCAGGGCGCTCCAACAGGGGATATCGACGGCATGACCGGCAGCAAGGCCGCTGTCGAGCCTGAAGGTGCTGACGGCCTGCTCGGTGGTGGTGCCAAAGCGCTTGTCGACAACCTCGGCGTCATCGATTGTATAGCCGAGCTGCAGAAGGCGGGACTGAACATCCTCGACGGCTGCTCCCTGCATGCCCGTGGTAATAGGTTCCATGAACGAACCCCTTTCGGCGTACCATTCGTACTATTTTGAGCGTGTGTCGGATAGACAACGCGAGACAATTTATAAACATGCACTCAATAGTGTAGCAACTTGTACCCAAACTCGCTGCCCACAGGTTTTATGACCCCCGCTAGTTAAGACGCTCCACAAAGAAATCTGCCATTGAGAGGAAGAGCTCGCGCGCATGCGGGTCGAGCTCGACGCCTTCGATAGCGGCCTTGGCCTTAGCGGTCAGGTCGAGCGCATAGGTGTGGGCGTAATCGATGGAGCCGGTCTCCTGGAAGATCTCCACGGCGCGTGCGAGCTGCGCAGGGTCCTCGGTGCCCGAGGAAAGGATTGCCTCGATCTCGTCGTGATAGCGCTCGTCTGACAGGGCATGCACGGCAACGAGGGTGCGCTTGCCCTCGGTGATATCGGTGCGGAAGTCCTTGTTGGCGGCCTCCTTGGTGCCGATCAAGTTGAGCAGGTCGTCTTGAATCTGGAAGGCAAGGCCCGTGTGCAGCCCAAAGGCGCGCAGTGCCTCAATCTGCTCTTCGCTGCCGCCGCCGATAATGGCTCCGGCGGCAAGCGGCGTCGCTCCGCTGTAGTACGCGGTCTTGTGCGTCGCCATGTCCAGGTAGTCATCAACCGAGATATCAAAGCGCTCGTCACGGACCCAACCCAGGTCAAGCGCTTGACCCTCGATGGTGCGGACGATCATCTCGGTAAGCTCGTGGAGCACACGCAGCTTCACGTCGGACTCGAGCGTGGGATCGTCGAGAACCGTCTTGGTGACCATGGTGAGCGCCAGGTCGCCACAATTGATGGCAAGGCCCGTGCCCTCGGTAAGGTGCATGCAGGGCTTGCCTCGACGAAGCTGTCCGTTGTCGGCGATGTCGTCGTGAATCAGCGCGCCTGACTGGAAATGCTCGATGGCCGCCGCTGCGCTGCGGGCGCTCTCAAAGCTGCCGCCTACCGCAGTGGCGGCGAGCATGCAGATGAGCGGGCGGTGGCGCTTGCCAGCGTTTGCCGTAAATGCCGAGAGCGGGGTATACAGGTAGCGCTCGATATCGGCGGAAGTCGCCTGTCCGTCAAAGAACGTGGCCAGATAGTCGTTAATCTGGTCAAAGTGCTGGGCTAAAAAGCTGGTAAACGGACTGGACACGGGTTCTCGCATTCTTTGATAGGTTGCATCGTTGCATTATGCAGACAACATATTGCCACATTAGGGCGTCGAGCGCGGCGGTTGAAGACGATTGGTCCATGCGGCCGCAAGTGCGGTAGGGGCTTGGCTAGATAAGCCCAAAGTGTTCGAGCGCGGTGACGACGCCGTCGTGGTCGATGCTGTCGGTGACATAGTCGGCCTTTTCCTTGAGGAAGTCCGGTGCGTTGCCCATGGCGATGCCAACGTCGACGGCGTTCATCAGCGAGACGTCATTGCTGGCGTCGCCGATGCCGTATACGGTTCCGTGGTGGGGATCGAGGGCGTCGAGTACGGACTGGATACCCTCGCGCTTGGTGCATTCGCGAGGCGAAATCTCGGTCACTTCGAGCTCGAGCTCGTTAAAGCAGAGCAGCGGCTCAAACGCTTGATCCTGAGCGATGCGGTTGGCAAGCGACGTGGACATTAAGATCTTGTAGGCGCTGTAATGTTGCAGCTGCGTAATTGCATCGCCCACGGTGCGGGCGTATCCCGGGGCGTCGGGCGCATCGGCACTCATGCGAACGACGCCATTGAGTCCCTCAAAACGAATCACTTCGTCCGATTGCTCAAGAATGGGAGCAAGGCGCTGCAGCATGCCGGGCGTCATCGCCAAATCGCGAATCACGTGTCCCTCAAGTTCGACATAGCCACCCGCGAGGCAGACGATGCCGGTCCAGGGCAGCTCGAGCAGCTTTGGATGGATGCAGCTCAGCGTGCGCCCTGTGCAGATAAACGCCATATTGCCCTTGGCGACAAAATCACGGATGGCTTGCGAGACCGCTTCATTGGGATAGGGGGAGAGGTCTCGCTCGCTCTCGGGAAGCTCTTGTGCTACTCGATGGTCTTGCCAGGCGAGTGTTCCGTCGATATCGAAAAAGCAGATATCGCCGCGCTTATGGGCTGCGCTGGCGGCAGGGGAGGCCGAGGTGGTGGGCACAAATCCCGGCTCGAGGCCCATGATCTGGTCAAAATGCTCTTTAACGCGGGGAACGGAGATGCCGATAATCACCTGGGCGGTCTTGCCCGTAATGATGAGGCCCTTGGCGCCCACCGCGACAAACGACGCATTATCTGCAACGATGGAAGGGTCTACGACCTCGACGCGCAGGCGCGTGGCGCAGTTGGTTGCGCCCACGATATTGCCAACGCCACCTAAAAGCTGAATTACCCGCTCAGCGAGGACGTGATCTTGATCGTATTGAATACTGACCTCGCCATTGGGAGATTGTTCTTTGACAAAGCCGCTTCCCGTTAAACGATCGATTGCCGCGCGATTGGAGGCATGATTCTCGCGGCCCGGCGTCTTAAGGTCATAGACCAAGATGAGTGCTCGAAAACTAACAAAAAAGATGAGGCTAAAGGCAAGACCGATACCGAGCGCCAAAAGGTAGGAGCCGGCATGCATTCGCATGAGCGGGATGAAGTTGAAGGCCGTCATTTCCATGAGACCGCCCGAGAAGATGCCGACGATGCCAAAGAAGTTCATGGTCATGGCAAGGCAGGAGGACAGGACGGCGTAGAGCAAAAAGAGTCCGGGATAGGTGAACATAAAGAGAAACTCGAGCGGCTCGGTGACGCCGCATGCCACCGAGGCGACGATGGCGGGCAAAAGGATGGCCTTAAGGCCGGCGCGGCGTTCGGGTTTGGCGGTGAAATAGAATGCTGCCGCGATGGCGGGAAGGCCAAAGAGCTTGCCCCAGCCGGTGGCGGTAAAACCTGCCCAGGGCGCAAGTTCATTTAAAGGGCGCGTGCTATGGGAGAGAATGGGGAGCAGGTTGGTCCACGTGGCGTAAATACCGTCGTGAATGACCAGATTGTCGTAATAGATGGGCATATAGAGCAGATGGTGCAGCCCCATGGGCTCGAGCGCTCGCTCCAAAAACACAAAGATGCCCACGCCGAAGGGGCCGACGCCCGCAAGTGCGTGGCGCAGCGTTTCGGTCACAGCGTATGCGAAGGGCACGATGGCGGCCGAGATGGCGGCAAGGGCAAACACGGCAAAAAAGCTGATGAGGTAGACCAGCGAGGAACCCGAGAAGGTGCCGAGCCAATCGGGAACCTTGGCATCGTAGAAGCGGTCATGGATGGCGACGACGGTTGCCGATACCGCCAGCGGGCCGATAATGCCGGTGTCGAGCGTCTTGATGCCGTCGATGACGGTGATACCGCTGGCGGGGGTCAAAGATGATGGGTACTTAAGCCCAAGGTTGTCTCCGCTCAGCTTAATGATCTCGCTCAAAAAGAAGCAATAGGCAAAATAGGCCACGAGTGCCTCGAGGCAGCAGCGCGCCGGTTGCTTTTGGGCAAGACCGATAGGCAGCGCTACGGCAAAAAGGAGCGGGAGACGTTTAAAGACCGTCCACGAGCCGCGCTGGATGATGGTCCAGAAAACGTACCAAGGGGTTCCGTATACGGCGAGGTCACCGACGATGTCTACGGTCGTGGCGAGGGCGGAGATGCCGACCATGAGGCCTGATATAGAAAACAGCATGGCGGGCGCGAACATGGCTCCGCCAAAACGTTGGATTTTCTGCAGCATAATATGCCTTCCGGATGCAACATGCTGTGCGAGCAAGAACGTTTAAACAATGAACTCATTGTAGAGGACTGGCTGCTTGCCGCATTGACGGTTTTGATTCGGTCCGATTTGGGTTTCGGGGGAACCGTCGACGGTAAATAATCCGTACTTTACCGATAATCGGTTTAAACAACTTTAAGAAATGCTATCGTGCCTAGCCATACATATTCATTAGAGGTGAAATCATGCCAAAAGCGATTTACGAAGGAATCTACCGCGAGATCCGTTCGCGCATCATCGACGGGACCTATGCGTTTCAGGAGATGCTGCCAACCGAAGCCGAGCTGACCGCGGAGTTTGGCTGCACGCGCAATACCGTTCGACGCGCCTTGAGCATGCTGGCCGACCAGATGTTTGTGCAGCCTATACACGGTAAGGGCGTGCGCGTTATTTGGCTTAAGGGCGAAACCGACATGCTGGGCGCACTCGAAGAGGCTGAGTCGTTTGGCGAGTTCGCAAAACGCAACAATGCCGTCGCATCGACCGAGGTCAAGTCTTTTGAACATTTGATTTGCACTGAGCAACTCTCTCGTCGCCTGGGCTTTAAGGTGGGCGAGGAGCTGATTCGCGTCGTGCGTGTCCGAAGCCTCAACGGCAGCGCGCGCCAGGTGGACCACGGCTACTTTTTGGCGTCGATCGCCAAGGGCCTGACCCCCGAGATCGCGGCGGATTCTATCTACGGCTATCTGGAGCACAAGCGCGGCATCAAAGTGATGGCGAGCCGCCGTACGGTGAGTGTCGAGCTCGCCAACGATGAGGACTGCAGCTACTTGGACCTTGGCAAGTACAACTGTGTCGCCGTCATGGAGAGCCAGTCGTACACTTCGGACGGCATCTTGTTCGAGGTCACGCATGCCCGCACGCATCCCGAGATCTTCCACTACCGCGTCAACTCCAAGCGATAGCCGGCTAGCTCGCAGCCTGACGAGACTCATGCCCTCAAAGAGAAAACGCCCGGTCAAACCGACGATGCATCGGCTTGACCGGGCGTTTTCTCTGCATTCGATAACAAATAATTGTTTATACAAAACTTGTCAAGTATCAAGTTGAAATTACCGTTCACCGAAGTTTTTCTACCGCTCTAGTAATACTTGTTCAAACAACTAGCCAAATAGCGTATTGTACAAGTCAGCAAAAGGGGCAAAGTCCCCGAGCCAATCTCCGAAGGCGGCGGCAAAGGGTGCCGCCACGGTGTGAAAGGGTGGATTGTAATGAAGAACGAAATGAGCAGAAGGCAGTTCCTGGGCTTTGCTGGTTCCGCGGCTGCGGTTCTTGGTCTGGGCCTCGTGGGCTGCGGTGGTTCTGCCGGCTCTGGCTCCTCTGCTTCTGGTGACGCTGCCGAGGTCTACTTCCTCCAGTTCAAGCCCGAGGTCGACAAGGAGTGGAAGGAGATCGCCAAGGCGTACAAGAAGGAGAAGGGCGTCGAGGTCAAGATCGTGACCGCCGCCTCCAACACCTACGAGGAGAAGCTCAAGTCCGAGATGTCCAAGAGCTCCGCTCCGACGCTGTTCCAGGTCAACGGCCCCACCGGCCTTAAGAACTGGAAGGACTACTGCGCCGATCTTTCCGACACCAAGCTCCGCGGCGAGCTCATCGACGACTCCCTGGCGCTGCAGTCCGACGGCAAGGATCTGGGTATCGACTGGGTTCAGGAGAGCTACGGCATCATTTACAACAAGGAGCTCCTCGAGAAGGCCGGCTACAAGGCCGAGGACATCAACTCCTTCGACAAGCTGAAGGCTTGCGCCGATGACATCCAGGCCCGCAAGGACGAGCTCGGCGTTGACGGTGCCTTCACTTCCGCCGGTATGGATGACTCTTCCAGCTGGCGCTACACCACGCACCTCGCCAACCTCCCGCTCTACTACGAGTTCGAGAAGGAGCACAATCAGGAGGACGACGAGATCAAGGGCGAGTATCTCGACAACTTTAAGCAGATCTTCGACCTGTACATCACCGACTCCACCTGCGATCCTTCGCAGCTCGCCTCCAAGACCGGTGACGACGCCACCAACGAGTTCGCAACCGGCAAGGCCGTCTTCTATCAGAACGGCTCTTGGGCCTACGCCGACCTCACCAAGGCCGGTATGACCGACGACCAGCTCGGCATGCTGCCGATCTACATCGGCGTCGACGGCGAGGAGAACCAGGGCCTGTGCTCCGGCGGCGAGAACTACTGGTGCGTCAGCTCCCAGGCTTCCGAGGATGCCCAGAAGGCCACCGAGGACTTCATGTATTGGTGCGTCACTTCTGACACCGCCACCAGCATCATCGCTGACAAGATGGGTCTGACCGCCCCGTTCAAGAGCGCTAAGGAGACCACCAACGTCTTCTCTCAGCAGGCCGTTGCTATGGCCAAGGACGGCAAGAAGACCGTCGCTTGGGACTTCGTTTACATCCCCTCCGAGGAGTGGAAGAAGAACCTCAAGCAGGCTCTCATCGCTTATGCTGCCGACAACACCAAGTGGGACGGCGTCAAGAACGCCTTCGTCGATGGCTGGAAGACCGAGAAGGCTGCTTCCGAGTAAGCAGTTGCTGCCCAAGCTATCTGATTAGCGACAGGGGGCGGGCAGACGTAGGTTTGCCCGCCCCCTGCATATTGAAAGGACCCTTCTATGGGCAAAGCACTCAAGCGCTGGTGGCCGCTCTTTATGCTGCCCACGTGCCTGGCGTTTATGATCGGGTTCGTGATTCCCTTTATCCAGGGTTTCTATCTCTCGTTCTGCCAGTTTATTACCATCAATAACGCGCACTTTGTCGGTATCGAGAACTACGTGCGCGCGCTGTCCAATCCGCAGTTCTCCACGTCGTTCTTCTTTACCGTGGCGTTTGCCTTCCTGTCGACGGTGCTCATCAACGTGATCGCGCTGGCCATTGCGCAGGCGCTCACTCGCAAGGCGCTCAAGGGCACCAACATCTTCCGTACGATTTTCTTTATGCCTAACCTGATCGGCGGCATCGTGCTGGGCTACATTTGGCAGATTCTGATCAACTGCCTGCTCTCCAACGTGGGCGCCCAGCTCATTGCCCTTAACTCTGCTGCTGGCTTCTGGGGCCTTATCATCCTGACCCTGTGGCAGCAGGTCGGCTACATGATGATCATCTACATCGCCGGTCTGCAGTCCATTCCGTCCGATTACATCGAGGCCGCCAAGGTTGACGGTGCCACGGCATGGCAGACGTTCTGGAAGGTTAAGATCCCCAACCTGATGCCGACGATCACCATCTGCCTGTTCCTGTCCATCACCAACGGCTTTAAGCTGTTCGACCAGAACCTCGCCCTTACCGGTGGCGCCCCCGCGCACTCCACCGAGATGCTCGCCCTGAACATCTACAACACGTTCTATTCGCGTGCCGGCATCGCATGGCAGGGCATTGGCCAGGCCAAGGCAGTCATCTTCTGCATTCTGGTTGTCGCTATTTCCATGATCCAGCTTAAGGCCACGAGGTCCAAGGAGGTGCAGCAGTAATGAAACGCGATAAGGCTATCAACCGCGCGCTCTCGATTTTCTTTACGATCCTGTCGCTCGCATGGATCTACCCCGTGTTTATGATTGCGCTCAATTCCT
Source organism: Collinsella aerofaciens (assembly GCF_015554145.1). Classification (GTDB taxonomy): domain Bacteria; phylum Actinomycetota; class Coriobacteriia; order Coriobacteriales; family Coriobacteriaceae; genus Collinsella; species Collinsella aerofaciens_AA. The sequence continues at coordinate 68,873 of NZ_JADNHZ010000010.1, read as the reverse complement.
TTAAGAAAGCGACCGCAATCAGCACCACCACGGCGTTCGACCTGCTCACGCCCGAGTCGTTCAACGGCCTTGCAAACTACGTGCACGCTCTGAACGAGCAGGGCTTTGCCTCAGCATTTATGTACTCGCTCATCATCACGGTCACGTCGGTCGTGCTGATCTTGGTGTGCTGCTCCATGTGCGCTTGGTACGTGGTGCGCGTCAACAGCAAGATCTCGAACTTCTTCTATTACCTGTTCGTCTTCTCGATGGTCGTACCGTTCCAGATGCTCATGTTCACGCTGTCCAATTTGGCGGACCGCATCGGCTTTAATACGCCGTTCAACATCTGCTTTATCTATCTGGGCTTTGGCGCAGGCCTGGCAGTCTTTATGTTCGCCGGCTTTGTAAAGAACATCCCGCTCGAGATCGAGGAGGCGGCCATGATCGACGGCTGCAACCCGGTCCAGGTGTTCTTTAAGATCGTCCTTCCCATCATGAAGCCCACCTATCTTTCGGTCGGCATTCTCGAGACCATGTGGGTCTGGAACGACTACCTGCTGCCCTACCTTACGCTCGACTCCACCAAGTACAAGACCATTCCTATTTTGATCCAGTACTTCCGCGGCGGCTATGGCCACGTCGAGCTCGGCCCCATGATGGCCTGCATCATGATGGTCGTTATCCCCATCGTCATCATGTACATCTTCTGCCAGAAGTACATCATCGACGGTGTGGTGGCAGGTGCCGTCAAGGGCTGATGCCGTAACTGTTTTGCAAGTTTCTGCGGCGCCCCTCAGCGTGGCGCCGCATATCGAAAGGTAAAGACATGGCCGAGATTGTTCTCAAACATGTTCAGAAGGTGTATCCCAACAACGAGTCAAAAAAGAAGGGCTTCTTTGGCAAAAAGAAGAAGACCGAGGAGAAGAAGCACAACCTCAAGGTTACCGAGGACGGTGTGCTCGCTGTAGAGGACTTCAACCTCACCGTTCACGACCAGGAGTTCATCGTCCTCGTTGGCCCATCTGGCTGCGGTAAGTCCACGACGATGCGCATGGTCGCCGGCCTGGAGGACATCACCTCGGGTGACGTGCTCATCGACGGCAAGCGCGTCAACGACGTGGCACCCAAGGACCGCGACATCGCCATGGTGTTCCAGAGCTACGCTCTGTACCCCAACATGACGGTGTACGAGAACATGGCGTTTACGCTCGAGCTCAAGAAGGTCCCCAAAGACGAGATCGACCGCAAGGTTCGCTCCGCTGCCGAGATCCTGGGTATCACCGAGTACCTCGACCGCAAGCCCAAGGCACTCTCTGGCGGTCAGCGTCAGCGCGTCGCCATCGGCCGCGCCATCGTGCGTGACCCTAAGGTCTTCCTGATGGACGAGCCGCTGTCTAACTTGGACGCCAAGCTTCGTAACCAGATGCGTGCCGAGCTTATCAAGCTGCGCCACGAGATCAAGGGTACGTTCATCTACGTTACCCACGACCAGACCGAGGCCATGACCCTTGGCGATCGCATCGTGGTCATGAAGGACGGCGTCGTCCAGCAGATCGCCACCCCGCAGGAGGTCTTCAACCATCCCGCGAACATCTTCGTCGCCGGCTTTATCGGCGTGCCGCAGATGAACTTTTTCGATGCCCAGCTGGTGCGCTCGGGCAACGGCTTCACCGTCAAGACCGAGGATATGAACGTGGCGCTCGCCCCCGAGACCTGCGCTCAGCTTGCTCTCAACTGGGATGGCGGCGACGTGAAGGAGATCACGGCCGGCGTGCGCCCCGAGCAGATTCTGCTTGCCGACAAGGGCGAGGAGGGCGCGCTCCAGGGTACCGTCGAGGTGACCGAGCTCATGGGTTCGACCGAGCATGTCCACGTGACCGCTCCCGATGGCCAGTTCGTCCTGATCATTCCCGTTGTCGACCTTGAAGCCAAGGGTGCGCTCAAGGCGGGCGATTCCATCTGGTTCAAGTTCGAGAAGAACGCGACCCATCTCTTCGATAAGGTGTCTGGCAAGAACCTTATCTAGGCCCGGTGCATCCAGGCCCTCCCTTTGGGCGACTGCGGTATTGCCATCCTTTTGCCGCGGTCACATATAAGGCTCCTCTCCCGTCCACTGGGCGAGAGGGGAGCCTTTCTTTGTGCCGGGGCTGTCTGGCGGACTGTCTCAATCTGTAACAGGATGAGGGCCAAAGTCGGTCTAGGTGTTACAGATTGAGACATTGCTGAGCCGTCTGCCCTTCTGTCTCAATCCATAACAATTGGAGGGTCGAATGGGGCCTAGATGTTACAGATTGAGATGAAACTTTTCGTTTTTTCGAACTGTCTCAATCCATAGCATGAAGGGCGGTTTTTGGCGGCTGACTGTTACAGATAAAGATTGTTTTTAGCTGGCTTATCCGTTTGTCTCATCCTGTAACAGTTAGACCCGATTCCGGCGGTTATTTGTTACAGATTGAGAGTGTTTGGAAGAGGCGGGCCGTGGGGCAACACACGGGCATAAAAACGGAGCCGTGCTGCCACGACTCCGTTTCTCAAGAGGATGGGTAAGGGAAGCGAATTAGCCCAGGTGCCAGATCTCGTCGTTGTACTGGGAGATCGTGCGGTCGGACGAGAAGGTGCCGGCATTGGCGATGTTGATCAGCGCCTTGCGCATCCAAGCGTCCTGATCCTCGTAGTCTGCTAGCACGCGCTCCTTGGTCTGGATGTACTCCTCTATGTCGAGCAGGGCCATAAACCAGTCCTTGCCCTTGATGTCGTCGTGCAGGCGCTGCAGACGCTCGGCGTTGCCGGTCGCCATAAAGGCGGGGTTGGTGATGAAGTCCACCAGCAGCTTGATGCCGGGCTTGCGGTAGAGCGCACCGGCGTTGTAGGTGCCGTCGGCGTAGAGCTGCTCGACCTGCTTGGATGAGGCGCCAAAGGTATAGATGTTCTCGTCGCCCACGAGCTCGGCAATCTCCACGTTGGCACCGTCGAGCGTGCACAGGGTCAGGGCACCGTTGAGCATGAACTTCATGTTGGAGGTGCCGCTCGCCTCCTTGGAGGCCAGGCTGATCTGCTCGGAGATGTCAGCGGCGGGGATCACGCGCTCGGCAGCAGTGACGTTGTAGTTCTCGATCATGACAACCTGCAGGTAGGGAGCCACGTCGGGATCGTTTGCAATCCACTGCGACAGCGTCAGGATCAGGTGGATGATGTCCTGAGCGATGGTATAGGCAGGTGCCGCCTTGCCGCCAAAGATGATGGTGACGGGGTGCTTAGGTCTGTTACCGTTCTTGATGTCGAGGTACTTCCAAATGATGTAGAGCGCGAGCATCTGCTGGCGCTTGTACTCGTGGATACGCTTGACCTGAACATCGATGATGGCGTTGGAGGGAATGGTCACGCCCTGCTCGAGCGCCATGAACTGGCGCATGATGGCCTTGGCCTCGACCTTGGTGGCGGCCAGGCGCTCAAGAACATCCTTGTCGTCGGCGAACTCGGCGAGCTTGCTCAGGTCGCCGGTGCTGCGCCAATCGGTGCCGATCACATCGTCGAGCAGGTTGGCGAGCGCGGGGTTGGCGCCATGAATCCAGCGGCGGAAGGTGATGCCGTTGGTCTTGTTGGAGAACTTCTCGGGATAAATCTCGTAGAACGGATGAAGCTCGGTGTCCTCCAAGATCTTGGTGTGGAGCGCGGCGACGCCGTTGATGGAGAAGCCAAAGTGAATGTCCATGTGGGCCATGTGGACGGTGTCGTGCTCATCGATGATGGCGACGCGCGGGTCATCGTGCTCGGCCTTGGCGACCTCGTCGAGCTTGACGATGATGTCGGCGATGGCGGGCGAGACCTTCTGCAGGCTGGCGAGCGGCCACTTCTCGAGCGCCTCGGCAAGAATCGTATGGTTGGTGTAGGCGACCATGGAGCGCACGATGGTAACGGCCTCATCAAACTCGATGCCGTGCTCGGTGGTGAGCAGGCGGATGAGCTCGGGAATGACCATGGTGGGGTGCGTGTCGTTGATTTGGACCACGGCGTAATCGGCCAGGTCGTGCAGGTTGCTGCCGCGCTCGACGGCCTCGTCGATCAGGAGCTGGGCGGCGTTGCTCACCATGAAGTACTCCTGGTAGATGCGAAGCAGGCGGCCCTGCTCGTCGGAATCATCCGGGTAGAGGAACAGGGTGAGGTTCTTGGCGATCTGGGTCTTGTCGAAGTCGATGGAGCTACCGGGGACCAGGCCGTCGTCAACGCTTGCCAGGTCGAACAAGCGCAGGCGGTTCTTGGTGGGCTGGCCGTAACCGGGCACATCGATGTTGACGAGCTTGGAGGTGACGGCAAAATCACCAAACTCGACGGTGTAGGAGCGGTCATCATCGATCAGGATATCCTGCTCGCCGAGCCACTCGTCGGGGACGGCCTTCTGCTGATTGTCGACAAAGCGCTGACGGAACAGACCGTAGTGGTAGTTGAGGCCCACACCGTCGCCGGTCAGGCCCAGCGTGGCGATGGAATCCAGGAAGCACGCGGCCAGGCGACCCAGGCCGCCGTTGCCGAGCGAGGGCTCGACCTCAAACTCCTCAATCTTGTTGAGGTCGTGGCCCGCGGCGGTGAGCTGGTCCTTAACCTCGCCATAGATACCGAGGTCGATCATGTTGTTGATCAGCAGCTTGCCAATCAAAAATTCAGCAGAGATGTAATAGAGCTTTTTCTTGCCGTTGTTGAGCGGGCAGGTGGCGGAGCGCTCCTGCACGAGTTTGACCAGCAGCTTGTAAATGCGACGGTCGTCGAGCTGCTCGAGCGAGGTGCCAAAAGACTGCTCGGCAAGATCAGCAAGATTGATACGGGGCATGTTTCCTCCTGTGGTGAGTTGACGACATGTCAGATATTCAAAAGAAGCCCGCGCGAGGGGATTGGGGTGGCCTCGCGCGGGAAAAGCAAGCGCGTCCGCACGGTGGGGAGGGGTCGGGCGCGGTAGCTCCTATTGAGGAAGCTCGATTTCGGCTTCCGACGGGATGCGGAAGTAGGTCTCGGTCCAGTCGGTGAGTTTGTGCTCGAGCTCGCGGGTGATGGCGCCGTCGAGCATGCGCCAGGTCCAGTTGCCGCCCAGCGTGGCAGGGGTGTTGATGCGCGCCTCGTTGCCCAAGTTGAGCAGGTCCTGCATGGTGTAGACGCACGTGTCGCTCACGCTGGCTGCGATGGTTCGGTTGAGCGCGTCGGCGATGGGTTCGCCGGCCTGCTGATGGGTGTACAGGGCTGTCTGCTCGCGCTGACGCGGGGTAGCCGTTCCTTCAAACCAGCCGCGTGCCGTCTCGTTGTCGTGAGTGCCCACGTAGGCGACGGTGTTGGCAATGCAGTTGTGCGGCAGGTAGTACGAGTTGGTGCCCTCAAAGGCAAACTGCAGGATCTTCATGCCGGGGAAGCCCGAGTTGTCGCGCATATCGATGACGCCGGGGGTGAGGAAGCCCAGGTCCTCGGCGATGATGGGCAGCGTGCCGAGCTTTTCCTCGAGTGTCTTGAAGAGCTTGAGGCCGGGACCCTGCGTCCACGAACCGTAGGACGAATCAGGCGAGGAGAACGGCACCTCCCAATAGGCCTCGAAGCCGCGGAAGTGATCCAGGCGGATGACGTCGTACATGTCGAGGGCGGCGCGAATGCGGCCCTCCCACCAGGAGAAGCCGTCGGCCTCCATGGCGTCCCAGTCGTAGATGGGGTTGCCCCAGTACTGGCCGGTGGCCGAGAACTGGTCGGGCGGCGTGCCGGCGACGCTCACGGGATTGCCGGCGGCGTCGATCTTAAAGAGCTCAGGTGTCGCCCACATCTCGACGGAGTCACGCGAGACATAGATGGGCAGGTCGCCGATGATGAGAATGTCGCGCTCGTTGGCATAGGCCTTGAGGCGGCTCCACTGGCGATCGAAGAAGTACTGCGTCATCTGGTGGTAGAGCATACGCGCCGGATGGTCGGCGCAGACCTTGGCGGAAGCCTCGCCGCGGGTGCGGAGCTCCGCGGGCCACTCCCAAAACGCCTTGAGACCGCACTCCTCTTTGACGGTCATGAACTCACAGTAGGGGATGAGCCAGTCCTCGTTGGCCTGGATAAAGTCATCGAAATCGGCCGGCTTGTCGGCAGCAAAGCGCTCGGCGGCGCGGTCGAGAATCTGACGGCGGCCGCCAAAGATAGCACCGTAGTCGACATTGCTGGGGTCGGATCCCAGATACACGCCATCGATATCGCGCTGCTCCAGATACCCTGCCTCGATAAGCTCGGCAAAGTCGATAAAGTTGGGGTTGCCTGCGCGGGCCGAGAACGACTGATAAGGCGAATCGCCATAGCTGGTCGTCGTAAGGGGCAGAATCTGCCAGTAATGTTGTTTGCACGAGGCGAGAAAATCGACGAAGTCGTAGGCATTCCAGCCAAAGCCGCCGATTCCGTATGGTCCGGGCAGAGATGAGACGGGCATGAGGACGCCGCTTGCACGCTCCATGAATGCGCTCACCAACCTTCTTGTTGTGGGGTCGGCCTGCCGATGGGTGTGCAGTCCGCCTCCGATGTTCTGATTCGATACGCCTATTGTAAAACATGTTGTTTAAACATGTACAGGCAAGATAAAAAAGTTGGTCGATTTTCGGCGAATGGCTACATGCCATGAAAAAGCCCCGACCTCACAACGTGAGATCGGGGCAAGAACGGTATGTAGGTTTTTGCTACTCGGCGTCGGCGAAGCCGTTGGGGTTGTGGCTCTGCCAGTTCCAGCTATCGCGGCACATGTCCGCGATGTCGTACTGGGCCTTCCAGCCCATCATGCGCTCGGCCTTGGAGGCATCGCACCAGTTGGCGGCGATGTCGCCGGCGCGGCGCTCACGGATCACGTAGGGCAGCTCCTTGCCGCAGGCCTTGGAGAAGGCGGCGACGACCTCGAGTACCGAGGTGCCGGTGCCGGTGCCCAGGTTAAAGATCTCGACGCCGGTCTTGCCGTTCATCCAGTTGAGGGCGGCAACGTGACCAGATGCCAGGTCGCACACGTGGATGTAGTCGCGCACGCCGGTGCCGTCGGGGGTGGGGTAGTCGTTGCCAAAGACCTGAACGGCCTCGAGCTTACCGACGGCGACCTGGGCGACGTAGGGCACCAGGTTGTTGGGGATGCCCTTGGGGTCCTCGCCGATCAGGCCCGACGGATGGGCACCGATGGGATTGAAGTAACGGAGCAGCACGACGTCCCACTCGGGGTCGGCGGTGTGGACGTCCATGAGGATCTGCTCAATCATCCACTTGGTCCAACCATAGGGGTTGGTCGCGGGCTTCTTGGGGTCCTCTTCGGTGACGGGCGGGTTGTCCGGATCGCCGTAGACGGTCGAGGAGCTCGAGAAGATGATGGACTTGCAGCCATGGTTGCGCATGACGTCGATGAGCACCAGGGTGTTCTCGATGTTGTTGTGGTAGTACTCGACGGGCTTGCTCACCGACTCGCCGACGGCCTTAAAGCCGGCGAAGTGGATGACGCGGTCGATCTGATGGGTGTCGAAGATCTTGTTCATGGCCTCGCGGTCGAGCACGTTGGCCTCGTAGAAGGTGAGGTTCTTGGCAGCCTCTTCGCCCACGATGGTCTTGACGCGGTCGACGGCGACGGCGCTGGAGTTGGAGAGGTCATCGACGATGACGACCTGGTAGCCGCCCTCGAGCAGCTGAACGACGGTGTGCGAGCCGATAAAACCGGCGCCACCGGTTACGAGGACGCAGGTGTCTTTGGGGTCGAGTGCTTTGGACATGTAGTCTCCTATCGAATCAGGAACACTTCTTCAGGGGAGTATAGCGCAGGCAGGGGCACCCAAAAGGTGCAGGGCAGGAAAAGCAGATGAACATGCTAACGTACTCATTGAAATGTTTGGCGTGGGCGTAACCTTGACTTTGACGTTTGCATACGAGCCGCCGACCATACGGTTTGCTGCCGTTCGTGGAAATCGTTGGGATGCGCCGGATGTACGCTAATATGTATAAGTTGAGCGACATATAAATAAACATGTAACGGAGTAGATATGTCACCAAACAGCGATTCCATCCTTTCCCAGGAGCTTTCGCGTCGCACTGCCCTCAAGGCCCTGTTCGGCGCAGCTTCTGCAGCCGTTCTTTTTGGTCTGCCCGCTCGCGCCCATGCTGCGGAGGCCACCAAGGAAACCACCGACAAGCTCAATGCGGCCCAGGCTCAGCTTGACGAGGTCCAGGCCCAGCTCGACAGCATCGCAAATGAATACGCGGCGCTGGCCAACAAGAACGCCCAGACCCTCAACGATATCGAGGGCGTACAGGGCCAGATTGACAGCACGCAGGCGCAGATTGACGAAAAGAAGGCCGAGCTCAAAAAGAAGCGCGGTGATCTTTCCGATCGCGTTTCCGCCAGCTATAAGTCGGGCGGCACCAACATCCTGTCGCTGCTGCTCGCCTCGGGCTCGTTTGAGGAGCTCGTCGCCAATGCGCACTATGTTGAGAAGATCAACAAGAGCGACCGCGACGCCATCGAGGACATTCAGACCATCCAGGAAGAGCTCGATGCGCAAAAGACCGAGCTTGAGTCGCAGAAGGCCGACTTGGAGAAGCTCAAGGATCAGCAGACTGCCCAGATGCAGGACATGCAGGCCAAGCAGCAAGAAGTCCAGACCGTGCTGAACGGTCTTTCCGACGACGTCAAGGAACTCATGGCTCAGCGCGATTCCGAGATCCTCGCTGCCGCCCAGGCTGAGGAGGCCGCTAGGAAGGCGGCTGCGGCAGCCGCGGCCTCTGCGAACACGGGCTCTTCTTCGGGTGGCTCGAGCTCGGGTGGCGGCTCGTATGCCGGCGGCACCCCGCAACAGACGGGCGGTTCGGGCAAGCAGCAGGCCGTCGTCAATGCGTGCTACTCGACGCCTTCTCCCGGCCAGGGCTGGTGTGCTGCCTGGGTTACCAACGTCTTCCGCAATGCCGGCGTGGGCTATTTTGGCGGCAACGCGTGTGACATGTTCAACGCCTGGTGCTATAGCTCCGACCGCTCGGCGCTGCAGGTGGGCATGATCGTGGCCGATTCCTCGCACAGCGGCACGGGTGCTCCGGGCCTTATCTACGGTCATGTGGGTATCTACGTTGGCGGCGGCATCGTTATGAGCAACGAGGGTGCCATTACGTCTAAGTCGCTTGATTCGTTCATCAGCTTTTATGGTACTGGCTCTGGCGTGCGTTGGGGCTGGCTTGGCGGTATTGCGCTGTCGTAAAGCCGACTGGGCCGCGTGCCCGCCCGCAATATATTTGATTGCCTGCTCGGGCAGTCCTGCGCAAGACGAAGGCCACATTAAGTGGCCTTCTTTGCGTGCGGAACTCGCGATCAATCAAATATATTGCGGGCGGGCACGCGGCCCTCTCGGGTTCGGGGCGCGACACACCGGACTGGGTTATCTGAATAAATATGGTGAAGGCCCCTTTCGGGGCCTTCTTTGTTAGAGGAATTCGCCTACTCGGTGGACTTCGGGTTCTAGGTCTACGTCGAATTGGTCTTTGACGGTTGTTTGGATGTGGCGGATGAGTTCGTCGACATCGGCGGCGGTGGCGTGGTCGGCGTTGACGATGAAGCCGCAGTGCTTTTCGCTCACCTGCGCGCCGCCGATGGCGTGTCCTCGCAGGCCGGCGTCCATGATGAGCTTGCCGGCAAAGTAGCCCTCGGGGCGCTTGAAGGTGGAGCCGGCGCTCGGCATGTCGAGCGGCTGCTTGTCCTCGCGGCGTTGGCGGTAGTCGTCCATGTCGGCCTTGATCATCGCGGCGTTGCCCGGGGCGAGATTGAAGGTGGCCGAGAGCACGATGAAGCCGTCGTCGGCAATGCGGCTCTTGCGATAGTCCAGGTTGAGCTCGTCGACATCGAACTCGATAATGCTGCCGCTACCGCGGGTGCCGTCGTCGAGCATGCGGGCGGGCTTGTAGACGCGCACGGACTCCAGCACATCGGCCATGCAAGCGCCGTATGCTCCGGCGTTCATGTAGCAGGCACCGCCGACCGATCCGGGAATGCCCGAGATGGGCTCCATGCCGGTAAGGCCGGCCTCGGCTGCCGCGGCTGCGACATCGGAAAGCAAGGCGCCGGCTGCCGCCGTGACGTGCGTGCCGTCGACCGTAATGTCGGAGAGGCCCTCGCCCAGCGCTACGACGACGCCGCGGATGCCCTTGTCGCCGACGAGCAAGTCGGAGCCGTTGCCCACGATGGTGAGTGGTAGATTGCAGCGATAGCAGGTATCGAGCGTGGCGACGAGGCCCTGCTCAGTATCGGGCGTGACAAAGACGTCGGCCGGACCGCCGATCTTAAACGTGGTGTGCTCGCGCATGGGCTCGCTCATCAGCACGTTGTCCTCGCCGGCAACGCCAGCGAGCGCGCACAGCAGGTCCTCGTTAAAAAAATCGTTCTCGTGCATACGGATATCCGCCTTTTGGTGGTCGTTGTCATCAATCGATTGCAATATACCCCACCCGGACGGATTTGGTGCGCTGGCGGCGATAAAACAGCCGTCCACCGGATTGGTAAAGTGTTTATCACCGAGGTAGAGGGGTAGTCGCTATACTTTCAAGAGATTGCGCGTAAACCCGGAAGGAGCGAGATGGCCAACAAAGTCACCCTCAAGCAGATCGCCCAGGAGGTGGGGCTTTCCCCCTCGTCGGTCTCGCTTGTTCTCAATAATCGGCCCTGTCGCATCTCGGAAGAAAACCGCAAGCTCATCAAAGAGGTCGCGGCGCGCAACCACTATGTTCCCAACCAGATTGCGCGCAGCCTGGTTATGCGCGAGTCGCGCACGCTGGGCCTTATCGTCCCTAACATCGAGAGCCGCTTTTTTGCCTCGCTCGCCGGTAGCTTGGAAAAGCGCTGCCGCGAGGACGGCTATGCGCTCTTCATTACCAGCTCGGGCGGAAGCGCCGATGACGATCTGGAGCTGCTGCGCCAGCTGGTGACGCGCGGCGTTGATGGCGTCTTCCTGGTGGTGGGTGACGAGTTCTCCGATGATCGCGCCCTGCGCGAAGAAGTCAGCCACCTGCCCATCCCGGCCGTAATGGTCGACCGTGCCATTGAGGGGCTCGAGTGCGACAAGGTGATGTTCGACCACGAGATGGGCGGCTATATGGCCACCCGCTATCTGATCGAGCAAGGCCACCGCCGTATTGCCTGCCTGGTTAATGCCCGCCGTTCCAATACGGGTCGCAAGCGACTTGCCGGCTATGAGCGCGCGCTGCGCGAGGTTGGCCTGCCGATCGACGCGCGTTTGGAGTTTGAGAGCGAGTACTACATTCCGAGCGCATACGAGGCCTCGGAGGCAGTGCTCGCAACTGACGCCACTGCCGTGTTCGCAAGCTCGGATAACATTGCCCTCGGTTTGCTCAAGCGCTTACACGAGATGGGGAAGAGCATCCCGGGCGATATCTCGGTGGTGAGCTATGACAACTCGGCGGCCGACGTTCTCTTTGAGCCGGCGCTGACCGCGATTGAGCAGGACCCTGGTGTCCTTGCGGAGCATGCTTTTGGCTGCATGTCCAAGCGTCTTGCCGGTAGGGGCGGCAGGCGTGCCGAAGAGGTCGTTCTGGAGCCGGAGCTTATCGTTAAGGACAGCGTGCTCGAGCTTACTAAACACAACTAAACACGTTTACCAATTTGCAGAGACCGAATGTGGAGCACCTGTGACAATCAACGCCGCAGGTGAATGTCGCGTTTTGCTAATCGATGGGATTGATAAGGGTGATAAAACGTTTTTTCACCATGATAAAACGTTTTAGCAAATATACTGGTCCCAACGAAAGGTTGCCGTATTGGAGGGTGACCGCACAGCGAAGGGACATAAACAATGGCTAAAACACTGGGGACGCCGTGGCAAAAGCTGGGCCACGAGGTGCCGGCTTCCGAGCTCGGGGGCGTCGACCTGTATTGGCGCGCATCGAACTATCTGTCCGTCGGTCAGATCTACCTTCGCTCTAACCCGCTAATGCGCCCCGACTTTGTCGACGAGAAAACCGGTGAGGTGCGCGACTTCGGTCGTCCGGACGTTAAGCACCGCCTGGTTGGCCACTGGGGCACCACGCCCGGCATCAACTTCCTGTTCGGTCACGTCAATCGACTGATCGCCGACCACAACCAGAATGCTATCTTCTTGATGGGCCCTGGTCACGGTGGCCCCGCCGGTACTGCTCAGTCGCTGCTCGACGGTACCTACCGCGAGATTCGCCCCGACATCACCAATGACGAGGCAGGCCTGCAGAAGTTCTTCCGCCAGTTCTCTTATCCCGGCGGCATCCCGAGCCACTTTGCGCCCGAGACGCCCGGTTCCATCCACGAGGGCGGCGAGCTCGGCTACACGCTCAGCCACGCTTACGGTGCCGTCATGGACAACCCGAGCCTGTTGGCCGTGGCCGTGGTGGGCGACGGCGAGTCCGAGACCGGCCCGCTCGCGACCTCTTGGCAATCCAACAAGCTCGTGAACCCGGCAACCGACGGTATCGTTTTGCCGATCCTGCACCTCAACGGCTACAAGATCGCCAACCCCACCATCCTCGCCCGCGTGTCCGACGAAGAGCTCACCAAGTTCTTTGAGGGCATGGGCTATAAGCCGCACTTCTTTGTCGCCGGCTTTGACGACGAGAGCCACGCAAGCATTCATGCGCGTTTCGCTGCCCTGTTTGAGCAGGTCTTCGATGAGATCTGTGACATCAAGGCAACCGCGCAGGCCCAGGCCGCCGCAGGCGAGACCGTGGTCCGCCCGGCCTACCCCATGATTGTGTTCCGCACGCCCAAGGGCTGGACCTGCCCCAAGCAGATCGACGGCAAGAAGACCGAGGACTCCTGGCGCGCGCATCAGGTGCCGCTGGCGAGTGCCAAGGACACCCACGAGCACTTCCGCGTGCTGCGCGAGTGGCTGCGTTCCTACAAGCCCGAGGAGCTCTTTACGCCCGAGGGCCAGGTGCGCCCCGAGGTGACGGCCTTTATGCCGACCGGCGAGCTGCGCATCGGCGCCAACCCCAACGCGAACGGCGGTAAGGTGCGTCGCGAGCTCGAGCTGCCCGATATCCACGCCCACGAGGTCCCCGTCGACACTAATGGTCATGGCTGGGGCTCCACCGAGGCCGCCCGCGTCTTTGGTGAGTACACTGCCGACGTTCTGGCCAAGAACATGGATGACTTCCGCATCTTCGGTCCCGACGAGACCGCGTCCAACCGCCTGCAGGCTGCCTACAAGGTGACCAAGAAGCAGTGGGACGCCGGCTTCTACGAGGACGAGGCCAACGACGAGCTGCTGGCAGGCTCCGGTAAGGTCGTCGAGCAGCTGTCCGAGCACCAATGCGAGGGCTTCCTCGAGGCCTACGTGCTCACTGGCCGTTCCGGCGTGTGGAGCTCCTACGAGAGCTTTGTCCATGTGGTCGACTCCATGGTCAACCAGCACTGCAAGTGGCTCGAGGCTACCAAGCGCGAGATTCCGTGGCGTGCCCCCATCAGCGGCCTTAACATTTTGCTGTCGAGCCACGTCTGGCGTCAGGACCACAACGGCTTCTCGCATCAGGACCCCGGCTTTATCGACCTGCTGCTCAACAAGGCCAACGACACGCACATCGTAAACGCCTACTATCCGGCCGACGCCAACATGGCTCTCGCCGTGGCCGAGCGCGTCTACCAGTCCACTGACTGCGTCAACGCCATCTTCTGCGGCAAGCAGCCTGCTCCGACCTTCCAGACGGTCGACGAGGCCAAGGCGGAGCTCGCCGAGGGCGTTGCGACTTGGGAGTGGGCATCGACCGCCGATTCGCTCGCCGAGGCCGACGTCGTGGTCGCCACCTGCGGTGACGTGCCGACGCTTGAGGCTCTGGCTGCAACCGACATGCTGCGCGAGCTGGGCATCAAGGTATGGTTCGTCAACGTGGTCGACCTGCTCAAGATCCAGAACGTCTGCGAGAACGACCAGGCTCTCAGCGACGAGCGCTGGGCTGAGCTGTTCGGCTGCGGCGAGAAGCCCGTCTTCTTCGCGTTCCACGCCTATGCCGGCACGATTCGCCGCCTGATCTGGAACCGCCCCGGCCACGATGCCTTCCGCGTCCACGGCTACGAGGAGAAAGGCTCCACGACAACGCCGTTCGACATGCTGCGCCTGAACAACATGGACCGCTGGGCACTGGCCGCCGACGTGCTGCGCATGGTCGACGCCGATAAGTTTGCCGAGCAGATTGATAAGTGGGAGGCATTCCGCACCGAGGCCTTCGAGTTCGCGTGCGATGAGGGCTACGATCACCCGGCCTTCACCGACTGGGTCTGGCCCGACGCCGCAGCCGCAACAGCAGCCGACGGCGCGCTCTCCGCAACGCAGATGACCGCGGGCGACAACGAGTAAGTAGGCATCCGGGACGGTCTCGCGCTGGGGCCGCCTCCGGGCTGGTGCCCTTCCTCGGAGAAGTGGGCTTCGCGAACTTCTCCGAGGAAGGGCACCAGCCCGGAGGCGGCCCTCTCGACCGTTTCGATATGCGGGGGCTGATATTTTTTAATGTAATGGGGACTTTGCCGTTGCGGCCTTGGGGCTGCGCATCTTCCTTTGGTCAGCCAAAATTACATTGCCGGGGCCGGGGCGCCTGCTTTGTTTTGAGAAGTTCGCGAAGCCCACTTCTCAAAACAAAGCAGGCGCCCCGGCCCTCGTGGAATAGATAAGGGGGAAGCATGAGCTTTACGAGTGTGGCGCTTCAGATGTTGACGGTTTCGCTGCCTATTTTGTTGGGGTGGTGTATCGCCAAGCTGGGGTTTATGAAAGCGGAGTTCGAGCGCGAGCTGTCGCATCTGCTGTTGCAGGTGGCGCTACCGTGCTTGGTGCTTTCGTCAGCGCTGGGCGATGATGTGAAGCTTCCGAGCATTGCCGAGACGTTTTCGCTCATGGGTCTGTCCTTTGTGATGTATGTAGTGGCGACCGTTATCGCGTTTGCTGTCACCGCTGCTCTTCGCGTTCCCAAAGGGACAGAATGCTCGTATCGCTTCGCCGTGCTTTTCGGTAATGCCGGGTTTATCGGTTTTCCGGTTATTTCGGCGGTGTTGGGAAAACAAGCGCTGTTGTATGCATCGATTGCGCTTATCCCCCTAAACCTTCTTATGTTTACCGTCGGTGCCATGTTATTTAGCGGAATGGATGGCGGCCTTAAAAAGCAGATGCGCAATATTGCCGCCTGCTGCAAGAGTCCTGGTCTCATTGCAAGTGCCGTTGTGCTTGGGATCGTGCTAACCGGATGGACCGATTGGGGCGTGTTGGGCGACTCGATTTCCATCGTTGGCACCATGACCACTCCAGCGGCATTGTTGCTCATGGGATCGTCTATCGCCAAGTACCGTCCGCTCGAGATGCTTACCAACTGGCGCGCCTATGTCGCCGTGGCGTTTCGCCTGGTTGTCGTGCCGGTGGCATGTCTTGCCGTCGCGCGCTTGTGGCCCGGCATGACGCCCATGTTTATCGCGACGCTTGTGCTCGAGATGGCAATGCCGGTGGGTAGCAACGGTACGCTGTACTGCCTACAATACGGCAAGGATGCACGCCCCATGATGCAGTGCACGTTTTTGTCGATCATCTGCTCCATTTTGACTATCCCACTCGTAACCACGCTGTGCGGGTAGGCATTCGGGACGGTCTCGCGCCGGGCAAGGCCCTCTCGACCGTTTCGTTTTGCGGGGGCTGATTATTTTTAATGTAATAGGGACTTTGCTGATGCTGCCTTGGGTACTGTGCATGTAACTTTGGTCAGCCAGTGATACATCGCCGGGGACGGGGTGGGGTGCTTGGTTTTGGAAGTTCGCGAAGCCCACTTCCAAAACCAAGCACCCCACCCCGTCCCTCGTCCGTATGTTCTTCCGCTGGGCGAGCCATAGAGGCCGCGTACCGATAGGGTAAGGCGGCGACTTGAAATTGGTGCTATATTTGGCTTGAGTTGTTTAATGCTAGTACGGGAGGCTGATATGGGGCTGTTCAAGAAGAAAAACCCGCAGGATGCCTTTGATCCCGATGTGTTTACCATCACGGATACGATTTTGGACCCGCCGCGGTTTACGTTTTTGCCGGCTATCTACCAGGATGCCACGCATCGCAAGTGGGCCGTGCATCAGCGTGGTGCAGAGCCGAAGATTTTTGACTATGCGGACGTGTTGCAGTGCGAAGTGGCCGAGGCGGGCGATCCGGAGGCCGAAGAAGCGGTCTCTAAACAGGAATTTGCCCAGCGTATCCTGGCAAACCCTGCCAAGGCGGCGAAAATAAACGCTGCCAAGCGTAATATGTGTCTTGGTATGGGCGTTGTTGTGGCGGTTCAGACGGGAAAAGACGAGGTTTCCAAATTAGAGATTCCCGTTATGACCGACGAGGTCAAACGCGATTCAAGTCTATATAAGTCGTATCGGAATGTCGCCGAGAAGATCAAGGCCGAATTTGATGCCATGGGAGGGCTGGCCTAATTTTGGCGGCATACGTGTCTGAATGAGGAGTCTGTGCAATGGCAGGCGAATCTTATGCAATTCCCCCCAAAGATCGTGCTGTTGAGGGAATTCTTTGGTATATCCAGCACCATCAGCTTGCCGGCGGCGATCGCCTGCCGGCCGAGCGCGTGCTGTGCGAAGAGATTGGCGTTTCGCGTACGGCGTTGCGTGCCGGTATCACGCGGCTTATCTCGTGTGGAACGCTCGAGAGCCGTCGCGGATCGGGTACGTATGTGTGTCCTCCCAAGCCGTTGAACATCTTCCAGGAAACGTATAACTTTTCCGATGCTGTACGGACTGCCGGCCTGCACCCCTCTTCTCGTCTGGTTTCCACCGGGACCATCGAGGCGGATGAGGCGCTTGCCGACAAGCTTGGGGTGGCTGTAGGCGCTCCCTTGCTCCGCATGCAGCGCGTTCGACTTATTGAGGGCGAGCCGGCGTCAATCGAGACCGCTCACGTTAACCTGTCCCTGTGCCCATCGCTTCCCGAACACGATTTTGAGTGTGAGAGCCTTTACGATGTCTTGCTCAAAGAAGGTGGCGTGCGTGTTGAGCATGGACGTGAGCATATCTCCATCTCGCGTTTGAACGCCGAAGAGGCCGAGCTGCTCCAGCAAGAAGAGGGAACGCCGGTGTTCTATGAGAGCTCGATCGAATTTGATAAGGACATGCGTTTTGTGGAGCATTGCAAATCGGTGATTTTGCCCACAAAGTTCCGCTTTGCCGATAACGGCGAAGAGAACGGCATGAGGAGCGTGGCAGGTGAACAATGGCTGAAACAGTAGATGCCACCCCGGTTTATATGCGCATTCGACGCGGCATCGAGGAACGTATCGAGCGCAGTATATATCCCACGGGTTCCATGATTCCGTCCGAAAAAGACCTTGCCGAGGAATTTGGTACGACACGCTTGACCATCCGAAGCGCTGTCGATGAGCTGGTTCGGCGCGGGCAGATTCGCCGTGTTCGGGGAAAAGGTGCCTTTGTGGCGCAGAAAGTACCTGCTTTTTTTGAACGCACGGTCGGTTTCCGTGAATCGGTCCGTGCTTCGGGCGGCGAGCCGTCCGTCCGTATTCTCGCGCGTTCCAAGCGTTATGCGGGGCCATATTACGCCGACCTGTTTGGCATCGCCGAGGACGACCTGCTCTATTCCGTTCGACGCCTGAACTGCATAAACGGTAGCCCCGTATCGATTGAGACGGCGCTGATTCCCTGCCTGCTGTTCCCAACCATCGAAGATATTGACGTGTCGGTCTTCAGTTTGTACGAGACCTATGAGATGCTGGGCCGAAAGCCAGTCATGGCACAGGAAAAGCTCGATATCGAAGCGCTGGGCGCACGAGATGCCGGCCTCCTTGGACTGGAACAGGGCGATCTTGTTTTGCTTTTGGAATGCGTGAGCTATGACGCGAGCGGTCAGGCTATCGAGTATGTAAAGTCCTTCAATCGTGGCGATACGGGCGGCTACACCTATACGTACTAGCTGGTATTTTGTGAATAACGGCTGGGAAACTAACCAGTTTTGATCGTTGGGTCAGCTGTATATACAACCTTACAGGGCTCAAAATCGACCGTTCGCCGATGGGGATAAATTAATCGACAAAGAGGTATCAAAAAGCCGTAACCTGTAACTGTGATTGGTATCAAATACTAATGATTTGTTACGAGGTGAGACGATGAAGATGCTCGATTACGTTCAGCTTGCCCATGTGCGTATGGGGGAGAACCTCGAGCGTTCGTCTGAGCTGGTAGCGCAGCTCGTTGATATTTTCCAGTCCGGTTCTTTTGACGCGCTGCGCATCGTTGCTTCGGGTTCGTCGCGCCATGCCGCCGATTGCGCCCGCGATTACCTGCAAGATGCCCTGCAAATGCAGGTGTCCGTTGTGACGCCCGAGGCCTTCGTTGATTTTGAACACACCTATCCGCAGCATGCGCTCAACATTGCCGTTTCGCAGAGTGGCTATTCGACCAATACGATTGCGGCGCTCGATTACATGCGCGCACACGATATGGCTGCAGTTGCGCTCACGGCAAACGTCGAGGCACCCATCAAGGAACACGCTGACATCGTTCTTGACTACGGTGTGGGCGTCGAGTCGGTGGACTTTGTGACTCTGGGCGTCGAGGTTCTCGTTGAGTACCTGGTGCTCTTTGGTATTTACGGCGGTCAGGCGCGCGGAACGATTGACGCCAAGGGCGTTGCCCAGCGTCTTGACGACCTGCGCGAGGCTATCCAGGCCAATGCCGTGATGTGCAAGACCGCCGAGGCATATGTCCAAGACCACATGCTCGAGCTTTCTGAGCACACGCCCGCTATGGTCGTCGGCAACGGCCCCAACTATGGTGTTGCCGAGGAGGCAGCGCTCAAGCTGAGCGAGACCATCAAGATTCCTGCCATGCATCACGAAGGCGAGGAGTTCGTCCACGGTCCCGAGATGCAGATCGTTCCGGGCTATCTGGTGTTTATTGTCGACGATCCGCAGGGGTCGGAGCGTCTTGCGAATATCGCCGATGCGCTATCGAACGTTACGACAAAAACGGTGCTGCTCACGGCCCATCCCAAGGGTGGGGCTCACGAGGTTGTGGTGCCTCAGGTGGCTCCGCTGCTCAGCGCAATTCCCAATCTCGTGTTCTTCCAGACGATTGCGGCAATAATCGCCGAGCGTCTGAAGTCATGGGACGTTCACCCGTATCTCGATGCTGTCTCCAAGCAAATGGAGGTCAAGGCAGAGGGCTACGAAGAGTCAGTCAATGCGCTTAAGGCCAAAGCGGCTGAGTGTTACGGAATGTAAGCGGGTTTTGATGCCCGTTGGCATGGGGGATGTGGAAACAACCCCAGAAAGGAGAGACAAATGAAGGAAACCGAGAAGATCGAGATCATGCATTTCGACCAGGAGGGCTATCTCGAGGACGGCAAGGCGCTCTACGAGACCGGCAAGAAGATGACCGCGCTCGCCGACAAGGTCGCCGACGAGGGCTACGACGCCGTGTTCCTGATGGGCGTCGGCGGCACCTGGGACGAGCTCATGCAGCTCGAGTACCTCATGAACAAGTTCGGCGACCGCGACCTCGAGGTCTACCTGATCCACGCCGCCGAGTGGAACGTCATGGGCCACAAGCGCATGACCGAGAAGTCCGTCGTGCTCACCGCCTCCGAGTCCGGCACCACCCCCGAGGTCCTCGAGGCCGTCAAGAAGATGAAGGGCATGGGCGTGCGCGTCTACGCCATGACCAAGCCCGAGGGCCCCATCGGCCAGGCTGTGGGTGCCGAGAACTGCGTCGCCATGGCTTCTGACCATGGTTCGGGCGGCTGCGAGAAGGGCTACTACCTCGCCGACTGCTTCGGCCTGCGCCTGCTCAACCGCCGCGGCTGCTTCCCGCAGTTCGATAAGTTCATCGAGCAGACCAAGGATGTTTGGACCCACCTGGTCGACATCCGCAAGAGCTTCGAGCCGCGCGCCGAGGAGCTCGCCAAGAAGTACGCCCTGGCCCCCTACACCATGTTCATCGGCTCCGGCGCCCTGTGGGGCGAGACCATCCTGTTCTCGATGTGCATCCTCGAGGAGATGCAGTGGAAGCGCACCCGATACATCACCTCGGCCGACTTCTTCCACGGCACCCTCGAGCTCGTGGAGCCCGGCGTCCCCGTGTTCCTGTTCATGGGCGAGGACGAGAACCGCAAGCTCGACGAGCGCGCCCGCGCGTTCCTGACCCGCGGCGTGACCGGCGACACCGACATCAACATCATCGACACCGCCGAGTTCGCGATCCCCGGCCTTGACGACGAGTTCCGCGTCATCGTCTCCCCGTGGATCCTCTCCTCGCTGATCACCGATCGCCTTGCCGCTTACTACGAGACGGTCACCAAGCACAACCTGAACTATCGTCGTTACTATCACCAGTTCGATTACTAAGAGCAAATATCGTTTGTGTAATTGGGCCCCGCTCCTATATGGAACGGGGCCCCGTTTGGGTTGGAGAGTAATTATGAGCTACCCCCAGCTTGCCGTTATGAATATCAGCCATCGTTATTTTGACCTTGAGGAATTCTTTTCTTCGGCAGCGGCCTCGGGCTACACGTGTTGCGAGCTTTGGACCGGGGCGATGCATCTGTATGTCGATTGCCATGGATACGATTCGCTCGAGCGGGTACGGGAGCTGTCGCAGCGGTATGGGGTTCGGATTGTGGGGCTTTGTCCCGAACAGAACAACCCCAAGCCGTGGAATATCGCGGCGCGCGGGAATGGGGCGCGTACCCGCACGCTCGCGTACTTTAAGAACGTTGTAGATATCGCGGCGGAACTTGGAGCCGAGCAGGTCATGGTCTCGAGCGGCTGGGCATTTTTGAACGAGCCGATCGAGGACGCGTGGGGTCGCAGCGCCTCGATGCTGCGTGCGATTGCCGAGCATGCGGGAGAGCGCGGCGTGCGACTGGTGCTCGAGGCCCTACAGCCGGTTGAGTCGATGATCGTGAACTCGGCGGCCGATACGAAGCGCATGATCGAGGCAGTTGATCATCCGGCACTTAAGGCGTGTCTGGATTTGGGCGCTATGGCGGTGGCGGGGGATACCATCGACGATTATTTCGATCTGCTTGGCGATGATGTCGCCCACGTGCATTTTGTCGATGTTGCGGCAGATAGCACGACGCATCTTGCCTGGGGTGACGGCGACCGCGATATGCGCGCCGACCTGGATAGGCTGGTGGCGCGCGGCTATCGCGGAGTTGTTTCGGCCGAGACCTATGACTGGCGCTATTTTGCCGACCCCGCAGCTGCCGATGCGCAGGTAATGGCAGAGTATCGTCGTGCGATTGGCGTCTAGGCGGGGTTGGGTTGCGACAATCCGCTCCTATGTTTCCAAATGAATACGGTGTGAGCCGAGGAGGACGATTTTCCCCGCAAACACTCTAGTATGCTAAAGTACCCAGAAGACCGGCGGAGCTATGCCGGTCTTCTGCTCTATATGAACCGCAGCATGAGGAGGCTCACCAGATGACGGCCACACCGTGGGGATTCCGGGACATATTGCCCGAGGAGGCTCAGGCGCGCGAGGAGATCGCATGTACGGTGAAGGGCTGCTTTAGGGAGCATCATTACCTGCCGGTCGAGACGCCGCTACTCGAGGACAAGGGTTCGCTCGAGGAGGGCGGCCGCATTGCGGACACGCCGTTTAAGCTCTTTGACGATGATGGCCGCCTGCTGGTGGTCCGTCCCGACAACACATTGCCGATCGTGCGTCTGGTTTCGACCCGCATGCGCGCGGCCGACCTGCCCCTACGCCTTCGCTACGAGGCGCCGGTGGTTCGCGAGTGCCAGCGCAATGCCGGTGGCTCGCGTCAGTTTACGCAGCTGGGCTTTGAGCTTATCGGTGCGGGCGATACCGCGGGCGATGTCGAGATCGTCTCGCTCGTGGCCGAGGCCGTGCGTAAGCTGGCACTGCCCGATGCGCGCATTATCGCAGGTAGCGTGCGTCCGTTTAAGGAACTGCTCGCGGCGTGCGAGGATCGCGAGCTGGCTGCCGAGGCCCTGCGCTGCGTGCATGCTAACGACTTTGTGGGCCTCGATGCCCGCGTGGCGGTAAGCGTCGAGTCCGATGCCGTCAAGGCCGCCATTAGCGAGCTGCCGCGTCTGCACGGCGGTGCCGAGGTGCTCGACCGCGTGGACGCGCTGCTGGAGGCCGCCGGTATCGTCGCGCCGCTGACGCGCGAGCTGCGTGCCCTGGTCGAGGGCCTGGCACCCGAGGACGCCCAGGTGCTGTCGTTCGACTTCTCTATCATGAACTCTTTCGATTACTACACGGGCCTGGTCTTTAAGGCCTATGCCGGTGGCTTGCCCGATCCGGTCGGTTCGGGCGGACGCTATGACTCCATCTTTACCGGCGCGTTCGGCGACGGCATCGAGGTGCCGGCGGCGGGCTTCGCCTTTTCGCTCGAGCGCCTGGAGGCCGCGCGCACCTCGGCCGAGGATGCCGCTTCCGACGGCGATCACGCCGCGGGCCGTGGCGCTGAGGGCCCGCTGCGCATCGCCGTGCCCAAGGGCTCGCTTAAGGCTGACACGCTCGACGTGCTCGAGGCCGCGGGCCTGGATGTCTCTGAGCTGCGCGACCCCGGCCGTCACCTGATCGTGCGCGGTCGCGACACGCGTGCCGGCGAGGGCACGGTCGGCGATATCGAGTTTGTCATCGTGCGCCCCAGCGATGCGCCCGCCTTTGTGGGCTGCGGCGGCGCCGACTGCGGCATCTGCGGTTGGGACTCGCTCATCGAGGCAGACCTCAACCTGCTGCAACTGGTCGACCTGGGCTATGGTCTGTGCACCTTTATCGAGGCGGAGCCCGCGTGGCGCGCCGGCCAGGCCGAGCGCAACTATGCCCGTCGCGGGTCGCTTCGCGTGGCCACCAAGTACCCGCGCATCGCGAGTGCCTGGTATGCCGAGCGAGGCGTGAACGCCGACATAGTTTCGCTGCACGGCAATATCGAGCTGGGGCCCATCGTCGGCATGACCGATCGCATCGTGGACATTACCGCCACTGGTGCCACCCTGCGCGACAACGACTTGGTCATCACCGGCCGCATTATGGACTGCACGGCCCGCTTCTTTGTCAATCCGGGCGCCGCACGCCTGGATCCGCGCGTGCGCAACCTGGCAGATCGCCTGGCCGCGGCCGTGAAGGACAAGCATTTTGAGCCCGTCGCGGGCTCGGCACAATAGCGCGAGCGCGCACGGGCGCCCCAACGTCCGGGCTGCGGGCCGATTGGCGCCGCCGCCCGGTCTCTCGTTTTTCGAACACAACCTCGACCGATAGGGGATACCGATATGAAGACCATCAAGCTTGCTCCCGGTGAGCGCCTCGTTACCAACCAACTCAACCGCAAGGGCGTGCTGCCGCAAAACATCGTCGACGCCGCTCGCGATATCGTGGCCAACGTGCGTGCCAACGGCGATGCCGCGGTGCGCGATTACTGTCAGCGTTTTGACGGTGTTGAGCTGCAGAGCTTCCGTCTGCCGCAAGAGCAGATCGATGCCGCGCTCGAGGGCCTCGACCCGGCCTTTGTCGCCGCGCTCGAGAAGGCCGCGCGTCAGATTCGCGAGTTCCACCAGCGCGAGGTCGAGCAGAGCTGGTTTACCACGCGCCCGGATGGCACGATGCTCGGCGTTAAGGTGACCCCGCTCGCGGCTGCCGGCATCTACGTGCCGGGCGGTCGCGCGCAGTATCCCTCCACCGTGCTCATGAACGCCATTCCCGCCAAGGTCGCCGGCGTCAGGCGCGTGGTCATGGTGACCCCGCCGCAAAAGGACGGCCTGATCAGCCCCTACACGCTTGCCGCGGCCAAGCTCGGCGGCGTGGACGAGATCTATATGGTGGGCGGCGCCCAGGCCGTGGCCGCGCTGGCGTACGGCACCGAGACCATTCCGCGTGTCGACAAGATTACCGGCCCGGGCAACGCCTTTGTCGCTGCGGCCAAGCAGATTGTTTCGGGCGATGTGGGCATCGACATGGTCGCCGGCCCGTCCGAGGTCTGCGTGCTGGCCGATGCCACGGCCAAGCCCATGGTGGTCGCGGCAGACCTGATGGCCCAGGCCGAGCACGATCCGCTGGCAGCCTGCTACCTGGTGACCTGCGACGAGCAGTTTGCGCGCGAGGTCGAGGCCGGCATCGACATCCTGGTGGCGCAGTCCCCGCGCGCCGAGATCACGCGCGCCTCGCTCGATAACGAGGGCACCATCGTGGTTGCCGCCGACATGGCTGCCGCCGTCGAGGCCGTGAACACCGTGGCGCCCGAGCACCTTGAGCTGCACTGCAAGGACGCGATGGGTCTGCTCGGCGGTATTCGCAACGCCGGCGCCATCTTTGTGGGCGCTTGGAGCTCCGAGCCGCTCGGCGATTACGTCGCTGGCCCCAATCACACGCTGCCGACCGGCGGCACGGCCCTGTTCTCCAACCCGCTTTCGGTGGAAGAGTTCGTTAAGCGCTCGAGCGTCATTTGCTATACGCCCGAAGGCCTGCTTTCCGACGCTCCTGCTACGCAGCGTCTGGCCGAGGCCGAGGGTCTATGGGCGCACGCACTTTCCGCCGCTCTTCGTCGCCGTGTGCTGGAACAGGGCGAGGATGCCGTGAGTGCCGAGTCGCTGGCCGCGGCCGACCTGACCAAGGTCGCCTGGCCGGGCGATACGACCGCGACGGTCGCCGAGGGCGTGGACCTGGCTTCCGCTAGCGCGACCGGCGAGGAGGCCTAACATGGCCGAGCTGACGCCGCGCATGAAGGAGCTCGTCCAGCCCTACCTGTCTGGCATCGAGCCCTATGATCCCAACTTTACGCCCACGCGCATCAACCTTTCGGCAAACGAGAACACCTATCCCGTGCCGGTCGGCGTGCGCGAGGCGGTTGATGCGGCGCTTGCCGCCACACCGCTCAACCGCTATCCCGATCCCATGTCCAACGACCTGCGCGACGAGCTGGCCGCCTGGCATGGCGTGACGCGCGAGAATATCTGCGTGGGCAACGGCGGCGACGAGCTGCTCTATAACTACCTGCTGGCGTTTGGCGGCACGGGGCGGACCCTGCTCAACTGTCCGCCGTGCTTTAGCGAGTATGCGTTCTTTGCATCGCTCTGTCAGACCGAGGTGCGCGACGTGTGGCGCGACCCCGCGACCTTTGAGCTCGACCAGGCAGCTGTGCTCGCGGCCGCACCCGAGTGCAACCTTGCGATCGTGAGCTCGCCCAACAATCCCACGGGCGATGTGGCGCCGCTCGACTTTGTCGCTGCCCTGTGCGATGCGTGCCCCGGCATGGTGATGGTCGACGAGGCCTACGTTGAGTTTGCCGACGATTCGTTTGGCGCGGCCACCACGGCGCAGGGACTTATCGCCGAGCATCCCGACCTGGTGATTCTGCATACGCTGTCCAAGGCGTTTGGCGCCGCCGGCACACGTCTGGGCTATGTGATCGCGGCGTCCGAGGTCATCGACGTGTTCGCGGCGATTCGCCAGATCTACTCGGTCAACGTGCTGAGCCAGGCCGCAGCGCTTGCCTGCGTGCGTGCCCGCGATGCATACGCGCCCGTGGTGGCGCAGGTTGCATCCGAGCGCGAGCGCGAGCTGTGCGCCCTACGCGCAATGGCTGCCGAGGGCCTGCCCGTGGAGGTATGGCCGAGCGCGGCGAATTTTGTGCTCGCGCGCACGCCGCATGCCACGCGCGTGCGCGAGCGTCTGCGCGACGAGTATTCGATTTTGGTGCGCGACTTTAGCTACGCGCCGGGGCTCGCGGACTGCCTGCGCATTACCGTGGGCACCCCGCAGGAAAACGACGAGGTGCTGGCCGCGTTTGCCGCGCTGGTGAAGGAGGAGATGTAGATGGATCGCTATGCCGAGGTAACCCGCAAGACGGGCGAGACCGACATTGTCGTAAAGCTCGACCTGGACGGATCTGGCGTGTGCGATATCTCGACCGGCGTGCCGTTTTTCGACCACATGCTCAATGCTTTTGGCCGCCATGGTCTGTTCGATCTGACGGTGCACGCGGTGGGCGACGTGGAGGTCGATGCGCACCACACCGTCGAGGACACGGGTATCGTGCTGGGCGAGGCGTTTTGTCAGGCGCTGGGCGACAAGGCGGGCATTACGCGCTTTGCCGACGCGGCGATCGCCATGGACGAGACGCTTGTGATGGCTGCTGTTGATATTTCGGGCCGCGGGCAGGCCTACTGCGAGCTGCCCGTGCCCACCGAGCGCGTGGGCAGCTTTGATACCGAGCTGGCCGTCGAGTTCTTCTACGCCTTTGCGCGCGACGCCAAGCTCACGCTGCATGTGCGCGAGCTGGCGGGCGGTAACTCGCATCACATTATCGAGGCCGCCTTTAAGGCCGTGGGCCGCACGATGCGCCACGCCTGCGAGCTCGATCCCCGCGTGCAGGGCATCCCCAGCACCAAGGGCTCGCTGTAACCGCTACAAAGGTAAAACCACTACGAAGGTGCCTGTTCCCTTTGTGGTGGTTTTGGACAAGACGAGGAGGAGGGGTCGCGTGGGCGAACCGAAGATCGTGGTGGTCGACTACCACAAGGGCAACTTGTCGAGCGTCGTGCGCGGGCTTGCGCGCGCCGGTGCCGCTGCCTGCACGTCGGACGACCCGGAGCAGATCCGCCGCGCCGGCGGCCTGGTCATCCCGGGCGTGGGCGCGTTCTATGACGCGATCGCCTTTATGCGCCAGAGCGGCGAGGAGGCGGCCGTGCTCGATGCCGTCGCCGCCGGAACTCCGCTGCTCGGCATCTGCCTGGGTCTTCAGCTCTTTTTTGAGCGCGGCAACGAGGGCGTGCCTGCGGACGAGGGCGTGGCCGCGGATGGCGGCACCCCCGAGCAGGCTGGCGGCCCCTGGGTCGATGGCCTGGGCATTATGCGCGGCTCGTGCACGCGCTTGGAGTCGAGTCGCCTGAAGGTGCCGCACGTGGGCTGGGACCAGGTGCACATGACGCCCGCCGGGGCGGCCGATCCGTTGCTCGCCGGTTTTGCCGAGGGCGCCAACATGTACTTCACCCACAGCTACGCGGTGGCCGACGACGCCGATGCCGCTGATGTTTTGGCGTGCACGCACTACACGCGGAGTTTCCCGTGCATTGTGCGTCACGGCAACGTGTGGGGCTGTCAGTTCCATCCCGAGAAATCCTCGGCCCTGGGACAGCGCATTCTTAAGAACTTCGTCAACATCGTCGAGGAGGTTGGCCGATGATCCTGTTTCCCGCAATCGATCTGATCGGCGGCAAGGTTGTGCGCCTGGAGTGCGGCGACCGCAGCCGCTGCAAGGTATATTCCGACGACCCCGTCGCCGTCGCCCGCTCGTTTGCCGAGCAGGGCGCGAACTGGGTGCATGTCGTCGACCTGTCCGCTGCTTTTGGCGAGGACGAGGACGCGTGCGCTGCCAACTCGGCGGCGATTAAGGCTATCTGCGGCGTCGACGGCCTGTCCGTGGACGTGGGCGGCGGTGTCCGCTCGCTCGCGCGCATCGACGAGCTGGCCGGCTATGGTGCTCGCCGCATTGCGCTGGGCACCGTGCTGGTGACCGAGCCGGGTTTTGCCGAGGTGGCAGCCCAAGGCTTTGGCGAGCTGCTGGTGGCAGACATCGCCGCGCGCGACGGTCAGGTCAAGGTGAACGGCTGGCGTGACGGCGCGGGCGTGGTGCTCGACGATGCCGTGGCGCAGCTTACCGAGCTGGGCTTTAAGCATCTGGTGTATACCGACATCGCGCGCGATGGCATGCAGACGGGCATCGATGTGGCGGCGTATCGCCATGTTGCCAAGGTCGCGGGCTTTCCTGTCGTGGCTTCGGGCGGCATCTCTACGCTCGATGACATTCGCGCGCTGGCTGCGGTGGGTGAGGACGCCATCGAGGGTGCCATTACCGGTCGTGCGCTCTATGAGGGCAACTTTACGCTGGCCCAGGCGCTGGCCGCCGCCCGAGGGGAGGAGTAGCCCATGCTTACCAAACGCGTGATTCCCTGCTTGGACGTCAAGGACGGCCGCGTGGTCAAGGGCGTCAACTTTGTGAGCCTGCGCGATGCGGGCGACCCGGTGGAGCTAGCCCGCGCCTACGACCGCGAGGGTGCGGACGAGGTTGTCTTCCTGGACATTACCGCCACGAGCGACAACCGTGCGACGACCATCGAGATGGCGGCGCATGCGGCCGAGGAGCTGGCTATTCCCTATACCGTGGGCGGCGGATTTCGCGACCTGGCGGGCATGCGCACCATGGTTGCCGCCGGTGCCGACAAGGTATCGCTCAACTCGGCGGCCGTGCGCGACCCGTCGTTGATTAGCCAGGCTGCCGCGGCGTTTGGCAGCCAGGCCGTGGTCGTGGCGATCGATGCCAAGCGCGTCGGTTTGCCCGGCGCATCTGGTGCCGACAAGTGGGAAGTCTTTACCGCAGGAGGCCGCAACGCCACGGGCATCGACGCGGTGGCGTGGGCCGAGGAAGCGGCTCGTCGCGGCGCCGGCGAGATCTTGCTGACCAGTATGGACCGCGACGGCACCAAGGCCGGCTTTGACCTGGCGCTCACCCGCGCCGTGGCGCGCGCGGTGCCGATTCCCGTCATCGCGAGCGGCGGCGTGGGCACGCTCGAGCATTTTGCCGAGGGTGTGATTGAGGGCGAGGCTGACGCCGTACTGGCGGCAAGCGTCTTTCACTTTGGAACCTTCAGCATCCGCCAGGTGAAGGAATATATGGCGTCGCAGGGCATTCCTGTGAGGTTGGACTTCTAGTGCTGCGGCTTGCCCAGGCACCGCATCTTGCCGCTCAAACCGTCGCTCGCGTACCAAAGTACGCGTCGCTCCTCTTTTGCGGCAACCTGCGGCACCTGGACAACCCTCACCGACCTGCGAAGTTTGAATTTGGGGAGAGAAATGGAAGAGATAACCGATCCTTCAAAGCTTACATACGACGCCAAGGGGCTGATTCCTTGTGTTGTTCAGCAGTATGACACTGGCGAGGTGCTTATGGTTGCCTGGATGAACGAGGAATCGGTGGGGCTGACGCTTAAGACCGGTACCACGTGGTTTTGGAGCCGCAGTCGCCAGGAGCTCTGGAACAAGGGTGCGACGAGCGGCAATATGCAAGAGGTCAAGGAGCTCTGGGCCGACTGCGATAGCGATACGCTGCTGGTCAAGGTCGACTCGCCGGGTCCGGCCTGCCATACCGGCAACCGTACCTGCTTCTTTAAGAAACTCGCGTAGGGCGGGCGCTCGATTAGACGCTCGGCCACCAGAAAGGATTGAACTATGGGTGTGCGCACCGCAAACGTTCAGGATGGAAATATCGGAGAGACGCTGACAGGTCTGGCCGAGGTGATTCACGGTCGTCGTGATGCATCGCCGCAGGAAAGCTATACCGCGCGTCTGCTGACCGACGTCGAGGATGAGCTGCTCAAGAAGCTTGCCGAGGAGTCGAGCGAGGTGATCATGGCCTGCAAGGATAACGATCACGATCACATCCGCTACGAGGCCGGCGACCTGATCTACCACCTGCTCGTAACCCTTGAGCGCTACGGTATCACCCTCGACGAGCTTGCCGGCGAACTCAACGCCCGCCGTCACTAGTCATTGGGGACGTTCTTAAACGACTAGTTAGGCGAGGGGTGTGGATTCCCATTCGCCGGTGGGGTGGGGGACGTCGAAGGTTCGGTAGCCACAGTCGTAGGCGTGTGCCTGGGTCTCACGGATGTTCCAGCAAATGTCGCAGGCGCGGTGTGCGTCCGAGCCAAAAGTGATCGGCACCTCGGCGTGGGCGAAGCAACGCAACAACCCGGTCGTGGGATAGTAGTCGTCGAGTCCCTTGCGCGGTGCGGCGGTCGAGACCTCAACGCGGCGGCCCGCGTCGTGTGCACACTCTGCCATCTGCCCCCAGAACGGCGCGGGGTCAAAGTCGGGCGCAAAGCCCTCTTTCGAAAAGCGCATGACCAGGTCGGGGTGAGCCATTACATCAAAGTTGAGCGGGCTCTCGCAGGCGCGGCACCAGTCGTCGACGTAGCGCTCCCACACGCCGCGCACGCCCAGGTTTTCCCAAACGTGCAGGTCGGTGTCGTCGTCGATCCAACCGCAAAGGGAATCGGGTGTATCGGGGCGAGCGACGTTTTCCGTTTTCGCCGTACCCGCGGCACCGGTCATGATATCGCCTGGGTTGCCAATCCAATGCACGCTGCCAAGGCGTACGACGGCGCCCTGGGACCAGCGCTCTACCAAGGGCTCGCAACCCTCGTACCAATCGCATTCAAAACCGTAGATAAAGGTGAGCTCCGGAGCGATCTGCGCGGCGAGTTTGCGGGCGTCCTCAAAGGCCAGACGATGTGCCGTCAGGTCACCCTCGACAACCTGTACTTCGCAGTTGGCGTCCATGCTGGCGGGCAGGGTGAGGTGATCGGTCGAGACCATGACGCGGCAGCTGGCCGCAGCAGCGGCGCGAACGTTGTCCTCAAACGAGGCATGACCGTCCGAGAACGAGGTGTGGGTGTGGCAATCGACCAGCGGGCAAGCAGGCATGGCAGCTCCTTTGCGTCAAGCGAATCCGCTTCATTGTAATGGCGTAGCTCTCAACACGCCGGACACGCCGGGGGTCGAAATCGATTGGAAAGGCTGCGCGACGCGCGGTGCGGCCTCGCTTGCGCTCTCAAAACGTGTACATCAGCCTCCAAAAGCTGCAAAAAATGACATGTTTGGAGGCTGACGTACACGTTTGAGTGGAGCGGGCCGGCATTGGAGCGCGCCAGCACTTGCGCCCAGCAAAAGTCGCACCTATCCCATGACGCCGCCCCTGCGCCGCCCGCGATGTGCTAGCGTTTGGATGAACAAAACGAGCCCGCGCGGAAAGGAGCCGGACCGTATGCCATGCGATAGCACATCCCCGCTGTCCCGCGAGACCGATGCGCCCGAAACCATCGTCAAGCTGGAATGCGATATTGATGACGCGTCGCCCGAGGTGCTTGCCTACGCCGCCGACCGCCTGCGCGAGGCGGGTGCGCGCGAGGTGCACTGGCTGCCCGTCTATTGCAAGAAAGGCCGTCCCGGCTGGCAGCTGCAGGTAATCTGCGCCCACGAGGACATCGAGCGCCTGCAGACGATCATCTTTTTGGAAACCACGACCAATGGCATCCGTCGCCAGGTCATGGAACGCGTTTGCCTGCCACGCCGCTTTGAGCAGGTGACGACGCCATGGGGCGAGGTGTCCGTCAAGGTGGCCACCCTGCCCGACGGCAGCGAGCGTGCAGCGCCCGAGTACGAGGACTGCGCTCGCCTTGCCCGCGAGCACGGTGTGCCGCTCCAGCGCGTGATGCAGGCAGCACAAGCCGCGGCTCTGCAATTTGAGTGACACGGTCGGCGACGCGCCACACCCACCCCATCAACCTCACCGAAAGGACCACCATGAAATACCTCATCGCCTCCGACATCCACGGCTCGGCATACTGGGCTGAGCGCCTCTGTGCCGCCATCGAGTCCGAGCAGCCCGACCGCATCGTTCTGCTGGGCGACCTGCTCTACCACGGTCCGCGCAACGACCTGCCGCGCGATTACGCCCCCAAGCACGTGATCCCGCTGCTCAACGCCCTAGCCGACCGCATCATCGCGGTGCGCGGCAACTGCGACGCCGAGGTCGACCAGATGGTCCTCGACTTTCCCGTCATGGCGGACTACGCCATGCTGTTCGACGAGACCGGCCGCGAGCTGTTCCTGACGCACGGCCATGTCTTTGGCGCCGGCATGCACAACAGCGTCGACCATGCGCCCGCGTTGCCCGAGGGTTCCGCGCTCGTCTACGGTCACACGCACATCAAGGTCAACGAGGAAAGCGCTGCGCACCCGGGTCTGTGGCTTTTCAACCCCGGCAGCGTGAGCATTCCTAAGGACGGCTCGCACAGCTACGGCATCTACGAGGGCGGCGCGTTCCGCCACGTGATCCTGGAGGAGGACTAACCATGGCCGAGCATATGGCTCAGCAAAATGCCGAGGGCTCGCGCGATCTGTCCACGCTGGTCGACGCGTCGGCCGAGCTGCAGCATCTGGTGCAGACCATCTGGCGCCTGCGTCAGCCCGACGGCTGCCCATGGGACCGTGAGCAGACGCACCGCAGCATTGGCAAGAACATGATCGAGGAGGCCTACGAGGCGCTCGACTGCATCGAGACCGACGACGCGGCACACCTGCGCGAGGAGCTCGGCGACGTGCTCATGCAGGTCGTACTGCATGCGCAGATTGCAGCGGACACCGGTGAGTTTACGCTGGCCGATGTGGCGCGCGATATCGACGCCAAGCTCATCCGTCGTCACCCGCACGTGTTTGGCGATGCGGATGCCGACAACCCCGACGAGGTGCTCAAGATTTGGGACGAGGTCAAGCTTGCCGAGAAGGCGGCCAAGGACAAGGCCGTGGCGACAGGCAAGGCGCTGCCCGAGGGTCTGCTCGACGGCGTACCCACACATCTGCCGGCGCTGATGCAAGCTCAAAAGGTGTCGCGCAAGGCGGCGGCCGTGGGCTTTGAGTGGGAGACGGTCCAGGATGTGTGGGACGAGGTCGCCGAGGAGCGTGCCGAGTTTGAGGCCGAGGCTCCCGGCTCGCCCGAGCGCGAGATGGAGTTTGGCGACCTGCTCTTTGCTCTGGTCAACGTTGCGCGCAAAGAGGGGATTGACGCCGAGAGTGCCCTGCGCGCGAGCACGGCCAAGTTCCGCCGCCGCTGGGCTGCGATGGAGCAGATGGCGGCTGACGCCCACGTGGATCTTGCCGAGCTTTCGACCCACGGCCTTAACGACCTGTGGGATGCCGCAAAGGCGGAGGAGTAAGACTGCGGGAACGACGGGCTGACACGCCTCATCGTTCCCGCTAAATTTTTCGAAAATCAAGTGTATCCCTCGGTTAACTTAGGGCATAATGCAAAAAGTGCGACATGGCTAACTTACGGAGGCGCACCGACGGTGCACGGTCAGCCGGTCGCTTGCATCCACTATGTTTCCAAGTGAGAGGGAGACAACATGAGCGATATTTTGGACGTCTACGGTCGCGAGGTGCTCGACAGCCGCGGCAATCCCACCGTCGAGGTCGAGGTCGTGCTCGAGGACGGCAGCTTTGGCCGCGCAATGGTGCCTTCGGGTGCTTCGACCGGCGCCTTTGAGGCCTGCGAGCTGCGTGATGGCGACAAGGGCCGCTATCTGGGCAAGGGCGTCTCTCGGGCCGTCGAGCACGTCAATAACGAGTGCGCTAACGCCGTCGTGGGCCTCGACGCCTTCGACCAGCGCGCCGTCGATGCCGCGCTGATTGCCGCGGACGGTACCCCCAACAAGACCAAGCTCGGTGCCAACGCCATCCTGGGCGTGTCGCTGGCCGTCGCCCGCGCCGCTGCCGAGTCGGCGGGTCTTTCGCTGTACCAGTACCTGGGCGGCGTCAACGCCCATCTGCTGCCCACGCCCATGATGAACATCCTCAACGGCGGCGTGCATGCCGACAATAACGTCGACTTCCAGGAGTTCATGATCATGCCAGTGGGCGCCCCGAGCTTTGCCGAGGGTCTGCGTTGGTGCGCCGAGGTCTACCACACCCTCAAGGGCGTGCTGCACGAGGCAGGCCTGGGCGGCGGCGTGGGCGACGAGGGCGGCTTTGCGCCCAACCTCAAGACCAACGCCGAGCCGTTCGAGTACATTACCAAGGCCGTCGAGAAGGCTGGCTTTAAGCCCGGCGTTGACTTCATGTACGCCATGGATCCGGCCTCGACCGAGTTCTACAACGCCGAGACCGGCATGTACGAGCTCAAGGGTGAGGGCGTGGAATACACGAGTGCTCAGATGGTTGATTACTGGGAGAAGCTCGTCGACACCTACCCCATCATCTCCATCGAGGACGGCATGGCCGAGGAAGACTGGGACGGTTGGGTCGAGCTTACCCGCCGCATTGGCAACAAGGTGCAGCTGGTGGGCGACGACCTGTTCGTCACCAACACCGAGCGCCTCAAGAAGGGCATCGAGCTGGGTGCCGCCAACGCGATCCTGGTCAAGGTCAATCAGATCGGCACGCTCACCGAGTCGCTCGAGGCCATCGAGACCGCCAAGGAGGCCGGTTACGCCTGCATCGTGAGTCACCGCTCCGGCGAGACCGAGGATTCCACGATCGCCGACCTGGTCGTGGGCGTCAATGCCGGCCAGATCAAGTCGGGCGCCCCGTGCCGCAGCGACCGTATCGCCAAGTACAACCAGCTCATTCGCATCGAGGACGAGCTCGAGGGCAGCGCGCGCTACGCCGGCAAGGCCGCGTTCTACAACATTCGCTAAACGGGCGAATTTGGCGAGGAGGAGGCTGACTCGGTTCCGCCCCGCCTTGGCTGGACGCCGCAAAGCGCTGTGGGCGCTGGGCCATATGGCTCAGCGCCTTTTTTATGTCGAGCAAAGGCTGGCGAAGGCGGTGCGGGCGCTCGTGCTATAACTAAAGGACTTAGCGCAAACAAACCTCAACCGCACAAGGCGCACATGGATCAGATTTACGACAACAGGTACTATTCCGCCGGTTCGCGCGAGCCGTCGCCTCGCCCTGCGCGCACGGTGCAGCTCGGTGGGTCCGCCTACGCCGGCGCCGACCGCTCCACGCAGCGCCCGACAAGTACCTCGCGCCCCAATGCTCAAGTGAATACTTCGACAGATGGACCAGTACGTCCGACACGTTCGTCGCATTCGTCGCGTCCGTCGGCCCAGACGCACGACAAATCGAGCAGACCTTCGAGCCGTCTTTCGGGCTCGGACTTTATGCGCTACGCCAACGACAATGCGGTGGTCAAGGCGATCTATGACTTTACGCATGGATCTCTGCGCCCGCTGTTTATCGGTATCGTGGTGGCGCTGGCGCTCGTGAGCCTGTATTTCCCCGTGCGCGACCTGTACGTGGCAAAACGCTCGAGCGACATCTTGGCCAAGCAGGTTGAGATTCGCGAGCAATATAACGACGAGCTGCAAAAAAGCGCCGACAAGCTGCTCTCGGAGGAGGGTATCAAGGACGCGGCGTCCGAGGACCTGGGCCTGGTGATGCCCGGCGAGAAGAAGATTGACGTGCTAGGCTTGGACGACGATTCGGACTCGTCGTCGAGCAAAAAGTCCTCAAACGCCAAGAAGGCCAGCGAAGTGGTCAAGGAAATCGAAGAAGTCGGCAAGGACGCGCCGTGGTACATCCAGGCGCTCGACATGCTGTTTGGGTTTAACGGCGTCGAGGGTCAAACGGTCGTGTCCAACGGCAAATAGCGCCCGGAGGGGAGCCCGCAATGACAAATTGCAAACGCTATAAGGTGGCCGCGATCGACCTGGGAACGGTGTCGTCGCGACTGGTGTTGGCCCAGGTCGAGGGCGGGGCGATTGTGGAATCGTCCAAGCATACCGAGATTACCGACCTGGGCGAGGGCGTGGACGCGACGGGGCGCTTTTGCGAGGCGGCTGTCGAGCGTGTGCTCGCTGCGTGTCACATGTTTGTGGACGAGGCCCGTGCCTTTGGGGCCGTGTGCGTCTGCACCACCTGCACGAGTGCCGCGCGCGATGCGTCCAATGCCGCGCTGCTGCTGGACGGCCTGCGCGATCTGGGGCTTGAGCCACAGGTGATTCCGGGCGAGGTCGAGGCGCGCCTGACGTTTTTTGGCGTGGCGCACGACTTTGCCGGCGAGCGCATCATTGTTGCCGATTCGGGCGGCGGGTCGACGGAGCTTGCGACGGGCGTATACGCTCCGGAGCGCGGGGTCTTTGCGCTGGAGGGCACGCGCTCGCTGGACATTGGCTGCCGTCGTGTGACGGAGCGCTTCTTCTCCGCGTTGCCGCCTGCGGACGACGAGCTTGCTGCCGCTGCCAACTGGGCGGGCGAGCAGTTTACGGCGTACTTTGAGAGCCTGCCCAACAACTTTGAGCGCGCCGAGCGCTTGGTCGCGGTGGGTGGCACCGTCACCACGCTCGTGGCGCTCGTTCACAAGCTGGAGCCGTATGATTCGAGCTTCGTGCACCTGCGCGAGCTTTCGATGGATCAAGTTTCGGCTGCCATCGAGCGCATGGCCGCACTGGACGTTGCGGGCATCGCCGCTCTGCCAGGTGTGCAGCCCAAGCGTGCGGGCGTGATCTTGGCCGGCGCCGTGGTGATTCGCGAGCTCATGCGCGCCGGCGGCTACAAGACGCTCACCGTAAGTGAGAACAGCCTCCTCGCCGGCATGGCCGCCACCATCAACGAGACCCTCGACGGCACAACCCCCACCATCGGCTGGCCCCCCAGCCTCAACGCCCTTTAACCATCCCCTCATAAGTTGCGGTGAAATACGGACTAAAATCGCCCTTTCGGGCCCCAAACAGTCCCTATTCCACCGCAACTCACCATCTGTATCGGCATCCAAAAGAAACGGGCCCGCATCCCCAGGGGACACGGGCCCGTAACCAATACATGGTAGGGGCGGTGGGACTCGAACCCACAATCCTTGCGGCGAGGGATTTTAAGTCCCCTGCGTATGCCAATTCCGCCACGCCCCCGTGAGACTAGAAGTCTAGCACAAGCCGTCCGTTACGCGTTGACGGCCATCGAGTGTTGGCCCGACTTCTCCAGGAACTCCTGGAACTTGGCCTCGTCGCCCTTGTTCTGGTACTGCAGAGCCAACAGGTACTCCAGGCGGCAGCGTTTGACCGGGTCGTCGCCGACATCCTCGAGCATGCGCTCCAGCTCGGGAATGTCGTTGTGACGCTTGAGGATCATCGTGTCGTACATCAGCTGGCACTCGTGCGCGACCGCCTCGGCCTGACCGCCCTCAAAGCCCTTGATTTCGTGCAGCAGCTCCTTGGACTTTTTGCGGTCCTCCTGGCCAACGTAGTAGTTAAAGGCCTTGATCACCAGGTCGACGCGCTGCATCTTGGGCAGGTTGAGTCCCAGCAGCAGGTCGAACATCTCGCCGGCGCGCTCGTGGTCCTCGCGCAGCAGATAGGAGTTCAGACGCAGGTAGTCGCGGTTGTAGCGCGGGTACAGCGTGCTGGTGAGTTTGCCGTCGAGCAAACGATCGAACTCGGCCCACTGTTTGGCGGCCATCAACTGTTGCAGGCGTTTAAACGTAGTGCGTTTTTTGACGCTAAAGAACACCGACACGGCGATACAGATGATAACGACGGCGGTCCAGAGTGTGCGGGAATCGGGCATGTTAGGATCCTTAGTCGCTCATAAAGCGAGCGGTATGACAACACGTACTAGATGTATTATACGCAGCGCACAAGCAAACTGGCATAAAAGCTCATCGAGGCTGAGTGCCATCGCTCGCTGCGGTACACTTACCTAAAGTAAACCATGAAGGGAGACATTACCTATGAAGAAGATCGTTTTGGCTTGCGGTGCTGGCGCTGCTACTTCCACGCTCGTTGCCCAGAAGGTCGCCACCTTGCTCGACGCCAACGGTTACGCCGACAAGTACGAGATCGTGCAGTGCGCCATCTCCGAGGCCAAGGACTACTGCGACGAGGGCGCCGATCTGCTGATCGCCACCACCGTTGCCCCTGAGGGCCTCACCTGCCCATACGTGAGCGGCGTGCCCTTCATGACCGGCATGAACCGCGTCGCTGCCGAGAAGGCCGTCCTCGACGTCATGGCTCAGTAGGCGCTGACTGTATGAGTGAGCAGAACGCCAATCCGGTCGAGCTCTTTGGCATGCGCGTTGCCCATGTGGGCATTAACGCCACCGACCCGGCAGATGCCCTGGGGATCGCGGAGCTGTTCTCGACGATGATGGGCCTGCCCGTTATCGAGACCCCGGTTTCGTACTTTAACGATTCGCTGATCGAGGTCATGAAGCAGAACGGTCGTGGCACCAAGGGCCACATCGGCTTTGCCGTCAACGACATCGATGCGGCCGAGAAGTGGTTTGCCGAGCGCGGGCTCGAGGTCAACGAGGAGTCGCGCGTGCTGCTGCCCGACGGCGGTACCAAGCTCGTGTACTTTAAGCGCGAGTTCGCCGGCTTCGCCGTGCATCTGTGCCGCGAGTAGCGCACAAGCTGCCATAGCTAGCAAAAAGGGATAGAGCCGCCTGGCCCTATCCCTTTTTTATGCCGAGGGGCTTTCTACCGCGGCAGGCGAATCGTAAAGCGGCTGCCGACGCCCTCGACTGAGGTCACGCCAATGACGCCGCCGTGGCTGTCGACGATCCACTTGGCGATGGCGAGCCCCAGACCCGAGCCCTGCGCGCCGGCATCGCGCGCGTTGTCGGCGCGGTAGAACCGTTCGAATGCGTGAGCTGCGGATTTCTGGTTCATGCCGATGCCCTCGTCCTCAACACTTATGTCGATCGTGCCCGCGCCCGCATCCGGCGTCACGCCAAACGAGATGGATGTGCCCGCGTCCGAATACTTGGCGGCGTTTTGCACGATCACGCGCAGAGCCTGCTTCACGAGCGCCACGTCGACGGGCGCGTCGCAGCGCGGGTCGCTGGCAAGCAAGGCGTCAAAAGCCAGCCGATACGTGTGCTCGGCATCGATCATCTGTGACTCCTCGCATACCTCGCCGACCAGTGCGGCCAGGTTGGTATTCGCACGCCGCAGGACCGTGCGCCCGGCATCGCCGCGTGCCAAAAACAGCAGCTGCTCCACGAGCTCCTGCATATGCTCGCTTTCGGCCTTGAGGGACGCGATGGATTCCGCCAGCACGTCCGGGTCATCTTTGCCCCAGCGGTCGAGCATGTTTACGTAACCCTGAATCACCGC
The DNA here is from genome assembly GCF_015554145.1 of Collinsella aerofaciens. Lineage (GTDB taxonomy): Bacteria > Actinomycetota > Coriobacteriia > Coriobacteriales > Coriobacteriaceae > Collinsella > Collinsella aerofaciens_AA. The sequence continues at coordinate 30,227 of NZ_JADNHZ010000010.1, read as the reverse complement.
GATGGGCGTTCGTAGCTCGTGGCTTGCATCGTTGACAAAGCGCATCTGCTGCAGCTTTGCCTCTTGCATCTGGCGCAGCAGGCGGTTGAGCGCGACCTCGATGCTCGCCAGGTCGGCGTCGCCGGTGGTGACGCTCGGCGAGTCGACGCTTGCGCGCTCGATGGCCTGCTCCAGCGTTTCCATCTTGCCGCCGGAGAGCTGCATACGGCTGAACTCGTCTACGCGCAGGGCCAGGTCGTTGAGCGGTGCCATGGTGCGGCGCACGCGGCGGGCGCCGCCGAGCATGTTGAGCACGCTGATGACCTGCCCACCTGCAACGACAAGATAGAGGGGCCACAGCGCGATGAGGTCCTGCGCGAGGGGGAAGGTCTTGGTGGTGCGCGCAAGCTCGACGGTATAGGTGAGCGTGGCGGGGTCCCAGCCGTGCGCGGGCGTCAGCGACATGCCGTGGACGGCGGCACCGGGGATCCATCCCGCGGTAAACGCGCCGTCGGGCAGCGTTTGGTTATAGCCATAGATGAGGATCGCCGCCGCAGCAACCAGCAGCCACAGGTCGAGCCAGATGTAGCTCGCCAGGCGGCGCCACATGTAGCTCCAGTTGATGGCACGGGCGATGGAGGTGACGCGCTTGGTCTCGGCGTTACGCGCGGCAGACATAGCCCACCCCGCGCACGGTTTGGATGATGCGGGCACCGCCGGCGTCTTCGATCTTGGCGCGCAGGTGCGCGATGTGCACGTCGACGTTGTTGGTGTCGCCCACGTATTCGTAGCCCAGCGCCTCGTGCGCGATGCGCTCGCGCGTGAGCACGGTTTCGGCATGCGTCATAAGCAGGGCGAGGACGTCGAACTCGCGGGCCGTGAGCGCGATGGGCGAGCCGCCGACCGTGACTTCGCGGCGGTCGGGGTCGAGCGCAACCGAGCCCACGGCGAGCGCAGCGGGGGAGGGCGCGGCGGAAGCCTGGGTCGAGTCGCCGACCGGGGGCATCGCAGCGGCTCCGGCGCCCGCGCCGCCTGCCGTGCCCGCCCCAGTACCGGCGCCGACCGCGCCCGAAGCCGCCCGTACGGCTTCCGAGCGCTTCAGCGCCACGCGGATCCGTGCGAACAGCTCCTCAATCGCAAACGGCTTGGTCAGGTAATCGTCGGCGCCGGCATCGAGCCCGGCCACTTTGTCCATCACGGCATCGCGCGCGGTGACCATAATCACCGGCACATCCTTGTGCTTGCGTACGCGCCGCAGCACCTCCATGCCGTTGAGCTGCGGCAACAGTACATCGAGCAGAATCAGATCGTAGTCGCGCTCCAACGCCAGGTCAACGGCGGTGCGGCCGTCAGCGGCGTGCTCCACCTGGTAGCCTTCGTGCTCCAGCTCGAGTGTCACAAAGCGGGCGATTTTCTCCTCGTCCTCTACGATCAGGATCCGTGCCATTCATGCCCCCGTCTGCGATTACTTGTCGTCGTTGAGATTTTGCTTGATGTCGTCCGCGGCGTTAGCAGCGCTATCCATAAGGTTGTTGATGCTGCCGGGCACGTCGCCGTCGCTGTCGATGCGGTAGCGCATGCCAAAGAACAGGCCAATCAGCATCAGCCATATCGTGGCGCCCCAGGCAAACAGCGCGACGATGGGGATCAGGATGGGGATGTTGAGGATGATCGCATCGCGGCGCGTGGCGATAAACTTGGTGTCCAGACTCAGGCGGAAGAGCTTTTTGAGGTACTCCCACACGCCGTCCATCTTCTTGGAGAAGTCGGTCTTTTCGCTCGACTTTTCGTAAGCGACCTGCGCGGCGACCATCTCGGCAGAGGGCTCATCGACTGGCGCGGACTCGGTGGCGGCATGCGCCGACGTGGTCTGGGTCTTGCCCTGCGACTCGAGCCAAATGATGGCATCCAAAACGTTGCCGTCGGCAGCGTCGAGCGCCGCCTTGGCATCGGTGTAACTCACGTTGCACTTGGTGCGGATGGTTTCAACTTTTTCGAGGTCGTCCATGACCTGTCCTTTCGTTCGATGGGCGCGACGCCGGGCAATTTGCTCGGGCGCGAGCGTTGCGTTCGGCGGTTTGCGTTGCGCCGCCCCGCCCTTGGTCGAACTCTATAGTGCAGGTTATAGATTAAGCGATTCTTGAGCCAAGATTAATGTTGGATGAGTTTTTGGGTGGCAGTGGGAAAAGTATTAGACCTCGATAGCGGGAGATGGGGTGCCGGTACAAAACGGCGTCAAGGGTTGGTCGAGCAGGCGGTTTCTCCATTGATGTCTGCACGGCATGTGACACTTACTCTGCCGCTTCGTTCTGCCACGGCGGCATGCATCTGAACAACGACCCTCTAAGGAGTTCGATATCGATGGGCGACAACGCAAAGCATCTCGCAAAGAAGTGCGTTAAGGACGCAGGACCGTGCCTTGCGCTGTGCGTAGCCGGCGCAGCGGTCGCGCTGCTGGCTGTTCGGGGGCCATTCGACGTGCTTCGAAGTGCCAGCTCTCTGCACGTTTGCATGGCCCTTGCCGGCGCCATGATGACCGGCGGCGTGCTCGATCTGGTTTTTTGGGTGCTTGATCCGTTTGGATGGAAGAACGAAGGGTAAGCCCTAAGGGATGGAAGGGCTGGAACGGCTGGCTTAGTGATCGTGCAGAATGTGGGCTAGCGACTTACAGGGAAGTGGTGATCCGATGACGGTCTATGTGACGGGCGATATTCACGGCGGCCTCGACATGCAAAAGCTGCGCGATTGGGATCTTGGGGAAAGCCTGACGAGCGACGACTATCTCATCATTGCCGGCGATTTTGGCTTTCCGTGGGATTTCTCTGTCGAGGAGTGCGCCGACATCACTTGGCTGGAGTCGCGCCCCTATACCGTGCTGTTCGTCGACGGCAACCACGAACGTTTCGACCACTGGGCAGAGCGCCCCATGGAGTTGTGGCACGGTGGGCTGACGCAGCGTTTGTCGGACACCTCGCCCATACGGCGCCTGACGCGCGGCGAGGTTTTTGAGCTCGACGGCTCAACGGTCTTTACCATGGGCGGCGCCACGAGCGTGGACAAGGAATACCGCATTCCGTATTCCAGCTGGTGGCCGCAGGAGCTGCCGGACGAGCGCAACTTTGAGGAGGCGCGGACAAAGCTCGACAGCGTGGGCTGGAAGGTCGACTACGTGATCACCCACACCTGCCCTACGCGCATGCTTTCGCCCACGCTTTATCCGGCGCCCGGCTGGAATTGCCCCGCCGTTGATCGGCTTACGGCGTTTTTCGATGAGCTGGAAGATCGCTTGGACTACAAGCGCTGGTACTACGGGCATTTTCATCGTGATGCCAACCCGGCCGAGCGCCATACCGTGCTCTACGACTGCATCGTTCGCCTGGGCGACGAACTCCAGCCTTGGGATGTTGCGTAGGGGGGGTGTATTTGGCTACTCGGTCGTTACAGTGATGTTCTCTCGGTGCGCGCGGATGACGTCCCAGCTAAAGTGCTCGACCAGCCGCTCGGCAGAGCGCGGCGTGGTGTCCGGCGCGATGCCCGTTTGCCCGGCGAGCCAGCCCAGCAGCGCTTCGGGCGTGCCAAAGCGGGCGCGGAGTTCGCCCAGGTCCAGATCGCGGTCTCGTTTGGAAAGGCGGCGGCCGTCCGGTGCCATGAGCAGCGGAATATGTGCGTAGTGCGGCGTGGGCAGTCCCAACAGGTGCTGCAGATAGATCTGGCGCGGCGTGGACCCCAGCAGGTCGCATCCGCGCACGACCTCGGTGACGCCCATGGCGGCGTCGTCGACCACCACGGCTAGCTGATAGGCAAATACGCCGTCGCTGCGGCGGACCAAAAAGTCGCCGCACTCGGTGGCGAGCGCCTCGCATTGGGCGCCGTACGTGCGATCCACAAATTCGATCACGTCGTCTGCGAGGTCGTCGACGGTGGGCACGCGCAGACGTGTGGCCGGGGCGCGCAGGGCGCTGCGGCGGGCCACCTCCTCGGCCGAAAGACTTCGGCAGGCGCCACGGTAGATGGGCGTGCCGTCGCTCGCGTGCGGTGCACTCGCGGCGTGGAGCTCGGCGCGTGTGCAAAAGCAGGGATAGGTGAGGCCGGCGTCTTTCAGCCGGCGCAAGGCGCTCTCGTACAGGTCTAGGCGGTCGTGCTGATAGTAGGGGCCTTCGTCCCACTCCAGCCCCAGCCAGGCCAGGTCGTCAATCAATTGAGCGGCAAGTTCGGGGCGCTTGCAGCGATCGTCCAGGTCCTCAATGCGTAACACGATGCTGCCGCCCTGGCTGCGGGCCGAAAGCCACGCGCACAGGCAGCTGAACACGTTGCCCAGGTGCATGCGGCCCGAGGGTGACGGGGCAAAACGGCCCACGACAGGCGCGGGGGCGGGGACGAGCTTGCTGTTGGTCGCCGTCGACGTGGCCACGGCGGGCGTTGCTATGTTGCATGCGTTGATATCCATGCGGACGAGTATAGCGCGGGGTGAGGTGAGGGGAGGCGTCGTCGATGCTCGCAAGTTGCCGCGGCCGCGCGTTGCGCGTGCCGGACCACCGGCTCGGCACCTTAATCGTCGTCAATCAATCTAGCCCTCAAACGACAGAAACCCCGGCAGCTCTTCGCAACTGCCGGGGTTTCCGCGGAAAAGGGGGACATGATCCTCGAGCGAACGGCAAAGGGGCAAACCATTTTCGCTCAACTGCTTTATGCCCCTCGCTCGCCGGCTTAATCGGCTCACGCCGCGCCCACACAAAGCCGCTACACCTGTGATGGAGCTATGAAGTGGTATCTATTGCCGGAGCGGGCTATGCCAAGGAGTGTCCCAGATTGCCGGCAGATAAGGAACGTCCCCAGGTGCCGGCCGCGGGCGTAACTTTTGTCCTGTTTAATACTCCGCTGGCCTAGATGCTCGTCATGTGCGCCCGTAAACGTGGGACAATAACGCTGTTGGTACCACAGACAAAGGATGTGCCTATGAACGCCCCCGTTGCCCAGCCCTGTCGGCAGCGCCGCCTGTTTGCGCGGTTCGCTTCCGTCTGCGCACTCGTCGCGCTTGCGTTGTTGCTGCTGCCTGCCGCCGCGCACGCCGACGGCTACTCCATGAGCCAAACCTACATCGGTGCCACGGTCGAGGCCGATGGCTCGCTGACCGTTGTCGAGGGACGCCAGTTCGATTTCGACGATGACATTAACGGCGTGTATTGGGATATCAATACAGGCTCTAACCAGCAAGGCGGCTCGGTGGTCGTCAATGTGCTGAGCGTCGAGGAAGACGACACTGCGTTTAACAAGGTCGACAGCGCAAATAAAGGCGACGACGGCGTTTACACGGTGGAACAGTCCGACGACGGCGTAAAGATTAAGGTGTTCAGCCCTCACGAGAGCGGCGACAGCGCAATCTACTACGTGAGTTATTCCATGACCGGTGCGGTTATGAACTGGGCCGATACCGCCGAGCTCTACTGGAAATTCGTCGGCGACGGCTGGTCGGCGGATTCCGATGACGTCGAGATGGAAGTCTACTTTGCAAATGCCGCTGCCGGGACGGCTGCCGTCAAGGGCGATAACTTCCGCGCATGGGGCCACGGCCCACTGACGGGCGACGTGTCGCTCGATGCGGACGAGCCCATGGTCACCTATACCATTCCCTGCGTGCATGAGGGCGAATTCGCCGAGGCACGCATCGCCTTCCCCAGCGACTGGGTGCCGCAGCTTGCCGTCTCGGGCGAAAAGCGCATGTCGACGATTCTGAGCGAAGAGAAGGAATGGGCCGACGAGGCCAACGCTCGCCGTGAGCACGCGCGTGCGGTTGCCGGCGCGATTGCCGTGGTGTGTGTTGTCGTGGCGGTTGCCTATACCGGTGTGATCGTGATGCTTAAGCTGCGCAGGCCCAAGCCCAAGCCGCTCTTCCAGGACGAGTACTTCCGCGATGTGCCCTCGGCCGACCATCCCGCGGTGCTTGCAGCTCTTATGAGCTGGAACGACGTGCCCGATCAGGCATATATCGCCACGCTTATGAAGCTCACCGACGACCGCGTGATCAAGCTGGAAGAAGCGACCGAGACCAAGAAGAAGGGTCTGCTCCGTCGCGAAAAAGAGGAGCAGACGTATCGCATCACAGTGACCGACGAGGCCTGGAAGGCTGCCAAGAAGGACGGCATCGATCGCGATGTGCTCAAGGTCTTCTTCGCCGGCGTTAAGCCCGATAAGGACGGAGTCCGTTCGCGCACGTTTAGCGAGCTGGAGGAGTACGCTAGCGAGCGCACCACATCTGTTGGCGACAAGCTCGAGGACTATCAGAGCACAGTTAAGGGCAAGCTGGAGGCGCGCGAGCTTATTGCATCGGATGGCACTATCGCGATGGTGGCCGGCCTGGTTCTCGGCATCATCATTGTCTTTGGCATTCTGGGCTCTCTGTTCTATACCGACTTTGCGGACGCCAACGTCGGTGCCGCTATGATCTCGATCCCCGTTACGATCGTGGGCTTTGTCCTGAGCTGCACCTTCCGCCGTTACACGCCGGAGGGCGCCGAGGTGGCGGCTCGCTGCAAGGCGCTCAAGCATTGGCTCGAGGATTTCACACGCCTAAAGGAAGCCGTCCCGGGCGATCTGGTGCTGTGGAACAAGCTGCTGGTGATGGGCGTTGCCCTGGGCGTTTCGAAAGAAGTGCTGCGACAGCTGGCCGAGGCCGTGCCTGCGGACCTGCGCAACAGCGACGATTTCTACGACAACTACCCCTGCTACTGGTGGTATTACCATCACTACGGCAACGAGTCCCCGCTCGATTCGTTCAACGATGTGTACCACGAGACCATCCGCGAGCTGGCTTCGAGCTCCGATAGCTCGAGCGGCGGCAGCGGCGGCGGCTTCTCTGGCGGCGGTGGTGGCGGCGCCGGCGGAGGCGGCGGCGGAACGTTCTAGTGAGCGCTTGCTTTGGGGTGGATCTTTCTGGGCGGTTGCCAGGGAAGATTCATCCCTTTTTTGTGCATCGAAACGGGTCAAACTTTCCGCTGAGGACCTTCGCGCAAGGGGCAGTGGACAAAAAATGCCAAATATGAGTACTGTTGCTGCGTTGGTCACATATGTTTGCACATAATAATGGGCTCCTAATGAGAGTACTTCTCATTAGGAGCCCATTTTATTAAACATTTGGGGAGTTACGTCAGCTCGTGCAGCTGGTCGTCATGCCTACAAGCATCAAAAATGCCCCAAATCGCTGCTACTAAAAAGGTAACAGTACTCATATTTGATGTTTTTTGACCACAGCTATTTGCAGATCACCAAGGCTACTCATTGGGGACAGACTTAAATGACTAGGTGTGGCTGCCTGGGCTAGGCTGTTAGGTCGAGTTCGTAGAGGAAGCTTTCGCGCGGCATGTCGTGACGGCGCTCTTCGCGGTTGGCGCGGTGCGTGGCCGTGCGCTTAAAGCCGTGCAGCTCGTAGAACTTCCACGAGCAGTTGGAGTCGGTGTACAGGTGCGCCCTCGTCGCTCCAAGCGAGGACAGGTGCGAGACTGCGGCATCGAGCAGAACCGTGCCAACGCCCAGGCCATGGACATCGCGATCCACGGCAAGCAGCGTGACCTCGTTGTCGTGCGGCAACGGGCTGCTCTCGAGCAGACGGTTGTTGGTTCGGATGGTTGCGCGTACAAACGAGAGATACTCGGCGCAGGCATCAGGCTCCAGCTCGCGCATTTGCGATAGCAGAGCGCGTTCGGTGTCCATCCAATGTTCCTTGACGGTGGCGCCGGAACTCTGTCCCGCGCGCGCGAGCGCAATGCCACGCGCCTCGCCGTCAATCACTGCAACCTGCGAAAACGTCGAGGATGAAAGGCAGTAGGCGAGGTCGCACGCGGCCTCAAGGCGGTTGTACTCATCGTTATCCGAATTGTTATGCCAAAGCTGCTGCAGAATCAGCGCGATGGCGTCGAAGTCTTCGGTATCAAACGGTCGGTAGAGAACCCGCGAGACCATGGTGCCTCTTTCTTTTGCGGATGCATATCGAGCACAGTTCTACCACGCTATTGGCATCTAATTATGGTGCCCCTGTGTTCCATGAACTCACCGTGCCCGGTGCCGTGCCCATCCCCCCGCTCGCAAACTTTTTCTGCACAGCCGTGCGTTGCGGGATGCAACGTCGCGCTCGATGCGCTACATTGAATCAGTATTTTCAATGCCGCTGCGCGAGCGCTGCAGATCGACGTATCACCGACTCACAGAGCACGGCGGCGTACCAGACAGGAGGACTGCATGGGATCTGATGTGAAGATCGCACGCGCGTTGATCTCGGTTACCGATAAGACGGGTGTCGTCGATTTCGCACGGACGCTGGTTGATGACTTTGGCGTCGAGATCATCTCTACGGGCGGCACGGCTCGTGCCATCGAGGACGCGGGCGTTCCCGTAACCCCCATCGAGGAGTTCACGGGCTATCCCGAGATGATGGACGGCCGCGTTAAGACCCTACACCCCAAGGTTCACGGCGCGCTGCTGGCCCGCCGCGATTCCGAGCAGCACATGCAGGAGGTCGCCCAGCACGGCATTAAGCTGATCGACCTGGTCGTCGTCAACCTGTACGAGTTCGAGAAGACCGTCGCCAACCCCGAGGTCACCTTTGCGGATGCCATCGAGCACATCGACATCGGTGGCCCCTCCATGTTGCGCTCTGCCGCCAAGAACGCCGCGAGCGTTACCGTCATCTCCGACCCGGCCGACTATGATGCCGTCCTGGCCGAGATGCGCGAGACCGGTGGCTGCACCACGCTTTCCACCCGTCGTCGCCTGCAGGTGAAGGTCTACCAGACCACCGCCGCCTACGACACGGCTATCTCCCGTTGGCTTGCCGCCCAGGCAAGCGACGTGGCGGACACCTCTGCCAAGCTCGAGATTTCGCTGGAGAAGGTCGACGACCTGCGCTATGGTGAGAATCCTCAGCAAAAGGCTACGGTCTACCGCTTTGCCGAGGGCTGCGAGAACACCGCGAGCTCTCAGTTCCCGCTTGTGGGCTCCGAGCAGATCCAGGGCAAGCCGCTCAGCTACAACAACTATCTGGACGCCGATGCCGCCTGGAACCTGGTCCGCGAGTTCGACGAGCCGGCCTGCGTGATCCTCAAGCATCAGAACCCCTGCGGTTCCGCCGTTGCCGAGGACATCACGGCCGCCTACGACCGCGCTTTCGCCTGCGATCCCAAGAGCGCCTTCGGCGGCATCATCGCCTGCAACCGCGAGGTTCCCTTTGAGCTGGTTGAGCACTTCGCCGACCAGAACAAGCAGTTCGTCGAGGTCATCATCGCCCCGAGCTACACCGATGAGGCGCTCGAGCGCATGGCCAAGCGCCCCAACCTGCGCGTGCTGGCTACCGGCGGCGTGGACCACGGTGCCCAGGTGGAGCTGCGCTCCATCGACGGCGGCATGCTGGTGCAGGAGGTCGACCACGTGACCGAGGATCCCGCGACCTTTACGTTCCCCACCGACCGCAAGCCCACCGACGCTGAGATGGCCGAGCTCGAGTTTGCCTGGAAGGTCTGCAAGGGCGTTAAGTCCAACGCCATCCTGGTCTCCAAGGGCAAGGCCGGCATTGGCATGGGCCCGGGTCAGCCCAACCGCGTTGACTCCGCACTGCTTGCCTGCGAACGCGCCGAGGACTTTTGCGAGCGCGAAGGCGTGGAGAAGGGCGGCTTTGCCTGCGCAAGTGACGCGTTCTTCCCGTTCCGCGACAACGTCGACGTGCTTGCCGCACACGGCGTGACCTGCATCATCCAGCCCGGTGGCTCCAAGCGCGACGACGAGAGCATCCAGGCCTGCAACGAGCACAATATTGCGATGGTTTTCACGGGTGCCCGCCACTTCCGCCATTAAGTAGGGAGGTGGCGCTGCGGCTTGCCCAACCACCGCACCTTGCCGCTCATTCGTCGCTCGCGTACCCAAGTACGCGTCGCTCCTCTTTCACGGCAATCTGCGGCACTTGGGCAACCCTCGCCGACCTGTTAGGTTGACTGGGGAGGATGGGATGTTATCTCGTCTCTTGGACCGCCTCGCTTCTAAAATAATCTCTGCAAAAGACGGCCGCTCCGTTTGGAGGGCCGTCTTTTTGGTATAAGAGGACGGAATGACTAACACGAAAGGTACAACCATGCCCCAGATTGATGATGCCGAGCTGTTTGGCAATGCCGAGGATCAGCGTGCGTACGAGGACTTTTGCGCCAATCAGGAGGCGGTCGAGAAGTTTACGCTCGACAAGCCCGCGCTTGTCTGCCGTTGGCGCATGTCCAACAAAAAGGTACCCATGCTCAACCGCCACATTCGCGCGCTGTCCGAGCGTCTGGTGCAGGGCGAGCCACTTACCCATAACATGCTCAGCTGGGCCAAGCAGCACGTTGAGTGGTCGCTAGCCGAGGGCGACTATACCGCGCACGACGGCGTGCTCATGCTGGTGATCGACATCAACGGCAACGCCGCCATGACAGTGGGGGAGTACGAGCCGCTCGCCGATACGTCAGCCAAGGCGCTGCGTGCCCGCTCTGCCGAGGCCCGTTCCGAGGCCGACGAAACCGGCGTGGCGCCCGAGCTGCTTGCCGCCGTCAACGACGGCGAGCTGGCCTTTGTGGCGCCGGCGGACGAGTGCCTGTGCGGCACGGCGACACTCATCGAGCAGCTGGCCCAGACCAAGGGCATCCCGGTCACGCGCGTAGACATTCCCGCACAGCTCAAGGGCGCCTTGTTCCTGGTAAGCGACGAGCACGGCGTGGTGCCTGCCACCGACGCCGACGCCGCCGAGTCTGATGCCGCGACGGTCGCCTTCTTCGCCGACGGCTACGAAAAGCTTCGCGCCCGCCGCTAAATGATTATTCTGGGACGGGGATTAAAGAATCATTTTGGTTCCCGCCACCGCTGCGAGTGCGAGGCGGACAAAACGCCCCCGCTCGCGAACAGTTCTGTCACCTTGGCGACGTGCGTGGCGCGCACCTGCAGTTTCGCAGCCATAATGGTGGCAAGACAACCAAGAGGGGAGCGGAATCCATGGCGCTAATCTATATCGTTGAGGACGACGAGCCCATTCGTCGTGAGCTTGTCGACATCCTTGCCCGCGCCGGGTTTGAAATCGAGGCCTGCGAATCGTTCGAGCATGTCTCGCGCGATATTCTCGCCGCCGCGCCCGACCTGGTGCTGCTCGACCTCACGCTTCCCGTCAAGGACGGCCAGCATATCTGCCACGAGGTTCGCCGCGAATCCGAGGTCCCCATCATCGTCCTCACCTCGCGCACGACCGAGATCGACGAGGTCATGGCCATGACGCTCGGCGCGGACGACTTTGTTCCCAAGCCCTATAGCGCGCGCGTGCTCGTGGCGCGCATCAACGCACTGCTGCGTCGCACCGCGGCGTCAGGCGAGCGCAGCACGCTCGTCCACAAGGGGCTGGAGCTCGACCTCGCCCGCTCTATGGTCACCAACACGGCGACCGGCGACAGCACCGAGCTCACCAAAAATGAGCTGCGCATTCTCTCGCTGCTCCTGAGCCGCGCGGGCAAGATCGTCTCGCGCTCGGCCATCATGCAGGACCTGTGGGACTCCGACGCCTTCGTGGACGACAATACGCTCACCGTCAACATCAACCGCCTGCGCACCACGCTCGAAAAAATCGGCATCAAGGGGTATTTGACGACGCATCGCGGCCAAGGCTATTCGGTCTAGGGGCCGGCTATGTCGTTTGGCAAGTTCTTTAAAGATGCACTGCTTCCCGTCGCCGTGTGGACGTGCGGCGTGCTGCTGAGCTGCTTTGTGCTGACGGTCGCCGGCGCACCCGTTTCTATCGTGGTCGTGGCGGTTGGCGTGTCCTTTATCTTCGGTATGCTCGGCATCGTGATCGAGTACGCTCGCCGTCGCCGTTTTCTGCGTCAGTTGGAGCGCGCGGCAGAGGAGCTCGAGAGTCCCGCATGGGTGCAGGAGATGGTGCAATGCCCGACCTATGCCGAGGGCGAGCTCGAATACGAGGTCTTGCGCCGGGTGGGCAAAGCTGCCTGCGACGAGGTTGCCGAAGGCCGACGTCAGACCGATGACTATCGCGACTATATCGAGAGCTGGGTCCACGAGGCCAAGCTGCCCCTGGCGGCGGCCCACCTGATTTTGGAAAACCTGGACGGCAGCGAAGACGACCTGTCGCGTGTGGATGACCTGGGTCGCGAGCTGGCTCGCGTTGAGCGCTATATCGACCAGGCGCTGTACTATGCGCGCTCGGAAGTCGTGGAGCGCGACTACCTGATTCGCCGTTGGGATCTCAAGACCTTGGTGACGGGCGCGATTAAAGCCAACGCGCGCGAGCTTATCGCGGCGCACGTGGCTCCGGTGTGCGAGAACCTCGACTTCGAGGTCTTTACCGACGAGAAATGCCTGGAGTTCATCTTAGGCCAGCTTATTCAGAACAGCATCAAATATGCGCGCGAGGACGGCGCAAAGATCGTGTTTTCGGGCGCGTTGCTGGACGAGGGCCTGGCGAGCGAACGCATCGAGCTTACCGTCGCGGACAACGGCTGCGGCGTGAGCGCGGCCGACCTGCCGCGCGTGTTCGAGAAGGGTTTTACCGGCGACAACGGCCGCACCACCAAGCGCGCAACGGGCATCGGCCTCTACCTGGTGGCGCGCCTGTGCTCCAAGATGGGCATCGACGTCACCGCGGCATCCGAGCCCGCCGAAGGCTTCGTCGTAACGTTCGCCTTCTCGACGAACAAGTTCCAATACTTTGAGTAGCCGGGCCGTCTTGCGCTGCGGACGGCTATGTTCCCGAACGTGAACTTAGCTAAGGCAACTGGCGTTATGTTCCCGAACGTGAACATAACTATGAGGCTCAAATGGATCTCCCAAAACAAAAACGTGCAGCCCAAACAAAACGTGCCGCCCCAAACGGGGCGGCACGCCATCTTTTATCAGCCAACTCGCTGAAGTAAGGCTGCGAAGGCCGCGAGGCCGGGAGGGGTTTCCTAAGGGCACATCCCGCAGCCGCAACGCGGCGAGGACGTGCCCGTGGAAACCCCGCAGGCCCCGCGGCCGGTGGGAGCAACGCTACTTTACGACCAAAATGTCGCAGTCGGTATTGCGCAGCAGGAACGTCGAAATCGAACCCAGAAGCGCATACTTGATCGAGGACAGGCCGCGAGCGCCGCAGAGCACCAGGTCGGGCTTGACCACGTCGAGCATCTCGTCTTTGAGCGTCTCGCGAATACGACCGGCGCGTATCATGACCTCGACCTCGGGAATATCGGGATTGGCCTTGGCCTCTTCGAGCTGCTTTTCGATGGAGTTCTTAAAGGCCTCCTCCAGACCGTTGACCAAATCGACCGGATAGGAGCCGGCGCTCTCGAGCGCCGTGGAATCGATAACGTGGCCGATAATCAGCTTGGCGCCGTTGTTCGCGGCGACCTTGATGGCGCGTGCGAGCACAAAATCCTGCTGCTCAGTACCGTCGAGTGAAACAAATACCTTGGTGTAACCCTCGTTCATGGTTTCCTCCTTGGTCTATCGCACGGGCGCGGGGCTCGTGCGTCGGGCGGGCGCGGGTGCGTTGACCGCCGGACACTTTATCTTGTTGCAGTTATACCCAAGGATTTCGGTTTAACTGCTCGCAATTCTGTGAACGGGCGAGTTTTTTGGTAAGGGTAGGCGCGGTCGCACCGCCAACGGTTGATAATGGGACATCGCCCGCATCGTCCGCAGAACATCTACCGGCGGGTGTCTAACGAGGGGGTCCCTTTGGATATTATCGAGCTTCTAAAATCTGCCTTCATGGGCCTGGTCGAGGGCATCACCGAATGGCTGCCCGTTTCGTCGACGGGCCACATGATCTTGGTGGACGAGTTCGTCAAGATGAACGTGAGCGAGACGTTCTGGAATATGTTCCTGGTCGTGATTCAGCTCGGCGCCATTCTGGCCGTCTGCGTGCTGTTTTTCCACGAGCTCAACCCGTTCTCGCCCAGCAAGGGCAAGGAGGGCCGTCGCGACACCTGGGTGCTGTGGGGCAAGATTGTGCTCGGTTGCATTCCTGCGGCGGCGATCGGCCTGCCGCTCAACGACTGGATGGAGGAGCATTTCTACAACGCTCCCGTCGTGGCGCTGGCGCTCATTGTGTACGGCGTGCTGTTTATCGTGATCGAGAACTGGCGCGCGAGCAAGCGCGAGGAAATGGCCGTTGCCGGTTCGTTTGGTTCGCGTGCTGTGGTGTCGGGTGGACGTCCCGCCGGTGCGCACTTTGCGGCGCCCCCCACGGCCACCGCTGAGGATGAGGACGATGACGAGAATCTGGACTTTGGTTCCATCGCCACGTTCGAGGATCTAAGCTGGAAGACTGCGCTGGGTATCGGCTGCTTCCAGGTGCTTTCGCTGGTGCCTGGTACGTCTCGCTCCGGTTCTACCATCATCGGCGGCCTGCTGCTGGGCTGCACGCGTTCGGTGGCGTCCAAGTTCACGTTCTTCCTGGCCATCCCTGTCATGTTTGGCGCGAGTGCGCTCAAGCTGGTCAAGTACTTCATCAAGGGCGGCACGTTCGGCACCAACGAGATCGCCATCTTGGGCGTGGGCTGCGTTGTTGCCTTTGTGGTTTCGCTCATCGCCATCAAGTGGCTCATGGGCTTCGTCCGCCGTCACGACTTTAAGTGCTTCGGTGTTTACCGCATCATCCTGGGCATCGTAGTGCTCGCATACTTCTTCGTTCTGGAGCCGATGCTCGGCCTTTAACTTAGTCGACGCTGCGCGGCGGCCAGAGCGACAGCTTGTCATTCAAAGAGGGTGGCATGACCAAAAGGTCTATGCCGCCCCCTTTTCATGCCAATTTGTTCGCCCTGACCGTCGCTCGCTGCTGCTGCCATGACATCGGCGGTTTCGTGATTGTCAATAGATTGGTGCAAAGTAACCTGACCCCATTGCGCCAAATCCGCTGGGGCGGGCCTGACGGTGGCGCACGGAGTCGTGGTGTGATTTGCGTCGGTGTCCGCGCGGCTCGGTATACTGGTACGGCTCAAACTATGGCGCTGCCCGCAGGCGCGCCGTCCGTCAGATGAGGAGTCGCCCATGACCCAGCCCTTGCCCTGGGAAAAGAACGCCGCGGTACCCGTGCCGCCTGCGCCGGAACCCGTGCCGCTCGATGCATACACCGCCCCCGCTGCACCGGAGCCCGAGCTCGTTCCGCTCGACATCTACGACGCCCCGGCTCCGGCGCCCAAACCTGCCAAGCCGCTCGTCGATATCGATAGCCTTAACCCCGCCCAGCGCGAGGCGGTCCTGACCACCGAGGGCCCGCTGCTGGTCCTTGCCGGTGCTGGCTCGGGCAAGACCCGCGTCCTGACCTTCCGCATCGCTCATATGCTCGGCGACCTGGGCGTTAAGCCTTGGCAGGTTCTTGCCATCACGTTTACCAACAAGGCCGCTGCCGAGATGCGCGAGCGTCTAGCGGCGCTCATTCCCAGCGGCACTCGCGGCATGTGGGTGTGCACCTTCCATGCCATGTGCGTGCGCATGCTGCGCGAGGACGCCGACCTGCTGGGCTACACCGGCCAGTTCACCATCTACGATGACGACGACTCAAAGCGCATGGTGCGTGACATTATGCAGGCGCTCGGCATCGAGCAAAAGCAGTTCCCCATCAACATGATCCGCAGCAAGATCAGCTCGGCCAAAAACGCCATGATCGGCCCCGAGGACATGCTCAAGAGCGCCGATAGCCCCAACGACAAAAAGGCCGCGCAGGTCTACCTGGAGCTGGAGCGCCGCTTGCGCGCCGCCAACGCGATGGACTTTGATGACCTGCTCGTGCGCGCGCTCGAGCTGCTGCGCACCCGCCCCGAGGTGCTCGACAAGTACCAAGAGCGCTTCCGCTACATTAGCGTCGACGAGTATCAGGACACCAACCACGTCCAGTACGAGATCGCCAACCTGCTGGCCGCCAAGTACCAAAACCTCATGGTCGTGGGCGACGACGACCAGTCCATTTACAGCTGGCGTGGCGCCGACATCACCAATATCCTGGACTTTGAGAAGGACTTTAAAAACTGCAAGACCGTCAAGCTGGAGCAGAACTACCGCTCCACGGGTCATATCCTGAGCGCCGCCAACGCCGTGGTGCGCCATAACTCGCAGCGCAAGGACAAGCGCCTGTTTACGGCCGAGGGCGATGGCGAGAAGATTCAGGCTTTCCAGGCGAGCGACGAGCGCGACGAGGGCCGCTGGATTGCCGGCGAGATCGAGAAGCTGCATGCCAAGGGCATGAGCTACGACGATATCGCCGTGTTCTACCGCACCAACGCCCAGTCGCGTATCCTCGAAGATATGTTCCTGCGCGCGGGCGTGCCCTACAAGATCGTGGGCGGCACGCGATTCTTCGACCGTGCCGAGATCCGCGACGTCATGGCCTACCTCAAGATGATCGTGAACCCGGCCGACGAGATGAGCGTAAAGCGCGTCATCAACACGCCGCGCCGCGGCATCGGCTCCACCTCGATCCAAAAGATCGAGCAGCTGGCGCGCGACAACCGCTGCTCGTTCTTCCAGGCCTGCGAGATCGCAACAGCCGAGACGGGCATGTTTAGTGCCAAGGTGCGCAACGGCCTGTCGAGCTTTGTTTCGCTGGTGCGCGAGGGCCGTCGCATGGACGGCGAGCTCAAGGACGTCGTCGAGATGATCGTCGACAAGACGGGCCTGCTGCAGGCCTTCCGCGCCGAGGGCACCATGGAGTCCGAGAGCCGCGCCGAGAACATCCAGGAATTCCTGGGCGTCGCTGCCGAATTTGAGGAGACGCACGAGGATATCGAAGGTACGCTCGAGAGCTTGGAAGAGCTGCGCGCTGCCGGTGTTGCCGATGTGCCTGCCGACGCTGAGCCCGAGCCCGTTGTGGTGAGCGCGCCTGCGCCCGAGCCCGGCCCGTCTGCGCCCACGTCTTCGTTTGAGGCGCTCGTTGGCGCGCGTGACGCCGCGGGTTCCAATCCGCTCGACAACCTGGCGGCCCCGGCGCTCTCGCCGCAGGATGCCCTGGCTGCCGCTATCGCGGGCAACGCCTATGCCGCACCGGCAGAGCTGCCCGCGGGCGCCGTGCATGCCGACGAGATCGAGCGCACCTACGGCCCGCTCACCTGCAAGGCACTGCCGGCACTCATGGAGTGGCTGGCCCTGCGCTCCGACTTGGATTCCCTGGCCGGCGAGACTCATGCCATCACCATGATGACCATTCACTCCGCCAAGGGCCTGGAGTTCCCCGCGGTGTTCGTGGCCGGCATGGAGGAAGGCATCTTCCCGCACGTGCACGACTTTGGCGGTAGTGACGATCCGGGCAAGCTCGAGGAGGAGCGTCGCTTGGCCTACGTCGCCATTACGCGTGCTCGCAAGCGCCTGTTCTTGACCTATGCGGCCACGCGTCGCACCTACGGCTCGACTTCTGCCAACCCGCGCTCGCGCTTCCTCAACGAGATTCCGTTCGAGGACATCGAGTTTAGCGGCATCGGTTCTGCCGGTTTTGAGGGCACGGGCTGGGAGAAACGCGGCGACCGTCACGGCACCTTTGGCTCGGGCATGGGTTCGGATATGTATGGCGGCAAGGTGTTTGGCTCGCATACGCGCTCGACCGGCGGTTCCGGTTCGCGCGGTGGATCGAGCTTTGACGATTTCTTTGGCGGCAGCAGCTACGGGACCGAGCGCCATCGTGGGGTCTCGCCCGACGCCGGCCGTGTTGCCTCGACCTTTGGCTCGGGCGCGCCGCGAGCCAAAAAGCCGTCGTCCAAGGTGTCCCCGACGGTGGAGCGCAAGGTCGATCGCGCCAGCGCATCGCAGGACTTTGCCGCGGGCGATACCGTGAGCCATAAGACCTTTGGCACGGGTACCGTGATCTCGGTCGCCGGAGACATGATCGAGGTCCAGTTCGAAAAGACCGGCCAGACCAAAAAGCTCATGAAGGGATTCGCTCCGATCGTCAAGCTGTCATAATCCCGGCGGACCTGGGCGGGCGTATGGGGCAACATCGCCTGCTCGGGCAGTCCTGCTCGCACGGAGAGCACATTAAGTGCTCTCCGGCTCGTGCGGAACTCGCGATCGATGTTGCCCCATACGCCCGCCCAGGTCCTTAGATAACGTTGCTTGCGAACGTCGCTTTGCCCGTTCGCTTTTTGGTCTGGAGGGCCGGGTGGGCTGAATACTTAGACATGGCAAGGGGCTCCCCCGTTAAAGAACGGGGGAGCCCCTTGTTGCGTTTTGAATGGTGCGCTTGGCTTTGATGATTGATGATTTTATACGATTCAGTATAATTTCAGATGGACGCTAAAATGTAACCGAAATGAAAACGGTGATTGTACATGCTGATAAACTGCCTCCCAAAAAGACTCTTCTCTTTAGAGCTCGCTATCGACCCGGAGCCAGTTGAGATGCAGATTCCTCGCATGTATCTTGAGCGGTATTCGCTTCGCTTGGCACGGCTCGGCATGTCTAAACAGGGCCGTTTTATTGTTGCGGAACCAAAGGAACCGCCCAGTGTCATTTCGGCGCGAAATCTCGTCAGTGCGGTGCGCAAGTTAGATGTTCACCCGGTGGTAATTTGCTGGGATGCTATGGATTTAGGTTTTATGCGCGCGCTTTCTTCGGAGGGAATCGCATATATCCGAGATGAGCGAAATGCGTTCCTGCCGTTTATCGGAGCCGTTATTTCCGATGAGGTGCTGGGTGCTTCTCCCGCTGCTCCGCTTTCGCCCCAATCTCAACGAATCGTCCTAAATCTCATTGCGGGACGATGGGTTGACTGCTCCGCCGGCGACCTAGCGCGTCTGTGTGGCAAAAGCGCGGCAAGCGTCAGCGGCTATCTTTCGGAAATCGCCGCTATAGCTCCTGGGTTGATTATGCGGGACGGCAAAAAGCGTATATTGTGCGACGCCGGGCTGTCGACCGAGACGTTGCTAGATGGGTTTGAGGACTATCTTCGCACGCCAGTTTTAGAGCGAATCCGGCTCAAGAAGGTTATCGAGAGAACAGAGCTACGTGCCGTTGATGCGCTGCTTTCCGGTGTGTCTGCCCTTAGCTATATGTCCGACCTTGCCCATGAAGACTCTGCTCCAACCATTGCTCTCGAAAAATATCAGCTAGAGGCCTTGAAAGAGCATATGGGCGACAGATGGCTGGAGGCTCAGTGGTACGAACCGGCGGCAGTTGTGATTGAGGTCTGGTCGTATCCCGTGGACGCGCCGTCCGATATTAGTTTTGATGCGACGGGTTTGCAGTGTGTCGACCCGTTTTCCTTATACGTTGCTTGCGCAAAAGCAGATTACAAAGAAGATCGTCTGCTCGACGCGGTCGAACAGCTCAGGAGGACGATATGTCAAAAGTGAGGGGAATAGAGCGATTTGCCGATGCCATGAGCGGCTGTAAAGGCGGTTACGTCCTTATTGGTGGAGGGGCCTGCAGCGTTCTATTTGACAATGAGGGCGATTCGTTTAGAGCTACTGAAGACTTGGATATCGTCGTAATTGTTGATGGGGAAGGCGTTGAATTCGCCACTGCATTGTGGGCATTTATCAAAGCTGTCGGATATGAGACTGGGAAGGTCGGCGATGGAAAGTGCACTTACTATCGGTTCTGTTTGCCCGAAGGATCAAGGCAAGTCCTAGACTATCCCGGCCAAATTGAGCTATTCGCCCGACATCCTGATTTTGTGCTCGAAGATGAAACGAGCGAAGTGGCACCTCTTTCCTTTGACGGGGCCGTATCAAGTCTTTCGGCAATTATTCTCGACGATGGCTACTACGAATTTATTCGCGACAACGCAACGAACGTAGAGGGCATTACGTTGCTCGATGCGCTCCATATCATTCCCCTCAAGATGCGTGCACACATTGATATCAATAGGAGCTATGAAGAAGGGCGCCATTGCAACGATAAAGATCGACGAAAGCATCGCTCGGATATTGTTCGACTTGCGGGTTTGTTGCCGCCTTCGGCTCGCTTGGAGCTAATAGAGCAAATGAGGGCTGACGCCGGAGACTTCTTTGCGGACTTTTCTTCTTATGTAAATCGGCAGACCGATCGTAAAGAGAGAGCGCGTCTTCAGGACACATTATCGTTTCTCGAAAAGGTCTACCTATAGGCACCTTGATTCGTTATGTATGGTGAGGGGCTCTCCCGTTTGATGAGCGGGGGAGCCCCTTGTTGCTTTTTGATTGTCGTAACTAGCCAGAGGCTCGCCGGGACGGGACGCGGGGTTTGGTCGATCGCGAGTTCCGCACGAGCCGGAGAGCACTTAATGTGCTCTCCGTGCGAGCAGGACTGTCCGAGCAGGCGACCAAACCCCGCGCCCCGTCCCGGCGAGCGCTTGGGGACCGGTGGCCTACAGGTGGCTGATGATCAGTTCCATCTTGCCTTCGAGGTCGATGGAGCTGACGGTGCTCGGGGCCAGCAGGTGGCTTCCCTTGTGGACGGGGTCGCCGCAGACGGTGCCTTCGCCGTCGATGACCGACAGACACATGAAGGGCCAGCGCTGGTCGAGGGTTTTGCTGCCGTCGACGCGCACACGATCGACGGTGTAGCAGGAGTTAGACTCGAGCTCGGTCACGCCGTTCACCTCGGGCGCGGTCACCGTGCCGTCGGTCGGAGCCTGGGCATCAAAGTCGATGCAGTCGAGGCTCTGCTCAATGTGCAGTGGGCGCAGCTTGCCGTCGGTGCCGGGACGGTCGTAGTCGTACAGGCGATACGTCACGTCGCTCGACTGCTGCGTCTCCAAAATGAGCGTGCCGGTCTTGATGGCGTGCACGGTACCGGAATCAATCTGGAAAAAGTCGCCCTTGTGGATCGGCAGTACGTTGAGCATGTCGTCCCAGCGGCCGTCCTCGATCATCTGCGCGGCCTCGGCGCGGTCGTGCGCGCGCTGGCCGACAATGATCGTGGCACCGGGCTCGCAGTCCAGCACATACCAGCACTCGGTTTTGCCCAGGCTGCCGTTCTCGTGCTTGGCGGCGTACTCGTCGTTGGGGTGAATCTGGATCGAAAGGTCGTCCTTGGCGTCCAGAATCTTAATAAGCAGCGGGAACTCCTTGCCCTCGCAGTTGCCAAAGAGCTCACGGTGCTCGGCCCACAGCCACGACAGCGTGTGGCCGGCATACGGGCCCTCCGCAATCTGGCAGTCGCCGTTGGGATGGGCCGAGATGGCCCAGCACTCACCGATGGGACCCTCGGGAATGTCGTAACCAAATACGGTTTCGAGCTGGCGGCCGCCCCAGATCTTCTCGTGGAAGATCGGCGTCAGTTTAATCAAATCGGACATGTTCATACCCCCATGGTGTTGTGCGGTTGCCCACTCTAAACGAGCCATAACGAGCGCCCGCATGACTACAAAACTATGCCAACGTTACGTTGTGCAGCTCAAAGCGGTCACCGACGTTGCGCGAGATCGAATGCTCAAAGGCGGTGCCGCTATCCAAAAAGCCAATCTGGTTGAGCTCGAGCAGGGGAGAGCCGGGTTTGGTGTCCAGGCGCTCAGCCTCTTCCTCGGTTGCCGCTACGGCGCGAATGGTGCGGTGGAAGCTCGAAATCTTCAGCCCGCATTGCTCGCGGATAAAGCTATAGATCGATCCGTACAGGTCCTTCTTTTTAAGGCCCGGGATCAACTCGAGGGGCATATAGGTGTACTCGATAACGATGGGCTTCTCGTCGACCTGGCGCACGCGCACGATGTGGTAGGCAAAGTCATCCTCGGCAATTCCCAGCTGGGCAGCGACGTCCGCCGGTGGATTGACAATCGAGAAATCGTAGACCACCGAGGTCACCTTCTCCCCGCGGTGCTCATATGAAAAGCCCTGGGCACGGTCGTTCTTGCCCTGGAAAAACGCCTTGCCGGGAAGTCCCGCCGTGTCCTTGACGTAGGTGCCCGATCCGCGCCGGCTGGTAATAAGGCCCTCCTCGGTGATCTGCTCAATCGCTCGTTTAACGGTGATTTTAGAAACGCTATAGAGCTCACAGAACTCAACGACGGTGGGCAGCTTGTCACCCGGCTTAAGAGCGCCGTCCTCGATGCTTCGACGAATATCCGCAGCTATCGCCTCGTATTTGGGAATCATGGAACCCCCTTTCCGACATACATGGATACAAAAGTAAGTATAACCCTCTGCGAGGCATCCATATAATTCTTATCTAAGAAGTTCGAGAAAGAAAAAAGAAAAAGACGCTTTACTTATAAAATTAGAGCGCTATAGTTGTAGCCAACGAACGGAACCCTGCCGAACGGCAGGACCGACCGTTTGGGGACGGTTTTGTTTTGGCGGGCTGAATATCCAGATATCCGGTGCGCGCCCGCGCCGGATAACCTGCCAAGGCAAACCCGTCTCCAACCGGAAGCTCTAGAACACGAAAGCGAGGACTTCGATGGCACAGTATCAGCTGCCCCGTGACTTCTTCTTTGGCGCCGCTATGTCCGGCCCGCAGACTGAGGGTCAGTGGAACCAGGGCGGCAAGCTCGAGAACCTGTGGGACACCTGGTCCATCCAGGATCTGGATTCGTTCTATAACCGCGTTGGCTCTTATGCTGGCAATGACTTTATGGCTAAGTACCAGGAGGACCTTCGCATTTTGAAGGACTTGGGCCTGGATACCTACCGCACCTCCATCCAGTGGAGTCGCCTGCTCGATGCTAACGGCAACCTCAATGAGGAGGGCGCCGCGTGGTATCACGAGCTGTTCCGTGCCTCTCGCGAGGCCGGCCTGGAGCCGTTCGTCAACCTGTACCACTTTGACATGCCCACCTACCTCTTTGACCGTGGTGGTTGGGAGAGCCGCGAGGTCGTCGAGGCTTACGCTCATTACGCCGACGTCGCCTTTCGCGAGTTTGGCCAGGAGATCAAGTACTGGTTCACCTTTAACGAGCCCATCGTCGAGCCCGAGCAGCGCTATCAGGAGGGCGTGTGGTACCCGCAGCTCCATGACTATAACCGCGCTCGCACCGTGCAGTATCACATCTCGCTGGCACATGCGCTGGCCGTGGCCAACTACCGCCGCGCCTATGACGAGGGCGCCGTTCGCGCCGACGCCAAGATCGGCATGATCAACTGCTTTACCCCGGTCTATACCAAGGAGAACCCCAGCGAGGCAGACCTCGAGGCCGTGCGTATGACCAGCGGTATCAACAATCGCTGGTGGCTCGACCTTATTACCAAGGGCGAGCTTCCCGCCGACGTGCTCGACAGCCTGGCCGAGGGCGGCGTTAAACTTCCGTTCCGTGCCGGCGACCAAGAGATCCTCAAGCAGGGTGTTGTCGACTGGCTCGGTTGCAACTACTACCACCCCACGCGCGTTCAGGCCCCGGCGAGCAAGATCGACCAGTACGGTCTGCCGCACTTTGCCGACGAGTACGTGTGGCCTGACGCCGTTATGAACGAGAGCCGCGGCTGGGAGATCTACCCGCAGGGTCTCTACGACTTTGGCATGGACTGCGCTAAGAATTACCCCGATCTTGAGTGGTTTGTGTCCGAGAACGGTATCGGCATCATGGACGAACACAAGAACCGTGACGCCGAGGGCACCATTCAGGACGATTACCGCGTCGACTTTGTGCGCCAGCACCTGGAGTGGGTTGCCAAGGCAATCGCCGAGGGCGCCAAATGCCGCGGATACCATTATTGGGCCGTCATCGATAACTGGTCTTGGGCTAATGCCTTTAAGAACCGTTACGGCTTTGTCGAGGTCGACCTTATGGACGGCTACAAGCGCCGCCTTAAGAAGTCGGCAGCTTGGCTCAAGCAGGTCGCAACGACCCACGTGGTTGACTAGCGACCAGGCGAACGCCCAGACCGCGCGCCGCCGCGCGCAAAACATGGCACATCTGGTGGCAAAGGGCGACAGACCACCGTGCGCATAGGAAAAGGCCGGATTTGATAGTTAGGAGCAATCATGGCCAGTGAAAACGGAAAGAGCTTCCTCGACAAATTTGCCGAGGTCTCTGCGAAGGTGGGAAACCAGGTTCACCTGCGTTCCCTGCGCGATGCCTTCGCGACCATCACGCCGCTCTATATCCTTGCGGGTATCGCGGTTCTTATTAACAACGTCGTGTTCCCTCTGTTCCCGCTCGATGCGGCGGGTCTTGCCAATCTTCAGACCTGGGGTTCGGCAATTACGCTGGGCACCCTCAACGTCTCTGCCATTATCTTGGCCGGATTGATCGGCTACAGCCTCGCTAAGAACGAGCGCTTCGATAACCCGCTTGCCTGCGTGGTCGTCGCCATCTCCGCTTTCGTTATCATGATGCCGCAGCAGATTACCGCCACGCTTGCCGCCACGAGCCCGCTGCTCACCGACAAGATCACCTCTGCCGAGGTCACTGGCGCCCTTTCGACTGCCAACACCGGCACCAACGGCCTGTTCGCGGCTATTATCATCGCCCTGCTCTCCGTTACGCTCTTCATCAAGATTTCCGGCGTCGAGAAGCTTAAGGTCAAGCTGGGCGAGGGCGTGCCTCCCGCGGTCTCCAACTCCTTTAACGTCATGATCCCGATGCTGCTCAACCTTTCGATCTTCGCTGTTGCCGCGGCCCTGCTTGCCGTGTTTGCCGGTACCGATCTGTGCACCATCATCTCCACGTGCATCTCCAACCCGCTCAAGAGCATCATGAACGCCGGCCCGTGGGCCGTCATCCTCATCTACACCCTTGCGAACCTGCTGTTCTGCGTCGGTATTCACCAGTCCACCATCTCTGGCGCTACCGTCGAGCCGATTCTGACCATGCTCATCGTCGACAACATGGCTACCTTTGCCGCCGGCGGCACCATCCAGCCCGATCACTACATGAACATGCAGATCGTCAACAGCTTCGCCCTCATTGGCGGCTCGGGCTGCACCCTCATGCTCCTGCTCGACACCTTCCTGTTCTCCAAGAACAAGGCTTCCAAGACCGTTGCCAAGATGGCTATCGTTCCTGGCCTGTTCAACATCAACGAGCCGGTCATCTACGGTTACCCCGTCGTGTACAACCTGCCGCTCATGATTCCGTTCGTGCTTCTTCCCGACCTGTTCATCGGCATCACCTATGCTCTGACCTGCGCGGGCATCATTAGCCCCTGCATTGCCCAGGTGCCTTGGACCATGCCTCCCGTCGTCAACGCCCTGCTTGCCACGGGCTTCGACTGGCGCGCTGGCGTGTGGCAGGCCCTCGAGCTTGTCATCGGCATGGCTGTCTACCTGCCCTTTATGAGGATCTCCGAGAAGGCCATCGCCAAGCAGGAGGCCCTTGCCGAGCAGAACGCTTAAACGTCGCTCTCCCTTTCACCGTTGCGGGCGCCGGTACGCGGTGCCGATGCCCGCGGCTCTCTCCTTGTGTAAAGACGCAGGGGGTGGGCACAATAGCCGCAAGGAATAAAACCAGTTGTCGTCTGCGCGCCGCGCAGTTATAAGGAGAAAACCATGAAGAAGATCATGCTTTGCTGCAACGCCGGCATGTCCACGAGCCTGCTGGTCCAGAAGATGCAGTCCGAGGTCGCGAACCGCGGTCTGGACATCGAGGTCGAGGCTCGTCCCATGAACGAGGCCCACGATCACCTGGACGAGTGCGACATCCTGCTGCTCGGCCCGCAGATTGGCTACACCAAGGGCGATTTCGAGAAGGAGGCCGCCGGTCGTTTCCCGGTCGAGGTCATCAACATGGTCGATTACGGTCGCATGAACGCCGCCGGCATCATCGACCACTGCGTCAGTGTGATGGGCTAGGTGCAGCACATGGAGGATATGAACGAGCTGCAGATGACCTGCTTCGAGATCATCAGCTACGTCGGCACCGCCAAGAGCATGTACATCAATGCCGTGCAAAAGGCCAAGGAGGGCGATTTTGACGCCGCCGAGGAGCTTATCAAGCAGGGCGACGAGGCTTACAACGGTGGCCACGATGTCCATATGGGGCTCCTTAAAAAGGAGGCCAACGGCGAGCGTAATGGCGAGGCCCCGTTGATTCTGCTGCATGCCGAGGACCAGATGGCCGGCACCGAGACCATGCGCGTCATGGCCACGGAGCTCATCGAGGTCCACAAGCTGCTGCAGGCACGTGAGGCCTAGCCGGCGTTATCGCCGCGACGGACCGTGCGGTTCACCAGACAATTCAGTCCCTTTCACGGGTGCCGGGAGCCTCCGCCTCCCGGCGCCTTTGTATTCGGCGAAGGCCTTGCGCGACCTGTTGGGCGGGCATGTGCGTTTCCCCAGATAAAACCTGCCAAAACAAACCTGTCCCTTTTTGGTAGGTTTCTGCCTTGGGAGCGGTACCATACAGGCAATGTTTAAACGAGAAAGGTGGGCTCCCATGGAACCTAAGCAGTACTACATCGGCATAGACGTCGGCGGCACTTCGGTTAAGGAGGGCCTGTTCGATGAGGATGGTAACCTGCTTGCCAAGGCCAGTGTTCCCACGCCTCCCATCGTTGACGCTGCGGGCTTTGCCGCGGTGACCGAGGCTATCGACCAAGTGGTCGCCAAGGCCCAGATTCCGCGCGCCTTTGTGGCGGGCATTGGCCTGGCCGTTCCGTGCCCCATCCCGGCATCGGGCGATGCCAAGGTCAAGGCCAACATTGCTATTAACCTGCCCGAGCTTAGGATCGCCATTCAGGAGCACTGCCCCGACGCGGTCGTTAAGTACGAGAACGATGCCAACGCCGCTGCCATGGGCGAGGCATGGCTCGGTTCTGCCAAGGGCGTGCAAAACGTGGTGATGGTCACCATCGGTACCGGCGTGGGCGGCGGCGTTATCGTCAACGGCGACGTGGTGTCGGGCGTTGTGGGTGCCGGCGGCGAGATCGGCCATATGTGCCTGAATCCCGACGAGGAGCGCACCTGCGGCTGTGGCGGCCATGGTCACCTAGAGCAGTATTCCAGCGCCACCGGTGTGGTGAGCAACTACCTGGCCGAGTGCAAGAAGGCGGGCGTCGAGCCCATCGAGCTCACCGGCCCCTCCGATTCCAAGGACGTGTTCCAGGCCTGCCGCGAGGGCGACAAGCTCGCGCTTGCCGCGGCCGATACCATGGCCGACTATCTCGGTCGCGCCCTGGCGCTTATTGCCAACGTGGTCGATCCCGAGATGTTCCTCATCGGCGGCGGCGCATCCGCCTCGGCCGATGTCTACCTCGACAAGGTCCGCGAGCACTTTAAGCAGTACGCGCTTTCTGCCTCGCGCGAGACGCCCATTAAGGTCGCCTCGCTCGGAAACGACGCCGGCATTATCGGTGCCGCCTACGTAGCCCTGCGCGCCGCCGGTAAATAGCTGGTGCAAGGGGGTCAGGTTACTTTGCACCAACATGGTGCAAAAGGGACAGCCTTGGCCCCCATGCCTGCCCCAAAATATGCCGTGGCCCTTCCGTCTGCGAAGGCTCGGCATCGGCGTGCTACCATAGCTACGTCCAAGTACACATATTCAAGTGGAGGATATCCATGGCAAACGTTCTTGTCTTTGGTCACCAGAACCCCGATAACGACGCCATCATGAGCGCCGTCGTCCTGTCCCAGCTGCTCAACCAGGTTGAGTATGCCGGCAACACCTACGAGGCTTGCGCCCTTGGTCAGCTTCCGGCAGAGTCTGCCAAGCTGCTCGCCGACACCGGCATCGCCGAGCCCCGCGTGATTGATTCCGTCGAGGCCGGTCAGCTCGTCGTCCTCACCGACCACAACGAGTCTGCCCAGTCTGTCGCCGGCCTTAAGGACGCCACGGTCTTTGGCGTTGTCGATCATCACCGCATCGGCGACTTCGAGACCGCCGGCCCGCTGCACTACATCTGCCTGCCCTGGGGCTCCAGCTGCACCATCGTCACCAAGCTCGCCGGCGTGCTCGGCGTTGAGCTCTCCGATGTACAGGCCAAGCTGCTGCTCTCGGCCATGATGACCGACACGCTCATGCTCAAGAGCCCCACCACCACCGATGTCGACCGCGTCGTCGCCGCCAAGCTCGGCGAGCAGGTGGGCGTCGACCCGGTCAAGTTTGGCATGGAGGTCTTCCTCACCCGTCCGTCCGGCTCCTTCATTGCAGCCGAGATGGTCGGCAACGACATCAAGATGTTCGAGCCCGCTGGCAAGAAGCTGCTCATCGGCCAGTACGAGACCGTCGACAAGACCCGCGCACTCGGCATGATCGACGAGATCCGCGAGGCCATGCGCTCCTACGCCGCCGAGAAGGGTGCTGACGGCATTGTCCTGTGCATCACCGACATCATGGAGGAGGGTTCGCAGGTCCTGCTCGAGGGCGAGACCGAGGCTGCTCAGAAGGGCCTGGGCATTGCCGACGAGCACGACGGCGTCTGGATGCCGGGCGTCCTCTCCCGTAAGAAGCAGGTCGCTGCCCCCATCATGGCCGCCTGCTAGGTTTAGTTGACCAAACGCCACGACCGGATCGCGGACGTCCCGCGCTCCGGTCGTTTTTTGTGCACGGTGCCGCGTCGTCTCTTGGACAGGCGTGCCCGTGCCGTTGAGCAAATAATGTTCAACCTGTGGTTCCGCTTTTCGGCCACGCCTGCGTGCTTGTCGTGCAGGGTAGGCTAGATGCAAGCGTAAAACGTTAGAGCGCGGCGCCGCCACTTGGGCGGGCCGTGCTTTTTTAAGACGGGAGCTTTCCCGTGAAAGGAGCCGCCCATGGCAGCAACCGAGCAGCTGTTCAACGTCCGTGAGCGCAAGCGCTTTGAACGTCACGACATCTGGGAGCGCATCGCCGAGAACGGCACGATTTCCGCCGCCGTCATGGTCTTCGCCGCTATCGCCGCCGTTATCTGCGCCAACACCGATGCCTACGAGGCCATCCATCACTTTTTGGAGACCCCGCTGTATGTGGGCCTGGGCAACCTTACGGCTGGTCTCACCGTTGAGCTTTTCGTCAACGATTTCCTCATGGCGATTTTCTTTTTGTTGGTGGGCATCGAGCTTAAGTACGAGATGACGGTCGGTGAGCTCAAGAATCCGCGTCAGGCCATGCTTCCCATGCTGGCGGCCGTGGGCGGCGTTGTCGTTCCCGCCTGCATCTACCTGATCTTTAACCATGCCGGCGCCCGCAACGGTTGGGCCATCCCCATGGCAACCGATATTGCCTTTGCGCTGGGCGTGCTGTCGCTTTTGGGCAATCGCGTGCCCAACGGCGTGCGCGTGTTCTTCTCGACGCTCGCCATCGCCGACGACCTCATCTCCATCGCCGCCATCGCCATCTTCTACGGTCAGAGCCCCAGCCCGTTTTGGCTGGGTGCCGCCGCGGTCGTGACGTGCGCGCTCGTGTGGCTCAACAAGACGCAGCACTACCGCCTCGCCCCGTACTCGGTGCTGGGCCTGCTGCTGTGGTTCTGCATGTTCAAGAGCGGCGTGCATGCCACGCTTGCTGGCGTCATCTTGGCCTTTACCATCCCGGCCAAGTGCGGTGTTAAGCTCGACAGCCTTACCGATTGGCTGGGCGAGTGTCTGCCGTTGCTCGATGACCGCTACGACGACGAGGCGCACATCCTGGGCCAGCACGACTTTACCGTCTCGACCACCAGGGTCGAGCGCGTCATGCACCGCGTCACCCCGCCGCTCATCCGCATGGAGCGTCTGATCTCCACGCCGGTCAACTTTGTGATCCTGCCGATCTTTGCGTTCGTGAACGCGCAGGTTCGCCTAGTGGGCGTGGACATGAGCACGCTGCTCACCGACCCGGTGACGCTCGGCGTGTACTTTGGCATGCTGCTGGGCAAGCCGATCGGTATCTTTGGCATGACGTTTGCCCTGGTTAAACTCAAGATTTCCGAGTTGCCGCACAACGTCAACTGGCACATGATCGCCGGTGTGGGCATTCTGGGCGGTATCGGCTTTACCATGTCGATCCTCATCAGCGGCCTCGCCTTCCCGACGGCCCAGTTTGAGGTCTTGGCTGCCAAGGCCGCCATTCTTGCCGGATCCGTTACCGCCGCGGTGCTGGGCATGATCTACATGAGTGTGGTCTGCAAGCATCCCTCGCCCAAAGACGAGTAAGAGCGCGAAAACCGGCTCCAGAACCGATTCGGGCGCGTTCAAAATGCGGATTCGGGCGGTGCTTGCCGCCTGCCAGACACGCCAGTGGTCAAAAAACGCCGTTTGTGAGTACTGTCACAAACGGCGTATCATTTTAGGTGCGGAAAATAATGAACAAAGTTATAAGAACTGTACGTTAATGAGTGACCATCGACTTCCAATTTGGCGCTAGCTGACGGTGATTAGGAAGTTTCAAGGTGGCGCGCGCAGACGTGGTGTAAGAGTGTCCTGAGGTCCGTCGCTGCAAGCTCCGATGTTACTCCTTCTTGAGG